>NZ_CP059560.1:2400000-3000000 GCF_017894385.1 Aromatoleum petrolei
AGTGAATTCACGGACGAGGACTGAGCGCCCAAGCCGGCGGCTTGCGTCACACCGACCAATTGACGATCATCTCCAGACTCCGCGCCCGCTCCTTCAGCATCGCCCGGCGGCTTCCCCGCCGGCCCGCAACAGCAACGGAATCCCGGCCATGACCGAGCCGAACAACGTCTGCGTCCTCGTCGCCGAAATACCCGGCGCGGACCGTATCGCCGAGGCCCTCGAGCCGGCCGAAGCGCGGCGCGCGCTGGAGCGCTGCATGCACCGCATCGATCTCGCCATCGAAGCCCACGGCGGCACGGTGGAGCGCCGCGCCGACGCTCGCGCGTGTGCCAGCTTTCGGCGTGGCGACGCGGCGGTGCTCGCCATCTGCGAGATGTTCGACCGCGTGCAGAGCCTGCCGCCGCTGCGCGGCCTGCGCATGACGATCTGCGTCGGACTGCACTGCGGGACCGGTGCGGACGACGCGGAGCTCGGCGCCACGCGCCTGGCGGAAGTCGCCAAACCGGGGCACGCCCTCGCGAGCGAGGCGGTCGTCACGCAACTGTCGGCGACCGGACGGCAATTCGTCGCCGCTTCGGCGTCCCGCAACCCCGCGCTTGCCGGGCTTGGCTGGACCGCCTTCGCGGTCGCGCGCCAACCGGCCGCCGCCTCGACTCCGGCCGACAAGCCGGTCGAGCCGCGCGTGCGCGTGCGCCACGGGCAGGACACCCTGTTCGTGGACCATGCGCGCCCGGTCGTGCTGCTCGGACGCGAACTCGGCAACGACATCGTGATCTCCGACCCGCGCGCCTCGCGCCAGCATGCGCGCATCGAGCGTCGGCGCGACGGCTTCGTGCTGATCGACCAGAGCACCAACGGCACCTTCCTCGCCGACGACAGCGGCAAGGAGAGCTGCATCAAGGGAGCCGAGCTGGTGCTCGCCGGCAGCGGGCGCATCGGCTGCGGCTTCTCGGCCAACGAGGTCGAGCGCGAATTGGTGTTCGTCGATATCGTATGACGCACCTGGGGGCAATGCCGGCCTCGCGGTGTCGATGAGCTTCCTGTCGCTGCTCGACCCCGGCCCCGACGCCGGGCTGGCCGCACTTTTCCTGTCGAGCTTCCTGTCCGCGACGCTGCTGCCCGGCGGCTCGGAACTGGTGCTCGCCGGCGTGCTGAGCCTGCGCCCGGAGCAGCTCGTGGCGGCCCTGTCGCTCGCGACGCTCGGCAACACCCTGGGCGGCATGAGCACCTGGGGCCTCGCACGCCTGCTGCCGCAACGTGCCGACACCACCCGCCTCGACTGGGTGCGCCATCATGGCGCGCCAGTGCTGCTGCTCTCGTGGGCACCCGTCGTGGGCGACGCCCTGTGCGCGGCCGCCGGCTGGCTGCGCCTGCCCTGGCTGCCCTGCCTGCTGTGGATGGGACTCGGCAAGCTGCTACGCTACGCCCTCATCGCCTTTTCCGTCACCTGACCACTCTGTCACTCCTCATGAACATCCAGCGCCTGGGCACCACCGCCCGCTATTCCGACATCGTCATCCACAACGGCACCGCCTGGATCGTCGAGGTTCCCGCCAGCGAGAACGCCGACGCCACAACGCAGACGCGCGAGATCCTCGCCAGCCTCGACACTCTCCTGGCCCGCGCCGGAAGCAGCCGCGAGCGCCTGCTCTCCGCAACGATCTACCTCACCGACATGGCCGACTACGACGCGATGAACACCGTGTGGGACGCCTGGCTGCCGGCCGGCACCGCGCCCTCGCGTGCCTGCGTGCAGGTCGCCGGCCTCGCGCGCCCGGGCTGGCGCGTCGAGATTGCCGTGGTTGCCGCAAGTGCGCAGCAGGACTGAACTTTCACGTGCGGAGCTGTCCGAAAGAAGGACAAACCCGCCGGAAAATCAAGACCCTACACGGTCCAAGGGTTTGAAGCGCGCGTATATTGCGCTGCAGTAAGTTACAATTTGCGGTTCACTGCCGTCCGGTACCGGAAGATCTCATGACCCAACGCCTGCGCGAGATTCCATATAACTACACCTCGTTCTCCGACCGTGAGATCGTCATCCGCCTGCTCGGCGCCGATGCGTGGCAGACGCTCAACGCGCTGCGCGACGAACGCGTCACCGGACGCTCGGCGCGCATGCTGTACGAGGTGCTGGGCGACATCTGGGTCGTGCAGCGCAACCCCTACCTGCAGGACGATCTGCTCGGGAACCCGGAACGCCGCCAGGCGCTGATCGAAGCTCTGCGCCATCGCCTCAGCGAGGTCGAGAAGCGTCGCGAGGAAAGCGCGTCGGCCGATCCGGATCGCAGCGACAACGTGGCGCGCCTCGTGACCGCGGCGCACGGCGCAGTGGATCGCTTCGCCACCTTCTTCCACGAAACCGGCGCGCTGCGCCGGCAGACGATGAAGGCGCTCGTCCGCCACACGCGCCGCGACAACATCTGCTTCGACGGCCACGCGCGCGTCTCCCACGTCACCGACGCCACCGACTGGCGCGTCGAGTACCCCTTCGTCGTCCTGTACCCCGACTCCGAAGAGGAGATGGCCCCGCTCGTGAAGAGCTGCATCGAGCTCGGGCTCACGATCATCCCGCGCGGCGGCGGCACCGGCTACACCGGCGGCGCCGTGCCGCTCGACGCGCGCTCGGTGGTCATCAACACCGAGAAGCTCATCGATCTCGGCAAGGTCGAAGAGATGCTGCTGCCCGATCGCAGCGGCAATCCGGCGCGCTCCTACATGACGATCCGCACCGGCGCGGGCGTGGTCACCGAGCGCGTGGCCGAAGCCGCTGCCAGCGCGGGCCGCGTGTTCGCCGTCGACCCGACCTCGGCCAGCGCGTCGTGCATCGGCGGCAACATCGCGATGAACGCGGGCGGCAAGAAGGCCGTGCTATGGGGCACCGCGCTCGACAACCTGGCGTGGTGGAAGATGGTCACGCCCGACGGCAACTGGCTGGAGGTCGAGCGCCTCGACCACAACTTCGGCAAGATCCACGAGCAGGAGACGGTGCGGTTCCGCCTGCGCCGCTTCGACGCCGCGAACTACGCGCTGCTCGGCGAGGAGATCCTGACGCTGCCGGGCGCCTCGTGCCGCAAGACCGGGCTGGGCAAGGACGTCACCGACAAGTTCCTCGGCGGCGTGCCGGGCGTGCAGAAGGAAGGCACGGACGGCCTGATCGTCGCCGCGCGCTGGGTGCTGCACAAGATGCCGCCGGTGACGCGCACGGTTTGTCTCGAATTCTTCGGCCAAGTGCGCGAAGCGGTGCCGGCGATCGTCGAGATCACGGACTGGTTCAAGCCGGGCGCCGAAGGCCATCGCCTCGGCGTGCAGCTCGCCGGCCTCGAGCACCTCGACGAACGCTACGTGAAGGCCGTCGGCTACACGACCAAGGCCAAGCGCCACGGCCGGCCGAAGATGGTGTTGATCGGCGACATCGTCGGCCACGACGAGGCCGCCGTGATGGCCGCGGCCTCGGAAGTCGTGCGCATGTGCAACATGCGCGCGGCCGAAGGCTTCATCGCCGTCAGCCCGGAACAGCGCAAGCGCTTCTGGCTCGACCGCTCGCGCACCGCGGCGATCTCGCGTCACACCAACGCGTTCAAGGTGAACGAGGACGTCGTGATCCCGCTGCCGCGCATGGGCGACTACTGCGACGGCATCGAGCGCATCAACATCGAGCTGTCGACGCAGAACAAGCTCGAACTGTGCGACGCGCTGACCGAAATCCTGCTGGGCGATCTGCCGCTCGACCAGGGCGACGCCAACATCGCCGCCGACGAGCTGATCGGCGACCGCCGCCAGGCCGCGCTCGACTATGTCGCGAGCGTGCGCCGCCGCTGGCAGTGGCTGCTCGACCACCTCGACCTGCCGCTCGCGGAAGCCGAGGCACAGTTCGGCGAGTACGGCATCCACGCCGGCGAGCTGACGAACCGCGCCGCGAACCCGCGCCTCTTCCACCGGCTGCAGGACTACTCGGTGCGCACCTCGTGGAAGACCGAGCTCAAACCGCGCCTCGACAAGATCTTCGACGGCGTCGTGTTCGGTCCGGTGCTCGCGCGCATCGCCGAAGTGCACAAGGAAGTGCTGCGCGGCCGCGTCTTCGTCGCGCTGCACATGCACGCCGGCGACGGCAACGTGCACACGAACATCCCGGTGAACTCCGACCACTATGACATGCTGCAGACCGCCAACCGCGCGGTCGACCGCATCATGGCGCTCGCGCGCTCGCTCGACGGCGTGATCTCCGGCGAGCACGGCATCGGCATCACCAAGCTCGACTATCTCACCGACGAGGAGATGGCGAACTTCTGGAGCTACAAGCACAAGGTCGACCCGGAAGGCCGCTTCAACCGCGGCAAGCTGATGCGCAACGGGCCGATCAAGGGCAACCTCGACAACGCCTACACGCCCAGCTTCAACCTGATGGGCCACGAATCGCTGATCATGGAGCAGACCGAGATCGGCGACATCGCGCACGACATCAAGGACTGCCTGCGCTGCGGCAAGTGCAAGCCGGTGTGCTCGACCCACGTGCCGCGCGCAAACCTGCTGTACAGCCCGCGCAACAAGATCCTCAGCACCTCGCTGCTGATCGAGGCGATGCTCTACGAGGAGCAGACGAGGCGCGGGGTGTCGCTCGCGCACTGGGCCGAGTTCGAGGACGTTGCCGACCACTGCACGGTGTGCCACAAGTGCGAGAAGCCCTGCCCGGTCGATATCGACTTCGGCGACGTGTCGATCAAGATGAGGAACCTCCTCCGCAAGCAGGGCAAGAAGAGCTTCAACCCCGGCAAGGCCGCGGCGATGGCCTTCCTCACCGCGAAGGACCCGGCGACGATCAAGCTGATCCGCACCGGCATGCTCGAATGGGGCTACAAGGCGCAGCGCCTCGGCCACCGCATCGGCAAGTCGCTGGGCCTGATCCAGTCCCAGGTGAAGCAGCCGCCAGCGACGCTCGGCAAGCCGCCGATCAAGGCGCAGGTGATCCACTTCATCAACAAGCCCATGCCCGGCAACCTCCCGAAGCGCACCAGCCGCGCACTGCTCGACATCGAGGACGACAAGGTCATCCCGGTGATCCGCAATCCGCAGGTGAAGCGCGACGAGTCCGAGGCGGTGTTCTACTTCCCCGGCTGCGGTTCGGAGCGCCTCTTCAGCCAGGTTGGTCTCGCCACCCAGGCGATGCTGTACCAGATCGGCACGACGACCGTGCTGCCGCCCGGCTACCTGTGCTGCGGCTACCCGCAGACCGCCGCCGGCGAGGAGGACAAGGGCCAGCAGATCACGACCGACAATCGCGTGCTCTTCCACCGCGTCGCCAACACGCTGAACTACCTCGACATCAAGACCGTGATCGTGTCCTGCGGCACCTGCATGGACCAGTTGCTGAAGTACCAGTTCGACAAGATCTTCCCCGGCTGCCGCCTGCTCGACATCCACGAGTACCTGATGGAGAAGGGCTTGAAACTGGAAGGCATCACGGGCACCAAGTACATGTACCACGAGCCCTGCCACACGCCGATGAAGGTGCATGCGGGCATCAAGGTCGCCAACGAGCTCATGGGCACACGCGTCGACCTCAGCGACCGCTGCTGTGGGGAATCGGGCACGCTCGCGGCCGCGCGCCCGGACATCTCGACCCAGGTGCGCTTCCGCAAGCAGCAGGAGATCGAGAAGGGCGCGGCGGCGCTGCGCGACGGCGGCAAGGATCCGGTCAAGATCCTGACCTCCTGCCCGTCCTGCCTGCAAGGCCTGCACCGCTACGCGAACGATGCGGGCGGAGTGGAGGCGGACTACATCGTCATCGAGATCGCCAGGCACGTGCTCGGCGAGAACTGGATGCCCGAGTACGTTCAGCGCGCGAACAGCGGCGGCATCGAGCGCGTGCTGTTGTAAGGATTTCGCCCAAGGACCTTATCCGCGACGACGGCGTCAGCCGCGCCGATTGATCGCGAGTATTGGAAGCGAATGGGGGCAGGCCGGGATTTCGCATCGAATCCCGGGCTGTCCCCATTTTTTTGCCTCCATTTTTGATCCGGATTTTTTCCCGCCCTCAGCCGCATGCGCCCCTGCGGCAATCGGTCGCATTTCATTCGCCTATGCGGAACACGATAATGCGCGCGCCTGTTCGCTATAGCGACCGATCAATTGAAGGGAAAATCCATGCAGCAGCATTTCCGCCCCGGCACCTTGGCGCTGGCTGTAACCGCACTATTTGTCGAGGCACCGGCAGCGGCCGAAACGCCCCAGGTGATGGACGAAGTGGTGATCAAGGCCGCCAGGATCCTCCCATTGCCGGCGAACGCGGAAATCCTCGGTTCCGGGGATTTGGCGGGCAAACGGTCTTTGGTGAGCGATAGCGCGCAACTGCTGCGCGACATTCCCGGAGTAGCCCTCTCGGGAGCGGGCGGCGTGTCCAGCCTGCCCGTCGTTCATGGCCTGGCCGATGACCGCAATCGCATCAAGGTGGACGGCATGGATCTCGTCTCGGCCTGCGGCAACCACATGAATCCGCCGCTCTCCTATATCGATCCGACCCATGTCGAGGACGCCCGGGTTTACGCCGGAATCATCCCGGTCAGCCTCGGCGGCGACAGCATCGGCGGCGTCATCATCGTCAATTCGAAAACGGCACGCTTCGCACAAGCCGGTGATGGTTTGCTGACTTCCGGCGAATTGGGCGGATTTTATCGTTCAAATGGCGATGCCCATGGCGTCCATGCCTCGGCCACGCTTGCCAGTGAAAACCTGAGCGTGAGCTACCAGGGGTCGACGGCGGAATCAGACAATTACCGCGCAGCAAAGGAATTCAAGCCGGGCACGCTCGCCACCTGGACGAAGGACGGCAGTCACTGGATTGACGGCGATGAAGTCGGCTCCTCCGCCTACAAGACGGAAAACCACTCGCTGGGGGTCGCGCTGCGCAATGACAATCATCTGGTCGAATTGAAGGTCGGATTTCAGCACATTCCCTATCAGGGTTTCCCCAACCAGCATATGGACATGACCGACAACAAGAGCACCCAGGTCAATCTCGGCTACACCGGCAATTTCCGGTGGGGAACCCTGCGGGCCCGTGTCTATGAGGAAGCGACCCGGCACAAGATGGACTTCGGTCCGGACAAGCTGTACTGGTATGGAGCGGCCCACAACGTGGCCGGCATGCCCATGGATACCAAGGGACGCACCACCGGCGCCGCGCTTTCGGCGGATATCGTGCTGTCCGAACGTGACCTCCTCCGCGTCGGCAGCGAATACCAGCGCTACCGGCTGGACGACTGGTGGGCACCCGTCGCCAATTCCGCGATGATGTCCCCCAATAATTTCTGGAACATCAACGACGGACAGCGTGACCGCTTCGACGTCTTCGCCGAATGGGAAGCGCAATGGAACTCGGAGTGGATGACGCTGGCAGGGATTCGCAGTAGCACGGTCAAAATGGATGCGGGCACGGTACAGGGCTATAACGCCATGTACAACGGGGACGCGAACCGCTTCAACGCCAGTGACCGCAGCAAGAACGATGAAAATGTCGACCTGAGCGCACTCGTTCGCTACTCACCGGCCGCGGGCCGGACCTATGAAGCGGGCTACTCGCGAAAGACCCGCTCGCCGAGCCTGTACGAGCGCTACACGTGGTCCACGAACGGCATGGCGATGACCATGAACAACTGGCTCAATGACGGCAACGGCTACGTCGGCGATATAAACCTCAAACCGGAGGTCGCCCATACCTTCGCCTTCACCGTCGATCTGCACCAGGCCGACGGGAACAGCTGGGGGGTCAAGGCCACGCCTTATTACACCCGAGTCGATAACTACATCGACGCGAAATGTCGGACGACCTGCACTGCAAACCGGTTCAATTACCTGCAATTGGTCAATCGGGATGCCCGCCTGTATGGTCTCGATCTCTCCGGTTTCACCGCCCTGGGCCAGATTGAAGGCATTGGCAGCTTCACCGGCAAGGGGGTCATCGGCTACGTGAAGGGCAGGAATACGAGCTCTGACGACGATCTCTACAACATCATGCCGCTCAATGCCCGCCTGGCCCTCGAGCATCGCATCGGGAACTGGACCAATACCGTGGAAGGGGTGCTGGTCAGAGCCAAGAACGACGTTTCACGGGTGCGCAACGAAATGAAGACGGCGGGCTATGGTCTGCTCAACCTGCGCAGCAGTTACGACACGCGGCACTACCGCATCGACCTCGGCTTGGAGAATGCCCTCGACAAGCAATATGACCTGCCCCTGGGCGGTGCGTATATCGGCCAGGGAACGACCATGTCGCTCAACCGGCCGGATGCACCCTACGGTATTCCGGTTCCCGGCATGGGGCGCTCGCTCTACGCAGGTTTCAGCGTGAAATTCTGAGGACGGCGAGGACGTCCGCCGGCTCCGGAAGCCTGTCGACGGCCCCGCCGGGCGGGAGCAGCCGAAGGCGTATCGCGCCAGGCGGACAACATCAGTGCACAACGCGCGGCAGTCGCTGGATAGGCTGCACTGCTCCCGCCCTGCGACCGGACTCGTCGTCGATCCGTCTTTGCCGGTTACCGCAGCAATGCGGCAGGGCGGATAATCGGGCATGTCCCGCGACATCGCTCTCCCCGCCAGCAGCCCCCGCCGCCTCTCCGTGCTGAAGGGGCTGTGGCCCTTCCTGCGCCCCTACCGCACGCGCCTGTTCCTCGCCCTGGTTCTGCTATGCCTCGGCTCGGCGCTCATCCTGCTGATGCCGCTGGCCTTCCGCGACCTGATCGACTTCGGTTTCGGCGAGGAGGCACGTCCGGCCGAGGGCCTGGTCGCCGGACCGGGGCTGGACGCCCATTTCCTCGCACTGTTCAGCCTCGCCGCCGCATGGGCGCTCGTCGTGTCGGCACGCTATTACACGGTGACCTGGATCGGGGAGCGCGCCACGGCAGACCTGCGCTCCGCCGTCTACGCCCGCGTGCTGTCGCAATCACCACAGTTCTTCGAGACCCTGCAGACCGGCGAAGTGCTGTCGCGCCTCAGCGGCGACACCACGCTGGTCCAAGCGGTCGTCGGCAGCTCGATCTCGATGGGCCTGCGCAGCTTCTTCCAGTTCGTCGGCGGCATGGCCATGCTGGCCGTCACCAGTCTTCACCTCTTCGCGCTCAATCTCGGCCTGATGGCCCTGCTGGCGCTGCCCATCGTCGCCATCGGCCGCAAGGTCAAGCGGCTGTCGCGCGAGTCGCAGGACCGCATCGCCGACGCGACGGCCCTTGCCGGCGAGATCCTCAATGCGATGCCCACCGTGCAGGCCTATACGCAGGAAGGCTACGAGGCGGCGCGCTTTGCGGGGGCGGCCGACACGGCCTTCGCCACCGCCATTCGCCGCACGCGCGTGCGCGCGGCGCTGACGGCGGTGATCATCACGGCAGTGATGGGAACCATCGTGTTCGTACTGTGGGTCGGCGCGCGCCAGGTGCACCAAGGCGTCATGACCCAGGGACAGCTGGCGTCCTTCGTTCTCTATGCGATGCTCGTTGCGGGGGGCGTCGGCACGATGGCGGAGGTGTGGGGCGACGTGATGCGCGCCGCCGGCGCGACCGGGCGCCTGCTCGAACTGCTGCACGCCGACAGCGCCGTACCCGAAGCCGCCGAGCCGCAGGCGCCGCGGCTTCCGGCGCAGGCCGCGCTCAGCTTCGAGCACCTCACCCTGTGCTACCCCGCCCGGCCGCAGGCGCGCGCCCTGGACGACATCTGCCTGGAGGTCGCGCACGGCGAAAGCGTCGCGCTCGTCGGCCCATCCGGCGCCGGCAAGACCAGCCTGTTCCAGGTCCTGCTGCGCTACTACGATTCCACCGGCGGACGCATCCGCCTCAACGGTCAGGACATCCGTGACCTGAGCCTGCACGACCTGCGCCGTGGCATCGCGATCGTCCCGCAGGAACCGGTGATCTTCTCGGCGACGGCGCTGGAGAACATCCGCTACGGCCGTCCCGGCGCGAGCGACGCCGACGTCATCGCCGCGGCCCGCGCCGCGCGGGTGGATGAATTCGTCGAGCGCCTGCCGGAAGGCTATCGCACTTTCCTCGGCGAGCGCGGCACCCGCCTTTCGGGCGGGCAACGCCAGCGCATCGCGATCGCGCGGGCCATCCTGAAAGGCGCGCCCCTGCTGCTTCTCGACGAAGCCACCAGCGCCCTCGACGCCGAGTCGGAGATCCTCGTGCAGAAGGGCCTCGACAGCGCGATGCAGGGCCGCACGACGCTGGTCATCGCCCATCGCCTGGCGACGGTGCAGAGGGTCGACCGCATCGTGGTCCTCGACCAGGGCCGCATCGTCGAAACCGGCACCCCGGACGACCTGCGCCGCCAGGGTGGCCTGTACGCGCGCCTCGCGGCCCTGCAGCTCGGCATCTGAGCCTGGGCAGTCAAGCTGGCGGCGGCGCTACGACAAGCGGGTAGCATGAAGGTGTAGACTTCGAAGCTTGCCCCGGGGGCGTCGCGCAGCCGCCGATTCCCGCCCCGGCGAGTTCCACGGAGATGCCATGCGCAAACGCGACATCACGCTCACGACCGATCAGAAAGCGCTCGCGATCAATCTCGACAAGTACAAGTACGGGTCGATCGTCGAGATCGGCGCAGGACAGGAAGTGGCACGGCGCTTTTTCTCCGTCGGCGCCGCCGCCGGCACCATCGCGAAGACCATGTCGGCCTACGACATGGCCGTCAGCGACGACATCTACGGGCACGTGGATCGCTACGTGAGTCGCGCGCGGCTGCTGCAGATGCTGGAAAAGGAATTCACCCAGGTCGTCGACCGGCTCGCCCATTTGCGGGCGAAGAACACGACCTTCTTCGCCTACGCCGCAACCGTGACTGCCCGCAGCTTCAAGCAGAAGAACGAATGTCACGGCTGGGTCGGCATCCGCCTGCAACTGCATCCGGGCGCACTGCCCAGCGACGTGATCATGCATGTGCGCATGCTCGACAACGACAATGCGCTGCAGTCGGAGGCGCTCGGCATCCTCGGCGTGAACCTGATCCACGGCGCCTTCCTCTATCACCAGAACCCGGAGTGGGTCGTCGAGGCGCTGGCGGACGGACTCGGCTCCGACCGCATCGAGGTCGACCTGATCCACTTCTCCGGCCCCTACTTCGAGGAGGTCGAGAACCGCCTGATGAACCTGCACCTGATCCGCGCATGGCTCACGCGAGCGGTGGTGTTCAATCCGGCGGGCGAAGTGGTCGTCCCGGGAGAGTTGTTCTATCGCAAGCCGGTCACGGTCATGCGCGGCAGCTTCAAGCCGGTGACGCTGGTGAACGTCGACATGATGGCCGCGGCCCTCAAGCAGTTCAGCCAGCTCGCGGCGGTGGATGAGAACGAGACCCTGTCGCTCGCAGAGATCACCATGAACTCGCTCGTGAGCGGGGACAACGTGGACGACGCCGACTTCCTCGCGCGCATCGACCTGCTCGCGTCGCAGGGCTGCACGGTGATGGTGTCGGACTACGTGCGCTTCTTCCGCCTGCGCGCCTATCTGCGCCGCTACACGCAGAAGCCCATCGGCATCGTGCTGTCGGTGCGCGACTTCGATTTCCTGTTCGACGAGAAGTACTACGAGGGCCTGGAGGGTGGCATCCTCGAAGCCTTCGGCAAGCTGTTCCCCGACAACACGCACGTCTACGTGTATCCCTCGCGCCCGCGCCACGGCGACTCCACTGCCCTGGTCACGCTGGACAACGTCGAGGTGCCCGCCAACCTGCGCCACCTGCTCGCCTTCCTCAAGGAAAACCACAAGCTGATCGCCGTCGAACCGCGCGACGACAGCCACCTGCACATCGACGCCACCGAGGTGCTGGCCGCGCTGCGCCGCGGCCGCGGTGAATGGGAGCAGGACGTGCCAGAGGTGGTCGCCGCGCGGATCATCGAATCGCGCCTGCTCGGCTTCGACACGGAATGATCCCGTGGCCGCGGGGTGAGCGGACGGCCGCGGCACACGCGCGCGGAGCGTGGCAGTCGCACCACGATCGACTAGATTGAATGACCGGGGCGGAGATGGCGAACCGCCCTGCGCAGCGAGTCGAGGCAACGGTCGGGGGAGCGCGAATCATGAAGCGGACACATGCGTGGGCGTGGCGGCCCCTTTTCCTTGCCAGCGCGGCCGCGCTCGCCCTGCTCGGGGCGGGGAATGCCTTCGCCGAGGGCGGGACGGCGGTCTATGAAGGCAAGCCGGTCAAGATCGGCCAGGGCGCGGCGCACACGGTGGTACGCACCGGTGCCGACGGCGCGGTGACCGCGATCGGTGTGGCATTCAGCGAGAACATGCTCGACGGGCTGCCCATCGCGGCGCCCGGCGCAAGCCCGCATTTCCCCTACGCCTTGAGCATGCCGACGAAGGGACCGAAGACGGTCATCGATCACGTCATGATCGATTGGGAATCGATGGGCCATCCTCCGCCGCAGGTCTACGACGTGCCGCATTTCGACTTCCATTTCTACGTCGTGAGCCGCGACGAGGTGTCGAAGGTCCGTTTCAATGGCCCCGCAGACTCGGCTGATCCCGCCCAGCAACCGCCCGCCGAACTGATGCCCGCGGGCTACATCCTGCCTCCGGGCACCGCGGTGCCGCGCATGGGCGTGCACGCCATCAACCCCGGCTCGCCCGAGTTCCAGAAGCAAGCGTTTGCCGCGACCTTCATCTACGGCTACTACGAGAAGCGCCTGACCTTCGTGGAGCCGATGGCATCGCTCGAATTCCTCAAATCAAAGCCTTCGTTTTCGGCCCCCGTACCGCGCCCCGCGCGATACTCGAAAAATGGCCTCTATCCGTCGCGCTACCGCATCGCCTATGACGAGGCAAAGAAGGTGTATGAGGTGATGCTGGAGGAACTGCGCTAGCGCGGGGGATGCTGCCGGTGCAGCTGCGCCGCGCTCAGTCCTCCAGCGGGCGTTCCGGGTGCAGGCGCCGCCACAGCTCTGGCATCGCCTCGGCGGCGCGCAGGCGCAGGCGGTGCGTGACGATGCCGCTCACCTCGGTTTCGCCCGGGTTGATCTCGACACTCGGCACGCCGGCCTCCCGCGCCCACCACACCGGCCCGGAGATGTAGGGGAACACGCTGGTGGTGCCGATCGATACCACCAGGTCGAAGCCGTGCGCGATCAGGGTCTCGAGGCGGTTCAGGCCCTCGTCGGGCAGCATCTCGCCGAACAACACGACATCGGGCCGCAGCACGCCGCCACACTTCGGGCACGCCGGCGGCAGCTGCAGGCCGGAGTAGTCCTTGACGCTGCGATGGTGACTGCACTCCATGCAGCGCAGGTGATGCACGGTGCCGTGGATCTCGATCAGGTGGCGCGAGCCGGCGTCGCGGTGCAGGCCGTCGACGTTCTGCGTCAGCACCCACACGCCGGGCTTCTCGTGCTCCAGCGCAGCGATCATGCGGTGCGCGATGTTGGGCTGCGCGCCGCGGCAGTTGGCCTCGATCTGCGCGATGTACTTCCACGAGATGTCGGGTCGCCGGCTCATCATCTCGCCCGACAGCGCCTCCTCGATCATCAGCCCCTCGTCGGTGAGCCGCTCGTGGTACAGGCCGCCGATGCCGCGGTAGGTGGGCAGGCCGGAATCGGCCGAGATGCCCGCGCCGGTGATGAAGAGGATGCGCCTGGCGTCGGTGATCAGTTGTGCGACGCAGTCCAGTGTCCGGGTTTCGCTCACGCCTTGGTCACCTCGACGAGGCAGTCGTAAAAGGTCGGTCCGCCGCCGAAGTCGGTCAGCGCCGGCGAAGTCACGGCGTTGGCATTCTCGCCGTCGCCCGAGAGCTTGCGCCACCACACCGAAGGGCACACGACGAGGCCGCGCCGCACGCGTTCGGTGACGACCGCCTGCGCGTGGAAGGCACCGCGGTCGTTGAAGATGCGCAGGCGCTCGCCGGCGACGATGCCGCGCCGCGCGGCGTCGTCGGGGTGGATCTCGAGCTTCGGCCCGCCCTCCTGCGCGCGGAAGCGCGGCAGGTTGGCGAAGCTGGTGTTGAGGAAGTTGCGCGCCGGCGGCGAGATCATCGCCAGCGGATAGCGCGCGGCCAGCGCCGCGTTGCTGACGGGCGACTCGTGCGGCGGCACCCAGTGCGGCAACGGGTCGAGGCCGCGCTGCGCGAGCGATTCCGAGAAGAACTCGCACTTGCCCGAAGGCGTCGGGAAATTGCCCTGCGCGAAGGGCGCGAAGGGGCGCGGCAGGTTGAGGCGCGCCCAGCCCTTCGTGCGCAGTGTCCCGGGATCGAGGCCCAGCGCGCGGTTGTCGCGACGCCTGAAGGCCTGCGCGGCGATCTCGTCGTCGGACTCGCGCAGCGCCGCGTCGGTGAAGCCCATGCGGGCGGCGAGCAGCCGGAACACTTCGCTGTTGGGCTTGGCTTCGCCCAGCGGTGCAATCGCCGGCTCGTTCGTCAGCGCGTAGAGGTGCCCATAGGCCTTGTGCACGTCGCGGTGCTCGAGCTGGCTGGTGGCGGGCAGCAGGATGTCGGCGTAGTCGGCGGTGTCGGTCTGGAAGAGCTCATGCACGACGCAGAAGAGGTCCTCGCGCAGGAAGCCTTCGCGCACGCGCGTGCCGTCCGGGGCGACGGCGACGGGGTTGGAGTTGTACACGTACAGCGCGCGGATCGGCGGCTCGTCCGCGCGGAGAAGCGCCCCGCCGATCGCCGACATGTTGATCGTGCGCGGCGGGCGCGTGTGGTTTGCGGTGTACAGCTCGGGGCGTTCAAGCGCCTGCTGGTCGACGGGGAAGTTGCCCGACGTCGACAGCAGCGCGCCGCCCGCCGGATGGCGCCATGCGCCGGTGAGCGCCGGCAGGCAGGCGATGTTGCGCATCACCGTGGCGCCACCAGCGCAGCGGTTGAGGCCGTAGTTGAGGCGGATCGCCGCTGGCTTCACGCTGCCGTACTCGCGCGCGAGGCTGCGGATCGTGTCGGCGGCGAGGCCCGTGAGCGGCGCCGCCCATTCCGGCGTGCACGTCTTCACGCGTTCGGCCAGCGCGTCGAAGCCCAGCGTGTGGGCGTCGATGTAGTCGCGGTCGATGAGGCCGTCCGCGATCAGCACCTGCATCATCGCCAGCGCCAGCGCGCCGTCGGTGCCGGGCCAGGGCGCGAGGTGCAGGTCGCACTTCTCCGCCGTCTGCGAACGCCACGGATCGATGCACACGAGCTTCGCGCCGCGCCGCTTCGCTTCCAGGATGTAGCGCCAGCCATGCAGGTTGGAGACCACCGGGTTGCCGCCCCAGATCAGGATCAGCCTGGCATCGACGATCGCCTCGGGGTCCATGCCCACCGAGGCGCCCATGGTCGCCTTCCAGCCCGCGGCGCCGGCCGACGCGCAGATCGTGCGGTCGAGCAGCGAGGCACCGAGGCGGTGGAAGAAGCGGCGGTCCATGCTCTCGCCCTGCACGAGGCCCATTGTGCCGGCGTAGCTGTAGGGCAGGATCGCGCGCGGGTCGTCGGCGGCGATCGCGGCGAATTTCGCGGCGATGGTGTCGAGCGCCTCGTCCCACGAGATGCGCTCGAAGCGCCCCTCGCCCTTCCTGCCGACGCGCTTCATCGGGTGCAGCAGGCGCTGGTCGGAATAGACGCGTTCGAGGTAGTGCGCGACCTTGGTGCACAGCGCGCCGTTGGTGAAGGGCAGGTCGTCGGCGCCGCGGATCTTCACCGCGCGGCCGTCCTCGACGGCAACTTCCATCGCGCAGGTGTCGGGACAGTCGTGCGGGCAGGCGGCGCGGACGACCTTGCTGGCGGCAGTGCTCATGACGACTCCTGAATCCTGCCGGACCACGCGACGCGCGCCGGCCTGCAATCATGGGGCGGAGATCGCGGCGCCCCGTCCGCAGCGAGCCGGCCAACAATGGCCGACACCCGGCACGTTCAGCGTTGCTTCGCGGCGGCGCTGCTCAGTTCCACGTAGCGGGCGCGGTCGGCTTCGAAGCGCGCGCGCGTCGCTTCGAGTTCGCGCGTCTTGTCTTCGACCAGCTTGCCCTGCAATGCCAGCTCGCTGTCGATCGAGCGCAGGTTGGCGGCGAGGTCGCGCGGCAGGTCGCGTCCCTTGTGGAACTCGGCTTCCTTCTCGAAGCGCTGGCGCTTGGTGCGCAACTCCTTGTCGCGCTTGCGCGCCTCTTCGAGACTGCGCTCGATGTCGGCGATGTCCTTGTCGCGGCGGCGATCGAGATCCTCGACGCTCGCGTAGGTCTCCAGCAAGGCCTGGTCGAGGCGGCGCTGTTTGGCCTGGCGTGTCTCGTCATCCTTCTTCTGCTGCTCCGCGGCGTTGCGCCGCGCGATCTCATCCGCCGTCAAGGGCGCGGAAACCTCGCGCTTGATCGTGCCCTGCGGGCCCATCTCCCGGTACGCACGCCCGTAACAGGCCTGCGGCAGCACGTCGCCGCACTGGCGCCGGCCGCTGGCGTCCTCGCAGCAATACACCTTCGCGCCGGCCGTGTTCGCCAGCGTCAGGCCCAGCAGGAGGGCCACCAGCAGCTCAGGACTGCGTCGCGATGCCATACGTGCTCCGGTAGGCCTGCACCGCCTCGAGGTTGGCGGCCAGTTCGGGGCTGTCGCCCAGGTAGCCGATCAGGTCCTCGAGCGTCGCAACGGCGACGACGGGGATGCCGAAGGACTCGCGCACTTCCTGCACCGCCGATTTCTCGCCCTTGCCGCGCTCCATGCGGTCGAGCGCGATGACGACGCCGGCCGGCTCGGCACCCGCGCCGCGGATGATATCGACCGATTCGCGCACCGAGGTGCCGGCCGAGATCACGTCGTCGAGAATCAGCACGCGGCCCTTGAGCGGCGCACCGACGAGGGTGCCGCCTTCGCCGTGATCCTTGGCTTCCTTGCGGTTGAATGCGAAGGGCAGGTTCACGCCCTGCTCGGCGAGGCGGATCGCCACGCCGGCGACCAGCGGGATGCCCTTGTAGGCCGGCCCGAACAGCATGTCGCAGGGCACGCCCGCGGCCAGAATCGCGCGCGCGTAGAAGCCGCACAGCTCGCGGAACGAGCTGCCGTCGTCGAACAGCCCGGCGTTGAAGAAGTACGGCGAATTGCGCCCCGCCTTGGTCACGAAGGACCCGAATCGCAGTACGCCCTTGTCGCAGGCCAGTGCGATGAAATCCCGGCTAAAATCCACGCTTTGCATCCAGTTCTGGGTTATCCGGCCGAATGTTACGCATCATCACCCTAAACCTCAACGGCATCCGCTCGGCCACCACGAAAGGCTTCCTCGACTGGCTCCCCGCGCAGGATGCCGACGTCGTCTGCCTGCAGGAACTCAAGGCGCACGCGAGCGACCTCAGCGAGGCGATGCGCACGCCCGCCGGCTACGCCGGCTACTTCCACCACGCCGAAAAGAAGGGCTACAGCGGCGTCGGCCTGTATGCGCGGCGCACGCCGGACCGCGTGATCGAGGGGCTCGGCATCGCCGACATCGACGCCGAGGGGCGCTTCCTGCAGCTCGACTTCGGGCAGCTGTCGGTCGTGTCACTGTACCTGCCCTCGGGATCGAGCTCCGAGGAACGCCAGCAGATCAAGTTCGGCTTCATGGAGCGCTTCCTGCCGCACATGGAGAAGCTGTACGCGAGCGGGCGCGAGGTCGTGATCTGCGGCGACTGGAACATCGCGCACAAGGAGATCGACCTCCGGAACTGGAAGTCGAACCAGAAGAACTCCGGCTTCCTGCCCGAGGAGCGCGCGTGGATGACGCGCGTGCAGGACGAACAGGGCTGGGTGGACGTGTATCGCCGCCTGTACCCCGACACCACGGACGCCTGCTACACGTGGTGGTCGAACCGCGGCCAGGCCTGGGCGAAGAACGTCGGCTGGCGCCTCGACTACCAGCTCGCGACGCCGGGCATCGCCGGGACGGCGCGCGACGCCCGCGTCTACAAGGACCAGCGCTTCTCCGACCACGCGCCGCTGACGATCGACTACGACTGGCCCGCCTGACCTCCCTTCCCAGGCTCAATGCGCGTGGCCGGCAGCCTCGCGCAGCACCTCGCGCAGGTCGCCGAACTTGCGCCGGTAGCGCGCCGGCGTGAGCTTCACTTCGCGCTTGAACAGGCGCGAGAAGAAGCTCGCGTCCTCGTAGCCTAGTTCCTCGGCGATCGCCTCGACCGGCAGGCGTGTCGATTCGAGCATCTGTTTGGCCTCCTCGATGCGCACCGTGTGCACATACGCGAGCGGCGACATGCCCGTGACCTGACGGAAGCGGCGCACGAAGGCGCGCTCGGACAGACCGGTGAGTTCGGCCATCGCGGCGACCGGAGCCGCTTCCGCATAATGCGTCGCCGCCCACACCTGGGCGCGGGCGATCAGCGCATCGTCGGTCTGCCGGCTCGCGGACAGGCGTGCAAAGGGCTGCTGGCCGACGTGATGCCAGTCGATGAGATTCATGCGCGCGAGCTGCATCGCGGCGTCGACGCCGGCGAAGCGCGCGATCAGGTACAGCGCGAGGTCCTGCCAGGTCGTGCCGCCGCCCGCCATCACCAGCCGCTGGCCGTCACCGGCAACCACCAGCGAGCGCTGGCACTGCACCCGCACCCGGGGGAAGCGCTCGGCGAGCGTGCCGCAGAAGGCCCAGTGCGTCGTCGCCGGCTCGTCGTCGAGCAGTCCCGCCTGCGCCATCAGCAGCGCGCCCGAGCAGGCCGAGGCGATGACGGCGCCGCCCGCATAGGCCCCCCGCAGCCACGCGCACTCGGGCTCGAAGCGCCGCAACAACTCGTCGGTCGGCATCACCGCGATTTCGGGAATGCACACCAGTTCCGGCTGCGGCATGGCGTCGATGTGGCAGTCCGGGCACACGCGCACGCCGTTCCCGACCGTCAGCGGCGCACCGTCCACCGACACGACCACCGGCGCCATCAGCGGCAGGCCGGGCGTGCCATGCTCGATCAGGCCCCAGTCGCGCCCGGCCGAGTGGAACAGGTCGTGCATGCCGTACAGCACCGACGCGGTCGTCTCGGGGAAGGCGAGGATGGCGACTGTGGGCAGACTGTTTCCGCGGCGGGGGGCATGCATGGCGCGATCGTCCTGTTCGTGACCGTTTTCACCTTAGTCCACACCGGCCATCCACCCTAGGATGCATTCCAGACACCGGCGCCACGACGGCGCAACAAGGTGCACCACCCCAACGGAGAGACGCCATGAAATCGACCGACCTTGCCGGCAATCCCCTCAGCCCGACCGACGATGCCGCGCTCGCGCATTACGCACGGGCACTGCAGGAATTCCACTGTTACCGCGGCGACCCCGTCGCGACGATCAACGCGGCGACGGCCATCCAGCCGGATTTCGTGATGGGCCATGTGCTGCATGCCTGGCTGCATCTGCTCGGCACCGAACCCGAAGGCCTCGCCGTGGCGCGCGACGATGCGGCCAAGGCGGCGGCCTGTGCACCGAACCGCCGCGAGCAGGCGCATCTCGACGCGATCGCGCACTTCGCCGGCGGACGCTGGGAAGCGGCCGGGCGCGTGCTGGAGGACCTGGCGATCGAGTGGCCGCGCGACATCCTTGCGCTGCAGGCGGGGCATCTTGTCGACTTCTACCGCGGCGACTCGCGCATGCTGCGCGACCGCATCGCCCGCACGCTGCCGGCGTGGGACGCGTCCCTGCCCGGCTACCACGCGCTGCTCGGCATGCACGCCTTCGGCTGCGAGGAGACGGGCGACTACCGCCGCGCCGAGGCGCAGGGGCGGCGCGCGCTGGAGCTCGAACCGAGGGATTCCTGGGCTCACCACGCGCTCGCCCACGTGATCGAGATGGAGGGGCGCACCGCCGACGGCATCGCATGGATGCGCGAGCGCCAGCCGCACTGGGCCGAGGACAACTTCTTCGCCGTGCATAACTGGTGGCACCTCGCGATATTCCACCTCGACCGCGACGAGATCGACGAGGCGCTCGCGCTCTTCGACGGCCCGATCCACGGACCGCGCTCGGTGCTGATGCTGGACCTCGTGGACGCCTCGGCGCTGCTGTGCCGGCTGCAGTTCGCCGGCATCGACGTGGCCGCACGTTGGACGAGCATCGCGGAGTGCTGGCGCACCTCGGCACAGCCCGGGCTGTATGCCTTCAATGACCTGCACGCGATGATGGCCTGGCTCGGCGCGGGCCAGGACGCCAATGCGGGCGACTGGATGGCCGCGCAGCGCAATCTCGACGCGGCGCAGATCGGCGACCACGCCGAGATCGGGGCCACGGTCGGCGAACCGCTGCTGCGCGCCTTCGGCGACCTCGCTGCCGGCCGGTGCGCGGCGGCGGTCGAGACGCTGCGCAGCGTCCGCCCCATCGCCCACCGCTTCGGCGGCAGCCACGCGCAACGAGACCTCGTCGACCTCGCGCTGATCGAGGCGGCGCTGCGCGGCGGCCAGGTGCCGCTCGCACGCGCGCTGATCAACGAGCGCCTCGTGCGCAAGCCCGACAGCGCGATCAACCGCCGGCTCGTCGCGCGCCTGCCCTGCTGAGCAGCCCCACGCCCGCCAAGACAGCGGGCGCGGGGCAACGTGCAGAACGGCGTACGCGGCACCCTGTCACGCGGGATACGCCTTCAGCATTTGCCTTCGCGCCCGAATCGGGCTAGCCTGATTTTGCCTCGTGCGCTCACGCGCATACCGATGTTTCCGCACAGACAGGGGTAGGAAAAATGTCCAATAATGCCGATGTTTCCCGCGACAAACTCGTTTCCGACTTCAAGGTCGTGATCAGCGACGCCGAGGAACTGCTGAAGCTCACTGCCGGGCAGGCGGGCGACAAGCTGAGTGAAGTCCGCAGCCGCCTCAGCGACCGCATGGCAACCGCGAAAGACCGCATTTCCGATATGGAGGCGGTCGCCATGGAACAGGCGAAGAAGGTCGCCCATGCGACCGACGACTATGTGCACAAGAACCCGTGGCAGGCGGTCGGCATCGCCGCCGGCGTAGCTTTCCTGCTGGGCCTGCTGTCGGGTCGTCGCTGAACCCGTGGCCGAGGAGCACAAGCCGCGCCTTGCGAGCAGCCTGCGCGGGCTGCTCGATACCGGGCTCGCGACCGCGCAGACGCGGCTGGAGCTGCTCGCCGTCGAGGCGCAGGAAGAGAAGCTGCGGCTCACCGCCCTGCTGTTCAACACGCTGTTGAGCGCGGTGTTCCTCGGCTTCGGGGTGGTGTTCCTGGCGGTGTTCCTGACCGTGCTGTTCTGGGAGGAACACCGTCTGCTCGCGCTCGGTCTGGGCGCGGTCGTGCTGCTCGCCGCCGGGGTGCTCGCGGCGAGCAACGCGGCGCGCGAAGTGAAGCGTGGCAGCCGCCTGTTCGCCGCCAGTCTGGGCGAACTCGCACGCGATCGCGACGCACTGCGGCCGCGCGAATGAATCCGCGGCGGCTAGAACTGGCGTTGAGGAAGCAGCGCCTGCAGTTCGACGCCGAGCGGCAACGCGAAACGCTCGTCGCCGGGCTGGAACGCATCGAATCCGTGCTCGACGTCGTCGACCGCGCCCGCGACCGCGCTCAGGGGCTGCGCGAGCACGCGCCACTGCTCTCCGCACTCGCGTTCGCCGCCGTGCTCTACCGTCCGCGCCTGGCGCTGCGCGTCGCGCGCCGCGCCTGGGTCGGCTGGATGCTCTACCGCCGGCTGGGACGCGGCCTCGATCCCCTGATCGGCTTCCTGCGCCGCTTCGCTAGCTGAGGCGCTTCTTCGGCAGCACGAAGTTCAGCAGCACCGCCGCGACCCCGCACAGGCTCACGCCCTGCAGCGCGACGCCGTCGAGGTTCAGCGCGAGGCCGCCGATGCCGAACACCAGCACCGAGGAGACGATCACGAGGTTGCGCGGCTCCTCGAGATCGACGCGCGCGGCGATCAGCGCCTTCAGGCCGATGCTCGCAACCGAGCCGAACAGCAGCATCATGATGCCGCCCATCACCGGCACCGGAATCGACTGCAGGATCGCGTTGAATTTGCCCAAGAAGGCCATCACGATCGCCAGCACCGCCGCCCAGGTCATGATCGCGGGGTTGAAGTTGCGCGTGAGCGTGACCGCCCCGGTCACTTCCGAGTAGGTCGTCACCGGCGGACCGCCGATCAGGCCGGCGAACGCGACCGCCAGCCCGTCGCCGGCGAGCGTGCGGTGCAGGCCGGGGCTCTCCGTGTAGTCCTTGCCGGTGACGCCGCCGATCGCGACGATGTCGCCGACGTGCTCGATCGCCGGTGCGAGCGCGACCGGCAGCAGGAACAGGATCGCCGCCCACTCGAAGCGCGGCGCGGTGAATTGCGGCAGCGCGAGCCAGGGCGCGGCGGAGATCTTGCCGAAATCGACCAGGCCCAGCATCGCCGAAAGCATGTAGCCGACCAGCACCCCGGCGAGGATGGGCACGAGCTTGAGGAAGCCGCGCGACCACACCGCGACGACGACGGTGGTGCCGAAGGAGGCTGCGGCGATCAGCATCGCCGTCGCGTAGGGCACGAGTTCGGCCTTGCCGTCGCCGCTCTTGCCCATCGCCATGTTCACGGCCACCGCCGCGAGCGACAGGCCAATGATCATGATGATCGGCCCGATCACCACCGGCGGCATGTACTTGTGCACGATCTCCGCGCCATGGCGCCACACCAGGCCGGCGAAGACGAAATACACGAGGCTCACGCAGATCATGCCGCCCATCGTCGCGGCGGGCCCCCACGTCTGCATGCTGTAGATGATGGGCGCGATGAAGGCGAAGCTGGAGCCGAGGAAGATCGGCACCTGGCGGCCGGTGACGAGTTGGAACAGCAGCGTGCCCACGCCCGCGCCGAGCAGCGCCATGCTGGGATTGAGGCCCGTGAGCAGGGGCACCAGCACCAGCGCACCGAAGGCGACGAAGAGAATCTGGGCGCCGGAAATCGCCTGCCGCCACAGCGGCTCGCTACCCTCGATCGGGAGTTCGCGCATGGATGGCCTCAGTTGTTGTGCTTGGTGCCGAAGATCTTGTCGCCGGCGTCGCCGAGGCCCGGAATGATGTAGCCGTGCTCGTTGAGGTGGCTGTCGATGCTCGCGGTGAAGATCTTCACGTCGGGGTGCTTCTCCTCCATCAGGCGAATGCCCTCGGGTGCGGCGACCAGCACCAGCGCGCGGATCTGGCGGCAGCCGGCGCGCTTGAGCATATCGACGGTCGCCACCATCGAGCCGCCGGTCGCGAGCATCGGGTCGATGATCAGCGCCATGCGCTCGGCGAGGTTGCCGACGAACTTCTCGACATAGGGCGCCGGCATCAGCGTCTCCTCGTTGCGCGCGATGCCGACGACGCTGACCTTGGCGCTCGGGATCATGTCGAGCACGCCGTCGAGCATGCCCAGCCCCGCGCGCAGGATGGGCACGACGGTGACCTTCTTGCCCTTGATGCGCTCGACTTCGACGGGGCCGGCCCAGCCGTCTATGGTGACCGCTTCGAGCTCGAAGTCCTGGCACGCCTCGTAGGCGAGCAGGCGGGCGAGTTCGGCGGTGAGTTCGCGGAATTTCTTGGTGCTGACGTCGGCCTCGCGCATCAGTCCGATCTTGTGGCGGACGAGCGGGTGGTTGATCTGTTTCACGGACATGGAGGGTGGCTCCCGGCGGCGGAGTGGAATCGCGCGCCAGTCTAACGCAAGGGCGCGCGGCAAAGCCCTCCGGTAGAATGGGGTTTTGCATGAATTGCGCAGGAGGGCCGCAATGGCCGTCGATCTGGACGAAATCATCCGCGTGCGCGAGGAGGCCGACTGCCTCGCCGACGGCGCGACCGTGAACGCGGCGCTGGACCGCATGGCGGCGGAGATCACCGCGCAGTTGGGACACAAGAACCCGCTCGTGTACGTCGTGATGAACGGCGGCATGATCCTCGCCGGGCAGATCCTGCCGCGCCTGCCCTTCCCGCTGGAACTGGCCTATCTGCACGCGACGCGCTACGGCCACGCGCTCAAAGGCTCCGACCTCGACTGGCGCATGCGGCCGACGCAGGACCTGCGCGGGCGCACCGTGCTGGTGCTCGACGACATCCTCGACGAGGGGCACACGCTGCACTCGATCCTGGAATACCTGAAGGGCGAAGGCGCCGCGGAAGTGCGTTCCGCGGTGCTCACGCACAAGCAGCACGAACGCAAGGCCTACCCCGGCATGCGCGCCGACTTCACCGGGCTCGACGTCGCCGACCGCTTCCTGTTCGGCTGCGGCATGGACTACAAGGGCTACTGGCGCAACGCGCCGGGGATCTACGCCGTGAAGGGACTCTGAGGACAACCCATGCTGATCACTTTCAAGTCGGCCGCCGGCGCCGACGTCATCATGTTCGGCGACATCGCCAAGAAGCTCGTCGCGATCCTCGGCAAGGATCCGCAGGACGCGAAGGGCATCGTCACCGTCGAACAGCTGCCCAACGCGATCGCGCGTCTGCGCGCAGCAATCGACGAGGACAAGGCGCGCCAGGCCGGCCACGCGCAGGACGAGGACGACGAACCCGATCCCGAGCGCCGCGGCATGGCTGCGCCGGTGAGCCTCGCGCAGCGCGCGTGGCCGCTGCTCGAGCTGCTGCAGCTGTCGCAGAAGGACGGCGTGCCGGTGGTGTGGGGCGTGTGAGCGCCTTGGGCGGCGTGCGATTGCCGCGATGACGCCGCAGGCCGAAGCGCCCGGCGCTTCCGTGCCGCCCCTCACCGGCGCAGTGCTGTTCGGCATGGTGTTCGTCGAGGGCTTCGCCTCGCTCGGCGCGGAAATCATCGCGCTGCGCCGCCTGGTGCCGCACCTGGGCAGCGCGATCACGATCACCGCACCGACGATCGGCTTCTTCCTGCTCGCGCTGGCGCTCGGCTACCAGTCCGGCGGGCGCGTCGAGCGCGATTTCCTCGCGCGCGTGCGGCTCAACTTCATCGTCGCGGCCGCGCTGACCGGCGCCGGGCTGGCAGGCCCGGTCGTCGATGCGCTGTTCGCGCATGTGCGCCCGCCGCTCGTCGCCTACCTCGTCTTCATCGCCGGCGTGCTCGGCCCGATCGCCTGGCTCCTCGGCCAGACCGTGCCGGTGTTGACCAACCTGCTGCGCCACGAGCGCGCCGGCGCGCGCAGCGGCGCGGCGCTGTACTGGTCGACGCTGGGCTCCTTCCTCGGCTCGCTGTCGCTGTCGCTCCTCGTGATGCAGTGGCTGGGCGTGTCTGCGGCGGTGCTGGTGTGCACGGCGCTGCTGCTCGCGATCGTGCCCTTCCTCGCTGCGCCCGCGGCACGGCCCTCGCTGCGCGCGTTATCGCTGCCCGCGCTGGTCGGCGCGGCCGCCCTCGCGTGCAACGTGCTGCTGCCGCAGCAGATCGAGACGGCCTACGCGACCTATCGCGTCGATGCGGCCTCGGTGCCCGGTCGCACAAATGCGCGCGTGTTCCGCAACAACAATTCGGCCGCCTCGATGATCGACGCGAGCGAGCCGCCGCGCTACACGCGCTACGTCGAGCGCCTGCGCGCGATCCTGCTCGACGAACTGCATTTCCGCGAGCGGCGCGTGCTGGTGCTGGGCGGGGGCGGCTTCACGCTGTCGCACCGCGAGCCGCTCAACGACTACCTCTACGTCGACATCGACCCGGCGATCCGCGACATCGCCGAACGCGAATTCCTGCGCGAGCCGATCCGCGGCCGCTTCGTCGCCGCCGACGCGCGCCGCTTCGTGGCCGACACCACGGAGCGCTTCGACGCGGTGGTCGTCGATGTGTACAGCGCGCTCACGAGCATCCCGGCACATCTCGTGACGCGCGAGTTCTGGGCGGGCACGCGCCGCGCGCTCGCGCCGGACGGGGTGATGCTCGCCAACCTGATCCTCGACCCGCGCCTCGCATCGCCCTACGCGCGCAACCTGCTGGCGACGATCCAGTCGGTGTACGGCCAGTGCGCGGTCGAGGTGCTGTTCCGCGACCGGCCGCAGAGCAACGTGCTGGTGCAGTGCTTCGCCGGAGAGGGCGAACCGGCGCCGGCCGAGCCCTATACCGACGAGCGCAACCGCGCCGACATGGACATCCTGCGCGGCGGCTGAGGCGACTCGCGCGCGGGCATTCGCCGCGGGAACGACGAGAGTCGCTCCATGAGGCGCGCCTGCGGGCCTCAGTCCGGATGGTAGAATATTACACAGACATGATCGCGCACCCTTCACGGTACGTACGGCCTGTGTCGCACATCATCCCCGTCGGAAACCCGTCGCCCCCTGCCGCGTACCTGCCGTGACCGGTCTTGCCATTCTCCTCGTCGGCTATTCCCTGTTCAGCGCCCTGATCATCGCGCTGACGCATTTCCGCAGCGAGCACTACCGCGACCAGCCCGTGTCGCGGGCCATGGGCCTGGTCCTCCTGCTGGCGCTGAGCGCCTTGCAGGCCGCGCATTTTGCCTGGCTGTATCTCGATCGCGAATGGGTGGCCGCCCTTCCCTACCGCATGATCCTGTTCGCCGTGGCGCCGGCTTTCTACATGTTCAGCCGCCCCTTGCTGCGCCCGCAGGCCGCTTCCGCGACCCGCCCCGCCCTGCTCGTTCACGCCTTCCCGCTCCTGATGTGCCCCTTCCTTCCGGAAGCGTCGGCCTTGCCGCTGGCCTTCCTCGTCGGCGCCGGCTACATGCTGTGGCTCGCGCGCAGCCTGTTCCGGCTGCGCCACGAGCGCGCCCATTTCCATCTCGAACTGCTCCTGCTCGGGGGCGTCTTCACGATCGCGATCGGCGTCTCGGCGCTCGGGCTCTTTCAAGCATCGCTGCCCGACAGGCTGTTCTTCAGTCTGTACGCGGTTGCCATCGGGCTGGCCTTCCTACTGGTGCAGACGACGCTCGTCCTTCGGCCACAGTTGTCGACCGAGGTGCGTGAAACGGTGCAGGCGGCGTACGCGACGTCGACGCTGAACAACGTGGACTGCGATGCGATGCTCGCCAGGCTCGAGGCACTCATGGCAAGCGACCGGACCTACGCCGATGCGGACCTGAGCCTGCCGGGTCTTGCCGAGCGGGTCGGGCTGCGCCCCCATCAGCTGTCGGAACTGCTCAATGCCCGGCTGGGGAAAAGCTTCGCGCGCTACCTGCGCGAGCGGCGCGTGGCTGCCGCCAAGGCCATGCTGTGCGACGAGCCCTCGGCTTCTGTGCTGTCGGTGGGCCTCAGCGTCGGCTTCACCTCGCAGTCGAATTTCTACGACGCGTTTCGCGAGGTCGAGGGGACGACACCCGGCCAGTTCCGCAAGCTCAACGCCCGGGGCGGGGCTGCGCAATAGCCGTCTGCGCCGACACAACGCTCCGGAATGATCTTTCCGGAGCCGAAAAGCGTTCCTTTTCGATAAGAACGGAAGTCCCGCCGGGCACCGTTCGGCAGAGTGAGGGCTCCTGTCATACGCAAGGAGCCACTCATGAACGCCTATCTCCAGTTACTCGCGGCATCGCTCATCAGCATCGCCGCCAGCCTTGCCGTCCTGCATGTGCTGTCCGGACCGCTGACGAACATCCTCGACCGGATCTGCCCGGACGAACAGGCCGCCGCCTTCTGGGCGAGCTACACGAAGGTCATGCTGGTCATCGCACCACTGCTGCTCGTCCTCCTGGTGGATATGTTCGCGCGCGTCGGCAATCCGCTCGACAGCCTGCGCCTGACCCTGATGGCGGCGCTGGGAGGGCTGCTGCTCGGGCTCTTTTCGGTCGGCCGGCACCTCGGCCGATTCGTCGAATCGGCGCGCGGAGGCGATGCATCATGAACATCCTGCTAACCGGCGCCAGCGGCTTCATCGGGCGCAACATCGCGACGGCGCTCACTGCCGCCGGTCATCGCGTCATTCCCGCTTCGCGCGAGAACGGCATCGATTTTCGCCGCATGCACTCCGCCTCGGACTGGCAAGCACATCTTGCGGGGATCGACGCGGTCATCAACTGCGTCGGCATCATCGGCGAGAACGGCGGCCAACGGTTTGCGCCGCTGCACACCCTGGCGCCGTCGGCCCTGTTCCGGGCCTGCGCGCAGGTGGGGATTCGCAGGGTGCTGCAGATCTCCGCACTGGGCGCCGACGAGACGGCGTTCTCCGCCTACCACCTGAGCAAGCGCGCGGCCGACGACTGCCTGCGCAGCCTGGACCTCGACTGGTTCGTGCTGCGCCCGTCCCTGATCTACGGTCGCAGCGGCAAGAGCGCCCGCCTGTTCATGCGCCTGGCCGCGCTGCCGCGCGTGCCTGTCATCGGAGACGGGCAACAGGCGATACAGCCGGTGCATATCGGCGACGTGGTGGCGACCGTCATGCGCTGCCTCGCATCGCCGCAGGTCCGGCAGGCGCTCGATATCGTCGGCCCGGAAACCGTCACGTTTGCCGATTGGCTGCAGCGCATGCGTGAAGCCCAGGGCCTGCCCCGCGCCCGCCTCGTCCGCATCCCCGTTTCCCTGGCGATGGCTCTGGCTCGCGTGGGACGGTACATCAACCCGATCCTGCAGCCGGAAAACCTGCGCATGCTGGAGACCGGCTACAAGGCCGACTTCCGGCCGCTGGCGCGCTTCCTCGGGCGCATGCCGCACACCGCCGACGCACGTCTGTTCTTCTCGGATGGCACCGATGCACGGAGCGCATCATGACCTACACCCTGCTCAAGATCTTCCATGTCCTCAGCATGGTGCTACTGTTCGGCACCGGCCTCGGCAGCGCGTTCTACAAGTGGATGGCCGACCGCAGCGGCAATCTCGCCCACATCGCCGTCACCAACCGGCATGTGGTGCTGGCCGACTGGATCTTCACCACGCCGACGGTGGTCCTCCAGCCCGTGAGCGGCTTGTGGATGTTGTTCCTGCTCGGCGTACCGCTCATGACGCCCTGGGTGGTCGCCAGCCTGCTCCTGTTCCTGCTTGCGGGCGCCTGCTGGCTGCCCGTGGTGTGGCTGCAGATCCGCATGCGGAAGATCGCCGAGGACGCCGTCGCACGCGGGACGCCCTTGCCCGCGCTGTACTGGCGCATGGCGCGCTGGTGGTTCTGGCTGGGCGTTCCCGCCTTCACGGCGATGGTGCTGGTGGTGGCCTTGATGGTGTTCAAACACGTTCCGGGAGTCGGATCATGAAGAGTCTCATGCAACAGGCGCTGGGCGCCGACTGGGAAAAGCTGCCTCCGGCATTGCAGGCCCATTACCGCTTCGGCACGAACACTGACAGCGGGCAGATGGATATCCACTACCCCGGCTACCTGCAACCCCTGCTGAGCGCGCTGCGGCTCCTGGGGGCCCTGGTCAATCGCCGCGGCAGCCGGCTCGATACCGTGGTCGAGAAGGAGGTGGTCGGCGAGCGCCAGTACTGGCGCAGGACCGTGGCCTACCCGGACGGCAGGGTGATCCGCTTCGACAGCTTCTGGGTCTCTGCCGGAGCGGGCGAGGTCATCGAATTCGTCAATCCCGTATTCGGGCTGCAGATGGCCCCCTACGTCCGCGGCGAGCGGCTGCATTATCGCAGCGTGCGCTACGTTGCCAGGCTCGGGCCGCTGCTTCTGCCGATACCGGAATGGCTGGTGCTGGGGCACGCCACCATCGTGGAGGAGGCGATCGACGACAGCCGGTTCGCGATGGATTTTCGTCTCACGCACCCGCTGTTGGGGGAGGTCTTCCGCTACGCGGGGGAGTTCGAGACTGCTTTGCGCGGATCCTGATCGCCCCCAGCGCATTCAGCCCGGCTGCCGCACCCACGCGAGATAGCTGCCCAGGCTGGCGATCGCACCGACTGCGATGACCAGCGCCATCGGCACCACGGATTGCGCGAGGCTGTGGCCGACGATGACGCCGGCGAGCGCCGCGAGCCCCATCTGCGCGAACCCCATCAGCGAGGCCGCGGAACCGGCCATGTGCGGATAGGGTGCCATGCCGATCGCGGCCGCATTGGGCATCACGAGGCCAATCGAGCAGGCCGAGAACCACATCGGCAGCATGACCGCGAGCGGGTGATGCACGCCGGCGAGCG
Organism: Aromatoleum petrolei; assembly: GCF_017894385.1. Taxonomy (NCBI): domain Bacteria; kingdom Pseudomonadati; phylum Pseudomonadota; class Betaproteobacteria; order Rhodocyclales; family Rhodocyclaceae; genus Aromatoleum; species Aromatoleum petrolei. Next base: position 2,429,854 of record NZ_CP059560.1, read on the forward strand.
CGAGGCCCAGCATCGCGCCGCCGGCGACGACGCCCAGCAGTGCGCCGTTGCGCATCAGCCGCTCCGGACCGACGCGTCGCGACAGGCGGCCCGAGGCCGTGGTGCCCGCCATGTAGCCCGACACCATCACGCCGAAGGCGAGGCCCATCTGCTGCGGCGTGAAGCCGAACATGCCGATGAAGACGAAGGACGAGCCGGAGATGAAGGCGAACAGGCCCGCGTAGGCGAGCGCGTTGCAGAGCAGCACCCCGCGGTAGCGGCGGTCGCGCAGCAGCGTCGAAAAATTCGCCCAGATCTCCGCCGGGCGGCCAGCCGCGGGGTTGAGGTGGGGATTGGTCTCGCGCAGCAGGAACATGATGGCGAGCACGAGCAGCGCGGAATACGCGACCAGGAACACGAAGGTCGCGCGCCAGCCCCACCACTCGGTGAGCCAGCCGCCGACGAGCGGGCCGACCAGGGGCGCGATCGCCATCGCAGTGCCGACGTAGGACAGCATGCGCGCCGAGTCCTGCGGCCCATACACGTCGCGCACGACCGCACGGCCGAGCACCGGCCCGGCGCAAGCCCCCAGCGCCTGCAGGAAGCGCGCGGCGATGAGCGCGTCGATCGACACCGCGAACACGCACGTGAGCGACGCGACGACATACACCGCGACCCCGGACAGCAGCACCGGCCGGCGCCCGTAGCGGTCGGACAGCGGCCCGCAGGCGAGTTGGCCGACGGCGAAGCCGAACAGATAGACCGACAAGGTGAGCTGGGTGTGCGCGACGTCGGTGGCGAGCGACGCGGTGATCGCCGGTAGCGCGGGCAGGTAGAAGTCGGTCGACAGCGGCCCGAGCGCGACGAGCGCGGTGATCAGGACGGCAAGGGTGAGCGTGGGCGCGGCGGTCATCGAAGGGTGGGCAAGAAAAGAGGCCCGATCTTAGAGCCGCATTTGTTAGATATCAACCAATAACCGACGCTTTCTACTCCGCATCCGGTTGTACGCCTGGCGCGGCGAGCCGGAAGGCGTCGAGCATCTCGCAGGCGTCCACAATGTGCAGCACGGTCGGCATCGCGTCGAGCTTCGCACCGAAGCGCCGTGCATTGAACACCTGCGGCACGAGGCAGCAGTCGGCGAGCCCCGGCGCGTCGCCGTGGCAGAAGCGCCCGGTGCGCGCATCGCCCGCAAGCATCGCCTCCACCGCCGCGAGGCCGAGCTCGCACCAGTGGCGGTACCAGGCATCCTTCTGCTCGTCGCTCACGCCCAGTTCGCGCTTGAGGTACTGCAGCACGCGCAGGTTGTTGATGGGGTGGATGTCGCACGCGATCGCCTGCGCGAGCGCCCGCACCCGCGCCCGCCCGGCCGCGTCGGCGGGCAGCAGCGGCGGTTCGCGGTGCGTCTCGTCGAGGTACTCGATGATCGCGAGCGACTGCGTGAACACTTGGCCGTCGTCCTCGAGCGCGGGCACGAGGCCGGCCGGGTTCAGCGCGAGGTAGTCGGGCTTGCGGTGCTGGCCGCCGTCCTTCACGAGATGCACCGGCACCACCTCCCAGGCGAGGCCCTTGAGGTTCAGTGCGATGCGCACGCGATAGGCGGCGGAGCTGCGGAAGTAGGTGTAGAGCTTCATGCGATTCCCGGGACAAGGGTTGCTCGGCGTGCGCGCGGCACGACCTGCTGGACGATCATCCGTCATCTCGAATGCATTGAGGCGACGTGCTGCGTCCTGCCAATCGGCAAGACGGGTTCTCCGCGTCGCTCAGACGCCTTCGCGCGCGATCTTCATCGCCGCGCGCAGCACCGCGATGTCGCCGATGTGGTTCGCGAGCAGCAGGATCAGGCGCGCATTGACCATCGCGCTCTGCTCGTCGGTGAGGTCGCGGTGCATGTCGATCAGGGCCTCGTAGAAGTCGTCGCCGGGCGAGAAGGCTCGGAAGTAGCGCTTGCCGGGGGTGAAGAAGTTCGGGTCGGTGTTGAGGCTCATGGCGGCGCTCCTTCAGGCGTTGCAGGTCGCGCGGGCGAGCGCGGCGCGCACGGTCGCGGCGTCGAAGCTGCGCCAGCGCGCAGCCACATGCTGGTCGGGGCGGATCAGGTAGCTCGTGCCGGGCTTGAGGTCGTAGCGTTCGCGGATGCGCCCTTTCGCGTCGATGAGCGTCCGCAGACCTGCGGGGGCCTGGCCACGCTCGGCGACGACCAGCACTTCGACGGGAATCGCGCCCGCGGCGAGGTCCGCGAAGGCGGCGGCCGTCGCGGCATCGACGTCCGCTGCATCCGGCATGCAGTACAGCAGCTGGAAGCAGTTGCCGGCCACCTGCAGCAGCCACTGCTCGCCGCCGGCGCTGTCGACCGGCGCGTCGTCCATCGGCGCGCCGGGCACCATGTGGCCGGCGAAGACCTCGCTGTCGGGCGTGTTGAGGCGCGACTCGACGAGGAAGCTCGGCACCGACAGCCGCCCGGAGTTCACCAGTGCGCGCGCGAAGGGGTAGTCCTTCGCCAGCCCCAGCACGGCATTGCGGAAGGTCCGGCTGGTCGCGCTCTTGGGGGTGATGAAGTCGGTCGAACGCGTCGAGTTCATGAGGTTCTCGTCGGCCGCGGCGACGCGCTCCTCGGAATAGGTATCCAGCAATGCCGCGGGCGCCTTGCCGTCCAGCACCAGCTTGAGCTTCCACACGAGGTTGTCGGTGTCCTGGATGCCGGAGTTCGCGCCGCGCGCGCCGAAGGGCGAGACCTGATGCGCGGCATCCCCCGTGAACAGCAGCCGCCCGTGGCGGAACGCGTGCATGCGGCGGCACTGGAAGGTGTACACGCTGACCCACTCGAGCTCGAATTCGCGGTCCTCATTGGCGTGCCATCCGAGCATCGCCTTGATGCGCGGAATCACGTTCTCGGGCTTCTTCTCCTCCTCCGGATCGACGTTCCAGCCGAGCTGGAAGTCGATGCGCCACACGTTGTCGGCCTGGCGGTGCAGCAGCACCGACTGGTTCGGATGGAAGGGCGGATCGAACCAGAACCAGCGCTCGGTGGGGTAGTCCGCCTTCATCACGACGTCGGCGATGAGGAAGCGGTCCATGAAGATCTTGCCTTCGATGTCCAGCCCCATCATGTGGCGGATCGGACTGCGCGCGCCGTCGGCGACCACCAGCCAGTCGGTGTCGATCGAGTATGCGCCGTCGGCGGTCTCGACGCGCAGCGCGACGCGCTCCCCGTGGTCGCTCACCGCGATCACGTTGTTCTTCCAGCGCAGGTCGATGTTCGGTAGCGACTGCGCGCGGCGCACGAGGTATTCCTCGAGGTAATACTGCTGCAGGTTGATCATGCCGGGGCGGTGGTGGTCGGGCTCCGGGCACAGATTGAAGTTGAACACCTCCTGTTCGCGGAAGAAGGTGCGGCCGACGTTCCAAGACACGCCCTTCTGCACCATCTCCTCGGCGCAGCCGAGGCGGTCCATGATCTCGAGCGCGCGCTTCGCATAGCACACGCCACGCGAGCCGATCGACACCGTGTCGTCGTTGTCGAGCAGCACGACCGGCACGCCGTGGATCGCGAGGTCGATCGCCGCCGCGAGGCCCACCGGGCCGGCGCCGACGACCACGACCGGATAGCGGCCGTCGCTCCCCTCCCGCCCTTCGGCGAGCTCCGGCGGGCGCCGGTATTCGAATTTCGGGTACTGGTACGTGCTCAGCACGGGATCCTCCTCCTGTGTTCCAATCGCTTCGGACGCCGCCTTCTGCGAGCGGGTCGCCAATCTACAGTTCGTCTGCCCGGGCATGGACTTCTGCGGGGGCCGTGAGCGATCAATTTCATCCTAGCTAACGATTTGTTAATCGTCAATTCGTTTGCTATCGTTGAATATCAATCAAGAAAGGCGATCGGCGCAACTGCTAAGATTCGCGCTCCATGGGAGACAAGAACTTGGACAACGAAACGCTCGCGGAGCGCCCGGAAGAGCCGGGCAGCAAACACGGCGGCGATCGGCGCGGCATCCAGTCGATCGAAGTCGGCGGCGCGCTGCTGCAGGCGCTGGTGCGCCAGGGTGCGCCGATGATCCTGAAGGAGCTCGCGCGCGAGGCCGGCATGCCGCCCGCCAAGGCCCACCCCTACCTGGTGAGCTTCGGCAAGCTCGGCCTGATCGAGCAGGATCCGCTTACCGGCCGCTATGGCCTGGGCGCCTTCGCGCTGCAGATGGGGTTGTCCGCGCTGCACGGCCTGAGCCCGCTGCGCGTCGCGACCCCCGAGGCGGCCCGTCTCTCCGACGAGATCCAGCAGAACGTCGCGATCGCCGTGTGGGGCAACCAGGGTCCGACCATCGTCAGCATCGAGGAATGCAGCCGCCAGGTGCATGTGAATATGCGTGTGGGCACCGTGATGGACCTGCTCACGTCGGCCACCGGCCGCACCTTTGCCGCCTTCCTGCCGGCACGCATGACCTCGGCACTGGTCGAGGAGGAGTTCGCGCGCCTGTCGGCCAGCGGCGGGGCGATGACGCGCGAGGAACTCGAGTCAGGGCTCGCCGAAGTGCGCCGCGAGCGCCTCGCCCGTGCCGTCGGCAAGCCGATCCCCGGCATCAATGCCTTCACCGCGCCGGTATTCGACCACACCGACCATCTCGCACTGGCGATCACCGCGATGGGCCCGGCCGCGAACTTCGACCCGGCATGGGACGGCCCGATGGCGACGAAGCTGCGCACGTGCGCGCAGGCGATCTCGGCACGGCTCGGCAACACGGACGGCTGAGCGCGTGGGCGCACGACGCCAGCCGCCATCGCCCCTTCGACGCACGGCCCGGGCGGCGCTGGGCCTGCTCCTCGCGCCGATCGCACTCCCCGCCCCGTTGGCTGCCGGCGAAGCTCCCCTCATCGCCGTCGACGTCGGTCACACGCTGGCTGCACCCGGCGCAATCAGCGCGCGCGGCCGCACCGAGTTCGAGTTCAACCGCGATCTCGCCGGGCGCGTCGTCGCCGCGCTCGAACGGCTCGGCCTGCGAGCCGAGCTGATCAACGCCGATGGCCTCATTGAATCGCTGCAGGCGCGCCCCGAACAAGCTGCCGGAGCCGTCTTCCTGATCTCGATCCACCACGATTCGGTCGGCGAGCAGCACCTCACGCCCTGGGAATGGCAGGGCATCCCGCTTGATTTCAGCGACCTGTGGGCGGGCCATTCGCTTTTCGTGTCACGTCGCAATCCCGACCCCGCGGGCAGCCTGATGTGTGCCTCGGCGATCGGCGCGCGGCTGCAGCGCGCGGGCTTCGTGCCGACCGACAAGAACGCACGCCGCCGCGAGTATGCCGACGCGCAGCACGCCACCCACTACTACGACAACCTCGTCGTGCTCTACCGCGCGCAGCAGCCCGCGGTGCTGTTCGAGGCCGGGGTGCTCAAGCACCGCGACGAGGAATTGCTCCTGCGCGACGCGGAGCGCCAGCAGCGCATGGCCGAGGAGATCGCCACCGGCGTCGCCGCCTGCGTCACGGCAGGCGGCCTCGCCGCGGCAGGACGCACCGACTGAAGGACGCGTGCGCCTACTTCAGGCTCGCCAGGTACTGCACGACCGGCTCGATGTTGGCCTCGCCGAGTTGGCCGACCGAGGCGCTCATCTCGGCATTGGTGCGCTCGCCACTGCGCGCCAGGTAGCGCTTGAGGCTCAGGCGCAGGTAGGCCGGCTGCTGGCCGGCGATGCGCGCGAAGGTCTCGGTACCATGCCCGTCCGCCTGGTGGCAGGACACGCACAGGCGCTTGTAGTGGCTCGCACCCGCGGCGGCGGCGGCCGGCGGTGGAGCGACGGCAGGCGTTGCCGGCTGGTTCGCGTAGAACAAGGCGATGGCGGCCTTCTCCCGGTCGCCAAGGACCTTCATCAGCCCCTGCATGAACTCGTTGCGGCGCCTGCCGGACAGGAAGGCGTCGATCTGACTGACGATGTAGGCCGGATTCTGGCTGGCGAGGTTGGGCACCTCGGGATAGCGCGCGATGCCTTTCTCGCCGTGGCAATTCTTGCAGAAGAACGAGGCCGTATCGCCTTCGCGCACGAGGGTGGTGCGGGTGGCCGAATCGGATGCCGCCTTGGCGATCAGCTGCATCACCGCATCGTTTCCGGCAAATGCCGTGCCGGTGCCGCCGCCGATCAGCAGCGCCACGAAAAGAGCCAGACGGCTCCGGACCATGTTCGTTTCCCCCGGGGAGAGTCGCGGGCCGCAGCGGCACGCAGTCATGCCGACAGCAAGGCCGCTGGCGGGCAAAAGCCCGCTTTTTAGCATGGTTTTGGCACTCGGTCCACGGACGGCACAGATGCCGTCACACGAAGACGGGCTCGGGCTCCAGATGCACGCCGAAGCGCGCGAACACGTCGTCCTGGATCGCCCGCGCGATGCGTTCGACGTCGGCGCCGGTGGCGCCGCCACGGTTGACGAGCACCAGCGCCTGCTGCTCGTAGGCGCCGACGGGACCGAGGTCGCGCCCCTTCCAGCCGCTGCGGTCGATCAGCCAGCCGGCCGCGAGCTTGAAGCGGCCGTCCGGCTGCGGGTAGCGCGGCAGGTCGGGATGGGCGGCATCGAGACGCGCCAGCACGGCGGCATCGACGACCGGGTTCTTGAAGAAGCTGCCGGCATTGCCCAGACGCGCGGGGTCGGGCAGCTTGCGCCGGCGGATGGCGATGACGGCGTCCGAGACGTCGAGCGCGGATGGCTGCGCAATGCCGCGCGCAGCCAGCTCGCGCGCGACGTCCGCATAGCCCGTGACCGGCTGCCAGCGCTTGGGCAGGCGGAAGGTCACGGCGGTGATGAGCACGCGGCCCGCGAGCTCCTGTTTGAACACGCTGTCGCGATAGGCGAAGCGGCAGTCCGCGGGGCCCAGCCGCAGCATCTCGCCCGTTTCCAGCGACACCGCCCGCAAACCGTGGAAACGCTTGGCCATCTCCAGCCCGTAGGCGCCGATGTTCTGCACCGGTGCGGCCCCGACCGTACCGGGGATCAGCGACAGGTTCTCGAGGCCCGCCCAGCCCTGTGCCAGGGTCCAGCGCACGAAGTCATGCCAGTTCTCGCCCGCGCCGGCCTCGACGTACCAGGCGTCGGCATCCTCATCGACGAGACGGCGTCCGGCGATGGCGACCTTCAGCACCAGACCGGGAAAATCGCGCGTCAACACGAGGTTGCTGCCGCCGCCGAGCACGAGGCGCGGCAGCGTCCACTCCGGGGTCGCGATCAGCGCAGCAAGCTGCGCCGCGTCCGTTATCGTGACGAGCCGCGCGGCGCGCGCCGGCAGAGCGAAGGTGTTGAAGGCACGCAGGTCCGCGTCGCACTCGATCGCCGGCGCGGCGGCACTCACGGGGCGCTCATTTCGCACGGACGAGCCCCTCGGTCGCGGGCGCTTCGATGGGGAACACGCGGTCGTAGCCGAGATTGAAGGCGAAGGCGTAGATGACGTACGCCGTCGCCAACCCGAGATCGGCGATCAACGCGTCCACCCACCCCATCCCCGTCCACGCCATGATCACCGGCAGGGTCATCAGCAGCAGTCCACCCTCGAAGCCGAGCGCGTGCAGGGCACGCATGCGGAACGGGCGCCGGTCCGCGGTGCGGCCGGTGATGCGGCCTTCGATCCAGTCGAAGGCCGTGTTATAGACCGCGTTCCACAGCGCGGCAATCAGTGCCGCGACGGCAAGCAGGCCGACCGAATCGCCCATCGGCACACCGCTCAGCCACGCAAAAGGCGGCGTGATGAGCGCGAGCCCGCCGACCTCGAACAGGATCACCTGTCGGGCACGATCGCGGACGGAACGGAGTTTGGGATGATGGACGGACAAGGAAGCAGAACTCGGAGGGGCGACCCGAGAAGATAGGCCCTCACCCCCCCAAAATCAACCGCTGCACTGCAACAGACCCTGCGACATGCGTGCTCAGCGCGCCCCCTCGGGCTGGCCGAAGGGCGGGCGGCGGCGCTGCTGTTCTTCCTCGCTGCTGCGGCGATTGTCCTGCTGCGGTTCGCGCTGAACGCGCTGACGCTCGGCCTGCCGCTGTTGCTGCTCGGCCTGGCGTTGCTGTTGCTCGGCCTGGCGTTGCTGCTGGATCTGCATCTGGCGCTGCTGCACCTCGCGCTCGCGCTGCTCCGTCTGCTGGCGGATCGCCTGCTGACGGCGTTCCTGCTCCTGCGCCTGCTGGCGGCTGCGCTCTTCGCGCTGCTGCTCGACCTGCTGCCGGCGCGACTCGCGCTCACCCGCCTCCTGCTGGCGCTGGGCTTCGAGCCTTTGCTGGCGTTCCTGCTGGCGCTGTTCGACCTCCTCGCGCTGGGCACGACGGGCCTCGTCACGCCGCTGCTCCTGCTGCTCGCGCAGGACCGAGCGCTGACGCTGCTGCTCGTCCTGCTGTGCCGCCTCGCGACGCACCTGTTCCTCGCGCTCGCGCGCGTTCTGCTGACGCTGCGCCTCGAGACGCTCCTTCCGCGCCGCACCCTCGTCGCGCCGTTCCTGGCGCAACTGCTCGCGCCGCTCATCCTGCTGCTCGCGCTGCTGCAGGCGCTGACGCTGCTGCTCCTGCTCGCGTGCGGCCCGCTCCTCGCGTTCGCGCGCCTGCTGCTGACGCAGCGCCTCCGTACGCTCCTGGCGCGACTCCACGCGCTGCTGGCGTTCTTCCTGGCGTTGTTCGCGGACCGCCTGCTGGCGCTCCTCGCGCTGCTGCATGATCTGCGCGGGCTGCACGGTGCGCACGCGCGTACCGTCGGGGCGCACGACCTCGCGCACCGGGAAGCCGCGCCGCTCCCATTCGCGCACACGGTGCTCGCGCCGACGTTCGACGTCGAGCGCGACGGGCTTGGGCGGACGCAGGATGCGCTCCGACACGCGCGTGACTGCCTCGCTGCGGTCGCGGAATGCGTAGCGCACGCGGCGCGGCTCGCGCACCACGCGCTCGATCTCGACGACGTTGGTGACGTGCGTGATGTTGATCTGGCGCACGTAGGTCGGGCTGTAACGGTAGTACGGCACGTACACCTCGCGCGGGGCGAGCGGGAACCAACTGAGGTTGGGCAGGCCCGACGAGTAGGTGATGCTCACGCCGGGCGTGCCGATCCACGCGACCAGCGCCGGCGCATACACCGGACGGGCGATGTAGCGTCCCGGCACCCACGCCCACACGCCGCGGATGCGCACCCAGCGTCCGTAGTGGAAGGGCGCGAAGCCCCACGGCGCGTCATCGACCCAGGTCCAGCCCCACGGCGCGATCGATACCCAGCGGCCGTAGCGGTAGGGGGCCCAGCCGTAGGGCACGTCACGCGGGAACCACACCGGGCCGTAGTCGTCGTATTCGCGCCAGTCGCCGTATTCGTACAGATCCTCGGCGCCGGTCATCTCGGGCGAGACGTAGCGGTTGCGCGCGATGCGGTCGTCGCGCCGGTCGCGCGCGAAGGACCACTCCATGAAGTCGTCCTCGTCGGGCTCGTCCCACACCACCTGGGTCGGCCCCTCGCTCCAGATCTGGGCGCGACGTCCCTCGGTGACACCGACGTGACGGTCGTCGGTGCGGAAATCGATATGGCCGTCGTGGTTGCTTACCAAGGTTCCCGCATCGACGAAGTCGACACGGTAGCGGCCCGGCTCGGCGGGCACGGCGACGCCGTCGCGCGTCTCGACCTCGATCGCGTCCTCGCGCTCGGCGCTGCGGATGCGCATGGCGACGCTGCCTTCCTTCAGCAGCACGCGGATACGTTCGTCGTCGAGCCGCCGCACCTCGACCGAGGTCGCCTTGTCGAGGCGCAGCACGCTCGATCCGATGCGCATCTCGGCACGCCCGTCGGCTTCGGTGGCGATCTCGTCGCCGGTGGTGATCGGCAGGTTGACAGCCGCGCTTTCCCAGTCGTGGCTGCCGTCGCGGCGCAGGGCGACTTCGCCCTCGATGACGGACAAGCGGCCCGCGCGCGCGGGCGGATCGGCCAGGGCGGTGCCGCTCGCGCCGGTCAGGACCAACAGCAGCGGGACGAGAAGCAGCAGTCGCAGGGCATTCTTGAGCTTGCGGACCATTTCGGTGTCACTCCGGACTAACCCCTCGCGGGGCGGACGGATCCGGCGCATCCCGCGTCAACCGCGTACACGCCGGCATCCCGAGTATTCAACGGCCATGGCGCGCCGTTGCCGACCCATCAAACAAATCCTTTCAATTCTGCGGTCGTGCGTGCTCGGCCTCGCCCTGCCCCTCCGGCGCCGGGGCCAGCGAACGGATCTCGCCGGTCGCCATGCCGGCGTCCGCATTGCCGCGCGCCGGCTCCTCGGCAGAACTTTCCGCCTCGCGCGCGGGCTCGGTCGGCGGCACGCGCGCCGGCTCGGGTTCGGCGACGGTCTGACTCAGGTAGGGCAGCAGGGTCGGCGCCATCGACTTGAGGATCTGCACCGGCAGGCCGGACGTGAACCTGAACGAGGCGGCGTCCGGCCCGATCACGTACGCAGTGAGGGTGCCGAAGTGGCGCGGGCCGAGGTAGAAGACGAAGGTCGCGGTGCGGTTCATCGCGATCGCCCCCTTCACCTGTCCGCGTGCGCCCGAGATCACGATGCGGTTGTCGCCGGTGCCGGTCTTGCCGCCGACCGCGAGCGGCGTGCCGTCGGGTGCGGTAAAGGCGCCCGCCAGCCGGCGCGCGGTGCCGCCTTCGACGACCTCCGACAGGGCGCCGCGCAGCGCCGTGGCCACCTCGGAGGACATCACGCGCTCGCCCTCGCCCGGGCGGCGTGCGAACACCGTCTCGTAGGGCGTGTCGGGCGCGAAATGCAGGCGGTCGATGCGCGAGGTCGGCAGGCGCACGCCGTCGTTGACGATGATGCCCATCAGCTCGGCCAGCGCCGCGGGGCGGTCGCCGGCGCTGCCCAGCGCGGTCGCGAGCGAGGGCACCAGGCGGTTGAACGGATAGCCCAGGCGCACCCAGCGGCGGTGAATGTCGAGGAAGGCCTCGACCTCGAGGATCGTGTAGATGCGCGTGTCCTGGGCGCCCTTGTAGCGCGTGCGGAACAGCCAGCGGTACACGGCCTGGCGCTCGGCCTTGCTTGCGGCGATCGCCTCGTCGAAGCTCGCGTCGGGACGGGTCGCGAGATAGCCGGCGAGCCACAGCTCCAGCGGGTGCACGCGTGCGATGAAGCCCTGGTCGGGCAGGTCGAAGGAGCCCGGCGCATAGCGCTTGTACAACGCGGCCAGCCGCTCTTCGCCGAGGTCGGCAGCCGGCAGGCGCTCCGTCACGAAGACCGAGAAGGTCTTCAGGTCGGCCTCGGGGTTCAGGTAGCGGTAGGCCGCCGCGAGGCGGTCGGCACTCGGACGCAGGCCGTCCATGAAGGTCGCGCGGATCTTCTCCGGGCTCTGTCCCTTGTACTTGCGCCAGAAGCGCCGCATGAACACCTGCGCCTCGCGGTCGGCGAACTTGGCGAGATACTCGCTGCGGCGCGGGTCGTCGTCGTCCTGCAGCAGCTTCGCGGTGCTGCCCGGCACCTCGTACATCGTGTGGCGCACGATGTCGCGCATCAGGCGCACGAAGGGCAGGTTGATCGAGGCCTGCAGCGCCTGGCGGATCGTCGGCACGCGGCCGTCGTCTTCCTTGCGGAAGTTGTTGAAGGTGTGCAAGCCCCCGCCGGTGAAGAAGGCCTCGCCGGGGCTCGCCGAATAGGTGCGCTCGAGCGCCGCCTCGAGCATTGCGGGCAGCTTGCGGTCGGCCGTGCGGATCAGGTAGTCGATCGCCCAGCGCTTGATATGGTCGCGCGAGTCGACCTGCACCGCATGCAGCTCGGGCACGGACTGTTGCGCGTGACGCTCGTGCAATTCGGCGACGATTTCGAGGTAGGTCGCGAGCACCCGCAGCTTGGCCGTGGAACCGAGCTCGAGCTTGCTGCCCTCGTTGATGTCGAGTGGCTGGTCGGTGGTGTCGGTCTGCACGCGCACGCGATTGCCGCCGGGGGTGCGCTCGAACAGGGTGAAGCTGTAATGCACCTTGTCGAGCTGCGCCGGCGTGAGCAGGCGTTCGCCGATCACGCCGGCGTTGCGGCCGAACTCGGGCTCGGCGAGCCCCCGCAGGTACTCGGTGACGACCTCCTGCAGCTTGCCGTCGAGCGTGGTCGAGGCCCGCAGGTCGAGGCGATCGAGGTCGTACAGCGACACGTCGAGCATGCCCGCAATGCGCGTGCGCACCAGGGTCGAGCCCTTGTCCGCGGGCACCGGCACGCGCGCGGGGTCGACCGCCGGGTCGCGGAACACGAGCTTCGCCTTAAGGCCCGCATCGCGCAGCGCGGCGCTGATCAGTCCGCCCTCGGCGAGGATGCGCAGGTGCGCGTCGGCGAGCTTGGCGAGGTCGTCGCGGCCGCGGCCGAGGTAGTGCGAGGGCCGCCGGTGCGCGATCATCAGCGCGAGCACCTGGCGCAGCGCGAGGCCCTGCTCGGCGAGTTCGTCGCCGCTCGCCTCGTCCCTCGCCAGCAGCGCGTTCACGCGCGCAAAATCGGCACCGAACCACACCCACAGGCCGTCGCCCAGGCCATGTACTTCGCCGTAAACGGGAGCGGCCGACAGCGGCACGGTATTGAGGTAGTCGAGCACCAGATCGCGCCGCGCCAGCAGCGTCTCGGCGCCGTCGCGATAGGCGCGCACGCTCGCGGACACCATCTGGCGCAGTTTCTCCTGCGGCGAGTGGGTGACGCCGTCGGGCGAGTGGCGGTATTTCTCGATCTGCGTCGCCAGCGTGCTGCCGCCCGGGGTGTTGAGGTCCTCGTCGACGACCTTCGCCAGCTGCGCGACGATCGCGCGGCCGAAGCGCGCCCAATCGACCGCCGGGTTCATGTGCGGCCGCTCGGGATCGAGCAGGTCGCGGTTCTCGATGAACAGCAGCCCATGCACGATGCGCGGGGGGATGGCTGCGAAATCCTCGTAGTGGCGGATCGGGTAGTTCGTCGCGTACAGCGAGTCGCCACGCGCATCGCTGACCGCCAGGCCCGTGCGTGTCTTTTCGCGGTAGGGCGGAAAATAGCCGCGTCCGGTGTAGTCGAGCAAGGCGTCGGAAAAACGCGCCTGGCGTTCGATGGCGTAACCGCGCGCCGCGAGGCGCTCGGCGAATGCCTTCAGCTGGGTGTAGCCGAGGCGCTGGTCGAAGGGACCGTGCTCGGGGAAGCGGATCGCCTCGCTCGGGCCGGGCTGGACCTCGTAGGCGAGCTTTGCCGCATAACGAGGAATCTCGCGCGCCTGCAGCCAGGACGTTTCGCTTTCGTAGTACGCCGCGACGCCGCCGACGATGAGCGCCAGGACACACAGCCAGAACAGCGAGCGCCGCAGCGCCCTGAACCACCCTCGCCGTTGCGGCTTCTTGTTGCTGGTGTTACCTGACACGTCGGCGCCCGCATGCATGAGATGCGGGGATTATCCAGCATCGCCACGCCATTCAGACACCCGTGTTGCGTGAAGGAAACAGCTGCACCATGCTGCGACGCAGCATTTCCCACCGACCGGACAGCCACGGGACCGTTCGTGTCGAGCCCGTCGAAGCCCTCGTATGAGCTCCGACAGGCTCAGGACGAACGGGAGTGGCGTGCCCCGGTGGCGTGGCTCAAGCCAGTACCTGGCCGTGTTCGCGCGTCGCGTGGAAGCCGACCTTGGGCCACTTTTCCATCGTCACTTCGAGGTTGTAGCGGCTGGAGGCCAGATACACGGGATTCCCGTCGACGTCCTTGCCGATGCGCATCGACTGTTCGCGCTCGAAGTTGCGTCGCGTGAGCTCGTCCGGGAAGGTGAGCCAGCGCGCGGTGTGGATGTCGGCGGACTCGAAGATCGCGTCGACCTTGTACTCGTCCTTGAGGCGCTGCGCGACGACTTCGAACTGCAGCTGACCGACGGCGCCGAGCAGCATGTTGCCGCCTTCCTGCTCGAACACCTGGATCGCACCTTCCTCGCCCAGCTCCTGCAGGCCCTTCTGCAGCTGCTTGGACTTGAGCGGGTCGCGCAGGCGTGCGGCGCTGAAGAGTTCCGGCGAGAAATACGGGATGCCCTTGAAGCCGAGGTTCTCGCCTTCGGTGAGGGTGTCGCCGATGTGCAGCTGGCCGTGGTTGTGGATGCCGATGATGTCGCCGGCGACGCCGTCTTCCATCAATACCCGTTCGTTGGCCATGAAGGTCAGCGCATTCGCGAGCTTCATGTCGCGGCCCGCGCGCACGTGCTTGACCTTCATCCCCGACGTGTAGCGCCCCGAGCAGATGCGGAAGAAGGCGATGCGGTCGCGGTGCTTGGGGTCCATGTTGGCCTGGATCTTGAACACGAAACCGGTGAAAGGCGCCTCGGACGGCTGCACGAGGCGGGTGTCGGCCCCGCTGGTGCCGGCTACCCGCGGCTGCGGCGGCGGCGCCCAGTCGATCAGCGCCTGCAGGATCTCCTGCACGCCGAAGTTGTTGATACCGGAGCCGAAGAACACCGGCGTCTGCTTGCCGGCGAGGAAGTCGCCGAGCGAGAACGGGGTCGACGCGCCCTGAATGAGGTCGACGTCCTCGCGCAGCTTGCCGACCTCGAGCGGGAAGAGCTCGTCGAGCTGGGCGTTGGCGATGCCCTTGATGAGCTCGCCCTCGCTGCGCTTCTCCTCGCCCGCGGTGAAGCGCAGCACGCGGTCCTCGAGCAGGTGATACACGCCGCGGAAGGTCTTGCCCATGCCGATCGGCCAGGTGATCGGCGCGCAGTCGATCTTCAGCACCTCCTCGATCTCCTGCAGCAGGTCGAAGGTCTCGCGCACTTCGCGGTCCATCTTGTTCACGAAGGTGATGATCGGCGTGTTGCGCAGGCGGCAGACTTCCAGCAGCTTGATCGTCTGGGCCTCGACGCCCTTCGCGGCGTCGATGACCATGACGGCCGCATCGACGGCGGTCAGCACGCGGTAGGTGTCTTCGGAGAAGTCCTGGTGGCCCGGCGTGTCGAGCAGGTTGATGGTGTGTCCCTGGTACTCGAACTGCATCACCGAGCTGGTCACCGAGATGCCGCGCTGCTTCTCCACCTCCATCCAGTCGGAGGTCGCATGCCGCGCGCTCTTGCGTGCCTTGACGGTACCGGCGAGCTGGATCGCGCCGCCGAACAGCAGCAGCTTCTCGGTCAGCGTGGTCTTGCCCGCGTCGGGGTGGGAGATGATGCCGAAGGTGCGGCGCTTCGCGACGTCGCGCATCAGTTCGGGCGGATAGGGGGGCACTGAGGGAATGTCGGCCATGGATCGGTTCGCAGAAAAACAAAGCCGCCGGCCGGAATCGGCGCGGCGGAGACAAACGCAATTCTATCAAGGAATTAGCCGGCACCACCGGCCGACGGGGGCAAATCCGCCGAAATCTGCGATGATGCGCGCCTGTTCAGACCCGCCTTTCCATCGGACTTCGCCCGCCATGCCCAAAGCCACGCCCACGCTCCGCCAGCGCAAAGTCTTCGCGCTGACCCGCATCCTCGGGGGCCTCGTCGCCGCCTGCTACCTCGGCTACGTCGTCATCGCGAATCTCGCCGCCGGCCTGCCCTTCGACAGCAAGCTGATGTTCACGGCGCTGGTGGCAGCCGCGGGATTCGGCTATGCGCTCTGGTATCTGCGCGACCTTTCCGCCGTCGCTCGCGAGGAGCGCGAGCAGGGCGTCAACGGCAACGGCGGCGCGAAGGGCTGAACCCTCCACACCGCCGTCCGGGCGCCGCCAAGATCGGCGGCGCGGGCGTCCGCCTCAGCGCGCCGGCTGCTTCTCCGCAACGTAGGGTTCGTGCAGCACCACCGGCTGGGCCGCGCGCTTGCGCATGCGGATGTTGAGCATCTCGACCACCACCGAGAAGGCCATCGCCGAGTAGATGTAGCCCTTGGGCACGTGATGGCCGAAACCTTCGGCGATCAGCACGACGCCCACCACCATCAGGAAGGACAGCGCCAGCATCTTGACGGTCGGGTGGTTGGAGACGAAATTGCCGATCGGCGCGGAGGCCACCATCATCAGGCCGACCGACGCCACCACCGCCGCCATCATCACGGTGAGGTTGTTCACCATGCCGATCGCGGTGATGATCGAATCGAGCGAGAACACCAGGTCGATCACGATGATCTGCATGATCACCGCGGAGAAGGTAGCCTTGACCGCGGACGACGCCTCGCCCTCCTCGCCTTCCATCAACTGGTGGATCTCGCCGGTGCTCTTCCACACGAGGAACAGGCCGCCGCCCGCCAGGATCAGGTCGCGCGCCGAGAAACCGTGGCCGAACAGCTCGAACAACGCCTGATTGAGGCCGGCAAGCCACGCGAGGATGGACAGCAGCGCCAGGCGCATGAACATCGCGAGGAACAGGCCGAGGCGGCGCGCGAACGCACGGCGTTCCGGCGGGAGCTTGTCGACGAGGATCGAGATGAAGATGATGTTGTCGATACCCAGCACCAACTCGAGCGCGGTGAGGGTGAGGAAGGCGACAATGAGCTGCGGGTCGGTGAGGAATTCGATCATGACGGGTCATCAAACGGACAATCCCGCTATATAGCACGCCGCCGGCAAGACACGCGAATTGCGCAACCACAGCACAGGTTCCGCAATTCCTGATTGATTGCGGCCGGCACACGGCCGGCCTGCCACTCAGCGCCGGCGGTTCTTGCCAACCTGGTCGCCGATCACGCCGCCAATGGCCGCACCGCCAACGGTGCCGAGCACCCCGCCGTCGGTGATCACCGCGCCGGCCACGCCACCAACACCCGCGCCGATCACGGCGCTCTTCTCGCGCGCGGACATGCCGTCCCAGGTCGCACAGGCGCTCGTCGCCAGTGCCACGGCGATTGCACAAATGCCAGTCCGGATGTTCATCAGTCGCTCCTTGCCAGAGGGTTCGAAAACGCAGGCGCACCGGCCGCGGGCCGTGCGTGCCTAGAATGGGACGCGATCGTGCCACCGGTGTTCCGGCGCCAAGCGGGCACCGTGTTACACGGCGTTGCGCGTCGCGTCGCCGCTACGGCACCCCCTGCCGGCGAGCGGAACGCGGCCCGGCGCGCGTTGCGGACATCCGGCCGCGGCGCGGGGCGCAATGGATTTTTACACTTGTCCGCGGATCGAATTCCTCCGATTACTCAACGGAAATATCCGGGTTATCACCTTTGGATTGACGAAGCAGGTAATATTAGAAGTTTGGCATCCGCCGCTCCTGGACCGAAATTCAGTTGGCAGCCTCGTCGATCCGCCCCCTCAGCCTGCACCTGATGCTCGCACTGCTTGCCGGCGTGGCGACACCGGCATCCGCGGCCGAGTCGCCCTATTTCGAGGAGCTGCCAATGGTGCTGAGCGCGACGCGCCTGCCCCAGCCCCGGCACGAGGTGCCCGGCGCAGTGACGGTGATCGACCGCGAGATGATCGCCGCGACCGGCTATCGCGACCTCGCGCGCGTGCTGCGGCTCGTGCCCGGGATGCAGATCGGACAGGAACGCGGGCACGCGCAGTGGGTGACCTACCACGGCCTGTCGAGCGATTACCCGACCGAAATGCAGGTACTGGTCGACGGCCGTTCGGCGATCAACGGCAGCGCCTTCGGCGGTGTCGACTGGACCGCCCTGCCCCTCACGCTCGACGAGATCGACCGTATCGAGGTGGTGCGCGGCACGAATGCGACGAGCTACGGCGCCAACGCCTTCCTCGGCGTCATCAACATCATCACCCGCCACAGCGTCGAGGATCCGGGACTGCGGGTCGACCTGCGCGCCGGCGACGACCGCATCCGCGACGCGACAGTCACCTGGTCCGGCGGCGACGACCCCCTCACCCTGCGCATGAGCGCAGCAACGCAGCGGGACGAAGGCTTCGACGGCCTGCACGACACCCGCCGCACCGACACCTTCTCCCTGCGTGGCGACCTGCAGATGGGCGCCGATGACTCGCTGCTCGTACGCATTGCGAGCAACACCGGCGAGCGCGGCGAGGGTTACGAGGGTTCCGTGTTCGACAACAACGGCACCCGTCACAGCAGGCACCAAAGCCAAAACATCCATCTGCAGTGGCAGCACAACGACTCCGCAGACACGGAATGGCTGCTCAACTATTACCGCAATCACGAGCGCGTGCGCGAGGAGTGGCTCGCGAGTGCGCCGATGTTCCCGGCGGTGCCGCTCAACCGCAACCGCAAAAGCGTGCGCGACAGCATCGGCATCCAGCGGCGCAGCGCCCCGGCCCCGGAACTGCAGTTCGTGTGGGGCGTGGAGGCCCAGCGCGAGGATGTCGACGCGCCCTTCCTCTACTTCAGCGGCAACCCCGACCCCCAGTACCTGTACCGCGCATCCGGGAACGTCGAGTGGCGCGCGCAGGACGACGTCACGCTCAACCTGGGAGGCGCGGTGGAGCGGTATTCGGGCGGGAAGACCCACCTCAGCCCGCGCGCCTTCGTCAACTGGCAGGCGGCCCCCGGGCACACGCTGCGTGCCGGCTATTCCCGCGGCCTGCGCCAGAACAACGTGTTCTCGCGCTACTCGGACATCCGTGCGATCGACCCGGCGAGCGGCCTCGAACTGGTCCGCCCCTACGTGCCCAATCCGAACCTCGAACAGACGCGCGTCGGCGCGCGCGAACTGGGCTACTTCGGCCGCCTCGAGACCTGGAACACGACCCTGGACGTGCGCGTGTTCGAGGAGAACATCCACGACTTCGTCGTGCGCGTGCCGCAACCGGACCCCGACCCCGCCCCCCTGCTGTCGCCGAGCGTGAGCCCGCTGCCGTTCAGCCTCGGCTCCACCCGCTACGAGAACCTCGACTCCGCGGTGCGGCTGCGCGGCATCGAGTACGAGCTGTCGACACACCCACTGCCGGGCACGGAGCTGCGCGTCGCCCACGCCATCCTCGACCGCGACGGCCGCAACGCCGCGATCGAGGACCGCAGCGCCCCCTACACCGCGGCGGTCAGCTGGCTGCAGGATTGGGGCGGCGGCTGGAAGAGCATGATCAGCGTGATGCGCATGGGGCCGCTCGCCGGCGGAGACGGCTACGTGCCGCGCTACCGTTTCATCGCCAAGCCATACACGACGGCGGACGCGAACATCACCTACTCCACCCGCGTCGCGGGTCACGCGGTGCAGCTGGGACTCACCGCGCAGAACATCGGGCCGCGCCATCAGGAATTCGCCGACCGCAGCCAGCAGGCGGCGAGCGGCTCGAAGGACCCGGTGAACGAAGTCTGCCCGGTCGCCTATCTCTCGCTCAGCATCGCGCTCGAGCGCGGCAAACGTCCGTGACCGCCACGGCGACGGCGCAACTTCGCCCTTTCCCGGGAAGCGCTCCTGGCCCGATCGATTCGATCGCGGTCCACATCTTCCGCGAGGACCGCGGTGGCCTGCGGCTGCGCTTCGAACTCCTGGGTGAGGTGCAGCAAGTGCTCGTTCCCGCCAAGTGCGCCCCTCGCGCGGCTGACGGCCTGTGGGCGCACACCTGCGGCGAGGCCTTCGTCGCCGTTCCCGGCCACCCGGCCTACCGCGAATTCAACTTCTCGCCCTCCGGCGAATGGGCGATCTACGATTTCGACGCCTACCGCCAGCGCAGCGTCCCCGGGATCGTCCCGCCCGCCCCGCTGATCGCGTCGCGCCTCGAAACGGGCCGGCTCGTGCTCGACGTGACGCTCGACGCGGCCGCCCTGCCGCAGGGCTCGCCGCTCGAGCTCGGGCTCACGGCCGTCGTCGAAACGCTCGACGGCACGCTATCCTATTGGGCCCTGCGCCACCCCAGTGCGCGCCCCGACTTCCACCTCCGCGACGCCTTCACGCTGCCCCTGGTCCGGCCCTGAACGCGGCGCAAACCTCCCGCACACCATGACCGCCTCCATCCGGTTCGGCCTCGACCGCCTGCTCGAAGACCCCGCACTGCGCCGCCCGCTCGCCGGCCGCCGCGTCGCCCTGCTCGCCCACCCCGCATCCGTCACGCGCGGGCTCGCGCACTCGCTCGACGCACTGGGCGCCCTGCCCGACATCACGCTCAGCGCCGCCTTCGGCCCGCAGCACGGCCTGCGCGGCGACAAGCAGGACAACATGGTCGAATCGCCCGACTTCATCGACCCGGTGCACGGCATTCCCGTATACAGCCTGTACGGCGAGGTGCGCCGGCCCACCGACGCGATGATGGACACGTTCGACGTATTGCTCGTCGACCTGCAGGACCTGGGCTGCCGCATCTACACCTTCATCACCACGCTGCGCTACGTGCTCGAAGCCGCTGCGCGCCACGGCAAGGCGGTGTGGGTGCTCGACCGCCCCAATCCCGCCGGACGGCCGGTGGAAGGCCTGACGCTGCGCCCCGGCTGGGAGAGCTTCGTCGGCGCCGGTCCGCTGCCGATGCGCCACGGCCTGACGATGGGCGAACTGGCGCGCTGGTTCGTCGCCACCCTGAAGCTGGACGTCGAGTGCGAGGTGATCGCGATGGCGGGCTGGCAGCCGGAGGCCGGCCCCGGCTTCGGCTGGCCGCTGGGCGAGCGCAGCTGGATCAACCCCAGCCCCAACGCCCCCAACCTGTCGATGGCGCGCGCCTATGCGGGCACCGTAATGCTCGAGGGCACGACGCTGTCGGAAGGCCGCGGCACGACGCGCCCGCTGGAGCTCTTCGGCGCGCCCGACATCGACGCGTGCGCGATCCGCGCCGAGATGCAGCGTCTCGCCCCGCATTGGCTCGCAGGCTGCGTGCTGCGCGAGTGCTGGTTCGAGCCGACCTTTCACAAGCACGCCGGCAGGCTGTGCAGCGGCCTGCAGGTCCACGTCGAGGATCCCGCGCACTACGACCACGCCGCGTTCCGCCCGTGGCGCGTGCAGGCGCTCGCCTTCAAGGCGCTGCGCGCCCTGCAGCCCGACTATCCGTTGTGGCGCGACTTCCCCTACGAGTACGAGCACGACCGCCTCGCGATCGACCTCATCAACGGCAGCGAGGTCCTGCGCCGCTGGGTGGACGATCCGGCCGCGGCGCCGGATGAGCTCGATGCGCTGACCGTCCCGGACGAGCGCGCCTGGACCGCAGCGCGCGAACCCTTCCTGCTCTATCGTTGAGCGGCCCGACGTCGCAATTCACCGCACAGTCGTCGCTGCCAAGCGACAGCGCCAGCGCCGCGCCGCGCGCCGCTCGCATGGCGCAGCCGGGCGGCGGCGTCGCCATCAGGCGACGGTTTTGCGCCCGCAAGGGCCGCCGCAGCCATCCCATCACATTCAACACGTTGATACAAAACATTTTTCCATGACTGGCCCGGCGCTTGCACAGTGGCGGAGGTGTCCTGCAGTTCCCGCAGGATCCACCAGGATGGAGAAACAACGTGCTCACCAAACGCCTGATCTGGGCCACGCTCACGCTGAGCGTATTGGCCCCCCTGTTCGCTGGGGCCGCCGGCGCCTTCACGCCCGTCGCCCTCGACTCCCAGTCGCAACGCGCCACCGAACCGGAACCGGACGTGAACTACGTCTTCGGCCTGCTCGACCGCAACAGCGACAGCCGCATCGACAGCGAAGAAGCACGTGCCTCGGCACCACTGGTGAAGTATTTCGGCGACATCGACACCGATTCCGACGGCAAGATCAGCCGTACCGAATGGGTGGCCTATTTCCAGCAGCAGGAGCCGCGCACCTGAGCGCTACGCCCCAAACGGGGAGGAAGGGGGGATCATGCTGACGCCGATCGCCCCGCCCCCCGGGAATCTTCGCTTCGCTCCGCCGGCGCAGAGCGGTGCTCGGCGAGAGCCCGCCGCCGACCCTTGAAGGGGATAAAGCACGAGGGCTTCCGGGCGCCTGAGTTACCCTCCGACGTCATCGCCCGCTGCCGCGACCCCGCCGTGACAGCTACAATTCGCAACAGGATGTTGCGCCGGCCCCGCGGCGCGGCACGACCGCTACCGGAGCGAATGCGATGAACGACGCCTTGCGCATCTTTGCGTGCAACTCCAACCGCGCGCTGGCTGCGGAAATCTGCGAGAGGCTCGGACTGGCCCTGAGCCCGCTGGAAATCTCGCGCTTTTCCAACGACAACCTCCACGTGCAGATCCACGAGAACGTGCGCGAGCGCGACGTGTTCGTCGTGCAATCCTTCACCGAGCCAGTGAGCGACCACATCATGGAGCTGATGATCACGCTGGACGCGCTGCGCAGCGCCTCGGCGCGGCGGGTGACCGCCGTGATCCCCTACTATTCCTACGCTCGCTCGGACAAGAAGGACGCGCCGCGCATCTCGATCACCGGTCGCCTGATCGCCGACATGCTCAAGACCGCGGGTGCCGACCGCGTGCTGACGATGGACCTGCACGCCGACCAGGTGCACGGCTTCTTCTCCGTGCCGGTCGACCACCTCACCGCGATTCCGACCCTTGCAGAGCACTTCCGCCGCAACCACGACCTCGCGCACATGGTCGCCGTCGCCACTGACGCCGGCGGCGCGAAGCGCGTCGGGCGCTTCTCCGAGCGCCTGGGCATCCCGATGGCGATCATCGACAAGCGCCGCGTCAGCGACACCAACGTCACGCACGGCGAAGTGGTCGGTGATGTGAAAGGGCGCGACGTGGTGCTCTTCGACGACGAGATCTCGACCGCCGGCACGCTGCTGTCGACGATCGGCACGCTGAAGGCCGCCGGGGCGCGCACGATCCATGCGGGCGCCGTACATGCGGTGCTGTGCGGCCCGGCGATCGAGCGCCTGCGCGACGCGCCGATCGAGTCCATCGTCGTCACCAACACCGTGCATATGCCGCCTGGCAAGCGCCTGAACAAGATCACGCAACTCACCGTCGCGCCGCTCTTCGCCTCGGCGATCGAGCGCATCCATACCGGCGAGAGCGTAGGCGCGCTGTTCGAGTAGCGCTACCGCTCAGGCCGGGCGGTTCGCCGTGAGCCAGGCCTCGTAGCCGCCCCGGAGGGGCCGCGCGGCAGCATAGCCGAGCTCGCCCAGCACATGCGCGGCACGCACCGCGGTCGCGTCGCCGGGGCAGGCGCACATCGTCACGATCGGCCGCTCGCGCGGCCAGTCGCCTACCGCGAGCAAGAGCTTGTCGATCTCGGCCGCGCGCGCCCCCTCCACCGCCCCCCTGGTCGCGATCAGCGCCGCACCGCGCAAATCGAGAAACAGCGGCGGTTCGTCGGACGCCATCGCCGCGATCAGTTCGGACGGGGTGACATGCGGGATCGCCGCGAGCTTCTCGAAGCGGTAGCGCTGCCACAGCTTCCACGCGATCCACGCACCCAGCGCGAGCGCCAGCCCGGCCAGCATCGTCGAGCCGTGGCGGCTCATCGCCGCCAGCGCGCTCTGCAACTCGTCGCGCAGCCACCAGCCGGCGAGGATGGCGCCCCCCGCCCACAGCGCGGCCCCTGCTGCTGCGGCGGCGAGGAATCCCGGCAGGGGCATGCGCAGCGAGCCGGCGATGGGTGGCGCGACGGTCGAAAAACCCGGCACGAACTTCGCGACGACCAGCGACCACACGCCCCAGCGCATGAAGCGCGCCTCGGTCTGCGTCACGCAGGAAGCGGGATTGAGCGACAAGCGGCACAGGCCGGACAACACACGATAGCCAAAGACCCGGCCGGCGAGATACCACACCCAGTCGGCGATGACCGAGGCCCCCACTGCCGCGGCGAGCATCGCGCCCGCCTGGCCGGAGCCCGCAGCGAGACTGCCGGCGACGAGCAGCGTAGGCACCGCCGGGACGGGCAGGCCCAATTGCTGGAGCAATACGTTGACGAACACGACCCAAACGGCGTCCCGCTGGATCGCGTCGGTAATCTGGCTGAGATCCATCACGCCCCTCCCGGCGTCGCCGGGGCGTTCCAATTGGAAAGAACCACGATTCTCGCTCGAAAACCGTGGGTTCGTCTCAGCCGGGAGGAATCGGCGCGAGCATGGCACGCTCGGCGCGCTGACTCAGCGTTCGGGCTCGCCCTTCAGGCCGCGCACGAAGGCCTTGCTGCTGTCGCGCACGGTGTGGCCGATTGTGATGCCGGTGCGCTTCATCACATCCCAGGTCACCACGGCGGCGTCGCGGGCCGTGTGCCCGATCGCCCTCCCGGCGTTCCCGGCCGCCTGCCCCACATCCTTGCCGGCGTCGCGCGCGCCAGTGCCGATGTCGTGCATCGTGGCCCCGACACCGTGGCCGACGTCCTCGGCGGTGGTCGTACCGCGAGAGTCCTGCGCGTGGGCGACGGGCAATGCAAGCGCGCCCAGCGCCAGCAGCATGCCCGCGAGGACGCTTCTAACCATGACCGGTCGGCGCGACCGGCGGAATAGTCCGCGTTGTCGCATGATAGATTCTCCTTCGCAATTGCCGGGGAGCCGGCACAGCGCACCGGCTTCCCTGCTTGCAAGCTTAGCCCCAACCTACCGGATGCGGGGTAAGCAGGCGTAACCCCTCGCCGCCGTGGAGGCGTCAGAGAATCGGAGCGAGCCAGCGCGCAGCCTCGTCCACGCTCTTGCCGCTGCGCCTCGCCCAGTCCTCGAGCTGGTCGCGGCCGATCTTGGACACCGCGAAGTACCGCGCCTGCGGATGCGCGAGGTAGAAACCGCTCACCGAGGCCGCCGGGTTCATCGCGAAGGATTCCGTCAGCGTCATGCCCGTATTCCTGGTCGCATCAAGCAGTGCGAAGAGCCCACCCTTGGAGGTGTGGTCCGGGCACGCCGGGTAGCCCGGCGCGGGGCGGACGCCACGGTATTCCTCGCGGATCAGCGAATCGTTGTCGAGCACCTCGTCGGCGGCATAGCCCCAGAACTCCTTCCTCACGCGCGCGTGCAGCCACTCCGCGCAGGCTTCCGCGAGGCGGTCGGCGAGGCTCTTCAGCATGATCGCGTGGTAGTCGTCGTGCGCGGCCTCGAACTCGGCGAGCTTCGCCTCGATGCCGATGCCGGCGGTGACCGCGAAGGCGCCGGCATAGTCCGCGACGCCGGAGTCCTTGGGCGCGATGAAGTCGGCGAGGCAATAGTGCGGCTTGTCCGCCGGACGCTCGTGCTGCTGGCGCAGGCCGTGCCAGGTCATCAGCGGCGCGCCGCGCGACTCGTCGGCATAGAACGCGATGTCGTCGCCAAGGCTGTTCGCCGGGAAGAGGCCGAACACCGCGCGCGCTTCCAGCCATTGCTCGGCGACGATCTTCGCGAGCATCGCCTGGCCGTCCTTGAAGACGCTGCGGGCGGTCTCGCCGACGAGCTCGTCGTCGAGGATCTTCGGGAAGCGGCCGGCGAGGTCCCAGGTCTGGAAGAAGGGGCCCCAGTCGATATATTCAACGAGCTCAGCCAGCGGCACCGCGAGCGCCTGCACACCCAGCGTGTTCGGCGTGGTCGGCGCATAGCCTGCGACGCCATTCCAGCGGAAGGCGTTGGCGCGCGCGGCCTCCAGGCTCACGAGCTGCACGCCCTTCTTGTTGGCGTGCTGGGCGCGGATCTTGTCGTAGTCGGCGGCGAGCTGCGCCTTGAAATCGGCCGCACCGCCTTCGGACAGCAGCGCGGTGACGACGCCGACCGCGCGCGAGGCGTCCGGCACGTAGACCACCGGCTGGCCGTAGTGCGGCGCGATCTTGATCGCGGTGTGCGCACGGCTCGTCGTCGCGCCGCCGATCAAGAGCGGCACATCGAAGCCCTGGCGCTGCATCTCGGCCGCGACGTGGCTCATCTCTTCGAGAGACGGCGTGATCAGGCCTGACAGGCCGATCGCCTGCGCGCCGTGCTCGCGCGCGGCGTTGAGGATCTTCTCCGCCGGCACCATCACGCCGAGGTCGATCACTTCGTAGCCGTTGCAGCCCAGCACGACGCCGACGATATTCTTGCCGATGTCGTGCACGTCGCCCTTCACCGTCGCGACGACGATGCGGCCCTTGGAGGTCGCGCCGGTGCGCAGCTTCTCCGCTTCGATGAACGGGATCAGGTGTGCGACGGCCTGCTTCATCACGCGCGCGGACTTCACGACCTGTGGCAGGAACATCTTGCCCGCGCCGAATAGGTCACCGACGACGTTCATGCCGGCCATCAGCGGGCCTTCGATCACCGCGAGCGGCGGGCGTCCTGCGGCTTCGAGCTTCGCGCGCACCTCCTCGGTATCCGCGACGACGAAGTCGGTGATGCCTTTCACGAGCGCGTGCGACAGTCGCTCCTCGACCGACCACTCGCGCCACGCGAGGTCCGGCCCGGTGTTCTTCGCCTTGCCTTCCTTCACCGACTGCGCGAACTCCACGAGCGCCTCGCCCGCACCCGGGTGACGGTTCAGCACCACGTCCTCGACCTTCTCGCGCAGCGCGGGCTCGAGGTCGTCGTACACGCCCAGCATGCCGGCGTTGACGATGCCCATCGACAAGCCGGCCTTGATCGCGTGGTAGAGGAAGACCGTGTGGATCGCCTCGCGCACCGGGTCGTTGCCGCGGAAGCTGAAGGACACGTTCGACACGCCGCCCGAGGTCTTCGCGTAGGGCAGGTTGTGCTTGATCCAAGCGACGGCGTTGATGAAATCGACGGCGTAGTTGTCGTGCTCCTCGATGCCGGTCGCGATCGCGAAGATGTTCGGGTCGAAGATGATGTCTTCGGGCGGATAACCGATGCCGACGAGGAGATCGTAGGCGCGCTTGCAGATCTCGGTCTTCCGCGCATAGGTGTCGGCCTGGCCCTTCTCGTCGAAGGCCATCACGATCACCGCGGCGCCGTAGCGGCGGCACAGGCGCGCTTGGCGCAGGAACTCGGCTTCGCCTTCCTTCATCGAGATCGAGTTGACGACACCCTTGCCCTGGATGCACTTCAGGCCCGCCTCCATCACGCTCCACTTCGACGAGTCGAGCATGATCGGCACGCGCGAGATGTCCGGCTCGGACGCGATGAGCTTGAGGAAGCGCTCCATCGCGGCGAGCGAATCGAGCATCGCCTCGTCCATGTTGATGTCGATGACCTGGGCGCCGTTCTCGACCTGCTGGCGCGCCACCGCGAGCGCGTCGTCGAAGCGGCCTTCGAGGATCATGCGCGCGAAAGCCTTCGAGCCGGTGACGTTGGTGCGCTCGCCGACGTTCACGAAGAGGCTGTCGGCGCCGACGTTGAAGGGTTCCAGACCCGACAGGCGCAGCTTCTTCTCGACTTCC
The DNA here is from genome assembly GCF_017894385.1 of Aromatoleum petrolei. Classification (NCBI taxonomy): domain Bacteria; kingdom Pseudomonadati; phylum Pseudomonadota; class Betaproteobacteria; order Rhodocyclales; family Rhodocyclaceae; genus Aromatoleum; species Aromatoleum petrolei. Next base: position 2,456,840 of record NZ_CP059560.1, read on the forward strand.
GGCACCGCGCGCGGTGCCACGTCCGCGACGGCCTGCGCGATTGCCGCGATATGCGCCGGCGTCGTGCCGCAGCAGCCGCCGACGATGTTCACGAGGCCGGCTTCGGCCCATTCGCGGATCGCGCTCGCCAGCGCTTCGGGCGTCTCGTCGTAGCCGGTCGGCGAAAGCGGATTCGGCAGGCCGGCATTCGGGTGCGCGGAGACGTGCGTATCGCAGACGTGCGACAGCTCCTCGACATACTGGCGCAGTTCCTTCGCGCCGAGCGCGCAGTTGAGGCCGAAGGAGATCGGCCGTGCGTGCGCGAGCGAGTTCCAGAAGGCTTCGGCGGTCTGGCCCGAGAGCGTGCGGCCGGAGGCGTCGGTGATCGTGCCGGAGATCATCACCGGCACGCGGCGCGAGGTCTCGTCGAAGAGCTTCTCGACCGCGAATACCGCGGCTTTGGCGTTCAGCGTGTCGAAGATCGTCTCAATCAGCAGCAGGTCGGCCCCACCTTCGAGGAGGCCGCGCGCCGAGTCGTAGTAGTCATCGACCAGCGCATCGAAGCTGATGTTGCGGAAGCCCGGATCATTGACGTCGGGCGAGATCGACAGCGTGCGCGAGGTCGGCCCGAGCACGCCCGCGCAGTAGCGCGGCTTCGCCGGATCCTTCGCCGTGTATTCGTCGCACAGCTCGCGCACGAGGCGCGCGCCCGCGACGTTGATCTCGTAGGCGAGATCCGCGAGGCCATATTCGGCCTGCGACACGCGCGTACCGTTGAAGGTGTTGGTCTCGATGATGTCCGCGCCGGCGTCGAGGTAGGCGCGGTGGATGCCGGCGACGACGTCGGCACGCGTCAGCACCAGCAGGTCGTTGTTGCCCTTGAGATCCTTCGGGTGCGCCTTGAAGCGCTCGCCGCGGTAGTCCGATTCGCCCAGCTTGTGCTGCTGGATCATCGTCCCCATCGCGCCGTCGAGGATCAGGATGCGGCGGGCGAGAAGGTCGCGGAGTTCTTGGCTGCGGTCGGCTTGCATGGTCTACCTCGGTCTGGCGAATTCACAGGCACCGGGCGAAAGCCGCAGGAGCGCACAAAAGCAAACGGCGCGGCAAACCCCGGTGGTGGTTTGCGAGCGCCGTTGTTCGGTTGCCGAGCCTGGCCCGCTAGTATCGGGTCGCAGCGCTCCTCGGCAAGCGAGTGATTCTATGGAAAATTTCCGCCGGTGCCAAGCCGGCGGAGGGACTACATCAGCTCGCGCCAGTACACCCGGCGCCACTTCGTCGGCGGGCTCCCGCCCATCTCCGGGATCGTCGGATTCTTGACGGTACGGTCCGACATGCGGATCAGCGCGCGCTTGCCGGACGAGGTGTCGACGATCACCGGCCGGCTGCCCAACGCATTGCCGAGATACCATCCGCTTTCAAAGGTGCTCGTGCCGGTCGTCGAGCGTCGCACTGCGCCGCCGGTGTCGGCATCCACGGCAAAGAACCAGCTCGACCCGCCCGGATCGCAGATTGCGGTGGTCGGAACATTCACCGTGAACACCAGCACGCCGGTCGTGGTGACCGCCGGGTGGGTGTTGATGCGTCCATTCGCGATCGGAAGGTCGAAATACCAACCCTTGTTGGCCACTTGCAGCGTGTTCGTCGTCAGCGTGAAGGTGCTGGTCGACGAACTCGCGACGCGCTGGCAGACGAAGTCGCCGTTTCCGCCATTGCCCGGACAACTGGTGCCGTTGCTGCCGCGGATATCGGGCAGCGTCGGCGTGGCGAGCGTCGTGTCGTCGATGATGCCGTACATCGACTGGGTCTGCGTCGCATGGGCGTTAACCGGCGTATTGCCCGGGACGTCGCTGTTGCCGAGGTACAGGCCGGTGCCGACATAGACGTAGAACTTGTCGCCGGTGCCGCGCACCTGGCGCACGACCGGCGCGGAACTCACCGGCTGGGCCGCGCCGCTGCCGTCGGCGAGTGCGGCGATCTTCGTTGCCGACCAGTTCGCGAGGTCGAAGCGCCAGACATTGCCGAGCAGGTCGCCACCGTAGGCGAAGCGCGTCACCTCGTCGGGCGCGGCATTGCTCAGGCGGGCAAGGTGGGTCAGGCCTGCGGGCGTCGACGGCGAGCCGGCGGGGGTGGTGATATGGCGCAGTACCGTGCCGTCTCGCGGATCGAGCGCCCACACGTGCCCCAGACCGTCGCCACCGTCGCTCGTGCCGTTGTTGTAGCCGGACGTCACGAGCACGACCCAGCCATCGTTGGGCGTGCGCACGATCAGCGGCGTGCCGAAGCTGAAGCCGCTGTCGGCCGCCGGGACCTTCTCCCACAGCGCCTTGGCTGCGGCGGCTGTCTCGCTCGCCGCCGTGCCGTCGGTGATGTCCAGTGCGTAGTAGCCCGATCCGCCCTTGCCCAGGCCGCCGACGAGGATCTTGCGCCGGAATCCGGACACGTCGACGTCGGCGACCGCGGGCGTGGCATCGATGAAGTACTCATGCGCATAGGTCGGCTCGGCGAGCTTCCACAGACGCGAATGCAGCATTTTCGGCACGTAGGCCCACAGCTCGCTGCCACCGACAGCGCCCGCGCCGCCGTCGAAGGCGTGCAGCATGCCGTCGTTGGCGCCCTGATAGACGACGGTCGAGCTGCCGTAGCTGACGATCACCGGCTCGGCGTTGATGATGTCGCCGAGCAGGTGCTGGCGACGCCGATAGATGGAGCCCTCGCCGGAACGGTCGCCGCGCAGGTAGTCGATGACGCCGGTCGTGAGGCCGATTGCATCGTCACGGAAGTTCGCCCCCGTGAACGCGCTGCCGCTGCTGCCGGTCCAGGAGACGATCCTGCGGCTCGACTGCGGGCTCGCGAGCGCGTCGAGCCGTGCCTGCGCCGACCACAGGCGCGGCGTGATCGGCAGGCCGCTTGCGAGATCCACCGAGAAGGCCTCGAGGTCGCCGGTCCAGTAGCCCGAGGTGAAGCTCGACGCATAGCTGATGCTGTTGGCGGTCAGCTGCGTGCTGGTCACGGCGACCGCGGCGGCCGCGCTATCCTTGTCGAGCGCGTCGTTGAGCGCACCGACGAAGGCCCGCGTCAGCGACTCCTCGTTCTCTGCGGAGAGGAACAGCCCGCCGCCCTGGCGCGCCGTCTCCTGCATCAGCGGATCGTCCTGCGCCTGGCGGTCGGCAAAGCCCACCGTGTAGGTGCGCAGGTTGTTCAACGATGCCTGGCCGCCCGGCGCGGAGAGATCGGGCCGCAGGTCGGTCTCGAAGAGCGCCTGCGCAACGTCGTCGAGGTAGTCGCTGCCCGCGCTCTCGTAGCTGTGTGCGCCGCCGAGGTGCCCGGTGTGGTTCGTCGCCGTACCGCCGTTCTTCTGGTCATAGGCCCTGGCGCCGCTGGTCGTGCAGCCGCCGCTGTCGCCGTCGTAGTCGCACAGGGACTCGTTGTTCGACAGGGCCTGGTCCTGCTGCGGACGTCCGTCGGTCATCAGCACGGCAATCGAGCGCTGGCACCAGTACTGAACCGGGCAGGACAGGCCGGTGCAGCCCGTCGGCAACGTGCCGCTCAACCTGTGCGGGGCCGACGTGCCCTGCTTGAAGAGCTGCGCGATGCTCACGGTCGTCGGCGTCGTTGCGCCCGGATGTATCGTCAGGTTGCCCGTGTAGCCGAGCGTGAAGTAGTGGCCGATGTCGGCGAGCGTTTCCGAAAGCGGCGTGCTGCCGGTGGCCGCGAGGCCGTCGATGCTGGACTTGAGATTGGTGAGGTGTGAGGCGTCGAGGTTCGCGAGTCCGCGCACCAGGAGCCCGCCGTCGCCCCCGTTGTAGGTCGTGAGACCGACGCGCGCCTTCACGGCAGTCGTGGTGGTCTGCAGCGGGATGGTGTCGAGTGCGGTCTTGGTGGCCTTCTTGGCGACTTCCAGGCGCGTCCGCGTTTGCGGCTTGCGCTCCCCCCAGCCCGTGAGCGTGCCGGTGCGGAAGTACCAGTTGAGATAGCGGCCGGAATACTCGGCCGGCAGGTAGCTCGCGCCCAGCGCGGTCCGGCAGTTGGTGCCGCAGCTCTCCGTCGCGAGCAGGCGGACATTCGTGTAGACGGCCTCATCGACAAAGCACACCTGCCCTGACGCCGTGCCGACATCGCATCCGCTCGTGCAATCGGTGCTCGATCCGCCCGAACCGACCCGGTTCGCGAGCTGAGCCTTGGGCACACCGTTGACGACACGCAGATACACCTCGTTGCTGGTCTGCACCGCCTGACTGGAGGCAGTGCACGCGCCCCCCAGGTAGGACGCCCCGGTCGCCGCATACGGCGACTCGGGCACGATGTTGCTCATCGAACCCGAATTGTCGACCATGAACATGAAATTCGCCGGCGCGTTGTTGCTCACCGCCATCGGGATGTTCGCGAGGTCGGTCTCGGCCGCGGCAGCCGGCGCAAACGCGGCGAGATGGATGAGGCCGGCCAGCAGGATCAGGCAGCGTCGGACGATCGGGTTGCGCACGGTCTTGCTCCGGGGAAAAAGCGGATGGTCAGGCCGCGGGGCCGCTGTACATCACTTCGTAGAAACTGACGGTGCCGCGCGGCCCGCGGGCCCGCACCAGGACCCTGAAGAACACGCCGAGATCACCGGGGCTGGTGGCCGACGCGCTGAGCGGATCGATCGCGCAGCGTGCCTTGATGCTGTTCACGTCGCTGGCGTCCGGCACCGATTCGCACTGGCGCTCGATGACGTACTGGATGCGGTAGCCCCCGGTTTCGGCGGCGCAATCGACCACCATGCCGCGCTCGTCGGTGCAGGGCACGGCATTGGCGTCCCACACCGCCGCGGATGCCACGGCCGCCGCGGTTCTGAAGTCGGGCGAGGCGGTCTGGCGGGTGCCGTAATAATAGGCCTTGCCGGCGTAGGTCCCCTGCACCAACTCTTCCCACGCACGATCGACGGCGACGTCGGACGCGTGCATCGTGGCCTGGCGGAACGCGAGATTGCCCGCGACCAGGGTGCCGGTGTCCGTCGAGCGGATCACCGAGGCCGCAGCGAGGCTCATGAGCGCGAGCACGACCAGGGCGATGATCAGCACCGCTCCCGACGCACGCGCGGCGGCAGGGCCCCGGGGAGAGCAGCGCACCGTCAGCGGTTCCATGCCGAATTCCTCACCGGGACGACTGTCTCATGCACGCGGTAGCGATAGTTCTGCCAGCTCTTGCCCGGCGGCAGGCTGAGGGCGGACAGATCCAGCGTCTGGGAGCCGTCGAAGACGACCGGTGCCGAGGAGGTCACCTGCGTGCCATCGACTTCCGCGCTCTGCGCGACGATCGCGACGCGCACCGCCTTCACGCGCGCCATCTCGCCCGCCGCGATCGCCGACGCCCGTTTCCACTGGACGATCGCGTCACTGCCGGCATTGGAGATGCCGTACTGCGCCTTCAGCATCACGATGCCCGCGGCGAGCGCGCTGTCGCGGTAGGACGGCGTGCCGGTACACGACGGCGTGATGCCGGCGTCGTGCCGCAGCAGCGAATTGCACTGCACCCGATAGCGCGTGTAGGTGAAGGTCGGCATCTTCATCAGCACCGAGCCCGGGCCGTAGGGCTCCGTGATCGAGAACGCCGTGTTGGCATTGGGGGGGTTGTACACCGATTCGCCGGAGCCGAAATTCACGTTGCAGCCGGTGGCACCGTCGGTACAGTTGCCGGTGATGTCGGTCACCTGGATCAGCGTGCAGGGGTAGCCCGAGGTGTTGGGCGGCGGCTGCGCGACCAGCACGAGGTCGCCCACCGCGAGGCGGCCACCGGGCTCGCTCACCTTGAGCACCGACGAACTGGTGGGCAATTCCTTGGTGACCGCGACGTTCAGGTTGATCGTGGCGGCCGGCGGCGTGAGGATCAGGTCTATCGTGTCGGAGCCCGTGCCGCCGTCGGTGATGCGCACTGGCGGCCAGGCTTCCCCGATCGGGGTGCCATCGTTGGTCGTCGCGGGCACCTTGGTGGCATCGTAGGCATTCAGCCGCGGGCACATCGTCGCCACCGAACCGCTGAAGACCGCCGCGCCGGCCATGCGCGCATCGCGCTCCACCATCGCGAGCCCCAACTGGGCACTTTCGGCAGCGCTCGCACCGGCGCCGGTAATACGGAACTGCTTGCCGATGGCCGCGACCGAGGACGTGATCGCGATCGCGATGATCAGGCCGACCACGATGCCGACCATCATCTCGACGAGCGAAATGCCCGCCTGTGCGCGACCGGTTGCGTGCTGCGTCATGACTGCCACTGGAAGCGGTTGGTGATGTCGAGGCGGTGATCGTCGCGAATGACCGCGGCACCGTCGTTCATCTTGTAGCGCCCGCGCCATTCGAGCGTGATTGTGAGGAAGCCCGTACCGACGCCGACCGGGCGGGCGATCGTGATTTTCGCGTCGTCGAACGCCGCACACGCTTCGCGCATCCAAGCGGCAGCCGGATGGGAGTCCGGGATGCCGTCGCTGCACGCGCGGCGCGCAAGCAGGAAGTCGGCCGAGGGATCGGGAACGGCCGTGGTCGCGTCCTGCAGGGCGACCTGGCTGACGAGCTTGTTGATCAGGAAGCTCGCGTTCGCGCGCTCGTTCGCATCGACGCTCAGCTGCACTGCACGTGCCTGCATCTCGATCATCCCGAGCGCGCCGAGCGAAAACACGACAATCGCAATCAGCCCCTCGATCAGGCTGAAACCGCGTTGCCGCATCGGACCGGACAGCACCGCAGACATCAGCACCTCCTCCGATCGTTGGCGTCCGTGACGGCGGGATCGCACATGCGCACCTGACCGCCGCCGTGGACCTCGACACGCCAGCTGTTCACGCCGGGAACACGGGTGCTCAGGTCGATCCGCTCGAGCCGGGCGGAGGAGGTGTCCACGAGCCCGCTCGCCAGAAAGACGACGGCGGTCTGCGAGGCGTTCGTCGTCATCGTCACGCCCGCAGCCGCGGCGCCCGTGGACGTCTGGATGCTGCGGGCGGGGCTCAGCGTCGCGACGGACCAGTTGCCACGCCCGTCGTCGAGCGTGAAACGCACGGCCTGGTTGCGGCGCAGGGCCTCGGAGCGCGCGAGCTGCAACCCGGACATGAGCCCCTCTGCCGAAACCCGCACGCGGAAGCGCACGAAGGTGGATTCGAAGCTCGGGGCCGCGAGCGATGCCAGAACAGCCAGAACGCCGACCGCGACAAGCGCCTCGACGAGGGTGAAACCTTTCTGCCGCGACGTCCGCCGGACACCGTTCAGCACGCATCCCCCGCGCGCGCAATCCAGCAATTGCGCGGCAAGCCGCTCGCGCCGGGGAAGGCGGTGGTCTGGCGCAGATTGTCGTGATCGATCGTGAAGGTGAAGCCGGCCATGTTGCGCGAGGCCTTGCCGTTCGCCGTCGCGAGGAAGGTCTGGTTGCTGCCGCCACCGTTGTTGCAGGTGAAATCGAAGGCGTCCGAGGCGGGCACCGCAACGCCACAGCCCGTCGCCGTCGAGCCGAAGTTGCGGTTGTCCTGATAGAACTGCTCGAGGCGCACGCGCAGGGTCGACAGCTCGTTCGTCGCCTCGGTGATCCGGCTGCGCTGCACATACTGCGTGTAGGACGGAACCGCGATCGCCGCGAGGATCGCGACGATCGCGACGGCGACCATAAGCTCGATCAGCGTGAAGCCAGCCCCGGCGCGCCGGATGCTGAGTAGGTCGTAAGTCATACGCGGATGTCCAGCCGGGATAGCTGCGGATGCACCGGGCGGCACGGACCCGGGTGAAATTCCCCGCGCATGCCCGAACGGATTCGGAACGAATGATACCGGAGGGCGCCGCCCCCTGAAACCAATTGTAACAGTGTGAAAGTTCGGAGAAAAGCGCAGCCCCCGGGGACTACGGCATACGCATTCCGGGTAGATCGCACCGCCTTCGCCGTGATGCCGCGCGGAGGCCAACCGCGCTCATCCTGCACGTCTGGCGTTTCGCCCGGCGCGTGCTAGCGTGAAGGATGAACGGCCGCCCCTTCCCCGCGGCCGGGACCGTCCCGCCGCGTCGGAGGCGCGGCGGCCCTCCTCCTCCGGGGTCCCCCCTTGCCGGACGCAGAAACCGGCCCGTGCCGACGGATTCCGCTTCGATGGCAGATCATCATGACCAACCCCGCTTCCGGATTGAAATGCGTGAAGGTTGTCGCGCTCGCGGTACGCGACGTCGCACGTGCGAACAGGTTTTATGGCGAAACGCTGGGGCTCGCACCCGCCAGCGAAGGCGGCCGGCAGGTCGGTTTCGAGCTCGGCGGCGCCGTGCTGATGCTCAAGGACGACTGGTATGGCACGCCGACCGCGGAGCCGAACCCGCGCATCACGCTGGAATGCGCCGACGCACGCGCACTCGAGGCGAGCCTGCGCCGACTCGACGTGAAGATCCCGGATGCGGTCGAACTCTACGACGGCAGCCACTACGTCGGCGCCTTCCTCGACAGCGAAGGCAACAAGCTGTGGTTCTGCTCGCCCGCCTAGTTTGCCGGCTGCCGCGCGCTCAGTCCGCTGCGTCGATGAAGTCGAGCACGTCGCGGGCGAAGCGCTCGCGCTGCCACAGGTGCGGCGCGTGGTCGACGTCGTCGTAGATCTGCAGCAGCGCGTTGGGGATGTTGTCGCGCACGTAGTGGGCGGTGCGGGTATGGTAGAAGTTGCTCGCGCCGGCATAGACCAGCAGTGCGGGAACGTCGATCTTCTCCAGCACGTCGCGATAGTCGGCGGCGGCGAGACTGGACCAGCAGTCGATCAGCGGCTGCGGAGCCATCTCGCGCAGGCGCTGGCGCGCGAGGGCCATGCCGTCGCCGTTCTCGAGGTACTTGCGCCGGGCGCGCTCGTTGAGGCTCTGGCCGACCAGGCGCAGCACGCCCTCGGCGAAGTCCTCCTGCAGCGAACGCACGAAGGCGGCGTTGCGAGCGGCGTCGAAGTCGGTGTAGATGCCCCAGCGCCAATCCGCATCGGTGAGGATGCGCGGTGACTGATCGATGATCACGATCTTGCGCAGGCGGCTGCAGCCGAAGTCGCGGATGTATTGCCACAGCGTCAGCGCGCCCATCGAATGGCCGACCACGACTGCGTCGCGCAGGTTCCAGTGCTCGAGCATCTGCTCGAGGTCGCGCGCCATGCGTGCGGCGCTTACCGGAGTATCGGTTTGCGGGGCGTGGCCGCCGTGGCCGCGCGCGTCCCAGCGAAACACGCGGTGGTGCGCGGCGAAGGCGTCGATGAAGGGATTCCAGTCGCGATGGCTTGCGGTCCAGCCGTGCAGCAGCACCAGCGGCGGTCCCTCGCCGTCGATCTTCACATGAATGTGTTCGCCGTCGTCGGCCCGGAAATGGATCATCACGCCACCTTCTGTCAATATATTGTGACAGTATACCGGCAGAACCCGCGGCGCCCGGCGCGGTCAGCGGACGGACGCGAGGTGGCGCAGACGCAGGGGATGGGGCGGAAATGGTGGGAGCGCGGGGAATCCGCTGCGCCCGCCCATCTCGGGGCCGTCGTGCGGAAAGAGGTAGGTCCGGCTCGTGCGCACGACTCTGCCGTCGATGAAGTGCACATTGAAATAGGTGGCGATGCCCGGACCGTCGTTCTCGATGTTCCAGTCCCACACCTCTTCCCCGCTCAGGTGGAAAATCTCGACGGAGCGGTGGGCGCCGAGCAGGCGCGACACCTGTTCGCGCGTCATGCCGGGCTCGACGCGGGCAAGGTTCTCGAAGGACAGCGCGTTTTCCTGCCGCAGCACGGTGCCGGCCGCGTCCACCGTGATCATCAGCGTGGCATGGCCGTAGGGCTGCGTCGAGTACTCCAGCGTGCGTGTGCCGTCCTCGTTGTGCCAGCGCCGCGCGGGCTCGCCATGCACGGCGATGGCCTCGGCCTCGCTCGCCAGCGGACGGAGGCCGCCCGTCAGCGCACAGCCGGCAGCCAGCGCCGCAATCGCAAGCAGCGTCGCGACACGTGATCCGAAACGGCGGACTTTCACCTGCGCTGCGTCCCCGCTCACACCCTTACGGCCGCGGTTCGACGAAGCGGCTCGTGCGTGCAACACGCCCATCGTCATTGAAATGCACCAGGAAAAACACCGCATCGCCCGATACCTCCTTGCCGACGCGCCAGCCCCACACCGTTTCCTTCGCGAGTTCGAAGCGCTCGCGCGTGCCGGGCGCGCCGAGGATGCGCCGCACCTCGTCGCCGGTCATGCCTCTTTCGATGCGCGCGAAGTTGTTTTCGTTCAGCACCTGCTCGACCTTGCGCAGCACCTCGTCGCTGCCGATTGTCATCATGAAGCACTCCGTGCCCATGGGCTGACGGGAATACTCCCACGTCACCGAGCCGTCATCGTTGTGCCATTCCATCTGCGGCGGGCCGAAGCGCTGGCGCACGTCGGCGGCCGTCGACACGCCCGGCTCAAGCTCCTTCAGGTTGAAATGATCGCAGGCGGCGAGTCCCAGCGCGGCGAGCAGGCTGCACAACAGGGCGAACAGGCGATTCATCGGGCATAGTCTCCTCGAGTACGGCAAACGACGCTGCCGGCTCACCGGATTATGTCGGCACAGGACCGGGGCGGGCCAGCGTGCATGTCCCAGCACCGTCACGCTGGGCGTATCGTCAATCGCGGCAGGGACGATGCGGGAATTGCAGGCTAGAATCGCACCATACCGGAGCGCGGCACAATCGCGAACCGGCCCCCTGTCCGCTTACAACGCTTCGGAGAACGGTTCATGAAGAAGACCCTGATCGCCCTCGCACTCGCCGCGGCCGGCCTGTCCGCCGCCCACGCCCAGACCGTCGTCAAGATCGGCCACGCCGGCCCGCTCACCGGTCCGATCGCCCACATCGGCAAGGACGGAGAAAACGGCGTGCGCCTCGCGATCGAGGACGCCAACGCCAAGGGCACCACGATCGGCGGCCAGAAGGTCAAGTTCGAGCTCGTCAGCGAGGACGATCAGGCCGACCCGCGGACCGCGACGACCGTCGCGCAACGCCTGACCGACGCGGGTGTGAAGGGCGTGGTCGGCCACGTGACCTCGGGCGCATCCATCCCCGCCTCGCGCATCTACGAACAGGCCGGCGTGCCGGTCATCACGCCGTCCTCGACCAACCCGAAGCTCACGCAGCAGGGCTACAAGGTGACCTTCCGCGTCATCGCCAACGACCTGCAGCAGGGCGCGGCGATGGCCAAGTACGCCAACAAGCTGGGCGCGAAGAAGGTCGCGATCATCGACGACCGCACCGCCTACGGCCAGGGCCTCGCCGATGCCTTCGCCGAAAGCCTGAAGAAGGAGGGCGTACAGGTGGTGGGCCGCGAGTTCACCAACGACAAGGCCACCGACTTCACCGCCATCCTCACCAAGCTCAAGGGCAAGCAGCCCGATGCCGTGTTCTTCGGCGGCATGGACGCACAGGCCGCGCCGATGCTGCGCCAGATGAAACAGCTCGGCATCGGCGCGAAGTTCCTCGGCGGCGACGGCGCCTGCACCGGCGAGATGATCAAGCTCGGGGGCGACGCGATGAGCGGCGACGCGTACTGCACGCAGGCCGGCATCCCGATGGACAAGATGCCGGGCGGTGCCGCGTTCAACAAGCGCTTCAAGGAAGTGTACAAGGGCGACGTGCAGCTTTACGCGCCGTACAGCTACGACGCGGCAATGGCGTTGATCGAGGCCATGAAGGCCGCGGGCTCGGTGGAGCCGGCGAAGTACCTGCCGTCGCTGCAGAAGCTCAATATCTCGGGCGTGACCGGCACGATCGCGTTCGACAAGAACGGTGACATCCGCGACGGCGGCGTCACGCTGTACCGATTTCAGGGCGGCAAGTGGGAAGCTCTGAACTGATCGCATGACCGGAGCACCGCACCACGAGCGTGCGGCGCGCGGCAGGAACGAACCCGATCGGGGCGCTGCGGCGCCCCTTTCTTCTGCCTGCAGGCGCCTGCAGCGCGGCTCCGGACGGGCGGGCGCCGCAGCATTAGGGTTTTCCACAATCTGGCATGACTTGTGCGATGCACCATGCGTGCAAACACAGGCCAGTCCCTTGGAAACCCGCACCAGCTGACGATCCAGGCCCGTCGCGCACGTTTTCGTCATCGGCGATGTCGGACCCCGGCAACACCTTGCTGCACTGCAGAAGGCCGGATCCCGCACATCACTGTTGCAATTCGCGCATCACGGTCTGTTTTTGGGCAGAATACGCGGACTTTTCAGCCCCCCGGGACCGTTGCACCGCAGCGGTGATAGTCGGGGGCGAACGGAAAGGCGGTATCACGTGTAGCACCCTGGCGGCCCTTCGGCGCTCACGAAGGCTGGAAGTGTCGTTCAGGCCCTCAATCTCACGAATCGATCTCGCTGGAGGAGAAACATGAAGCAAACCGTCGTCGCACTCGCGATCATGGGCATTGGCCTGTCCGTCGCCCAAGCGCAGGAGATGGTCGTCAAGCTGGGCAGCGTCGCCCCGCTGACCGGCACCATCTCCCACCTCGGCAAGGACAACGAAAACGGCGCACGCCTCGCCGTCGAGGACGCCAATGCCAAAGGCGTCACCATCGGCGGCAAGAAGGTCAAGTTCGAGCTGATGGGCGAGGACGACCAGGCCGACCCCCGCACCGGCACCACGGTCGCGCAGCGTCTCGTCGACGCCGGCGTGAAGGGCGTCGTCGGCCACCTGAACTCCGGCACCACGATCCCGGCCTCGCGCATCTACAACCAGGCCGGCGTGCCGATGATCTCGCCCTCGGCAACCAACCCGACGCTCACGCGCCAGGGCTACAAGGCGGTGTTCCGCACGATCGCCAACGACGTGCAGCAAGGCGGCGTGCTGGGCAAGTTCATCGTCGGCCCGCTCGCGGCGAGGACCGTCGCGATCATCGACGACCGCACCGCGTACGGTCAGGGCCTCGCCGACGAAACCGAGAAGGCGGTGAAGGCGGGCGGCGGCAAGATCGTCGCGCGCGAATTCACGAACGACAAGGCCACCGACTTCAACGCGATCCTGACCAAGATTCGCGGCGCCAAGCCCGACGTGATCTTCTTCGGCGGCATGGACGCCCAGGGCGGCCCGATGCTGCGCCAGCTAAAGCAACTCGGCGTGGAAGCCAAGTTCGTCACCGGCGACGGCGGCTGCAGCCCCGAGATGATCAAGCTCGCCGGCGAGGCGCTCGGCGCCAATGCGTACTGCTCGATGGCCGGCCTGCCGATCGAGAAGATGCCGGGCGGCACCGAGTTCCGCAACCGCTACAAGGCGCGCTTCAATCAGGACGTCCAGATCTACTCGCCCTACGCCTATGACGCGGCAACGTCGATGATCAACGCGATGCAGGCAGCCAATTCCGTCGAGCCGGCCAAGTACCTGCCCGAACTGAAGAAGAGCAACTTCTCCGGCGTGACCGGCACGGTGGCCTTCGACGAACTCGGCGACATCAAGGACGGCGCGATCACGATGTACCAGTTCAAGGCCGGCACCTGGGCACCGATGTAATTCCGGTGGTCATTCCGGCCCGACAGTCTGGATGACCCGAAGCGGGGGTTGCGATCACGCAGCACGATCGCACCCCCTTTTTTGTGACTCTCGCGACTTGTAACCCGATGTATTTTCAGCCTTGCAGCGGTTTGGCCGACACACCCGCGCCGAACCCCGAGCGTGTGCGAACGGCGCACGCGAAAACAGCGTCCGAACGGCGGACCGGCCTCACGACGGCCACCCCGCATCATTCATCCCTGTGCGGCCCGCACCCGACCTTCCGAGGGTAAACATGGAAATCTTTCTTCAACAGATCGTGAATGGCCTCGTCGTCGGTAGCGTGTATGCGCTCGTCGCCCTCGGCTACACGATGGTTTACGGCATCCTGGGCCTGATCAACTTCGCCCACGGTGACCTGGTGATGGTCGGCGCACTCACCGCCTTGCAGACCATGATGTTCCTGATGGGCGTAGCCCCCGGCATGTCGCCGATCGCGATGCTGACGCTGTCGCTGCTGGTGGCGGTCCCGGTGTGCATGCTGCTCGCGTTCACGATGGAGCGTCTCGCCTACCGCCCGCTGCGCAACGCGCCGCGTCTCGCACCGCTCATCACCGCGATCGGCGTGTCCTTCCTGCTGCAGACCCTGGCGATGATCATCTGGGGCCGCAACTACCACACCTTCCCGCAGCTGATCTCGACGACCCCGATTCAGCCGATCGAGGGCGTGTTCATCACGCCGATCCAGATCACGATCATCATTGTCTCGGCCCTGATGATGGCCGCACTGGTGCTGCTCGTCACCAAGACCAAGCTCGGCCGCGCGATGCGCGCCACCGCCGAGAACCATCGCGTCGCGGCGCTGATGGGGGTCGATACCAACATGATCATCGCGCTCACCTTCGTCATCGGCGCGGCGCTCGCGGCGGTCGCAGGCGTGATGTTCGCGAGCAACTACGGCATCGCGCACTACGGCATGGGCTTCATGCCGGGCCTGAAGGCCTTCACTGCCGCGGTGCTGGGCGGCATCGGCAATCTCGGCGGCGCGATGCTGGGCGGAGTGGTGCTGGGCCTCGTGGAGTCCTTCGGCGCCGGCTACATCGAGCACCTGACCTTCGGCTTCCTGAACTCGTCCTACCAGGACATCTTCGCCTTCATCATCCTCGGCCTCGTGCTCATCTTCCGGCCCACCGGCCTGCTGGGTGAACGCGTGTCCGACCGGGCATAACGCGGGAGTGACAAGAACATGAACGAACTCGCACTGGCCGTTCCCTGGCTGGGCAAACGCAACCCGCAGGCCGCGCGCTGGCTCGTGATCGCGATCGCGATCGGCGCGCCACTGGTAGCGATGATGTTCGGCCGCACCTGGGTGCGCGTGCTGGACTTCGCGCTGCTGTACATCCTGCTGGCGCTGGGCCTGAACCTCGTCGTCGGCTTCGCCGGCCTGCTGGACCTGGGCTACATCGCGTTCTACGCGGTCGGCGCCTACACGGCGGCCTTCCTCGCGTCGCCGCACTTCGACCTGCACATGCCGATCTGGATCGTGCTGCCGCTGGCAGCCTTCTTCGCGGCGATGGCGGGCATCACGCTGGGCTTCCCGGTCTTGCGATTGCGAGGAGACTACCTGGCGATCGTCACACTGGGTTTCGGCGAGATCGTGCGCATCTTCATGAACAACCTGAACTACCCGATCAACATCACGAACGGGCCGCAGGGGATCAACTCACTCGACCCGATCATGCTGTTCGGCTGGGACCTGTCGCGCAATCTCCAGGTGACCGAGGAACTCGCAGTCAACTCGTTGTTCCTCTATTACTACTTCTTCCTCGCGTGCGTGGTCGGCTCGATCATCTTCATCCAGCGCCTGCAGATCTCGCGCGTGGGCCGCGCATGGGCCGCGATGCGCGACGACGAGCTCGCCGCCAAGGCAATCGGCATCAACACGCGCAACATGAAGCTGCTGGCGTTTTCCCTCGGCGCGACCTTTGGCGGCGTGTCGGGCGTGCTGTTTGGAACCTTCCAGGGATTCGTCTCGCCCGAATCGTTCTCGCTGATGGAGTCGATTGCGGTGCTGACGATGGTGGTGTTCGGCGGCATGGGCAACATCGCCGGCGCGATCGTCGGCGCGATTATCCTCTCCGCCCTGCCCGAAATCCTCCGTCACCTCGCCGTGCCGGTGCAGCAGGCCGTGTTCGGCCACGTGCTGCTCGACCCCGAAGTGCTCCGCATGCTGCTGCTGTCGCTCGCGATGATCCTGATGATGCTGCTCCGCCCGGCCGGGCTGATCCCGGCCAACGCCAAGTATTCCCACATCCGCCACCTGAAGGCCAAGGGGGTGACCGAATGATCACGCTCCTCGAAGCCCGCAACATCGGCAAGCGCTTCGGCGGCCTGCAGGCGCTCTCCGACGTGTCGCTGACGATCCGCAAGGGCGAGGTGTATGGCCTCATCGGCCCGAACGGTGCCGGCAAGACCACCTTCTTCAACGTGCTCACGGGCGCCTACACGCCGGACGGGGGCGAGTTCGTGTTCAACGGCACGGTGCTGCCCTCGGGCAAGCCGCACCTGGTGGTGGCACAGGGCATCGCGCGCACCTTCCAGAACATCCGCCTGTTCCGCGAGCTGACCGCACTCGAGAACGTGATGGCCGGCCACCACATCCGCACCACGGCGGGCGTATGGGGCATCCTCACGCAGAACCGGCACACGGTGGAGGAGGAACGCCTCACCACCGAGCGCGCCTACGAGTTGCTCAAGTACGTGGGGATCGAACGCTTCGCCACCGCGACCGCGAAGAACCTCTCCTACGGCGACCAACGCCGTCTCGAGATCGCTCGTGCACTGGCGACCGAGCCGCAGCTGCTGGCCCTCGACGAGCCCGCCGCGGGCATGAATGCGACCGAGACCGTACAGCTCAAGAGCCTCATCGAGCAGATTCGCGGCGACGGCATCACGGTGCTGCTGATCGAGCACGACGTGAAGCTCGTGATGGGACTGTGCGACCGCATCGCGGTGCTCGACTTCGGACGCAAGATCGCCGAGGACGTCCCGGCCGAGGTGCAGAAGAACGAAGCCGTGATCGGCGCCTACCTCGGCGGAGGCCACAAGCATGCACACTAATCCCAACGCCCCTCTGCTCCAGCTCTCCGGCATGGAAGTCGCCTACGGCGGCATCAAGGCCGTGAAGGGCATCGACCTGGAACTGTACCGCGGCGAGCTCGTGAGCCTGATCGGTGCGAATGGCGCGGGCAAGACCACCACGCTCAACGCCATCGCCGGCAGCCTGAAGATCGCCGGCGGCGAGATCCTGTACGAGGGCGACAAGGTGCATGTGCTGCCGGCGCACAAGCGCCTGCGCCGCGGCATCGCGCTCGTGCCGGAAGGGCGCGGCATCTTCACGCGCCTCACGGTCGAAGAGAACCTGCGCATGGGCGCCTACACGCGCAACGACACGGCCGCCATCGAGCAGGATCTGGAGCGCGTGTATACGATGCTGCCGCGCGTGAAGGAACGCCTCGCACAGGTGGCCGGCACGCTGTCGGGCGGCGAGCAGCAGATGGTCGCGATCGGCCGCGCGCTGCTGTCGCGCCCCAAGCTGCTGCTGCTCGACGAACCGTCGATGGGCCTCGCGCCGCTGGTGGTGGAAAAGATCTTCGAAGTCGTGCAATCGGTCGCCAAGGAAGGCGTGACGATCCTGCTCGTGGAGCAGAACGCCAACCTGGCGCTGGAGTTCTCGCAGCGCGCCTACGTGATGGAGTCGGGCAAGATCACGCTCACCGGCTCGGGGGCGGAGCTGCTGACTAATCCCAAGGTGCGCGCCGCCTATCTGGGCGAAGAAGCGGCCTGACGCAGCCGACTCTCGCACAATGAAAACGGGCGCCGAGCGAAGAACTCGGCGCCCGTTTTCATTTCCGGACCCGAAGGCCGATTCCGCTCACTGTGCTGCGACGAGCGTGAAGACGTCGGCGCACGCGTGACTTGCACGACGCAGCGTTCAGGGTCGGAAGGAACGTACCTGCGAGCGCTGTTCCCCCAGGCCCGCAATAGCGAGTTGCATCGTCTGTCCGGGCCGCAGGAAGCGCGGCGGCGATTGCAGGAAGCCGCTGCCGGGCGGCGTGCCGGTGAGGAGGATGTCGCCGACGTGCAGGGTCATGTAGCGGCTGGCGCAGGCGACGAGTTCGGCGCAGGTGAACAGCATGTCGGCGGTGTTCGCGGCCTGCATCGTCTTGCCGTCGAGGGTGAGCTTCAGATCGAGCGCCTGCGGGTCGGGGATCTCGTCATGGGTGACGAGCCAGGGGCCCAGCGGGCAGAAGGTGTCGCAGCTCTTGCCCTTGTCCCAGGTGGGTCCGCGCTCGAACTGGAAAGCGCGTTCGGAGAGATCGTTGGCGATGCAGTAGCCGGCGACGTGGGCGAGCGCGCGTTCGGGCGAGATGCGGCTGGCGCGGCGGCCGATGACCAGCGCGAGTTCGACTTCCCAGTCGGCGCGCGTGGCGCCGGGCGGCAGGCGCACCGGGTCGCGCGCGCCGCACAGCGAGGACGGGGCTTTCAGGAACAGGATGGGCTCGTCGGGCAGGGGGTAGCCGGCGGCGACGTGGGCGCGGTAGTTCAGGCCTGCAGCGACGATCTTGCCGACCCCGGTGACGGGCACGCCCAGACGCGGGCGGCCCGGTACCGCGGGAAGGGTCCGCGGGTCGAGGCCGCGCAGCGCGCGGAGCTTTGCGGGCGCGAGGGCGGAGGCGTCGACGTCCGCGACGTGGGCGGAGAGATCGCGCAGCACGCCGTTTCCGTCGATCAGCCCCGGACGTTCGCGGCCGCGCGGGCCGTAGCGGACGAGCTTCATGCGCCTCAGCCCGGCCAGGTGTGGCTGCCGCCAGCGTTCATCGCGAGGTTGCCGCCATCGACGGGCAGCAGCACGCCATTCACGGCGCGCGCGGCATCCGATGCGAGGAAGATCGCCGGACCGACGTAATCCTCGGGTTCGAGCAGGCGTCCCTGCGGCAGCCCGGCGAGGATGCGCGGCAGCACCTGGTCGCGGAAGCGCGGGTTGTCGAGATGGCCACGCAGGCCAGGGGTGAGGGTCTGCGCCGGGAGGATCGCATTCACGCGGATGCCGGCGCCGGCGTATTCGACCGCGAGCTCGCGCGTCATCTGGTGCACCGCCGCCTTGGTGCAGCCGTAGGGCAGTGCGCCGCGGCCGAGGGCGCTTTCGCCCGCGTTGGAGCCGATGTTGATGATGCTGCCCTGCCCTACCAGCAGCATGCGGCGCAACGCGGCCTGGCAGCAGCGGAAGTAGCCGCTGAGGTTCACGGCGAGCATGCGCTCCCAGTCGACGGGGGCCAGCTCGTGCGGACGCACGCGCGCGGGAAAGACGAAGGGGACGTTGACGAGAATGTCGAGGCGGCCGATGTCCTCGTCGATCGCGGCGAACAGCGCCTCGACGGCCTCCGCGTCGGCGATGTCCACGACGCGCGCGAGCGGCGCGGGCCCGATCGCGGCAAGTTCCCGTGCAGTCTGCGCGAGGCCGTCGGCATCGATGTCCGCGATTGCGACGCGGGCGCCGGCGCGCGCGAAGCCCAGCGCGAGCGCATGGCCGATGCCGCCGTTGGCACCGGCACCGGTAACCAGCGCGACGCGGCCGTCGAGGTCAAACCGCGGCGAACTGTTCGGTAACGTGGGCGACGGAGTCGCAGTGGGATTCATCGCTGTACCTTCCGGTGGAGGATTCGAGCAGGGCGACGCGGCCGCTGGCGCCGTCGAGGACGACGCGCGCGCCGTCGGCAATCAGGCGCGTCGCGTCGGGCAGCGCGACCGCGGGGATGCCGGCTTCGCGCGCTTGGCAGGCGCTGTGGGCAAGAAGGCCGCCGATTTCGACGACAAGTCCCGCGACGATGCGGAAGAGCGGCGTCACGCCGAGGTTGGCGGCGCGCAGGATGAGGATCTCGTCGCCGCGCCAGCCCTCCGCCGGCACGGGCTCGCCGGGCGCGAAGACGCGCGCGACGCCGCACACCTTGCCCGCCGACAGCGGCGTACCGCTCCAGGCGTTCGCCTCCTCCGCGTCCCCGGCGCCTGCGGCCGGCACGCCGATGGCATCGAGGCGCGAGCCGAACACGACGGCCGGAACACAGTGGAGGCGTGCGGCGAGACGGGCCAGCGCATGCTCGGCGGCACGACGCTCGGCGCGCCGGCGCAAGGCCGAGGGGTCGCGCAGCGCGGCAGGCAGTTCGCGCGAGTGGAGGTGGAAAATCAGTCCGTCGGGCCAGCCGAGGTGCGCCCCGAGGCGCAATGCGGCGTGGCGGATCAGCGCATGGACCGCCGTGTAGTGGTGCTTGATCGTCTCGCGCAGCGGCAGGAAATGCTGCGCCAAGGCGAGTGCCTCGAAGAGCGTCGCGCGCGCGGCATCGTCGACGCCGGCGGCGGCCAGCCGCCGTGCGAGCTCTGCTTCGGCCGTGCGGCGCGCTGCCTGCTGGTGCACAAACTCCGCCGCGGGCCGGCGGCCGCTCGCGCGCAGGTTCGCGAGCAGCTCGTCGAGGCGGCCGGGATTCTCGGCCAGGCGCGGCTCGGCGAGTTCGAGTTCGTTGTCGGCGCAGTGGCCGTAGGCCGCGAGGTAGTCCGCACGGCTGCGGCGCCCCTCGGCAACCTCTTCCAGCCACAGCCCCTGGCACGTGATCAGGCTGCCGGGCAGGCCGGACAGCAGACGCGCGCACAAGGCCTCGCCGTCCGGGCCGAGCAGGGTTTCGAGCGTGCGGCGGACCTCGGTCGCGAAGTGGAAGCCGAGCCGCGCCGCGATCACGAACTCGACGCAGGGCCCGGTGCGCAGGAAGCGCACGAGGCTGGACACCGTCACGACCAGCCGGCGCGGGTCGCCCGACGCAACGGCTCGTTCGAGTGCGTCCGGCACGGCGAGTTTCGGCGCGACCTGCGATTCGTAGCGGGCGCGGTAAGAGTGAGCCGCGACGCGTATGCCATGCTCGAAGCGATTCCGTGCGGCCGCGGCCGAAGCCTCGAGCGGAAGCCGGCCATACAGGCGCACTTCGGGGTAGTTCGCGAGCGAGGGGTCGGCTGCGATGCGATCGAGATAGCAGTCGACCGCCGGCTCCATGCCGTCGCCGAATGTCGCCGCATCGACTTCGAGGTTGAAGCAGAGCTGTCCGGCCACCAGCTCGTACAGGTGATCGACGCAGCGCGCATCGAAGCGGTAGCCAAGGCGGCGGCGCCCGGTGACGATCGCGCCGCGGCGGCCGGCGAAGATGTCGCGGAACAGGCCGAAGCTCATGGCGGTCGGGGTCGGCAGCAGTTCGCCGACGTTACCATTGCTGAGCACGAGCTGGCTGCCCTGCAGGAGGCCTCGCCGGCGCAGGTCGGCGAACTTGCGCGCGAGGCGCCGCCGCTCACCGGCGAGATAATTCTCCAGACCGCCCCCGCCTACCGTATTCGCAGCGACGAGCGGACGCGCCTGCAGCAGCCACACGCCGCACAGGTCGACGGCGAACTCGACATCCTGCGGCCCGCCGAAGAAGGCTTCGGCGCGCAGCGCGAGCAGGGCGACTTCGCGCGCCTCGGCGGGCGTCAGGCAGGCGGCGCGGGCGCGCTGCGGGCGCACCGCATGCGTACCGTCGACGGCGAGTGCCTCGCACTTGTGACCGATGCGCCGACTCAGCAGGCGGCCGGCGTGGGACAGCACGAAGCTGTCGCCGGCGTGCCGGCCCGCGGCGAGCGGTTCCGCCAGCCCCCATACCGCATCGACATGGACCTCGCGGCGCTTCGGGTCGAGCGGCGCGCGCGTGTAGGCGATGCCGGCGGCGACGGCCGGCACGAGGCGCTGCACGAGCACCGCCAGCGCCGCATCGGCGTGACCCAGCCGGGCGCGGTACTCGGCGGCAGCCGGGTCCGCCCACGACGCAATGCAGCGTTCCAGCGCGACGAGCAACGCTGCCTCGCCGTGCACGCCCAGTTCGGTGGCGTAGACGCCAGCATAGCTCGCGCCCTCGCCGTCTTCCTCGATCGCCGAGCTGCGCACCGCGACGCGCCCGCCGAGTTCGCGATAGGCCGCCAGCAGTGCGGCGCGCACGGCCTCGCGCCCTTCCCCGCCCGCTCGCCAGACCGCGATCGCCGCCGCGGTGACGCAGAAGCCGGGACTCACCGGGAAGCCCGCGGTGAGCAACAGACCCTGGCGCAGCGCCTTGTAGCCCACGGCGCGGGCGTCGGCCGGCGTGAGCGCGGCAAGGTCGCGGATCCAGGCGGACGCCGGCGGGGCGCCCTCCTCCCTACTCACGCTGCGACTCCGGCGTGGAGCGCGCGGCCGGCCCGCTCCGCGCCGCGGATGCGGGAGTCGTCGCGGTTGTCGCGCTCGCCGCTCCAGCGGTCCTTGAGTTCCAGCCATTCCGGCGCGAAGCTTTCGATGCGTTCGCCGCGCAGGGCCGCATCGAGCACGCGTCGGTAGAAGGCGACGATGTCGGCGACGAGCGGCGCGGAGCGTTCGCGCCCCGGAATCTTGAAGCGCTCGACGCCCATCGCGACGTATTCCGGCACTTCCCACAGCAGCAGCTCCGGACTGCTCTTCAGACGCGGCGAATCGGGATGCTGGCGTTCGCCGGCGGTGAGCGACCATTCGCCGCGACAGATGCGGTAGCAGCTGCCGCCACGCGCCGCCGAGCCGAGGTAGAGGTCCTTGTCGTCGTCGCCGCGCACGTGCTTGACGTGGAAGTAGCTGCTCGAATAGCAGCGCCCCGGGCAGATGCGCCCGCGATGCGGGTTCTGGAAGAGGAAGGCTTCGAGCTTCATCGGGCTCGCAGCGCGGATCTGCGCGGCCTCGTCCACACCCCAGCGGTAGGGCAGCACGACGTAGTCCGCCCCCAGCTCATCGTAGAAACGCACGTCCTCGACGTTGAACACGCCGGCAGTGACGCTGACGTGAATGTCCAGCGCGGGATGCGCGCGGCGCACCAGCGGGATCAGGCCGGGGTCGCACACCATCACGCCGGTGACGCCGATCTTCGCGAAGGTCGCGACACGGTCGAGGAAGAGGCCCACCTCGTCGGGCGCCGGCATCACGTTGATCGCGACGCGCACGTCCTTGCCGTCTCGCGCCGCCTCGGCAGCCAGCTCGGCGATCGCGCCGTCGTCGAGTTCGTCGGTCGCGGGGCGCCGACTCCAGCCGCGCGGGCCGACGTAGACCGAATCGGCGCCGCGCGCGAGCGACGCGTAAGCCATTTCGAGGCTGCCACCGGGGGCCATCAGGATCGTCATCATTCACCTCGGGAAAGGAGGCCGGCGGCGAGGAGGCCGGCCGGCAGGGCATGTCGGGGAGCGCCGGACGGCGCCATGAGGTCGGCCAGTTCCTGCAGGCGGTCGGTCATCTGCCGCGCCCACGGAAGGCCGACGCGGGCAAGCCATTTGCGCCGCAACGCGGCGCCCGCCCAGCTCCCCGCGGGCACGCGGGCGACGCGCGACCACAGGCCGGCATCCGCGCGCAGGCGGGCCACTGCGGTGGCGGCCGAGCGCGCGAAGCCCTCCACCAGGGCCGGCGCAGAGCACGCCAGCGCCTCGTGGCAGACGAAGAAGCTCGTCGGCACCAGAGGCCGCGGAACGGGAAAGCTCGCGAGCAGCCCGGCCAGGTCGCAGACCTCGCGGCAGGCACCAGCCGCGACGAGCGCGGGCACCTGGTGCCAGTACAGCAGCGCCGCGTCGAGCGCGCCGCCACACAAGGCATCATGCAACGCGCTCTTCGAGCCGAGGGCGACGCAGCTCGACACTTCGGCGGGATCGAAATCGTGGCGCAGCCGGCATGCGGCGCGCAGCAGCAGCCAGTTCTTGTCGTGCGCGTGGACGACGCCGATGCGTTTGCCTGGCAAATCCGCGAGGCCGCGCAGCACGCCCCCCCGCGGAGCGACGAGGCCGCCGAAGATCGCGCCATACGGGGCGACCGCGACGAGCGGCAGGCCCGAAGCGCGATGGCGTGCGAGCGACAGCCAATCGGTGTCGGCGAGCTCGACCTCGCCGGCGAGCAGCCGCGCCTCGGTCGCGTGGCGTTCGCCGCGCATGCGATCGTCGCCCAACTGCAATTCGAGGCGGTAGCCGTTGGCCTCGTCGAGCCCGCAGGCGATGATCGCGCGCATCAGCCAGGCGCCGCTGCCGGTGGCCTCGAAGGCGGCGCGCAGCGTCGGCAGCGCGTCGTGCGAGAGCTCAGCCGACATAGGCGGCGGCCCGGTCCATCAGGGTATCGACGCGTTTCGCCTTCTCCCGCACCCAGCGCCCGCGCAGTTCGGCGAGTTCCGCGGCGTGATGATCGAGATCGGTCGCGCCGGCAACGACCTCGTCGATCGCGCGGCGGTAGAAGCGCACGAGGTCGCGAATCATCGCGACCGGCCGCTCGCGCCCGGAAAGCTTGAAGCAGGTGACACCCGCGGCGACGAAGCCCGGCAGCTGCGCGAGCATCAGGCGCGCGTCGCGGCGCAGCTTGATCTCGATCGGATCGGCCCCCGCCGCGCCGAACTCCCAGTTCGCCTGGCACACGCGGTAGCACTCCTTCGCGCCACGGTTCGCGCTGCCGTGGAAGTCGCGCTGCCCCTCCACTTCCAGCCAGTCACGGAAACGCAGGTAGCTGCTCATGATGCATTTGCCGGGGCACAGCTTGCCGGTCTGCACCGTCTCGAACAGGAAGGTCTCCAGCCCGATATCGCTCACGCGCCGCAGCGCCTCGATCTCGGCGACGTCCCAGCGGTAGGGCAGGATGATCACGTCCGCACCCGCGTCGCGGTAGAAGGCGGCGTCGGCGAGGTTGCTGATGCCGCTGCCGATGCTGACATGCAGCACCGTGCCGGGGAGCTCGCGGCGCAGCGCGCGCAGCAGGCCGATGTCGGTCACGATGAAGCCCGAGGCGCCGTCGGCCGCGTAGCGCTCCGCCTTGTCGACGAAGCGGCCGAAGTCGTAGGGCGTCGGGAAGGTGTTGAGCACGACGCGCAGCTCCGCCCCGCCCGCGCGGGCATAGGCGGCGGCCTCGCGGATCGCGTCGTCGCTCATCTCGGACTCGTAGGGGCGGCGCGAGAAGCCGAGCGGGCCGACGTAGAGAATGTCGGCGCCTTCGTCGACCGCCGCACGCGCCATCTCCAGCGAGCCGGCGGGGGCGAGCAACTTGGCCATCAGCAGTTCCGCCCGATGTAGCGCTGGCCAGCGCCTTCGAAGTAGTAGCCGTTGCACAGGCCTTCGCGCGCGAGGCCCGCGAGCGTGTCGAGCACCGGCGCGAAGTCGCCCGCAGCATCGCCGGCGAAGGCGCGGGACAGCGCATCGCGGTAGATGCGCCCGACCTTCGCCGCGTAGCCCGGCGCCTCGCCCTTGTTATGCACGTAGAAGTGCTTGAGCCCCATTGCGGCGAGCTTCTCGCCGTGCTCGACCATGCACAGGTCCTTGCCCGAGAGCGTCATGCGGCCGGTGTCCTTGAGCGACCAGTCGGCGCGACTACCGTCGCCACGGCCACGCTTGAGCCAGTGCTCCTGCGTGCATTGGTAGGAACAGCTGCCGTCGCCGCACGCTCCCGCCGCGCCGTCCTCGCTGTGTTCGAGGATGAAACAGGTCTCGGAGATCACCAGCGGGATCTTGCCGTGCACCGCCACCAGCACCTCCACGCCGGCGTGTTCGGCGATGTAGCGCACCTCGTCGAGCGACAGCTCCGGGTTCGGATAGACGCGCGTGACGCCGTGGCCCTTCAGCACCTTCGCCGTCTCGTGCGTGTACAGGTTGCCGAACACGCCGAGGTGGATCGGCACCGTGCAGCCGCGCTCGCGCAGCATGCGCAGCACGCCGAGGTTGTGCACCTCGATCGCATCGAAAGGCAGCGCCAGCGCGGTGTCGATGTGCTCCGCGACCCACGGCAGATCGTCGTTGCCCGGCACCGCATAGAGGCGCAGGTAGGCCTTCTGGCCGCGCTCGTGTACGTGCCGGAGACCGGCTTCGAGCAGCTCGGCATGCGAGCTGAAGTTGTTCGGGTACTCGGGGCAGGAGAAATCGCCCAGGTAGAGCGCGTCGTAGGCGGAGAAGTCGCCCTCGCGCAGTTCCTTCAGGTTGCCGACGTCGGTGGATAGTTCGAACATGTGCTGTCTCCTCGCAAGGGGATGGGATTTCTGGTGCCGCCGGCGAATGCCGTTCGGGCTGACGACCGGCCGCCTCACTGCGCCACGACGACGCGCCGCGACTCGTCGATCGCCTGGCGCAACAAGCGGTTGTCGCGCTTGGCGCGCTCGGTCATCCAGCGCCCGCGCAGGATCTCGAGCTCGGACGCGAACACCGAGAGGTCGGGGCGATCGGTCTCGAGAATGGTGTCGACTGCGCGCCGGTAGACCCGCACGATGTCGCGCACCAGCACCGCCGAGCGGTCGCGCCCCGGCACCTTCAGGCAATCGACGCCGGCGGCGAGATAGTCGGGCAGCTCTTCGAGCCACAACGCCGGGTTGGTCTTGATCGTCATCGGCAGGCGGTAGTCGATGTCCTCGACCCTGAAGTCCCATTCCGTCTGGCACACGCGCAGGCAGTCGCCGCCGCGCGAGGCCGAGCCGAAGAAGTGGTCCTTGCCCTCGCCATCGAGCCAGCGACGGAAGCTGAAGTAGCTGCTCATGTTGCACTTGCCGGGGCAGATCTTGCCGCCCGAGGGCGTCTTGAACAGGAAGACCTCGATGCCGACCTTGCCCGCGTGCTTGATCTGGCGGATCTCCTCGACCGACAGGCGGTAGGGCAGCACCACGTAATCCGCACCGAGTTCGCGCAGGAAGCGCACGTCCTCGTAGTTGGTGATGCCGCAGCCGACGCTGGTGTGCACGTTCACGTGCGGCAGGCGCTCCTTCACCAGCCGCATCGCGCCCAGGTCGCTGATCATGAAGCCCTGCGCCCCCCAGCCCGCATAGCGCTCGACACGCTCGACGAACATCGGCAGCTCGGTCGAGCTCGGCAGCGTGTTCACGACCACGCGCACCTCCTTGCCGCGCGCCACCGCGTAATCGATCGTGTGGCGGATCTCGTCGTCGTCGAGCTCGTCCTGGGAGCCGCGCCGGCTCCAGCCGACGACGCCGACATAGACCGCGTCCGCCCCCTCGTCGAGCACCGTCTTCGCCATCTCCAGCGTGCCGCCGGGGGCCATCATCATCACCATTGATTGTTCTCCGTCAGGCCGGGACCGCTGCCCGGCGTTGGTGGTCTTCGCACAGCAGCTCACCCAGCGCAGTGAGAAAGCGCGCGTTCTCGGCCCGCAGGCCGACGCTCACGCGAACGTCGCCGGGCAGGCCGTAGCGCGCCATGTCCTTCACGGCGACGCCGCGCGCCGCGAGGCGGGCACGCGCGTCCCGTGGCGCACCCTGAAGCAGCACGAAGTTCGCCGCCGAGGGCACGAAGTCGACGCCCAGTCGCGCCAGCCCCGCCATCAGACGCTCGCGCTCGCGGGCATTGGCCACGATGCTGGCGCGGCGATGGGCCTCGTCCTCCAGCGCCGCGAGCGCGGCGACCTGCGCGAGCGAACCGACGTGGTACTGCGGGCACAGGCTGGCGAGCCGCCGCACCAGCGCCTCGGGCGCGAAGCCGTAGCCCACGCGCAGCCCCGCGAGCCCTTCGACCTTCGACAGCGAGCGCAGCGTCAGCACCGCGGCGCCGGCGCGCACATCCGCCGCCGCATCGATCAGTTCATGGCCCTCCGCATAGTCGCGATAGGCCTCGTCGAGCAGCAGCACCGCACCCGCCGGCAGGGCACCTCGCAACCGTGCCCAGTCGGCCGGGTCCATCAGCGTCCCGGTCGGGTTGTGCGGCGACGCGACGACCACGAGGCGGGTCGCAGGCGTCAGGCGCGCGAGGTATTCGTCGAGCGCGTAGCGGCTCCCCGCGAGCGGCACCGTGACGACCCTCGCGCCGACACGCGCGGCCGCCGAGCGATAGGCGGGAAAGGCCGGATCCGGGATCAGTACCTCGCCGCCGGCGCCGACGATGGCGCGCAACGCGAGGTCGATCAGGTCGCACGCGCCATTGCCGATGACGAACTGCTCAGCGGAAAGCCCCAGCCGGCGCGCGAGGGCGTCTCGCAGTGCCGCGGTGTCGGCGGGCGGATAGCGATGCAGCCGGGCCGTGCTGCGGACGATCGCGGCGCGAGCCGCGGGCGAAGGGCCCAAGGGATTCTCGTTGCCGGACAGATCGACCGCCGGATGGTCGGTGCCGGCGTAATGCGCGCGGATCGATGCGAGCAGCGCGGGGTGCGGGTCGGCCTGCGGACGCGCCGCGCGGACCCGGTCGACGGCCTCGTCGAGCGGAACGCCGAGCTGCTCGTGCAGGAAGCACGCAGCCAGCGCCGGCGAGCGCGAAATGCCCTGCTCGCAATGCAGCAGCACGCGGTGCCCGGCGGCGAGGCGGGCGGCGATGAACGCGACCGCCTCCCGGATCGTCGCCGCGGGCAGCGCGGCACGATCCGCCACCGCCAGCCCCAGCTGCAATGCGACCTCCGCCGGGCGGGCCAGCGGCGCCAGCGACAGCAAGGCGTCGATGCCCGCCGCCGCGAGCGCGGCACCGTCGGCGGCGTCGGCGCGGCTGCCCACCGCCAGCTGCGGCATCACGAAATCCATTCCATCGCCCTCCCGGCCACGCCTGCGAACATGTCGACATCATCGACACATGCGTCACGGCGCGACACGGCAGGATCATGAAGCGATGGTCATGATTTTCTGCAAATCCATCTCGATATGATGGTTATGACTCCGGCAACCCACCGGTGCGCTGCTTTGCAGCACGGCCCGAAGTCAGCGCAGGCAGGCGCCTCCGCGGCGGCACCAGGCGGCGAAGCCGATGCCGCCCAAGGTCAGGAAACCCGCACTCCCCGCGGCCAGCGTCAGCGGCGAGTGCCACAGCAGCGGAGCCAGCGCGCCGGCGGTCAACGAGTTGACGCCGACCTGCAGGAAGCTCTGGCAACTCGACGCGAGGCCGCGGTGGGTCGGGAAAAGCTCGAGCGCAAGCAGCGTCAGACTCGGCATCGACAACGCCATGCCGAAGGTGTACAGCATGATCGGCAGCACCGATTGCGGCAGGCCCGGCGACATCAGCGAAGAGACCAGCAGGTTCGAGACCGCCGCGGCCGCCATGATCGCGAAGCCGGTCATGATCGTGCGCTGCGCCCGCCAGCGTCCCGCGACCTTCCCCGACAGGGCCGAGCCGGCAGTCATTCCGATCACGGCCGGGACGAAGAGCCAGCCGAAATCCTGCGCGGTCTGGCCGAGGTGTTCCATCAGGAAGGCCGGCGCCGAGAGGACGTAGAGGAAGAAGCCGTTGAAGTTCATCGCGACCGAGCCGGCGAGCAGCACGAAGGCCGCGCTGCCGAGCACGCGGCGGTAGGCATGCGCCAGCAGTACCGGATGTAACGGATGGCGGTGCTCGGGGGACAGCGTCTCCGGCAGGAAGCGCCACGTCATGAACGCGAGCCATGCGCCGAACAGCGCGAGGAAGAAGAAGATCGCGCGCCACCCTGCGAGCGCGAGCAGCAGCCCGCCTATCATCGGCGCGATCGCCGGGGCGATGCCAAAAATCAGCATCACGCGCGACATCAGCCGCTGCGCGTGTTCGCCATCGTACAGGTCGCGGATCACCGCCCGGCCCACGACCATCCCCGCCCCCCCGACCATGCCCTGCAGCGCGCGCCCGATCCACAGCCACTCGATCGACGGCGCCAGCGCGCACACCAGCGACGCCAGCGCGAACAGTCCCGTTCCCGCAATCAGCACGCGCCGGCGGCCGAAGTGATCCGCCAGTGCGCCGTGCCACAGCACCATGAAGGCGAAGGTCGCCATGTAGGCCGTGAGCGTCTGCTGGATCTGCAAGGGGGTCGCGGACAGCTCCTCTCCCATCGCGTGGAAGGCGGGGAGATAGGTGTCAATCGAGAACGGCCCGATCGCGGCGAGCGCGGCGAGGACGAACGCGAGCCAGGGCGAAGTGGCGGGCATCAGGGGGATCTCTGGGGTCGTTGTTATCCGTACCGGGCATCCCCCGCGCGCCCAGGACGCCGCGTCAGCGCGAGTCGAGGCCGCGCCGGTACTGGATCGCCTCGGCCACGTGCGCCGGGCCGACGCGCGCGGCGCCGGCCAGGTCCGCAATCGTGCGGGCGACCTTCAAGATGCGATGATACCCGCGCGCGGACAGATTCAGCCGTCGGATCGCATGCTCGAGCAACGCCTTGCCCTGTTCGTCGGGCGCGCACAGCGCATCGACGCGTCCCGGCGCGAGATGGCTGTTGGCCCCGCCCTGGCGCTCGCGCTGCACCGCCCAGGCCTGCGCGACGCGCTCGCGCACGGCCGCACTGGACTCGCCCGTCGGCTGTGCGCTCATCTCCGCATGGTCGAGCAGCGGCACCTCGATGACGAGATCCATGCGATCGAGCAGTGGCCCCGACAGGCGTCCGCGATAGCGCGCGACCTGGTCGGGCGTGCAGCGACAGCGTCCGCCCTTGTCGCCGGCGTGGCCGCAGGGACAGGGGTTCATCGCCGCGACGAGCTGGAAGCGCGCGGGGAATTCGGTGCGCTGGCGCGCGCGCGACACCGTCACGGAGCCCGTTTCCAGCGGTTCGCGCAGCGCCTCGAGCACGCGGCGGTCGAATTCCGGCAGTTCGTCGAGGAACAGCACCCCGCGGTGCGCGAGGCTGATTTCGCCCGGTTTCGGGTTCGCGCCGCCCCCCACCAGCGCCGGCGCGGACGCCGAGTGGTGCGGCGCGCGGTAGGGCCTGCGGCCCCAGCGACGGGCGTCGAAGCCGCCTTCGAGCGACTGGATGGACGCGCTCTCGATCGCCTCGGCCTCGTCGAGCGGCGGCAGCAAGCCCGGCAGGCGGCGCGCCAGCATGGACTTGCCGGTGCCCGGGGGGCCGAACATGAGTAGCGAATGCGCTCCGGCCGCAGCGACCTCGAGCGCGCGGCGGGCTTGCAGCTGCCCCTTCACCTCGGCGAGATCGGGTTCGTCGTCGCGCCCTTCCGCGACGGGTGGCGGCAGGCGACGCGCGAGCGGCGTGTGACCGTTCAGATGGGCACACACGGCCAGCAGGCTCGCCGCCGGCAGCACCTCGGCGCCGCGCGCGAGCGCCGCCTCGTCTGCATTCGCGGCCGGCAGCACCAGCGCGCGACCGCTGCGGCCGCTCTCCAGCGCCATCGCCAGCCCGCCGCGCACCGCGCGCAGGCTGCCGTCGAGCGACAGCTCCCCGACGAATTCATGCTTCGCGAGCCCCGCCGCATTCACCTGGCCCGACGCCACGAGGATGCCCAGCGCGATCGGCAGGTCGAAGCGCCCGCCCTCCTTGGGCAGGTCGGCAGGGGCAAGATTCACCGTGATGCGGCGTTGCGGGAATTCGAATTGCGAAGTCGCGATCGCGGCGCGCACGCGTTCGCGCGCCTCGCGGACTTCGGTGTCGGGCAGACCGACCAGGTTGAATGCGGGCAGGCCGTTGGCGAGATGGACTTCCACCGTCACCTCGGGCGCGCCCATGCCTGCGAGCGCCCTGGTGCGTACGAGAGCCAGCGACATCGGTACCTCCGGAATGGACTGCGCTCAGTCTACCGGAGGCTCCGACAATGACGAAAGATTATCTTCGCGACATTGCAGCGAAAGCGCCCGCTGCACGGACGGGCGCTGCCGTTCACTCGTCGTCGCGGTCGGCGCGGGCGCGCGCCAGTTCGGATTCCAGCGTGGCGACGCGATCTTCCAGTTCGGCGAGCTTCTGACGCGCGTGCGCGAGCACTTCGCGCTGCACGTCGAATTCCTCGCGCGTGACCAGATCGAGCTTGCCGAAGGCGCTGCCGAGCAGGGCCTTGGCGTTCTTTTCGAAATCGCGGGCGGGATTGCTCGCGGCGAGTTCGGACAACTTGGCACCAATCTCGTCGAGGAAGCGGGGGCCTGCCATGTAGATACCTCTGGGGCGTAAGCGAAGGGCAAAAGTCTAGCACGGGCGCGGATGCGAGTACGGACGAGCGCCTGCCGCGCCCCATTCCGGTGAGCGGCCCGGCCACCGGGGGCGTCACGCACCACGAAATCGACTAGAACGCACCATGGAGGTGCATTTCGTGCGCAGGCACTCTGCTGCAAGTGCACAAAACCCCGCACCCGGCGCCTCTTCGAAACGCCATTTCTTTTTATAAACAATATTTTGTGCAGCCTTTTCGGCAACTTGGCACGCCGCGTGCAAAGGAGGACTCACCAGCAATCAAACGCCAACCATCAAGGAGCAGCACCATGCACAAGCGCATCATCGCCCTGGCCGTTGCAGCAGCCCTCCCGCTGATCTCCCCCGTGGCCGCCGCCGGCGACAGCCCGATCGCCGCGAACGTCGCCCTCGTCTCCGACTATGCCTACCGCGGCATCAGCCAGACCGACGAGAAGCCGGCGCTGCAGGGCGGGTTCGATTACGCGCACTCGAGCGGCCTGTACGTCGGCGTGTGGGGCTCGAACGTGTCCTGGCTGAGCGACCTCGAGCGTGGTACCGGCGAGAACTCGGGTAACAGCCTCGAACTGGACGTCTACGGCGGCTACAAGGGCACGATCGGCGACATCGGCTACGACGTCGGCCTGCTGCAGTACGTCTATCCGGGCGAGTTCGACTCGGGCTGGCGCAACACGATCGGCCTGAAGAACCCGAACACGCTGGAAGGCTACCTCGGCCTGTCGTGGCAGTTCCTGTCGTTCAAGTACTCGAACTCCTTCACCAAGCTGTTTGGCGCACCGGACTCCAAGGGCAGCCAGTATTTCGACCTCACGGCCGCCTACGAGGTGATCCCCGGCACGACGCTCAATGCCCACGTCGGCCACCAGATGATCGCCGGCCCGGCCGAGTCCTACTCCGACTGGAAGGTCGGCGTGAGCCAGTCCGTCGCGGGCGTCACGCTGGGCCTGCACTACGTGGATACCAACATGAAGGACAAGCGCGACTTCGACGCCGACGGCCGCTACGTCGTGAGCCTGAGCAAGACCTTCTGAGCCCGCAACGCCGCGGGGCCGCCGCCCCGCAAGACTGAAAGGAAACCATCATGAAATTCGTCACCGCCATCATCAAGCCCTTCAAGCTCGACGAAGTGCGCGAGGCCCTCTCGGCGATCGGCGTGCAGGGCATCACCGTCACCGAGGTCAAGGGCTTCGGCCGCCAGAAGGGTCACACCGAGCTGTACCGCGGCGCCGAGTACGTCGTCGACTTCCTGCCCAAGGTGAAGATCGAGGCCGCGATCGCCACGGAACTGCTCGAACAGGTCATCGAGGCGATCGAGAAGTCCGCCGCGACCGGCAAGATCGGCGACGGCAAGATCTTCGTCTTCGACCTCGAGCAGGCCATCCGCATCCGCACCGGCGAAACGGGCGCCGACGCGCTGTAAGGGAGAACATCATGAAAAAACTGTTTGCTGTCCTGCTTGCGGTGTGCGCACTCGGCTTCGCCGGGCTCGCCGGCGCCGAGGATGCCCCGGCCGCGGCCGAGGCCGTCACCGCGATCGCCGACGCGGCCGCGCCGGAAGCCGCCGCCGCGCCCGCCCCCACGGTCAACAAGGGCGACACCGCCTGGATGCTGACCTCCACCGCGCTCGTCGCCTTCATGGTGATCCCCGGCCTCGCGCTGTTCTATGGCGGCCTGGTGCGCTCGAAGAACATGCTGTCGGTGCTGATGCAGGTCTTCGTGATCTTCTCGCTGATGATCGTGCTGTGGTTCGTCTACGGCTACAGCCTCGCCTTCACCGAGGGCAACGCCTTCATCGGCGGGCTATCGAAGGCCTTCCTCAGCGGCGTGACGGTCGACTCCATGGCCGCGACCTTCAGCAAGGGCGTCGCGATCCCCGAGTTCGCCTACATCATCTTCCAGGCGACCTTCGCGGCGATCACCCCGGCGCTGATCGTCGGCGCCTTCGCCGAGCGCATGAAGTTCTCCGCGGTGCTGCTGTTCATGGTGCTGTGGTTCACCTTCTCCTACCTGCCGATGGCCCACATGGTGTGGTACTGGGCCGGCCCGGACGCCTACACCGACGCCGCCGCCGGTGACGCGGCCGCCGCGACCGCAGGCTTCCTGTTCCAGAAGGGCGCGCTCGACTTCGCCGGCGGTACCGTGGTGCACATCAACGCGGCGATCGCGGGCCTCGTGGGCGCCTTCATGATCGGCAAGCGCATCGGCTACGGCCGCGAATCGATGGCCCCGCACTCGCTGACGCTGACCATGGTCGGTGCCTCGATGCTGTGGATCGGCTGGTTCGGCTTCAACGCCGGCTCCAACCTCGAAGCCAACGGCCTCGCAGCGCTCGCCTTCCTCAATACGATGGTCGCGACCGGCATGGCGGCGATGTCGTGGATGGTTGCGGAATGGCTGATGAAGGGCAAGCCCTCACTGCTGGGTGCGGCCTCGGGCGCGGTGTCGGGCCTCGTGGCGATCACCCCGGCCTGCGGCTGGGTCGGCCCGATGGGCGCGCTGGTGATCGGGCTCCTCGCCGGCGTGATCTGCCTGTGGGGCGTGAATGGCCTCAAGCGCATGCTCGGCGCCGACGACGCGCTCGACGTGTTCGGCGTGCATGGCGTGGGCGGCATCCTCGGTGCGATCCTGACCGGCGTGTTCGCCAACCCGGAGCTCGGCGGTGTCGGCGTGTATGACTACGTCGCCAACGCGGCTGCCCCGTTCTCGACCTCCGCACAGGTCACCAGCCAGGTCTGGGGCGTGGTGGTCGCGATCGTGTGGTCGGGCGTCGTGTCGGTGGTCGCCTACAAGATCGTCGATGTGCTGATCGGCCTGCGCGTGCCAGAGGAAGAGGAGCGCGAAGGCCTCGACATCACGGCCCACGGCGAGACGGCCTACCACCACTGAGGCCCTCCGGACCGCTCCCGCGTCCGGTCCTGCGACGGGCGCCCCTTCGGGGGCGCCCGTTCTCATTCCGGCCATTGTCGTTGTCATGCTCATTGATCCGGGGTGCTGTCTGTAACCAAGGTTCCAAAGCCCCGCCCGCGGCCTCAAATACACTCTATGTCGAAATGGTTATTTACACAGCTCATGACGATGGAGTTATCCCGATGATCCGCCGCATCTCCCGCACGGCCGCCGCCGTGCTCCTCACCCTGTCAGCCGCCACCTCAGGGGCAGTCGACAACCCCGCCAGCCTCGCCGGCGCGACGCTGGTGTCGCCCGAGCAGGCACGCGAACTGCAGGGCAAGGGGGCCATCGTCGTAGACGCGCGTTCGGCCGCCGAATATGCCGAATCGCATATCAAGGGTGCGATCAACGTCCCCTACAAGGAAAAAAGCGAGAAGAAGGTCGAGTTCGACGCGGCCCAGGACAGCGTCGATCTGACGAAACTGCCCGCGGACAAGGCCTCCGCCTTCGTGACCTACTGCAATGGCCACGACTGCTGGAAGAGCTACAAGCTCTCCACGGTCGCGATTCGCGCCGGCCACAAGAACGTGTACTGGCTGCGCGACGGCCTGCCCGGCTGGAAGGCCAAAGGCCTGCCGGTCGAGTAAATCGCGACGCCACTGCAGGGCTGCGCCATGGCGCAGCCTTTTTTTTGTCCGAGGTTCCCCATGCGATTCGCACTTTCCCTGAGGGCCAAGCTCCATGCATTGGCCCTGCTCGCGTTCACCCTGATTGCCGCACTCGCAGCGATGCTGTTTTACGCCAATGCGGCGTCGACCGAGGCATTGCGGCGCGTGTATGAGGAAAACGTCATCCCGTTGCAGCACATCCAGTCGATCGACGACCAGCTCGGCGAGGTGCGCTTCCGCATCGCCGGCGTGATCACCGACCAGATGCCGGCCCCCGGCTCCCGCCGCCATCTGGCCGAAGTCCGTGAGGCCCTGCCCCGGCTGTGGGCAGACTACCGCGCCCGCACGCCCTTCGCTGCCGAGGGCACGGAAGAGCCCGAACTCACCGCCAGGCTCGATCGCGGCCTCGCGGCCCTGCCGTCGCTGCTGGACCGGCTGGACAAGGCGTATTCGGCGTCGAACGACAAGGAACTCCTCACGGCCATCCTCGAGGACGACTGGCCGGGCGTGATCGTCAATGTGTCGAAGCCCCTCGCCACGCTGATCGCGCTGCGCACGCAGCAGGTCGAGAAGGAGTACCAGGAAAGCGAGCGCATGGAGAGGCGCCTCAACCGCAGCGCCACCATTCTGGTCGTGCTCGCCTTCGCGCTGCTGGCGGCCTGCACGACCCTCATCATCCGCGGCATCACCGGCCCGGTGTCCGACGTGCAGCGGGCGCTGAGCCTCGTCGCGCAGGGCGATCTGACCGCAAAGGCCCGCGCGCACGGCAAGGACGAACTCGGAGACATGGCGCGTGCGATCAACCGCTCGCTGGAAATCCTGAGCGGCACCTTGATGGAGGTGCGCGGCGGCTCCGACCGCGTCGCCGACGTGTCCGGCAACGTACGCGAAAGCGCCGCCGACATCCGCTCGCGCGCGCAGCAACAGGCCGACCAGGTCATGAAGCTGACGGCGGCGATGCAGCAGCTCACGGTTTCGGTCGCGGAGATCTCGAACGGCTCGGCGCAGGTGTCCTCGGCCGCGGCACGCGCGCAGACGGCCGCCGAAGACGGCGCCAACCTGGTCCAGGAGAGCCACGCCACGAGCGAACTCGCCCAGCACGCCGCCAACCGCGCGAGCGAAGCGGTGGGTGCGCTGTCGGCGTCCATCCAGCAGATCAACGCGATCTCCACGGTGATCCGCGAAATCGCGGACCAGACCAACCTCCTCGCCCTCAATGCGGCGATCGAGGCCGCCCGCGCAGGCGAGGCGGGACGCGGCTTCGCGGTCGTGGCCGACGAGGTGCGCAAGCTCGCCGAGCGTACCGGGCAGAGCACGGCCGAGATCGCCAACATCGTGCACCGGGTCGAAAGCCAGGCCGAGACGGCGGTCGCGGCGATGCGCGAGGTCGATGCGGATGTCGAGGCCGATGCGGCAACCGTCAAGCGTCTCGAGGGCGCCTTCGCGCAGATCCTCGACGCGGCGCGCGAGGTGTCGGCTCTGGCGGACGATATCGCGCATTCGACGCGCGAGCAGAAGCTCGTCGCCGAGCAGACCGCGGACGGCATGGAGACGATCTCGCAGGCCGTCGAGCACACGAGCGCTTCGATCGCGGTGATGGCCGGGGCCGCCGACGAATCGGCGCGCACCGCCGACGCACTGCGCGCGGTGGTGGGCCGCTTCCGCATGGCCTGATCGCGGCAGGCGGGGCCCCGCGCCCCGTGCCGCGGGCGCGTCAGCGGAAGACGATGGTCTTGTTGCCGTGCAGCAGCACGCGGCCCTCGAGGTGGTAGCGCAGGCCGCGCGCGAGCACGGTCTTTTCGATGTCCTTGCCGTAGCGCACCATGTCCTCGACCGAGTCCGAGTGATCGATGCGGATCACGTCCTGCTCGATGATCGGCCCCTGGTCGAGCTCCGGCGTGACGTAGTGGCAGGTCGCGCCGATCAGCTTCACACCCTTCGTCCACGCCTGATGATACGGCTTTGCGCCGACGAAGCTGGGCAGGAAGCTGTGGTGGATGTTGATGATGCGTCCCGGGTAGGCGGCGCACAGCTCGGGCGACAACACCTGCATGTAGCGCGCGAGCACGATCGTGTCGCCGCGCACCTCTTCGACGATGCGCCGTACTTCGGCGTAGGCCGAAACCTTGTTGTCCGGCGTGACCGGCACGTGATGGAAGGGGATGCCGTGCCATTCCACGAAGCCGCGAAAGGTGTCGTGGTTGGAGATCACGCACGGGATCTCGACGTCCAGCTCCTTCGACTGCCAGCGCGCGAGCAGATCGTAGAGACAGTGTTCCTGCTTCGACACCAGCACGACGACGCGCTTCTTCACCGCAGAATCGGTGATGCTCCAGTCCATTTCGAGCTCTTCAGCGATGGGGCGGAAGCGCTCGCGGAATTCGGCGAGGTGGAAGGGCAACGAGTCGGCCTTGATCTCGATGCGCATGAAGTAGCGGCCGACCGCCTCGCCCTCCTCCGGCGGCTCGGCGTGCAGCGAGGTCTCGAGGATCCAGCCGCGGTGCTCGGCGACGAAGCCCGACACGCGCGCGACGATGCCGACGCGGTCGGGGCAGGACGCCGACAGGGTGTAGAAGCGGTCGCGATGCATCGGATTACGCGACGCGCGCGAAGGCCTTGTCGATCTCGCGGCGCAACTCGGCGTAGCTGCGCGTGACGGGGAACTGCGGGAACTCGCGGATCACGTTCTCGGGCGGGTGGAACAGGATGCCGCCATGCGCCTCGCCCAGCATCGCCGTGTCGTTGTACGAATCGCCCGCGGCCACGACGGTGAGATTGAGCTCCTTGAAGCGCTTGACGGCCTCGCGCTTCTGGTCGGGCATGCGCAGGTGATAGTTCACCAGCACGCCGTTGTCGTCGGCCTCGAGGCGGTGGCACAACAGGGTCGGCCAGCCGAGCTGCTTCATCAGCGGCTTGGCGAATTCCTGGAAGGTGTCGGAGAGGATCACGACCTGGTAGCTCTCGCGCAGGTCGTCGAGAAAGTCGCGCGCACCGGCCATCGGACCCATGCTCGCGATCACGTCCTGGATGTCGGGCAGGCCCAGCCTGCGCTCGGCAAGAATGTTGAGCCGGTACTTCATCAGGGTGTCGTAGTTCGGCTCGTCGCGCGTCGTGCGGCGCAGCTCCGGGATGCCGGTACGCTCGGCGAATTCGATCCAGATTTCGGGGACCAGCACACCTTCGAGGTCGAGACAGACGATCTGCACGGCAAGCTTCCTGTTATCGGCGGATAAATGAACCCCGGATTCTAACAGTCGCCGGCCACCGTGCCGCCGCACCCGGAAGCGGCAAGGTTCAAAAAATTTAATCTCCCGGGAACCTATTAGAAGGCCAGCGGTCTGGGTGATATGGCCCTATAATGGCAGGGCTAAATGCGTAACCCTTGGCCCCGATGGAGGCCATTTGGCGGGACGGCTCCGGTCGTCCCGTTTTTCTTTTCCGCTCAGCCGCCCAACAGGTTGCGCACGTGCAGGCCCTGCTGCGCGAAATGCGCGCGCAGCTCGTCCTGATGCTCGAAGTCGCGCGTCTCCATCTGCAGGATCACCTCGGTCATGCCCACCGGCACGTGCAGTTCGCCGCGCCGGTGTTCGACGTGGCGCACGTTCATGCCGAGGTCGGCGACCGTCTTGAGCACCGCGAGCAGCTGGCCCGGCGCATCCGAGATCGTCACCGCGACGCACATCAGCCGCCCGCTCGACGCCAGGCCATAGTCGATGGAGCGCCCGACCAGCGTCATGTCCACGTTGCCGCCCGAGATCACCACCACCGCGCGGTCGTCCGGGCGCAGCGCGATCTTGCGCTGCATCAACGCGGCGAGCCCGACCACCCCCGCGCCCTCGCCTATCGTGCGCGTGCGTTCCAGCAGCGTGACGATAGCCTCGGCAATGGCGTTGTCGTCGACGGTCACGATCTCGTCGACGTAGCGCGCGATGACCTGGCGCGTGAGCATGCCGGGGCGCTTGACCTTGATGCCGTCGGCGATCGTGTGCGCGCCGGGCGGCACCTCTTCCAGCGCCCCGTCGCGCAGGTAGCTGCGCCAGGGGGCGACCGCCTCGGTCTGCACGCCGATCACGCGGATCGCGGGGTTTTGCAGCTTGAGCGCGAGCGCAATGCCGGAGATCAGCCCGCCGCCGCCCAACGGCACGATCGCGACCGTCATGTCCGGGGCGTCCTCCAGCATCTCCAGCCCGCAACTCGCCTGCCCGGCGATCACGTCCCAGTCGTCGTAGGGATGGAGGAAGGCGAGGCCTTCGTCCTTGGCGAGCTTCGTCGCCTCGTCGGTCGCGGCTTCCAGCGTCTCGCCGACCAGGCGCACGTCCGCGCCGAGCTTGCGGCAGGACTGGATCTTCGTCAGCGGCGCGTTCACCGGCATGAACACGACGGCGCGCAGCCCGCACTGGGCCGCGGCGCGCGCAACCCCCTGGGCGTGGTTGCCGGCGGAGGCGGCGACGACGCCGGTGGGCGGATTCGCGCACGCGAGCAAGCAGTCGATCTTGTGCGTGGCACCGCGCAGCTTGAACGAACCGGTGCGCTGCAGGTTTTCCAGCTTGAGACGCAGCGGCACGCCCAGCTCTTCGGACAGCGGTTCGTTCTGCCACTGCACGGTGCGCAGGATGGCGTCGCGGATGCGTTCGCGGGCGAGGTGCAGGGCCGGCAGATCGAGCGGCAGGGCAGCAGGCATGCGGAATCCTCGGAACAAGGGGTGTGTGGGGGCACGATGGGCTCCCATGCGTCACTTTAGCCGCAAAAAGCCCGCCTTCGGGAGCTGGCTGCGGACGAGGCGGCGCGCAGCCGCTGTCGCGCAGCGTCGCCCATATGCGGTATAAATCGGAGCATTTTCACAAACAAGGCTCAGCGCCGCATCGCACCTCGCCGATGATCAAACTTATACGCATCGACCAGCTTGCGCGGGGCATGTTCATCCACGACCTGAACTGCGACTGGATCGACCACGACTTCGTGCTCAGCCGCTTCCTCGTCAAGGACGCGGAGACGCTCGCGCGCGTGCGGGCGATCGGCGTGCGCGAGATCTACATCGACACGGCGCGCGGCGGTGACGTGCCGGATGCACCGAGCGCCGCCGAGGCGGCGCGCGAAGTCGACGCCACGCTCGACCGCATCGCGACGACGCGACCGAGCGAGGAGTTGGCGATCTCGCCCGAGGCCGAGCGCTACCGGGCACGACGGCTGCATGGCGAGGCACGCCGCATCGTGCGCAACATGATGGATGACATCCGCCTCGGCAAGCACATCGAACTCGAACAGATCGAACCGCTGGTCGAGAACATCGTCGCGTCGATCTTCCGCAAGTCCGACGCGCTGCTACCGCTGCTGCACCTGAAGGACCACGACGACTACACCTTCATGCATTCGGTGTCGGTGTGCGCACTGATGACGAGTTTCGCGCGCACGCTGGAACTGCCGCGCGAGGTGATCCGAGAGATCTCAATCGGGGCTTTGCTACACGACGTCGGCAAGGCCAGGGTGCCCGAACAGCTCCTCAACAAGCCGGGCAAGCTCACCGACGCCGAATTCGACGCGATGAAGTCCCATGTCGTGCAAAGCAAGCTCATCCTGCAGAACACGCCGGGCATCAGCGAGGTCGCGCTCGACGTTGCGGCGCAGCATCACGAGCGCTTCGACGGCACGGGCTACCCGAACCGCCTTGCGGGCGACGGCATCAGCCTGTACGGGCAGATGGCGGCGATCGTCGACGTGTATGACGCGATCACCTCGAACCGCGTCTACCATCAGGGCATGCCGCCGACGCTGGCGTTGAGGAAACTCCTCGAATGGAGCAAGTTCCACTTCGCGCCAAAACTGGTGCACGCCTTCATCCGCTCGATCGGCATCTATCCGACCGGCTCGCTCGTGAGCCTGGAGAGCAAGGCGCTCGCGGTGGTGCAGGAGCAGAACCCGAACAACCTGCTCAAGCCGCGGGTGCTGGTGATCTTCGACGTGAAGCAGCGCTGCTACACGACGCCGCGCAAGCTGGACCTCGCCGACTCGTGGGACACGATCGTCGAACACGAGGACTTCGCGCAGTGGAACATCGACCCGGCACGATGGCTGCCGGCGACGGCCTGAGCGCACCGCATCCGGCCGCGGCCC
Source organism: Aromatoleum petrolei (assembly GCF_017894385.1). Taxonomy (NCBI): domain Bacteria; kingdom Pseudomonadati; phylum Pseudomonadota; class Betaproteobacteria; order Rhodocyclales; family Rhodocyclaceae; genus Aromatoleum; species Aromatoleum petrolei. The sequence goes on from NZ_CP059560.1 coordinate 2,497,863, forward strand.
TCAGTCCGCCGGCATCGCCTCCAGCGCCTCGGAGATCTCCAGCCAGCGCAGCTCCGCCTCCTCGATCCAGCCGGAGAGCTCGGCCTGGCGCTTGAGGAGCGTCTGCAGCTGCGCGGAATCGCCACCCGTATATAGCGTCGGGTCGGCGAGGCGTGCGTCGAGCAGCTTCTTCTCGCCCTGCCAGCCGGCGAGCTTCTTCTCGATCTGGTCGATCTCCTTCACCAGCGGACGACGCGCCGCGAGCCGTGCCTGGCGCTCGGCGGCCGATTGCGCGCGGTCGGCCTTCCTTGCTGCCTTGTCCGCCTCGCGATCGGGGCATTTCGCGGCCTCGGCCGCCTGCGCGCGGCGCGTCGCGAGCCAGTCGCGGTAGTCGTCGAGGTCGCCGTCGAAGGGCTGGATGCGGCCGTCGTCGACGAGCAGGAAACGGTCGCAGGTCGCGCGCAAGAGCGCCCGGTCGTGCGACACCAGCACCATGCCGCCCTCGTAGTCCTGCAGCGCGAGTGTGAGCGCGTGGCGCATCTCAAGGTCGAGGTGGTTGGTCGGCTCGTCGAGCAACATCAGGTTGGGGCGCTGCCAGATCATCAGCGCGAGCGCGAGGCGCGACTTTTCGCCGCCGGAGAAGGAGCCGCAGGGCGTGGTGGCCGGGGTCGAAGTGCCGCCGACGCCGTCGCCGCGGAAGTCGAAGCCGCCGAGGTAGTCGCGCAGCTCCTGCTCGCGGGCGCGCGGATCGAGGCGGACCATGTGTTGCAGCGGGGATTCCTCGGGGCGCAGGGTTTCGAGCTGGTGCTGGGCGAAATAGCCGATCGCCAGACCCTTGCCTTCGCTGCGGCTGCCCGCGGCGAGTCGGAGTTCACCGGAGAGGAGTTTGATCAGCGTGGACTTGCCGGCGCCGTTGCGCCCGAGCAGGCCGACACGCTCACCGGGGCGCAGCGTGAGGCGGATGCGGTCGAGCACGGTGCGCTCGCCATAGGCCACGGCGCCATCCTCGATCTGCAGCAGCGGATCGGGCGCGGCCGGGCCTTCGCGGAAGCTGAAGGAGAACGGGGTGTCGATGTGCGCGGCGGCGATGCGCTCCATGCGCTCCAGCGCCTTGATGCGGCTCTGCGCCTGGCGGGCCTTGGTCGCCTGGGCGCGGAAGCGGCGGATGTAGTTCTCGATGTGCGCGACCTCGCGCTGCTGCTTCTCGAACAGCGCCTGCTGCTGTGCGAGGCGCTCGGCGCGCTGACGCTCGAAGTCCGAGTAGCCGCCGCTGTAGAGCGTGAGGCGCTGCTGCTCGATGTGGGCGATGTGGGTGACGCAGGCGTCGAGGAATTCGCGGTCGTGCGAGATCAGCAGCAGCGTGCCGCGGTAGTCGCGCAGCCACTGCTCGAGCCAGATCACGGCATCGAGGTCGAGGTGGTTCGTCGGTTCGTCGAGCAGCAGCAGGTCGGAGCGGCACATCAGTGCCTGCGCGAGGTTCAGGCGCATGCGCCAGCCGCCGGAGAAATCCGACACGGGTCGCTCGGGATCGTCGCCAACGAAACCCAGGCCGTCGAGCAGCGCCGCCGCGCGGGCGCGCGATGCGTAGCCGCCGATCTCGTGCAGGCGCGCGTGCAGCTCACCGATGTGCGCACCGTCATGCGCTGCTTCGGCCGCAGCGAGCTTCGCCTCCACTTCGCGCAGTTCGGTGTCGCCGTCGAGCACGTATTCGATCGCGGGTTTCGCGAGCGCGGGCGTTTCCTGCGCGACGTGGGCGATCTGCCAGCCGGCGGGGATCTCCAGGTCGCCCTGGTCCTGGTGCAGCAGGCCGCGCAGCAGCGCGAAGAGGCTGGACTTGCCGGTGCCGTTGGCGCCGGTGAGGCCGACGCGCCAGCCGGGGTGGATCTGCAGGGAAGCGGAATCGACGAGGATTTTGGCGCCCCGGGCGAGGCGGAGGTTGCGAAACTGGATCACGTCAGCGCATCTTCGAGCAAAGGCGTTATTCTACGCATCCCCGAACCCGACCGCCGCCGGACATCGTGCCTCCTCGCCTGACACCCCACCTGCCCCATCGCCTGACTGCGCTCCTGCCCCTGCTGCTCGCCCTCGCCAGCGGCGGCGCCCTTGCCGCCGACGCCGCGCCGGAGCCCAATCCCGAGCTGGAACGCGCCGCAAAGCTGCGCGACGAGGCCAAGGCGTTGCGCCAGCAGGCCGACGACGCACTCGCCGCGGAACTGCCGAAGTGCTACGAGCGCTTCCTTGTGAATCGCTGCATCGCCAACGCAAAGGACGCACATCTGGAGGCCGTCGGCAAGGCGCGCACGCTGGAAGCCGAGGCAAGCCGCACCGAGCTCGCGCAAAAGCGGCGCGCGGCCGCGGAAAGCGGGCGCACACGCACCGATGCGCCGACCGAGCCGGCGGAACCCGCGCCGGAGGGAGCCTTTGCAATCCAGCCGGACCCGATGGCGGAGAGCACGCGCCGCCAGCGCGAGGCCGATGCGGTGCGCGCGAAGGAAGCGCAGCAGGCCGAACGCAAGCAGAAGGACGCAGAGAAGGCCAAGGCGCGCACGCAGGCCGAGGCCGAAGCGGCTGGGCGCGCCGAAGCGGCGGCACGCGACCGCGCGCGCTACGAGGAGCGCATCCGACAGCGCGAAGCCGAAAAGGCGCAGGACGCCGCGAAAGATATGGTCAAGCCGGCGAACTAGGGCGCCAGCCGATACCGCTTCGCCCTGACCCGCCGAAGGGGGCAGCAGGGCAAAAAGGGGCGTAGCGACTTACGGCTCGCTTCCCGGTCAGGATGCTGCACGCCGCGCCCACGCGAGCGCGTCTTCCAGCCTGTCGTTGCCCCAAAAGAGTTCCTCGCCGACGCGGAAGCTCGGCGCACCGAACATTCCCAGCGCAGCCGCGCGCTCGGTCTGGCTTCGCAATGCGCGCTTGTTGTCCTCCGTGACCGCGGCGGCCAACAGCGCGTCGACCGGCAGGCCGAGCTCCGCCAGGATCGCCCCGACCACCTCGGGCTCGCCGATCTCGCGGTCTTCGGCGAAGTTGGCGAGCATCACCCTGCGCGAGAACTCCGCGACCCAGCCCTGCTCCACGCCCAGCAGCGCGACCCGCGCCGCGAGCAGGCCGCTGCGCGGGAAGCGGCTGGGCATGCGGAACGGCAGCCCGTACTTGTCGGCAAGCCGCGCGAGGTCACGCCACATGTAGCGCCCCTTGGGCGGATAGATGTTGAACGGCGAATCGTTCCAGCCCATCGCGAGGAACACCGGGCCGAGCAGGAAGGGCTTCCACTCCACCGCCACACCGGCGTCGCGCGCCAGCGCCTCGATGCGCATCACCGACAGATAGGAGTACGAGCTCGCAAACTCGTACCAGAACTCGATCCTCGGCTCCGACATGGTGCTGCCCCCCCTGGCAAGGCGGATGAACGATCACTGTAGCCGATCCGGCGCTCCGATGCGCGCGCCCGTGTCAGCGGCGCCGGCGTCAGGCCGCCGGGGCGGGCCGGTTGGCGATCCAGATGCCGGCACCGACCAGCGCCAATGCCAGCCAGATCGCAGGCGTCATCGGCTCGCCGAGCACGAACACGCCCGCCAGCACGCCCATCACCGGGGTAAGGAAGGAGAACGAGGACAGGCGCGTCGCCGGGTACTGCGAGATCAGCCAGAACCACGCGAGGTAACTCGCCGCGGCGACGATCACGGTCTGGAAGGCGAAGGCCGACCACACGCGCGCATCGGCGGCGAACACCCCGGGTTCGCCGAAGGAGAGCGAAAGCGGCGTCAGCGAGAGGGCCGACACCCCGAGCTGGTACAGCAGCGTCTTTTCTGCCGAGGCGCGCGCGAGCGGGCTCACCTTGATCGTGAGTGTCGTGGCCGCCCAGGCCACGGCCGCACCGATCATCATCAGGTCGCCGATCCACGCCTTCCCGGACGGCTCCAGCAGGCCCTCGCCGAAAAGCACCAGCACACCGGAAAAGGCCAGGCTCATGCCGCTCCATTGCGCGCGGCGCATGTGCTCGTGCGGCAGCAGCCACACCGCCCCGAGGGCGACCATGAAGGGCGCGGTGTAGAGGAAGATCACGCCGCGCGAGGCGGTGGTGTACTGCAACGCAGCGAAGATCAGCGCGAACTCGGCGGCAAACAACAGGCCCGCGATCACGCCGGGTGCCAGCGTACCATCCGCTTCGGCAAGTTTCACCCCGCGCAGGCGCGCCCACAACAGGATCAGCAGCGTCGCGCCAGCCGAGCGCCAGCCGGCCTGCCACAGCGGCGAGATACCCACGTTGGTGATCTTGATCGCCGCCTGTTGCAGCCCCCAGATGGTGCACAACACCACCATCATCGAGATCGCCAGGCGATCGAGGTGCGCACGCAGCGGCGGCATCAGTCGACCACAGTGACGGGCGCCGTTCCGGACGGGAACTGCAGACGGGCGCGCAGTTCGCGCGTGACCTCGATGTGCCCGTCGGCGGCGACCCGCAGCGCATGGTCGATGCCATAGCGGCGCGTGTACGGGCGCCAGTTGTCGCCGGCGATGAAGGGCGGCTTGCTCGCGGCATCGGAGAGCGTGCCGGCGCCTTCGCGCGGAGTCACAAGCACGGTCATGGATTGCGTGGCGTCGGCAGGCCCGCCGCTGCGCGGGTCGAGCAGATGCGAGTAGCGCTTGCCGTCGAGCTCGAAGTAGCGCTGGTAGTCGCCCGAGGTACCGATCGCCTCGCCGTCGTAGAGCGGCAGCGTCGCCAGCGGCTGCGGTTCGCGCGGGTGCTGCAGGCCGATGCGCCACGGCTGGTCGCCCTTCTTGCCCAGCGCGAGGATGTTGCCGCCGATGTTGATGAGCGCGTTCTCGATACCCTTCGCGCGCAGGATCGCCGCCGCGCGGTCGAGTGCGTAGCCTTTGGCGTAGCCGCCGAGGTCGAGCTTCACGGCCGGATTGCGGCTTTCCACCTTGTTGCCGTCGATGACGAGGTCGGACATGCGCGGCGCGGCTTCCAGCACCGCCTGCAGCGCAGCGGGGTCAGGGCGGCGTGGCACGAACTCGTCGGCCTGAAAACCCCACATCTCGATCAGCGCACCCATCGCGGGATTGAAAAGGTTGTCGCCGAGATCCGCCAGCCGGGCCGCGTCCGTGAGCATGGTCGCGAGCTCGGTCGACACGGTCGCAACCTCGCCGCGCGCGATCGCGTCATTCAGCGCGGTCAGCTCGGAGGGCTGCCACGCGTGGTAGGCACGGTGCAGGCGGTCGAACTCGCGCAGCACCTCGGCCATCGCCGCCTCGGCCGTCTCGCGCGTCTCGCCATATACGGTGACGTCGACGCGCGTGCCGAACACGTAGGCTTCCTGCTTGTGCAGCTCGGAGTTGGAGCACGCCGCCAGCAACGCCGCACACAGCAGGGGCAACAGGACTGCGGCAGCCCGCCGCAGCGCCTCGCGCAGATTCATCGGGTGCAAGCCTTCTCGAGCTGGTCGACGAACAGCGCGGCCACGTCGTAGCCGGTCTGCTCCGCGATCTCGACAAAGCAGGTGGGGCTGGTGACGTTGATCTCGGTCAGCCGCCCGCCGATCACGTCCAGCCCCACGATCAGCAGTCCGCGTGCATGGAGGATGGGCGCGAGGCAGGCGGCGACCTCGTGCTCGCGCTCGGTCAGCGGCATCGCGACGCCGCGCCCTCCGACCGCGAGGTTGCCGCGCGTCTCGCCGGCCTTGGGGATGCGCGCGAGCGAATACGGCACGACCTCGCCGCCGATGATCAGCACGCGCTTGTCGCCCTCGACGATCTCGGGCAGGAAGCGCTGCGCCATCATGGTGCGCTTGCCCTCGTGCGTGAGCGTCTCGATGATCACGTTGCGATTCGGATCGTCCGCGCGCACGCGGAAGATCTGCGTGCCGCCCATGCCGTCGAGCGGCTTGAGGATCACGTCGCCGAACTGGTCGATGAAGGCGTTCACATCGACCGCGTCGCGCGCGACCAGCGTCGTCGGGATCAGGTCGGGGAATTCGCAGATCGCGAGCTTCTCCGAATGATCGCGGATCGCGCGCGGGTCGTTGAAGATGCGCGCACCGGCGGCGACCGCGCGTTCGAGCATCCAGGTCGCGGTCACGTACTCGAAGTCGAAGGGCGGATCCTGACGCATCAGCACGGCGTCAAAGGCCGTCAGCGGCAGCAGGGACTCGACACCCGGCCGGTACCAGTCATGGTCGTCCGCGAGCGGCGTGAGCGCCAGCGCGCGCGCCGACACCGCGCCCTCGCACCAGCTCAGTGCCGGGCGCTGGATCGCGAACACCTCGTGCCCGCGCGCACTTGCCGCGCGCATCATCGCGATGCTGGAATCCTTGTAGGCCTTCAGCTTGTCGAGGGGATCGACGATGAAGGCAATCTTGAGGCTCTTTCCCATGACCGCCCTTTACGCCACGTCCGCTTCGGCCGGCTCGGTCTCCTCGATCTCGACCGACGCCGCGAGCAGCGCCAGCCGCGCGACCACGCCGTAGGCATAGAAGCGGTTGGGCGCGGCATCCGGTGCCTGGCGGCAGTCGGGCAGCGAGCAGCAGGTCTGGAACGCCAGCGGCTTGAAGTGCATGCCCGGGGCGTTGAGGTTCTCGTCGCGGCCGCGCTCGGTGTGCACGCGGTAGAAGCCGCCGACGACGAAGCGGTCCATCATGTAGACGACCGGCTCGGCAACCGCGTCATCGACCGTCTCGAAGGTATGCACTCCTTCCTGGATGATGACCTCCTGCACTTGCAGGCCTTCCTTCACGACGCTCATCTTGTTGCGCTGGCGCCGGTTGAGGCCCACGACCTCGGAGGCGTCGCGCACCGTCATCACGCCCATGCCGTAGGTGCCGGCGTCGGCCTTGACGACGACGAAGGGCGTCTCGTCGACGCCGTATTCCTTGTACTTGGCGCGAATGCGCGTGAGCAGGCTGTCGACCTCGGCGGCGAGGCATTCCTCGCCGGTGCGCTCCTGGAAGTTGATCTGGCCGCACACGCCGAACTCGGGGTTGATGCGCCACGGGTCGATGCCGATCACCCCGGCGAACTCGCGCGCGACGCGGTCGTACGCGGCGGCATGGATCGACTTGCGCCGTGTGTGCCAGCCCGCATGCAGCGGCGGGATCAGCCACTGCTCGTCGAGACCCTTGAGGATCGCCGGCACACCGCCCGACAGGTCATTGTTGAGCAGGATCGCGCAGGGATTGAAGCCGGGCAACCCGACGCGGTTGCCGGTGCGCACCAGCGGCTCGAGCGTCAGCGTGCCGCCGTTGGCGAGTTCCAGCGTCGTCGGTGCGGTGATCTCGGGCAGCAGCGAGCCGACACGCACCTCCAGGCCGGTGAGCTGCAGCACCGCCACGAGCTTGGCGACGTTCTGCAGGTAGAACTGGTTGCGCGTGTGGTTCTCGGGGATCAGCAGCAGCTGGCGCGCATCCGGGCAGATGCGTTCGATCGCGTCCTGCGCGGCCTGAACGCACAGCGGCATGAACACGTCGTTGATGTTGTTCCAGCCGCCGGGGAAGAGGTTGAGATCGACCGGCGCGAGCTTGAAGCCCGAATTGCGCAGGTCGGTCGAGGCGTAGAAGGGCGGCATGTGATCCTGCCACTGCACGCGCATCCAGCGCTCGATCTCCGTGGCATGGCCGAGGAAGTGCTTCTCCAGCTCCAGCAGCGGGCCGGTGAGGGCCGTCGTAAGGTGAGGAACCATGGAAATTTTCCCGTAATGGATGTCGCCGGCGAGGCCCGCCGGCGGCGATGGTTTTGCCCGAATACTACAACACCCGGCCCCGCAGCGATTCAGACCGCGGCAAAGACGCGAAAGTGCTCGGGCAGCGGCGCGTTCTCGAGGCTGCGCTGGGTGAAGATGAAACGCCCGTCGCAGACGAAGCCGAGGTCGCCCCAATCGACGGCATTCAACGCGTCGCGCAAGGCCGCGAGGTCGACGTCCTCGCGCCGCGGAAACACCGCCAGCACCGCCCCGTCGTAGTGCGGGCAGTCGTGCAGGAAGAAGGGCTGCGGCCGGCGCGTGCGCCCATTCACATACACCCGCGGACGCCCGGACTGGTAATAGCTGCGCCCCCAGTGCCACCAGTTGCGCTCATCGAAGTTGTTCACGCGGCGCGCGATCAGGCGCGCCTTGTGCGGCAGCAGCGCCGCGGGCGGCGGATCTTCGGGATCCACCCACAGCATGCGCCGCGTGGCGCCGCTCTTCACCGTCGCCGAGCACACGAAGTCGCGGTTGCCGGCGGCCGCGTCGGCATAGATATCGTCGGCGCCGGACACCGCTCCGACCTTGACGAAGGCGACGTCGAACAGCCGCAGCGGATAGTCGCCACGCGCGAACATCAGGTGGCCGGCGCACTCCACGAGGTGGCGCGTCTGCCACGCCGGGGCCGCAAGCGCATCCGCGAGGCGATCGGCGACGCCGATTTCCGCATGGCGCACGCTGCGCTCGAAGTTGCCCTTCTCGAAGCGCCAGATCAGGCAGTTGGGCACCGCGTCGTCAAATACGCGCGCGTCGCCGAGCTCGATCGCGTCGGTGATCGTGCCGCCCGCCATCATCAGGCGGTTGAGCTTCACCGCGGACGTCACCTTGAGAAAGTCGCGCGGCGTGATGAAGATCAGCTCGCCGCCCGGCGCGAGGTGGCGCAGGCACTTCTCGATGAAAAAGAGATACAGGTTGGAACGTCCGTCGAAATGCTCGTCGTGCAGCAATTCCCGCGTCGCGGCCGGGATGTCCTGGAACCGCACGTAGGGCGGATTGCCGATGATGGTGTCGAAACGCTCGCTTTCCGGGTAGGCGAAGAAGTCCATCCGCGTGGCGCCGGGCGGGCAGTGCGCGGCGTCGTACTCGATACCGACCGCGCCCGGCAGATGACGCAGGAAGGCCCCGTCGCCGCAGGATGGCTCCAGCACACGGCCGCGGTTACGGCGCAGCGCGAGCATCGCCCGCACCACCGCCTCCGGCGTGAACACCTGGCCGAGCACGGCGACATCGCGGGCGCGCAGCGGCGCATTCATACCAGTCGCCACGCGAAACGGAGCGGACGGGCGGACATGGAGCCTGCGAGGTGAAAACGAGTCGTCATGGAGGCGCGGAAACGATTGAGGAGCGGCCTGCGGAAGATAAACCGGGGACGCCCGGCGCGCAAATCGGCAATCCCGGGGCAATCCCCTGCCCGCAACATGTCAAGCACTGTCGGCGCGCTTTACATTGCGGCGTCAATGCCAAAGCCATTGAATAAAATACATTATTTAATTCATCTACTTACGGAATTTGGCGCAATAATTGCACCAAAATGGGTGCAAACCCGTCGTCGACGCGGAAGGAGTTCATACTGCCATGCCGTTGCGCACCTTGATTACGCGCTGCGCACTTGCTGCCCTGCTCGGCACGACGCTGCCGTCCTCGGCGGGGGCCGCGCTCACGATCGACGCGCAGAGTCTCGCGGATTATGGTGGCATCGCAACGCTCACGATCACGCGCGCCGGGCCCACCGCATCCTCGAGCGAATCGGGAGCGGCCGCCGGCATCAGCGGCGCAACGAGCTTTTCGATTGCCTGGCTACCGGGCGGCGGAAACCTGGGCTATCCGCTCGCCGATCCGGACGGCCTGCCGCTCTATGCCGTCGATTTGGGCGCGCTATTGCCCGGCAGCGCACCGACCAGCCTGGGCCGATATGTGTTCGATCTGTCGCAGCCCACCGCGGCGTTCGATCTGGACGACCTCGATCTCGACGGCCCCGCGGCCGGCGATTTCGACGAACTCCTCGCGCTGATCGATGCAGACAGCGATCGCTCCGCATGGACCGGCAGCGCAAACCGGGGGATCTTCACCGCCCATTACCGCCTGATGCTCTTCGATGTCCCGGAGGGTATCTTGGCCATGGATCTCCCGGGTGGCGGGGACGCTGTCGCCACGGCCGTACCGGAGCCCGGCGTACTCGCCCTCGTCGGCATCGGCCTGCTCGGCATCGGGATCAGCCTGCGCCGCCGCTGACCGCACCTGCATTGCAGGTGCTCCGGCATGTGCGTCGCTGAGCGAACCTTCCCGTGCGGCGAGGCGTCGAATGGCCGATCATGGGGCCGCAACGCTCACAGCCCCCTTAGCCTCCCTCGCCTCCTACGTCCGGATCGCCGAGATGTCTCTTTCCCCCGCAGAGCTCGCAGAACTGCAGCAGGCGCGCACCCTCCTCGATAACCCCGGTCTTGCCGCACGCATCGGCGACGCCCTCGGCTCGCCGATCGAGCGCGGCTTCGAAATGCTGCCCAAGCGCTGGAACGCGGCCGTGATGGGTGCCACGCGCAAGGCCATCGAGACGGCCCTCGACGTCGCACTGCGAACCCTGGACCACGAACGCCGCGACGCGCCCGCGAACCGTTGGCACAAGCTCGCCGTCGGCACTACCGGCGCGGCCGGCGGCGCCTTCGGGCTGGCGGCGCTGGCGATCGAGTTGCCCGTATCGACAACGATCATGCTGCGCTCGATCGCCGACGTCGCCCGCAGCGAAGGCGAGGACCTGCGCAGCCTCGACGCGCGGCTGCAGTGCCTGCAGGTGCTCGCACTGGGCGGCCGTGCGACAGGCGACGACGCGGCCGAAACCGCCTACTTCGCCGCACGCGCCGCAATGGCGAAAGCCGTGTCGGAGGCCGCGCGCTTTCTCGCGCAGCAGGGCGCCGTCGTGCACGGCGCTCCCGTCGTCGTCCGGCTCATCGCGCAGATCGCCTCGCGCTTTTCGATCACCGTGTCGCAGAAGGTCGCTGCGCAGGCGGTGCCGGTGCTCGGCGCCGTCGGCGGCGCGGTTATCAATACCGTGTTCATCGACCACTTCCAGGACATGGCGCGCGGGCACTTCATCGTGCGCCGGCTGGAGCGCCAACACGGTGCAGACGAGGTACGACGGGTGTATAACGGGGTTGCCGGCCGCCGGTAAGGTCCGCACGGGCGGCAGACGCCCCGCCCCCGCGGGGAGTGAAGAATGGAGGCATCATCATGGTCCTACGCATCGTCCGCCTGGGCACGCCGCGAGCGGCCGACGAGGGCCTACGCATCGGCACCGTACGCCGTCCGCCGCGCGGCGTGCCGAAGGCCGAGTTCGCGACCCGGGACTGGTACGACGTCTGGTATCCCAACCTCGCCCCCAGCGTCGAGACGATGAAACTCGCGCAGCAGGCGCAGCAGAGTCAGGATCCGGCCGAATGGCAGGCCTTTGTGAAGCGTTACCGTGCGGAGATGTCGACGCACGACAATAGCCATTCCCTCGACCTGCTGGCCGCGCTTTCGCAGCGGACGAACTTCTCGGTCGGCTGCTACTGCGCCGACGAGTCGCACTGCCACCGCTCGGTGCTGCGCACGCTGCTGCAGGAACACGGCGCGGAGATCGAGCCCGTGCAGGCCCGAACCTGACGGCCCCGCCGCGAAGGCGGCGGGACTGAGGCCCGACTCAGCGGTGGCAGATCGGATCGGCCTTGCCGTCCGGATCCCCGCCCGCGCTGCCGTTGGAGGTCGGCGTCCCCAGCAGCAGGATGCCGGCAACGTGCGGCGCGGCCATCGAAGTGCCGGAGAAGGTGGTGACACCACCGCCGTTCTTCGTCGACACGACGTTCACGCCCGGCGCAGCACAGTCCACCGGCGGATTGCCGTAGTTCGAGAACCACGCGAACTTGTCGGCGGAGTCGATCGCCGACACCGTGTAGATGTTCGCGCCGCTGGCGCTGGCCGGCGAGTACCGGGCCGCGTCGTCGCTCTCGTTGCCGGCCGCGAGGGAGAAGAAGATGCCCTTGCCCGCAGCGGTCTCGACCGCCGCGTTGAGCGACGCGCTGTATCCGCCGCCCAGGCTCATGTTGGCGACGTCGCCCGCCTTCGCGACTTGCGCGACGTAGTCGATCCCCTTGATCACGCCCGAGTAGCTGCCGGAGCCGCTGTTGTCGAGCACGCGCACGGCAACGACGGTCGCGCCGGCCGCGACGCCGATGACGTCGCAGCCGTTGCTTTTCGCGGCGATCGTCCCGGCGACGTGTGTGCCGTGGCCGTTGCCGTCGTCGGCTGTGGTCTTGCCGCGCAGCAGGAAGCTCTTGCTGCGTGCGACATCGACGTTCAGGTCGGGGTGCTCGAAATCGATGCCGGTGTCGATGACCCACGCGGTGCGGCCCGTGCCGTCACCGGCTCCGCCGACGCGCGTGACGCCCCAGGGCGTCGTTTCCGGTGCGGTACACGCGACGGTCCCACCACCCGTGCCCGGCTTGGCGAAGGCGTAGGCGATGGCATCGGGCTCGTAGGACGCGATCAGCGGGTTGGCCGCGAGCACGCGCGCCGCCGCCTCGTCAGGCATCTTCGCCGCGAAACCCTTGAGCGCCGTCGTGTACGTGTGGGTGACCCGGCCGCCGGCCCCGGCCGCGAGCGCATTGGCGTGGCGCGCCACCTCGTTCGCGGCAACGTCGTCGCGCAGCACGAAGATGAAGCTGTTGTGCACCTCCTCGCGCACCTCAACCGACACGCCGAGATTGCCCGGCTGAGCCTGGGCCGCCGAAACCGCAGGCAAACCCGCGAGGCTGGCTGCCATGGTCGCCGCAAGTAGTCCCTTCCTCATTTTCCGCTCCATTCTGTGGCTAGGCGGGAACACCGCATCCGCGTGGCACGGACGGATGGGCCATAGCGGAGTAATTCTGGTCGCAACAATCGCCCTGCGCGGCCGAAATCTTCACCATCATGCGACGTTCCACACACGCACGCATAAATTTCTTTGTCATAAATCGTATGCATCGTACGGAGCCGGACGGAAGCGGCTTTCGGTGGGGCTTATTCGATGTTCTGCACCTGCTCGCGCATCTGCTCGATCAGCACCTTCATCTCCATCGCGATGCCGGTGACCTCGGTCGCGGAGGATTTCGACGCGAGCGTGTTGGCCTCGCGATTGAGCTCCTGCATCAGGAAGTCGAGGCGCTTGCCGGCGGCGCCGCCGGCCTTCAGGATGCGCTGCACCTCGTCGATGTGCGCCGTGAGGCGCGACAGCTCCTCGGCGACGTCGATGCGCTGGGCGAAGAGGGCAACTTCCTGGCGGATGCGGTCCTCGTCCAGCGAGGCAACGGCTTCGCGCAGGCGCGTCGTGAGCTTTTCCTGATACTCGGCGACCAATTCGGGGACGCGCGGCTGGGCCTGAGCGACGAGCTCGCGCATGCGGTCGAGGCGTTCGCGGATCATCGCCGCGAGCTTGTCGCCTTCGCGGCGACGGGTCGCGACGAGTTCGTCGAGCGCGGCCTTGGCGAGTTCCAGCACGGCCGGCTGCACTTCGTCGAAGGCCACGCCGTCGTCTGCGAGCATGCCCGGCCAGCGCAGGATCTCGGCGACCGACATGTGGGCGGCCGTCGGCATGCGGTCGCGCACGCGGGCTTCGGCATCACTCAGCTGGTCGAGCAGCGCGGTGTTGAGCGCGAGGCTGCGCGGGGCGGCGCCGTTGGTCTGCAGGTTGAGCCGGCATTCGACCTTGCCGCGGGTCAGGCGCGCGGTGACCAGCTCGCGGATCGCCGGTTCGGCCTGGCGCAGCTCGTCGCCGATGCGGAAAAACAGGTCGAGGTAGCGCGAATTCACGCTGCGCAGCTCGAGGTGGATGCTGACGCGACCCAGGTCGCGGGTCTGCACGGCAAAGCCGGTCATGCTGTGGATCATCGGTGGTGTCTCCGGGAACCTGCCGCGATCCTGTACACTGCGGGTTCCGAACAAGAAATATGCCGCGGAAAGCCGGGTCCCAGCCTTCCTCCAAATGCCTGCGCAAACGAACTGCCCACTTCCCGCCGGTTTCCAGCTGGACCAGTACCGGATCGAGCGGCAGCTTTCGCTGGGCGGGTTCTCGATCGTCTATCTCGCCAACGACGCGGAAGGCACGCCGGTCGCGATCAAGGAATACCTGCCCAACTCGCTCGCCCTGCGCAAGGACGGCGAATTCGAGCCGCAGGTTTCCGAGGAGCACATGCCCGCATTCCGCTACGGGATGAAGTGCTTCTTCGAAGAGGGCCGCTCGCTCGCGAAGCTGATGCATCCCAACGTGGTGCAGGTGCTGAATTTCTTTCGCGCCAACGGCACAGTTTACATGGTGATGAAGTTCGAGCGCGGGCGCACCTTGCACGACTATATCCAGAAACACCGCGGCGAGGTGAGCGAAGGCTTCATCCGCGTGGTGTTCACGCGCATGCTCAACGGCCTGCGCGAGGTGCATGCGCACAAGCTGCTGCACCTCGACATCAAGCCGTCGAACATCTACCTGCGCAACGACGGCACGCCGGTACTGCTGGATTTCGGCGCAGCGCGGCAAACCTTGCTGAGCGACCAGCCGATCCTCAAGCCGATGTACACGCCCGGATTCGCTTCGCCCGAACAGTTCGAGCACCGCGACACGCTGGGCCCCTGGAGCGACATTTACAGCGTGGGGGCGAGCCTGTACGCGTGCGTCACCGGCAATCCGCCGCAGCGATCGGACGAGCGCCTCAAGGACGACACCCTCGTGTCGCTGCGCAAGTCGCACGGCGCACGATATTCCGCGCACCTGCTCGACACCATCGACTGGTGCATCAAGCTCGACCCGCTGGCGCGCCCGCAGAGCGTGTATTCGCTGCAGAAGGCGCTGATCCGGCGCAACGATGACGGCGACACCGTGCACGCGGGGCTGTTCGGCGACCTCGGTGCGCGACTGAAGTCGTTCATCGGACGTACGTAAAAACAGAAGGAAACGACCGTGAAGTTCACGATCTACCAGGAAAGCCGTGTCGGCCAGCGCAAGAACAACCAGGACCGGCTCGCCTACAGCTATTCGCGCGACGCGCTGCTGATGGTGGTGGCCGACGGCATGGGCGGACACCTGCACGGCGAGGTGGCCGCGCACATCTGCGTGCAGTTCATCACCGAGGCCTTCCAGCGCGACGCGCGGCCGGTGCTGCGCGACCCCTCGATGTTCCTGTCGCGCGCGCTGACCAATGCGCACAACGCGATCCTCGACTACGCTTTCGACAAGAACCTCGAGGAGGCGCCGCGCACGACGGTGGTCGCGTGCATCGTGCAGGACGGCTTCGCCCACTGGGCGCACGCAGGCGATTCCCGCCTGTATGTGCTGCGCCAGGGGAAGATCGCGATGCACACGCGCGACCACTCGCGCGTGCAGTTGATGATGGATCAGGGCCTGCTCAATGCCGAGGAGGCCGCCCACCACCCCGGGCGCAACCGCGTGTATAGCTGCCTCGGCGGCAACCATGCGCCGCAGGTCGAATTCTCCAAGCGCCTGTCGCTGCGCGACGGCGACGTGCTGGCACTATGCACCGACGGCGTGTGGGGGCCGCTCGGCGACACCGCCCTGAGCGAGGGGCTGACGGCGCCCGACATCATGAAGGCCGTCCCCGCCCTGCTCGACCGCGCCGAGGCGGCCGCGGGGCCGAGTTGCGACAACCTGTCGATGATCGCGATGCGCTGGCACGACGACGTCACCGAACCGCACGGCGATGCGGTGTCGACGCAGACAATGGCGCTGGACAACTTCACGACGCAGCTCGAGAGCTTCGACACCTCGCGCGCACCCGCCTCGCGCTTCGACATCAGCGACGACGACATCGAAAAGGCGATTGCCGAAATCAACGCCGCCATCCAGAAATTCAGCAAATAGGAAACCCCCATGCGCCCCAGTCACCGCCACCCCGACGAACTGCGTATCGTCCGCATCACCCGCAACTTCACCTGCCACGCCGAGGGATCGGTGCTGGTCGAGTTCGGCGCCACGCGCGTGCTGTGCACGGCGAGCGTCGAGGAGAACGTGCCGCCCTTCCTGCGCGGCAAGGGCCAGGGCTGGGTGACCGCCGAGTACGGCATGCTGCCGCGCTCGACCCACACCCGCAGCGCGCGCGAAGCGGCCAAGGGCAAGCAGAGCGGGCGCACACAGGAGATCCAGCGCCTGATCGGGCGCAGCCTGCGCGCGGTGACCGATCTCGCCGCGCTGGGCGAGCGCCAGATCATCGTCGACTGCGACGTGCTCCAGGCCGACGGCGGCACGCGCACCGCCGCGATCACCGGCGCCTGCGTCGCCGTGCATGACGCGATCGCGAAGCTGATCGCGTCCGGCAAGCTCAAGACGAACCCGATGCGCGACTTCGTCGCCGCGGTGTCGGTGGGCATCCACCAGGGCGTGCCGGTGCTGGACCTCGACTATGCGGAGGATTCGGACTGCGACACCGACATGAACGTGGTGATGACCGGCGCCGGCGGCTTCGTCGAGGTGCAGGGCACGGCCGAGGGCACGCCCTTCACGCGCAAGGAACTCGACGCCCTGCTGGCACTCGCAGAAGGAGGCATTCGCCAGCTGTTCGCCGTGCAGCGCGCGGCCATTGCGGAGCAGTGACACGATGAGCAAACGACTGGTACTCGCAAGCAACAACGCCAAGAAGGCCACCGAGATGGCGGCCCTCCTCGCCCCCCTCGGCATCGAGGTGGTGCCGCAGTCGGCCTTCGACATCCCCGAGGCGGAAGAGCCGCACAATACCTTCGTCGAGAATGCGCTTGCGAAGGCGCGTCATGCTGCGAAGATGAGCGGCCTGCCGGCGATCGCAGACGACTCGGGACTGTGCGTGATGGCGCTGGGGGGCGCGCCGGGCGTGCAGTCCGCGCGCTACGCCGGCGAGCCGAAGTCCGACGCGCGCAACAACGCGCTGCTGACCGAGCGCCTCGCAGGTGTTTCCGACCGGCGCGCATTCTTCTACTCGGTGGTGGTGCTGGTGCGCCATGCCGAGGATCCGCGCCCCCTGATCGCCGACGGCGAGTGGCACGGCGCGATCCTCGACGCGCCGCGCGGCGAGGCCGGCTTCGGCTACGACCCGCTGTTCTACGTGCCGCAGCTGGGCCAGACCGCGGCCGAACTCGACGCGAAGCTGAAGAACACCCTGAGCCACCGTGGCGCGGCGATGCGCCACCTGCTGTCGAGGCTGGAAACCGACCCGCTGTGACTGAGCGCCGCATCATCCCGCTCGCGGTCGCGCCGGCCGCAGACCCGGCGCCCGGCGAACTGCCGGAGCGCGCGCAACTGACGTCGCCGCCGCCGCTCGCGCTGTACGTGCATTACCCGTGGTGCGTGAAGAAGTGCCCGTACTGCGACTTCAACTCCCACGCGCAGCGCGGCGGCGAGATCCCCGAGTCGGCCTACATCGACGCGCTGCTCGCCGACCTGGAAACGGCCCTGCCGCAGGTGTGGGGGCGGCGCGTGCATTCGATCTTCTTCGGCGGCGGCACCCCGAGCCTGATGTCCGCGCAGGGGCTGGACCGGCTGCTGACCGGCATCCGCATGCTGCTGCCGCTCGACCCGCTGGCCGAGGTGACACTGGAGGCGAACCCCGGCACGGTCGAGGCAGGCCGCTTCCGCGACTATCGCGCGGCGGGCGTGAACCGCCTGTCGCTGGGCATCCAGAGCTTCGACGACCGCCAGCTCGCGCAGTTGGGTCGCATCCACGGTGGCGACGAGGCACGCCGGGCGATCGACACGGCGCTCGCGCATTTCGAGCGGGTGAACCTCGACCTGATGTACGCGCTGCCCCGGCAGGCGCTCGCCGAGGCACTCGCCGACCTCGACACCGCGCTCGCCTTCGGCGTCACGCACCTTTCGTGCTACCACCTGACGCTGGAGCCCAACACGCCCTTCGCGCACGAACCGCCGCCGCTGCCCGACGACGACCTGTCTGCGGACATGCAGGAGGCGATCGAGGAGCGGCTCGCCGGCGCGGGTTTCCGCCATTACGAAACCTCGGCGTTCGCCAAGCCGGGCCAGGAATGCCGGCACAACCTCAACTACTGGACCTTCGGCGACTACCTCGGCATCGGCGCCGGCGCGCACGGCAAGCTCTCCAGCCACGCAGGCATCGTGCGCGAAATGCGCCACAAACACCCGACGCGCTACCTCGAGGGCGCACAGCGGCGCGAATTCGTGCAGGAACGCCGCGAGGTCGGCGTCGCGGAGCTGCCCTTCGAGTTCATGATGAACGCGCTGCGGCTCACCGGCGGCTTCCCGCGCCGGCTGTTCGCGGAGCGCACGGGCCTGCCCTTCACGGCGGTGGAGGCGGAGCTGATCGAGGCGCGGCGACGCGGGCTGCTCGAGGTCGACGGCGACGAAATCCGCCCCACCGAACAGGGGCGGCGCTTCCTCAATGATCTGCTGACGCTGTTCCTGCGGGACTGACGCTCAAGGCGCGTCGCACAGGCAGTGGC
Source organism: Aromatoleum petrolei (assembly GCF_017894385.1). Taxonomy (NCBI): domain Bacteria; kingdom Pseudomonadati; phylum Pseudomonadota; class Betaproteobacteria; order Rhodocyclales; family Rhodocyclaceae; genus Aromatoleum; species Aromatoleum petrolei. The sequence continues at coordinate 2,516,038 of NZ_CP059560.1, forward strand.
CGTACAGGTGCTGCGGGTCGTTCCAGCGCAGCAGGTCGGCGACCTGGGCCTGCAGGCCGCCGAGGAGCCGCCCGAGCGGCGCTTCCGAGGTGATCCCGACGGGGCCGAGCACCGACATCAGGCGGCGCAGCAGCAGGTGGCGCAGGTTGATCTCGCCGGTCGGCCATACCGTTTCGTAGCGCTCGAGCTGCGCGCGCTTCGCCGCGGCGACGACCGCATCCTCGATGCCGCCGAGCGTGTCGACGAGACCCAGGCGCAACGCGGCCTCGCCGGTCCACACGCGGCCGCGGGCGACGGCATCGATCTCGGCAATGTCCTTCCGGCGTGCCGTGGCGACGATCTCGAGGAAGCGCCGGTAGCTGTGTTCGACGCCCAACTGCATCGCCTGCGCCAGCGCGGGTTCGAGCGGGCGGCGCGGGTCCAGCGTGCCGGCGAGCGGTCCCGTGGCGACACGATCGGTGGTGACGCCGAGCCGGGCCAGCGGTTCGGTCAATTCGGGGAACATCGCGAACACGCCGATCGAACCGGTCAGCGTCTCCGGCCGCGCCCAGATCTCGTCGGCACCGGCGGCGACCCAGTAGCCGCCCGATGCGGCGACCGAGCTCATCGACGCGACGACCGGCTTGCCCTCGCGGCGCGTGAGCTCCAGCTCGCGGCGGATCACCTCCGATGCCCAGGCGCTGCCGCCGGGGCTGTCAATGCGCAACACCACCGCCTTCACGCGCTCGTCCTCGCGTGCGGCGCGGATCTGCGCCGCGAGGCTGTCACCGCCGACGGAATCCTCGTCCGCGGCGCCATCGACGATGGAACCCTGGGCGACGAGCACCGCAACGCGCGCGTCCTCGTGCGAACGCGCGGCGCGCACCGCGGCAAGGTAGTCGTCGGCGTCGATGCGCCGATAGTCCTTGCCGTCGGCACTCTCGCCGACGCGCGCCTTCAGCAGCTGGTGCCATTCGTCGCGCTGGCTCAGCGCATCGACGAGGCCGGCCTCGCGCGCGGCACGGGCGGCGTCGCCGCCGGTGGCCTGCAGCAGCCCGGCGTAGTCCTCGACATAGCGGTCGAGCGCTTCCGGGGCGAGCTTGCGGCTGCCGGCGACACGCTCGCGCATGCCCGCCCACAGCGTGTCGAGCAGCTCGCGCGAGGATTGACGGTCTTCGTCGGACATGTCGGTGCGCGTGAAGGGCTCGCTGAAGGACTTGTACTCGCCGACGCGGAACACATGCACCTTCACGCCCAGCGCATCGAGCGCGCCCTTGAAATAGCTGACGTTGCGGGCGAGCCCGGGCAGCAGCAGGAAGCCGTCGGGCGCGAGATGGACCTCGTCGGCGATGCTGGCGAGGAAGTACTGCCCCTGCGTGAAGCGCTCGCCGCGCGCATAGACCGGCTTGCCGCCGCTCTTGAAGGCGATGACCGCCTCGCGCAGTTCGGCGAGCTTGGACAGTCCGCCCTGGCCGAGCTGATCGGTCTCGATGACCAGCGCCTTGATGCGATCGTCCTCGCGCGCGGCGCGCACCGCCTCGAGCAGGTCGGGCAGCGAAGTCTGGGCGACCGGGGCGCCGCCCGAGCGGATGATGCCCAGCGGATCATCGACGCGCACGCGCTCGACCAGGGTTCCCGCCGGCCGCAGCACCAGCGCCGCGCCGTCGGGCACGGACGGCCCCGGATGCAGCGCGAACGCGATGACCAGGGCGAACGCCAGCAGGAACGCGAGCGTGACGACGACGCGTCGCAGCAGGTCGAGCGCACGCCAGATCCATGCGAACAGCCTGCCCAGAAACCCAAACATGTGCCTTACCTCGCTGTGCCCGGTGGAAGCGGTTGCAGCCGCAAACGAGCGGTAGGCGGAATGCTAACCGATTCGGGGCGCGAGCCGCTCACCCCGCCATCGTACCGTCGCCCCCGGTGCGTTCAGCCGCGCTTGCGGAACACCAGATCCCACACGCCGTGGCCGAGTTTCAGGCCGCGGTTCTCGAACTTGGTCAGCGGCCGGTAGTCCGGACGCGGCGCGAAGCCGTCGGCGGTGTTCTCCAGCGCAGGTTCGGCGGAGAGGATCTCCATCATCCACTGCGCGTATTCCTCCCAGTCCGTCGCACAGTGCAGATAGCCGCCCGGGGCGAGGCGCGAGGCGATCAGCGCGACGAAGTCCGGCTGGATGATGCGCCGCTTGTGGTGGCGTTTCTTGTGCCAGGGATCGGGGAAGAAGACATGCACGCCGGCGAGGGCGCCTTCCGGGATCATGTCGCGCAGGACCTCGACGGCGTCGTGCTGCATGATGCGCAGGTTGGCGAGGCCGTCGTCGGCGATCAGCTTGCACAGGCTGCCGACACCGGGGCCGTGCACCTCGATGCCGAGGAAGTCCTTGTCGGGCAGCGCCGCGGCGATCTTCGCGGTGGTCTCGCCCATGCCGAAGCCGATCTCGACGATCTTGGGCGCCTGGCGGCCGAAAGCGGCGTCGAGGTCGAGCGCAGCGACGCGGTAGGGAATCGACACCTTGGGGAAGGTCTCCTCCATGTGGCGCTGCTGCGCGACCGACATGCGCCCCTGGCGCAGCACGAAGCTGCGGATCGAGCGGCTGGAAAAGCGCGCCTCGGCCTCGCCCGGCAACGTGTGCTCGGGTTCGGCGGACGCTGTGGCAGCGGGCGAGGTGGTGTCGGGAGAGCCGGTGTCCGGCTGATCGGGAGTCGTTGCGGTCATCATGAGTGGGCGGGAGGCGACGGGCACCGAGGCACGCGCCCCGCGGGCGGAACGGAAAGAGTGGGATGCGGAGGCGGCATCGGCTCGCGCCGCTGCGATGCCTCCTACGAACCGATAAGTCCGGCGGTCGGCGAACTCGGATCGGCGGAATAGAACTTGCGCGGCATGCGCCCGGCGAGGAAGGCTTCGCGCCCGGCCTCGACCGCCTTCTTCATCGCGCTGGCCATCAGCACGGGCTTGCTCGCGTGCGCGATGGCGGTGTTCATGAGCACGCCGTCGCAACCGAGTTCCATCGCGATCGCGGCGTCCGAGGCGGTGCCGACGCCGGCATCGACGAGCACCGGCACCTTGGCCTGGTCGATGATGAGGCGCAGGTTCCACGGATTGAGGATGCCCATGCCGGAGCCGATCAGCGAGGCGAGCGGCATCACTGCGGCGCAGCCCATGTCCTCCAGCATCTGCGCCTGGATCGGGTCGTCGGCGCAGTACACCATCACGTCGAAGCCATCCTTCACGAGGATCTCGGCGGCCTTCAGCGTTTCCGGCATGTTCGGGAACAGCGTCTTCGGGTCGCCCAGCACTTCGAGCTTGCACAGCGGATGGCCGTCGAGTAGTTCGCGCGCGAGACGCAGCGTGCGCACCGCGTCGTCCGCCGTGTAGCAGCCGGCGGTGTTGGGCAGAATCGTAAATTTTTCCGGCGGCAGCACGTCGAGCAGGTTGGGTTCGCCCGCGTTCTGGCCGATGTTGGTGCGGCGGATCGCGACGGTGACGATCTCGGCGCCGCTCGCGTCGATCGCCTCGCGCGTCTCGGCGAAGTCCTTGTATTTGCCGGTGCCGACGAGGAGGCGGGAGCCGTAGGACTTGCCGGCGATGACCAGGGAATCGTTCATGTTCGACCTGCAGGAATTCGGTTGGAAAAAGAATCTCGCGTAGCGTTGATCGCTGAAATCAGCACGAAGAGATTGTGCAGAAAGCGTAGCGAGCGGCCCGAGTTCGGTGCGAGAAGCGCAGCCGTACATGCGGTACGGCGAGCATCACAGCGGCGAAATCGGGACGCGCAGTAGCTTTATGCGCAATCTCTTCAGCCGCCGCCGACGGCGACGACTATTTCCAGACGGTCGCCGTCCGCGAGCAGGGTCTCGGCGTGCCGCCCCTTGGGGACGATCTCGCCGTTGCGCTCGACCGCGAGGCGCTTGCCAGCAAGCTGACGCGCCTCGAGCAGCCCGAGCACCGTGGTGGGCCGCTCCAGACGCTCGGTCTGGCCGTTGATGATGAGCTGGATCATGGTGAAACGGACTGAAGCATCAAATGAAAATCTTACCATGTGCCGCGCCGCCGTCCCGACGCATTGCGCGGCGCCATCCCGACCATTAGAATGGCGCCTCGGTTCGCCACGCGGGCCGGATTTGCGGGTGTCGTATAATGGCTATTACCTCAGCTTCCCAAGCTGATGACGAGGGTTCGATTCCCTTCACCCGCTCCAGATTCCCCAGGAAGGGCCCGGCACACGTCGGGCCCTTCTTCGTTTCCGGTCCCGCTTCGCCTACTTCGGGCGCGCGATCACGCCGCACGCGACACGCGCGCCGGAATTGCCGGTCGGCTGCGTCTTGAAGTCGTCGGGGGCGGCGTGCACGATCACGCCGAGGCCGACGATGTTGCCCTTGCCGCTGATCGTGAGTCCTTCGAGAATCGTGCCCAGCTTAGCGTTGCCGTTCGCATCGGCGACCAGCATCGGCATGTCGCCGAGGTGCCGCTCGCCTTTCGCCGGGTCGCCGTGCGGCTTGCCGCTCGGGTTGAAATGGCCGCCGGCGCTGGTGCCGTCGGGCGCGGAGCAGTCGCCCTTCTCGTGGATGTGAAAACCATGCTTGCCGGGCGAGAGTCCGGTCACGCTGGCGTCGATGAGCACGCCGCCGTCGACCTCGGTGAATTTGACGGTGCCGGCGGCCGCATTGCCCTTGGTCGGGGCAAGGGGCGCTTCGGCGGTGATCGGTCCGCCGAGGCCGAGGTTGCTGCAGGCGGCGATGAGCAGGGTTGCGGACAATGTCGGGAGGAGGGAGCGGGCATTCATCTTCTTCTATCCTTTCTCGAATGGAGGATGTCGTGCGGCCGACACCTCGGCCGGCCGCAATTCATCATGGACCATTGATACGCAGAAAGGAATAGACGTCCCCCTCAGCGCGCGAGCGCCCCGGTCTTGAGCGGCTGCGGCGGCTGCGGGACGAACACGAAGTGCGGCGTAGCGATCGGCTGCCCCGGTGCGACCGCCTGCGGCGCGGGCTCGCCGGCCGCGCCGAGGTCGCGCAGGTAGCGGTAGATCGCGAGGAGATCGGATTCGCTCATCGCGCGCAGCGACGACCACGGCATCGGCGGCAGGCCGCCCTGGCGCACGCGCTCGAGCCAGCCCGCCTCGTCGAGCATCGCGGCGACAAGGCGCAGGTTGCCGGGATAGCTCACGCCCCACGGCCCGCTGAAACCGACGGCCGAGCCGGTGAGCCACTGCGGCTCGGGCACCTTGCCGTCGCTCTGCGCATAGCCCTCGGTATGGCAGTCGTTGCAGCCGGCGATCGAGACGAGGTAGCGGCCGCGCTCGGCCGCAGCGGGGTCGGCGGCAAGTACGGCGGTCGCGGCGGCGCAGGCAAGGAGGGACAGGACAAGGCGGGCAGCGGTCTTCATGGGAATCCTCTCGTGGGGCGGGCGCGCCGGCAGGCGCCGCCCGGTTAGCATTGTTTTAGGGAACGACGGGAGCGAGCCCGGGCCGTCAGGCGTACTCGCGCGTACCGACCAGTTCGCGCGCCGCGGCGACGATCGCGTCGGCCTGCGGCACGAAGGCCTGTTCGAGCGGCCACGACGAGGGCGCCGGCGTGTCCGGGCCGGTGAGGCGGCGCACCGGGGCCTTGAGCGCATCGAAGGCGTGCTCGGCGACGATGGCGGCGACCTCGGCGCCGACGCCGCACAGGCGGCTCGCCTCATGCACGACGACGACGCGGCCGGTCTTGCGCACCGAGACGAGGATCGCCGCTTCGTCGAGAGGCTTGAGCGAACGCAGATCGATGACTTCGGCGGAGATGCCCTGCCCGGCCAGCGTCTCGGCGGCGGCGACGCAGTAGTGCACGGTCTTGGCGTAGCTCACCAGCGTGACGTCGCGCCCTTCGCGCAGTGTCGCGGCGCGCCCGAGCGGCACGAGCTGCTCGCCCGCAGGCACTTCTCCGGCCTGATAGCCGAGCGCGAGGTCCATGAAGAACAGCACCGGGTTGTCGTCGCGGATCGCGGCCTTGAGGAGGCCCTTGAAGTCCGCGGCCGACGACGGCATCACGACCTTGAGGCCGGGGCTGTGCACGAACCAGGCCTCGAGGTTGTGGTTGTGCTGCGCGCCGACCGTCCAGCCGGCGCCGCTCTGCGCGAGCACGACCATCGGGAACTTGAATTGGCCGCCCGACATGTAGCGCAGCTTGCCGGCGCTGTTGACGATCTCGTCCATCGCGAAGCACAGGAAGGGCGCGAACAGCAGGTCGACGATGGGGCGCAGGCCGCTCGCCGCGGCGCCCGCTGCAGTGCCGGCGATGATGCCTTCGGCGAGCGGGGTGTTGCGCACGCGCGCGGCGCCAAATTCGGCGACGAGCTCGCCGCGCTTGGTCGCGACGCCTTCGCCGAACATCAACACGGCGGGGTCGCGGCGCATTTCCTCGGCGATCGCCTGGGCGATCGCTTCATTGACGGTGATCTGGGACATGGCGGGTTCCTTACGCGTAGACGTCGGTGAAGAGTTCTGCGGGTTCCGGGTAGGGCGAGGCGTTGGCGAAGGCGACCGCCTCGTCGATCACGGCCCGCACGCGCGCGCGGATCTGCGCAAGGCGCGCGTCGTCGAGGCGGCCGGCGGCGCGCAGGCGGTTGGCGAGCAGTTCGATCGGGTCGCGCGCCTGCCACGCCGCGAGTTCTGTGCGGTCGACGTAGGACTGGTCGTCCGGCTCGTAGTGGCCGCGCGTGCGGTAGGTCAGCGTCTCGAGGAAGGCCGGTTCGCCGGTTTCGCGGATGCGCGCAACCAGGCGCGCCGCCGCGGCCTGCACGGCTTCGGCGTCGTTGCCGTCCACGGTCTCGGCGACGAGGCCGTGCGCCGCGGCCCAGTCGCGCACGTACGCCATCGGCATGGTCTCGCGCCGATGCACGAAGGCCTGCCATTCGTTGTTTTCGCACACGTAGAGAATGGGCAGCTTCCACACCACGGCGAGGTTGAGCGATTCGTGGAACACGCCCTCGCAGGCGGCGCCGTCGCCGAAGAAGGTGGCGACGATGCCGTCATCGCCGGGCGTCATCGTGCGCGCCAATGCCACGCCCGGCGCGAGCGAGAGTTCGCCGCCGACGATCGTCGAGGTGAGCACGACGCCCAGTTCGGCCGCGGAGATGTGCAGCGAGCCGCTCTTGCCCTTGCAGTAGCCGGTGCGCTTGCCGAGCACCTCGGCGATCATGCGCCCGGGGTCGGCGCCGCGCGCGAGGAGGTGGCCGGCGCTGCGGTGGTTGGTAAGGATGCGGTCCTGCGGCGCGAGCGCCCGCACGGCGCCCGCGGCGGCGGCCTCCTGGCCGACCGAGGTGCAGGTGCCGGGCGCGTTGCCGCCGGCGGCGATGCCGACGAGGGCCTCCTCGTAGGCACGGATCAGCATCATCGTCTCCAGCAGCGCGAGCGGGGACGGGGCTTGTACGCTGTGTTGCATGTGTCGCCTCCAGAATCAGGCGGACCGCCCCGGAAGGGCCGGGGCGCCGCGTGGAGGCACTCTAGGCGTGCCACGCCCACTGTGGACGGGGCTTAAGAGACTCTTAGGATTCGCTGAGGGAAGATTTAGGAAGCCGGCTCAGCAGCAGGCGCCGTCGGGGCGCGCACCGCCCTGCCCGACCTCGACGAGGGTGAGCGGACGCGACGCGGTGAGCAGCAGGCGCCCGCGCCCGGCCTTTTCCAGGCGCACGCAGGCCTGCCGCTCGTTGAGGCGGCGACGCAGGAGGATCAGGCGCGCCTCGAGGTTGTCGGAGAGGTCCGGCAGGCGGATGCGCGGGTCGAGGCGCAGCTCGCGGTTGCTGAAGGTGCTGCGGCCGGATTCGACGTGGTCGCGCACCAGCGCCCAGAAGATCGACCCGGCGACGCCCTTGATGAGGTAGTCGTCGTCGAGGAAGACGCTGTCGTCCCCGGCGTAGTGGCGCACGAGCACCGGGCGACCGGCGGCGGGCTGCGCCAGCGGTTCGGGCACGAGAACCTCCTCCTGGAGTTCGCTCGCCTGCTGCAGCGACAGCATCGTCGCGCCGAGCTGGCCGGCGAGCGCGACCAGCGCATCCTCGTCGTCGTAGCCGAAGCGCAGGTTGTGCGGACTCTCGACGTAGAGCACGCCGAGCAGGCGCCCGGCGGCGCGGATCGGCACCGCGAGCTGGCTGGCCGAATCGGCAAGGCCGGGCAGCGGGATCTCGGTTTCCAGCACGGCAGCGAGGCCGTTCGCCTCGGCTGCGGCGCGGATTGCGCGCCCGTAGGCGTATTCGAGCGTCGCGTAGCCGATGCGGATCGGCGTGCCTTCGCGTGCGGCCACCCCGATCACGCCCTGGCCGAGCGGGATTTCGGAGCCGACGCCGGAGGCCTCGTAGCCGCGGCTGGCGATCGTGTACAGGCGCGTGCCCGCCCCGTCGAGCAGGAGCACCATCGCGTGGCGGATGTCGAAATGCGCTTCCAGCCCGTCGAGCGTGTCGCTGAACAGCAAGTCCAGCTCGCGGCAGCCGGCGATGCGCGCCGACACCGCGCGCAACGCGGCGAGCAGGCTCGCGCGCGGGGGCGGCGGCGCGAGCGCGGCGCCGGGGATGCGCTCGATCTCGGCGACGCGGTAGATGTCCGAACCGAGCAGGCGGAACACGCCGCTCATGCCGGTGTGCGACGCGATGCCGGCGAGCTTGGCCTTCATGCGCTCGAACAGCGGGCCGGCGGTTTCGGTGCGCAGGTAGCGCAGGCGCAGACGGAAGCGCTCGCCCGTGTGCGGGTGCGTGACGATCAGGCGCGCCTCGGGGTTCGCGAGGATGTTGCGGCGCGTGGTGTTGAAGAACTGGTAGGACAGCGCGATGTGGCGGCCGTCCACGTACTCGGTCTGCGACAGGTAGGCGACATTGGGCGTGCCGTCGGCCGCGCAGGTGGCCATGATTCCCGGCACCGCGCCTTCGAGGCAGTCGCGGATCACGTCGAGCCGCTGCGTCATTTCGCGTGCGCGAGCGGCTCGCCCGCGCGCGGGCCGGGCGTCTGGTCGAAGGCCGCGCAGGGCGTGAAGGCGATCGCGACGACCTCGCCGCCGCCGCTGTCGATCAGCGCGTGCGTGAACAGCGGGCCGAAGCCGATCTCGCCGAGTTCGGCCGAAAAGGCCGCGCGGTAGCGCTCGATGCGGTCGCGATCGCCCGCCTCGAGCGCCTCCACGACCGCGTCGCGGCCCTTGATCTGCAGTGTGCGGTGGCTGTGCGGTTCGCTGAACACGACCGCGATGCGCCGCGTGTCGCGCACGTCGTCGAGGAGGTCGCGCGACTGCTCGGCCACGACGAATACGCTCGCGCGCAGCCGGTCGGGGACGACACGGCAGCCGATACCGCGCGTGATGCTGGGCAGCAGGTCGGCACTGGACGAGCCGACGCTGATCGACACGCCGGCCGTCGTAATGAACGCTGCATGATCGGCGTCGATCGGGGATTCGGGAACCGCGGACGAAACGGAGGACGGCTGGTCGGGCATCCGGTCGCAGGCGCTCGTAGACATTGGGGGTCGGGACCGCTCTGCGGCGCGACCGGCTTCGCCGGTCGTGCGCCGGCTCATCAAACAGTATAGTTCGCTCCGCCCCGGGCGCCGCCCGGAGAACACATCAGCGAATCGGGACCTCAATCCGCGGCGAGGCGGCGGTAGGCGCCGGCATGGTAGACCAGCGGGGCGCGGTCCTCGCGGTCGAAACGCACCACTTCGGAGATGAAGACGAGATGGTCGCCGCCGTCGTGGCGCGCCGTGTTGCGGCATTCGAAGCGCGCGCAGCAGTTCTTCAGCAGCGGCACGCCGTACAGGCCGTCGTCGATGTCGAGTCCGGCGAACTTGTCGTCCGAACGGGTCGCGAAAAGCTGCGACAGGTGCTGCTGATCCTCCGCGAGCACGTTCACCGCGTAGTATTCGCAGGCTTCGAACACCGGCAGGCTGGCCAGCTTGCGCGACAGGCTCCACACGATGAGCGGCGGGTCGAGCGACACGGAATTGAAGGAGTTGACCGTCAGGCCGATCGCCTCGCCGCCGGGGGCGCGCGTCGTGACGACGGCGATGCCGGTCGCGAACATGCCGAGGGCGTCGCGGAACGCGCGGGTGAAATCCTGATGGGTAACGGGCGGTTGGGACATGGTCGGTTCTTGTGATCGGCGCGTGCCCCCACGGAGCCGGCGCGAAATTGGATGGAACCGTTGATTATCGCCGCGCATATCGCGAAGGGCAACGCGGCGCAGGCATGAACCGAATGGAACAGGGCAAGGAGCGGAACGGACGATGAGGAATGGCGACTTCGCGACGCGGCTGATCGCGTGGCACGGCGGGCACGGACGCCACGACCTGCCGTGGCAGAACACGCGCGACCCGTACCGCATCTGGCTGTCGGAGATCATGCTGCAGCAGACCCAGGTCGACACGGTGATACCGTACTACGCGCGCTTCCTCGCCCGCTTCCCGGACGTCGCGAGCCTCGCCGCGGCCCCCGTCGATGACGTGCTCGCGCTGTGGAGCGGGCTCGGCTACTACGCCCGCGCGCGCAACCTGCACAAGGCGGCGCAGGCGGTCGTCGCCCAGCACGGCGGCGAGTTTCCGCGCAGCGCCGCCGAGATCGCGGAACTGCCCGGCATCGGCCGTTCGACCGCAGCGGCGATCGCGGCCTTCGCCTTCGGCGAGCGCGCGGCGATCCTCGACGGCAACGTCAAGCGCGTGCTGTGCCGCGTATTCGGCATCGACGGTTTTCCGGGCGAGCGCGCGGTCGAACAGCGCCTGTGGGCGCTGGCGGAAGACCTGCTGCCGCACACGGAGATCGGCACCTACATCCAGGCGCAGATGGACCTCGGCGCGACGCTGTGCACGCGCGGCAAACCCGCCTGCGGACGCTGCCCGATGACACCGATCTGCGTCGCGCTGCGCGAGGAGTGCGTCGGCGAACTGCCTGCGGCACGCCCGAAGAAGGCCGTGCCGCAGCGCCATGCGCGCGTCGCGGTGATCGTGGCCGGCGGGGAGGTGTTGCTCGAACGCCGGCCGCCGACGGGCATCTGGGGCGGGCTGCTGGCACTGCCGGAGATCCCCGCAGACGAGGCGGATGCAGCGCGCTGGGTGGAGGCGCGCTACGGCCTCGCCGCCCGTGCGGCGCGCCCGCTGCCGGTCCTGAACCACACCTTCACGCATTTCCGGCTGGAGATGACGCCCGTGCTCGTCGAAGTCGAACGCCGCCAAACGCTCGCCGCCGACGACGACCACCGCTGGCTGGCCCGCGGCGCCCTCGCCGACGCGGGCCTGCCGACCCCGGTGCGACGCATCCTCGCGGATCTTGCCGCCGCGCCGGGGGAGACGCCGCAGCGCGCGCTGCCCTGGTGAGCCTTGCGACGCGGCCCTGACTCAGCTGCCCTTCGACGCCTTCACGCGCTCCGCGAGCAGGCCGCGCTGATCGAGGAACTGGCGGATGATCTCCAGGCGGTCGGTCGGGTCGTCCAGCTCCAGCAGCGCCTGCTTGGCCTGGGCCGGGATCGGCAGCACCTCCGCGAAGCGCAGTCCGACCCAGCCGGCATCCTCGAACTCGTGCGGCTCGGGCAGGCGCGCGCGGCCCGCATCCTCGACGATCGCGCGCAGCAGCGCGACCAGGGGCTGGCAGTTGTCGGGAATGGCCCGGTGCGGCGCCTCGGCGAGCCATTCGACCTCGCCGAGCAGCAGGCCGTTGGCGCCGTGCTCGGAGCGCAGCACGCGGTAGCGGCGCTCGCCGCGCGTGACGATGTCCAGCGTGCCGGGCTTGGCGACATCCCATTCGACGATGCGCGCGCTCACGCCGACTTCATAAGGCCGCGCCGGAGCGCCGACCTCGTGGCCTTCCGCGATCAGGTTCACGCCGAACACCGTGCCCTCCTTCAGGCAGCGCGTCGCGAGGTCCATGTAGCGCGCCTCGAACACGTGCAGCGGCAACAGTGCGCCGGGAAAGAGCACCGTCTGCAGCGGAAAGAGTGGCAGCAGGCCCGCATGCTCCATCACGCGCCCTCCCCGTCCGCCTCGCCCCAGCGCTGCATCAGGCGGTGCGGCACGCGGATCTGATCGAGCACGCGCGCGACGACGAAATCGACCATCTCGCCGACCGTCTGCGGGTGATTGTAGAAGCCGGGGCTGGGCGGCAGGATCACGACGCCCAGGCGCGCGAGCTTGAGCATGTTCTCGAGGTGGATCGCCGAGAACGGCGTCTCGCGTGGCACCAACACCAGCTTGCGCCCTTCCTTGATCGCGACGTCGGCGGCGCGCTCGATGAGGTTCTGCGAGAGCCCCGCGGCGATCCCGGCGAGCGTGCCCATTGTGCACGGGCACACGACCATCGCGTCGGCGGGGTTGGAGCCGGAGGCGAGCGGCGCGAACCATTCCTCGCGGCCGAACACGCGCAGCTGGCCCTGCGCGGCCTGGAAGCGCGCAGCGAGCTGCGCCTCGACCTCCGCCGGGCGCGAGGGCAGCTCGAGGTTCATCTCCTGGCGCGCGACGATCTGCGCGACCTGCGAGTACAGCAGCCACACCGTGCAGCCGGCGGCGAGCAGGCATTCGACGAGACGCATCCCGTAGGGCATGCCCGAGGCGCCGGTGAAGGCGACGGCGACGGTCTGCGGGGCGGCGGGGCTCATCGGGGAGGGATTCTCACTTCAGGTAGTCGGTCAGGATCGTCCAGCGGCCGTCCCGGATCTGTGCGATGCGGCCGTGGCGGTTGCCGAGGTGGTCGTCGCGACTGAAACGATACTCCGGGCCGCCGAAGAAGTCGCGCGGGGTATGCAGCGTTTCCAGCGCGGCGGTGAAGCCCTCGACGGTGAGATCGCGCCCGGCCTTGTCCGCGGCCTTCACGAAGAGGTCGGCGACCGTGTAGCCCATCGCGCTCCACACGTTGGGCGTGGCGCCGAAGCGTTCGCGGTAGCGGCGGATCCAGTCGGCGAGCTGCCCGTTCGCGCCCGCCTCGTAGGGGTGCGGCAGCACGGTGACGCCGTACAGGCCCTCGACCGCCTTGCCGCCCAGTTCGTGCGTCTGCGCCGAATAGCCCGACGCGGTCACGAGCATGTCGACGTTCCAGCCCGTGCGGCGCGCCTCGGACACGGCCGCGACGGTCTCGCGCACGACCGTCGCCAGCACCACGAAATCGCAACCCGCGCCGCGCAGGCGCGCGACCTGGCTGGAGAAGTCGGTCGCGCCGCGCTTGTAGCTGGTCTTCTCGACGAGCGGCTGCTGCAACTTCGCCAGCCCCGCCTCCACGCCCTTCATCACCTCCAGGCCGTAGTCGTCGTCCTGGTACAGCAGGCAGGTGCGCTCGTAGCCGTGCGTCTGCACCATGTGGCGGGTGGCCGCGTCCATGTAGTCCTGATAGGGCGCGAACACCTGGAATTTCAGCGGGTGGCGCGGCGAGTATGTCGATTCGTGCGGCGAGAAGGGGAAAAGGTGCGGCCGGCCGGCGTCCACGATCAGCGGCATGGTCGCCATCACCACCGGCGTGCCGAGGTTGGCGAGGAAGGCGAAGACCTTGTCGCGCTGGACGAGCTTGCGCGCGGCGAGCACGCCCTTCTTCGGGTCGTAACCGGCGTCCTCGACGACCAGGCGCAGCTTCCTGCCATGCACGCCGCCGGCGGCGTTGGCGTCGTCGAAGCGCATCTGCATGCCGTCGCGCACCGGCGCGCCGAGCAGTGCGATCGGCCCCGACAGGTCCTGGATGCTGCCGATGACGATCTCGCTCTCGGTGACACCCGGCGCCTGCGCGGCGGCGGCAGACGCGAAGGCGATGCCCAGCACGACGAAAACACGATGGATGAGATTCATGGAGGCTCCCGGCGCCCGGGTGGCGCCACCATGCGATTATCCGCGAAGCCCTGCGTTCACGGCCACGCGACGTCCCCGACTCATGCCCACCACCACCTCCTGGAACGGCGCGTTGGCGCGGGAAGGCCCTGGCCGCTCAACGCGAACCGACGAGGCCACCCGGGCGCAGCAACACCAGGACGACCAGCACGGCACCGAACAGCGCCGTTTCGATACCCGCCGCGCCCGCCAGGCCGGCTGGCAGGTGCTCCACCGCCAGCGACACCCCCTGCGGCAGGGCCACGACCACCAGCGCCCCCCACAACGCGCCGGACAAGTGCCGCGCGCCACCGATGAAGGCCAGCATCAGCAACTCGAACGACAGCATCAGCCCGAACTGCTCCGGACTCACGAAACCGATCCAGTGCGCATACAGCGCGCCGGCCAGCCCCGACAGCCCTCCGCCCAGCACGAAGGCGAGCGTTTTCGCGCGCGCGACGTCGATGCCCGCCGCCGCAGCCGCAATCTCGTCCTCACGCACCGCGCGCCACGCCCGCCCCAGCCGCGACGCCAGCCAGCGCCGGCAGGCGAGCCACGCCAGCCCTAGCGCGACGCAGGCGACCAGAGCCTGCGCGAGCGAGGTGTCCGCCACCCACCCGCCTAGCATCAACGGCGGCACCGCAAGCCCCGCCGCGCCGCGGGTCAGGGACTCCCAGCGTACCAGCGCCTCCTCGACCACCAGCGCGAAGGCCAGCGTGCTCATCGCGAAATACAGCCCGCCCAGCCGCCGCGCGGGCAGGCTCGCCAGCCAGCCGCCAGCCGCACCCAGCGCAAGCGCAAGCGGCAAGGACAGCGGCGCCGGCACGCCGCGCAGCGCGAGCACTGCCTGCGCGTACGCCCCCAGCCCGAGCAGCGCACCTTGGCCCAGCGAAACCTGGCCGCACTGCCCGACGATGAGGACCACCCCCAGTCCCGCGATCGCCCAGGTCGCCACGAAGGCCGCCTGCGCGAGCGCGTAGTCCACGCCCAGCCCCCACAAGGCGAGCGCGGCAAGGGCCGTGATTGCAGCCGCCGCCGCGAGCGTGCGCGGGCCGCGTGTGGCAGCCGGGCCGGCGCACCCCCGACTCACGGCCGCCCCCGCAGGCCGGCCGCGAAACCACCGGGGAAAAGCAGCAGCACCGCCATCATCAGCAGATAGGGCACGACGTCCTTCGCTCCTTCGGGCAGCACCAGCCCCGCGAGCGCCTCGACCACGCCGAGAAACACCCCGCCCGCAAGCGCTCCCGGCAGACTCGCCATGCCCCCCAGCACCGCGGCCGGAAACGCCTTCAGCGCGACCAGGCCCATGTTCGGATGGACGAAGGTCACCGGTGCCAGCAGCACCCCGGCGACCGCCGCGAGGCCGGCGCCGAGCGACCATGCCAGCGTGTGCATGCCCGCCACCGACACCCCCATCAACGCCGCGATGTCCGAGTTCTCCGAACACGCGCGCAAGGCCAACCCCGCGCGCGTGCGGCGGAAGAACAGCGTCAGCGCCCCGGCCAGCAACCCGGTGGCGGCAATCACCGCCAGGTGTTCGGCGGCCAGCGCCACGCCTCCCCACTGCACGCTCTCGCCGGCGAAGGGCAGCGGCAGGCGATGCATCGCGTGGCTCGCCGCCGGCACCGCGCCGACCGTGCCACGCATCACCATCCCCAGCCCGAAGGTCAGCAGTAAGGCCGTGAGGTGCGCCGGCCCCAGCGTGCGACGCAGCACCGTGCGCTCGAGCAGCGCCCCAAAGGCCGCCAGCGCGGCGATACCGAGCACGACCGCGGCGGCGAGCGGCAGGCCCGCCGCCTCGTGCAATGCCAGCACCACGAAAGCGCCGAGCATGAGGAGCTCACCCTGCATGAAACTCACCGCCCCGGTCGCCTTGTAGATCAGCACGAAGGACAGCGCGACCAGCCCGTAGACGCAACCGGTCGCGACGCCACTCGCCAGGACCTGGATCAGGGTCTCAGCGGTCATCGATGCAGCGGCGAGGTACTGGCGGACGGCGACAAAGGCATGTGTTTCCCGGAAGAAGGGGCTGCCGGCGGAGGCAAAGCGCGATTATGCCAAGCCCGCCGTGCCTTGCACGCTGCGCGCGGCCGCTGCGATCGGCCGCACGGCAATGCTATGCTCGTCCGATGCGTCCCATCGACACCCTCGTTTATGGCATTGGCCTCGCCGGTGTCGCCGCCCAGGCCGCCGCGGGCGTGCTGGAAGCGGGCAACAAGCGCTTCGACCTCTTCGGCATGGTCGTCGTCGCCCTCGCCGCGGCACTCGGCGGCGGCTCGCTGCGCGACATGCTGCTCGACCGGCAGGTTTTCTGGATCGCCGACCAGAGCTACCTCGTCGCCGCCCTGCTGGCGAGTCTCGCGGCCTTCGCCCTCGCGCGCGTGACGTGCCTGCCGGCCCGCCTGTTCCTGCTGCCCGACGCGATCGGCCTCGCGCTGTTCACGGTGAGCGGCACCCAGGCGGCGCTCGCGCTCGACGCGCCCTGGCTGGTCGCCAGCCTGATGGGCGTCATCACCGGCGCCTTCGGCGGCATCGTGCGCGACGTGCTGTGCAACGAGGTGCCACTGGTGTTCAGCGGCGAACTGTACGCCACCGCGTCCTGGGTCGGCGCGCTGCTCCTCGTCGCGCTGTCCGAGTTCGAGGTCGCGCACACCTGGGCGGCCCTGCTCGCCGGCTCGGTCGTCCTCGCGATGCGGCTCTCGGCGATTCGCTTCGGCTGGCGCCTGCCGGTGTTCCGCGCGCGGATGTAAGGCATCGCGCAGCACGCGCGACTATTCCGGATGAAAATCGCGGCCTCCACGCGATGGCCGCAAAAAATGGCACACTAGCCGCATCGACACGGCCGACGCGCCGTGCCGCGGCACATCCACCACCCGGGGAGGTTATCGAGAATGAGTTTCCTGCGCGAGTTCAAAGAGTTCGCCATGCGCGGCAACGTCGTCGACCTGGCGGTCGGCGTGATCATCGGCGGCGCCTTCGGCAAGATCGTCGATTCGCTGGTCAAGGACGTGATCATGCCCATCGTCGGCCGCATGCTCGGCGGCGTCGATTTCAAGCATCTCTACATCAATCTCGGCGACAAGACCTTCGAAACGATGGAAGCGGCAGAGAAGGCCGGCGCGCCGCTGGTGAAATACGGCGCCTTCATCAACACCACGATCGACTTCATCATCATCGCATTCGCGATCTTCGTCGCGATCAAGGCCATAAACCGCCTCAAGCGCGCCGAACCGCCGGCACCGCCGCCCGAGCCCGCGCCGGAGCCGGAAGACATCAAGCTGCTGCGCGAGATCCGCGACGCGCTGAAGCAGCGCGGCTAGGCAGCTCCCAGCCGTTCGGGCTGAGCCCGTCGAAGGGCTTCGACCGGCTCAGCCCGGTATTTCGTTGCCGGTGGCTCCGGAGCGGAACTCAGGCGTAATCGCCGACGTACGGGTTGCTCTGCCGCTCGTCACCGAAGGTCGAGGTCGGGCCGTGGCCCGGCACGAAGGTGACGTCGTCGCCGAGCGGGAAGAGCTTCTCCCGGATCGAATGAATCAGGGTCGCGTGGTCGCCCTTGGGGAAATCGGTTCGGCCGATCGAGCCCGCGAACAGCACGTCGCCAACGATCGCGAGTCGCGCGTCGGCATGGAAGAACACGACGTGGCCGGGCGTATGGCCGGGCGCGTGGATCACGCGGAAGCTCTCCTCGCCGACCGTCACGGTGTCGCCGTCGTGCAGCCAGCGATCCGGCTCGAAGGCCTCGACGTCGGGAAAGCCGAACATCTTGCTCTGCTGCGGCATCCCGGCGATCCAGAAGCGGTCTTCCTCCTGCGGCCCCTCGACCGGCACGCCCAGCTCGCGCGCGAGCTTCGCCGTGCCGCCCGCGTGGTCGATGTGGCCGTGCGTGATCAGCAGCTTCTCTATCGTCACGCCGAGCTTGTCGGCCGCGGCACGGATGCGCTCCAGGTCGCCGCCCGGATCGACCACCGCCCCCCTCATCGTCCTGTCGCACCACACGATGCTGCAGTTCTGCTCGAAGGGGGTCACCGGGACGATTCGCAGCTGGATCATGGCGGGGAGGAAGTCGGGTTGAACGGTCCGACAGTTTAACGCGGCCTGCGCAGCTCGCCCTAGCGCAGCAGCGCGACGCCCTTCACCTGCGCGAACAGCTCCATGCCCGGCTCGATGCCCATCTGCACCGCCGAGCGCGTCGTGATGCGCGCGAGCAGCGCGCGGCCGGCGACGTCCAGGCGCACCAGCGTGCGGCCGGGGCTCCCATCGTCGAGCGACACCACGCGCGCCGGCAGCACGTTGAGAATGCTCGAATCATGGCGCTCCGCGAGCGCGAGGCTGACGTCGCGCGCCAGCACGCGGGCGCGCACCTGCGCCCCGAGCGGGGCGTCCAGCCCGGTGATCCACAGCGGCAGGCCGCCGAATTCGAGGCGCGTCAGCGCAAAACGCTCGTCGCGCCCGGCCACCTGCGCATCGACCACCACGAAGGCCTCCTCGTCGTGTGCGAAAGGCAGGTCGAGACGGGGCATCACCTCCTCGATTGCGCCCGCCGCGAGCACCCGCCCATCGCGCAACAACACCACGTGATCGGCCAGCCGCGCGACCTCCTCCGGCGCATGGCTCACGTACACGACCGGGATGTCCAGCTCGCCGTGCAGGCGCTCGAGGTAGGGCAGGATCTCGGCCTTGCGCTGCGCATCGAGGGCGGCCAGCGGCTCGTCCATCAGCAGCAGGCGCGGACTGGTCGCCAGCGCGCGCGCGATCGCGACGCGCTGGCGCTCGCCGCCCGACAGCCGCTCCGGCATGCGCTCGAGCAGCGGCTCGATGCCGAGGAGCGCGATGGCGTGATCGAGCGACACGCGGCGCTCGGCCGCGGCGACCCGCTTCAGGCCGAATTCGAGGTTGCGCCGCACCGACAGATGCGGGAAAAGGCTCGCCTCCTGGAACACGTAGCCGAGCGGGCGGCGATGGGTCGGCACGAACACGCCGCGCGTGTCGTCCTGCCATACCTCGCCGCGCACCGCGAGATAGCCGTCGGTGGAGCGTTCCAGGCCCGCCAGGCAGCGCAGCAGCGTCGTCTTGCCGGACCCTGAATGGCCGAACAGCGCGCTCACGCCGCGCCCGGGCAGCTGCAGCGCGGCATCCAGCACGAAACCGGACCACGCCAGGCGGAACCGTGCGTCGATGCCGGCGGCGGGAGCCACCGCGGACGGAGCCGTCATCGCACGCCCCCACTCTTGCGGCTATGCAGCAGGAACAGCACGAGGAAGCTGAACGCCAACATGCCCGCCGACAGCCAGTGCGCCTGTGCGTATTCGAGCGCCTCGACGTGGTCGTAGATCTGCACCGACACGACGCGCGTCTTCTCCGGGATATTGCCGCCAATCATCAGCACCACGCCGAACTCGCCGACGGTGTGCGCGAAGCCCAGCACCGCCGCGGTGACGAAACCGGGCCGCGCGAGCGGCAGCACGACGCTGAAGAAGGTGTCGAGCGCGCCCGCACGCAAGGTCGCGGCGACCTCCAGCGGCCGCTCGCCGATCGCCTCGAAGGCCTGCTGCAGCGGCTGCACGACGAAGGGCAGCGAATAGAACACGGAGCCCACGACGAGGCCCGCGAAACTGAAGGGCAGCAGGCCGATTCCCAGCGCCTGCGTGAGCTGCCCGATGGGGCCATGCGGCCCCATCGTCACGAGCAGGTAGAAACCGATCACGGTCGGCGGCAGCACCAGCGGCAACGCGACGACCGCGCCGATCACGCCTTTGAGGCGCGAGCGGGTGCGCGCGAGCCACCACGCGAGCGGCGTGCCGACCACGAGCAGGATCGCGGTAGTCACCGCCGCAAGCTCCAGCGTCAGGCGGATCGCAGCGAAGTCGGCCGCGCTCGGCATCATTCCCGGCGTCTCACTGTCCGTAACCGTAGGACTTGATGATCGCGGCAGCCTTCGCACCGCGCAAGTACTCCACGAGCGCCCGCGCCGCCGGATTGTCGCGCCCCTTGGCGAGGATCACCGCATCCTGGCGCAACGGCGCGTGCAGTTCGGCGGGCACCAGCCAGGCCGAGCCGCCGCTCAACCTGCCTTCGGCCCACACCTGCGACAGAGCGACGAAGCCCAGTTCGGCGTTACCGGTGGCGACGAACTGATGCGTCTGCGCGATGTTCTCGCCGGTGACGAGCTTAGGTGCAAGCGCCTCGGCCACGCCCAGCTTGCGCAGCACCTCCAGCGCCGCCGCGCCGTAGGGCGCGGTCTTGGGGTTCGCTACCGCGAGATGGGCGAAGGCGCCGCGTTTCAGCACCTCGCCCTGGTCGTCGACGACGCCCGCTTGCGCCGACCACAGCACCAGCTTGCCAATCGCATAGGTGAAACGGCTGCCGGCAACCGCCGAGCCATCCTCCTCCAGTTTCGCCGGCGTCGTGTCGTCGGCAGAGAGGAAGAGCTCGAAAGGGGCGCCGTTCCTGATCTGCGCGTAGAACTTGCCGGTCGCGCCGAAGGCAAGCCGGGCCTTGTGGCCGGTGTCGCGCTCGAACACGGCGGCGATCTTCTGCATCGGCGCGGTGAAGTTCGCGGCGACGGCGACGCTGACTTCGGCAGCCTGTGCGGCCGCGCATGACAGCACGGCGGCGGCGGCGCACAGCAAGCGGGCGAGGATGGCTCTCATCGGTACTCGGTGCCAGTGGATGGAAACTGAAATCGGTTCGAACCCGGCGACGGATTCAGTCCCAGGTCGCAAGGATCACGCTCGATGACTTGAAGATCGCACACGCCCGCACGCCCACCGCGAGCCCGAGGGCCTCGCAGCTGCCGTGCGTGACGACCGCCGTGACGCTGCGCCCGGACAGCAGCTGCAGCGTCACCTCGTCATTGACCGAGCCCTCGTGGATCGCCGCGACCTCGCCCCACAGGCGGTTGCGCGCGGTGATGTGCAGGTCGCCGTCGGTCATCAGCAGCACCGATGAGGACTTCACCAGCGCGCACACCTCCTTGCCGATCGCGAGCCCCAGGTTCTCGGCGCTTGCCTTGGTGATCACGGCGACGATCTCCGAGTCGCGGTCGAGGCGCAGACGCACCTCGTAATCCACACCGCCGTCGCGCAGCCCTGTGATCGGGCCCGTGAACTGGTTACGCGCGCTGGTCTTCATCGACATGCGCTGGATCAGCATCTGGAACTCCCGGATGCCGACCGGCCCGATGTCGCCGAGGCGCGCGGCGAGGCGGTCGAGCGTCGCCTGGTATTCGATCTCGAGCGCGCGGAACATCGCGACGACACGCCGGCCGTATTCGGTGAGCTGCGTGCCGCCCCCCTGGCGCCCGCCCGTGACGCGCACGACGAGCGGCTCGGGGGCGAGGTTGTTCACGGCGTCGACCGCGTCCCACGCCGCCTTGTACGACAGCGGCACGGCCTTCGCGGCCTGGCTGATCGAGCCGCGCCGGTCGATCTCTTCGAGCAGACGGATGCGGGTGTCCGACAGGGCCGCGCCCATGTCGGCCTCGATCGCGAGGTGACCGATGAATCGGTGCGGACCCGGATTGTTCATCGTGACACCTCCGTTTATATGTTATTCGCTATATAGCGAATCTCGTGCGAAATACGCTTGGCGTCATGATTGCGGCTGCATCTTCTGGCGCCGTATAGTGTTTGCGCCGATGATCGGGCTTGCCGGCGATCATTTTATATGTAGCCAATGATACAACGAGTGACACATCCGACAATCCTCACGAACGAAGACGACAAGGAATCCCGCCATGAGAGTCAGCGCACGCAATGTTTTTCGCGGGACGGTCAGCGCCCTGCGTCCCGGCAGCGTGAATGCCGAGGTCGAGCTCGCCCTTGGCGGCAGCGACCGGCTCGTCGCGATCATCACGATGGAGAGCGTGAAATCCCTGGGTATCGCCACCGGCAGCGAGGTCGTGGCGCTGGTGAAGGCGCCGTGGGTCATGGTGATGACCGACGCAGGCGACGTGCGCCTGTCGGCGCGCAACTGCCTCGCCGGCACGGTGAAGTCGGTCGCGCCGGGTGCGGTGAATGCGGAAGTCGTGATCACGCTCGCGAGCGGCACCGAGGTCGCGGCGATCGTGACGAAGGAAGCGGTGGGGGATCTGGGCCTGAAGCCGGGCGTGGCCGCCACGGCCGTGATCAAGGCCTCGCACGTGGTGCTGGGCGTACCGGCCTGATCGGCAGTCTGCCCGGTTCGGCCGTCGTCGGCCGCCCGGGGCAGTGCAGCGAAACGGACGCGTCAGTTTCGCGGGAGCCTTACTTCTTGGTGATGGATGCGTCCTCGACCAGCAGCGGGTACATGTAGCCGGAACCGAAGTCGCGGTCGAGCTTGACGTTGCCGGTGACGACGACTTCGTCGCCGACGGCGGCCGTGTCCTTGCTCGTGACGATGAGGTTGTTGGTGGCCTGATCACCCGAACCGTCGCGCACATGGACGAAGTTGCGCCCCATGATGCCGTTGTTGACCTTGACGACCTTGCCATTGACCTTGATCGCCTTGCCCGACAGCTCGGCCTTTTCCTGATACACGGCGGCGACGGTCCTGACGGCGGCATCCTGGGCAAAGGCTGCGGGGGCGACGGAGCCGAGCATTGCGGCGACGACGAGGGCGAGAACTTTCTTCACGAACAGACTCCTGCTGATGGGTCCGCAAGCGGACATGAGTGGCGATGGTGCAACTGCTCATTGTATATCGCAGTCGCAGCCGACGAATGGCGTTTGCATTTGCTCGGGCGTCGAAAGGACCGCGCCCCCGGTGCGGACCGTCGCGGCCACACCGGGGGCGAATTGTGATCAGGAATCGTGCAGGTGCCGGCACACGACAAGCGCGTGCCGCACGCGACTCAGGCGAGGCGGAAGCGCGCCGCCGTGGTCTGCAGCCGGGCCGCAACGCCTTCGAGCTGGTGCGCGGCGGTTGCGGTTTCCTTCACCGCAGCGCTGTTTTCCTCGCTCATCTGGGCGGTCTGCTCGACGCGGCGTGCGATCTCGTTGCTCGCGGTGGACTGCTCGTGCAGCGCGCTGGTGATGTCCTCGACGGCCGAGACGACCTGGCGCGCCTGGTCGGTGAGCGCGCTGATCGCATGCCCGGCCTCGCGCGACAGGGCGTCGACGTCGCCCATGTGGGAGACGACCTTTTCCATGCTGGCGACGGCGTCGCGGGTGACGTTCTGCACCTGCGAGATCATCTCGGTGATCTCCTGCGTCGACTTGCCGGTGCGCTCGGCGAGCTTGCGCACCTCGTCGGCGACCACCGCAAAGCCGCGGCCCTGCTCGCCCGCGCGGGCCGCTTCGATCGCCGCATTGAGCGCCAGCAGGTTGGTCTGGTCGGCGATGTCGCGGATCACCGCGACGATGGACGAGATCTGGTCGGAGAAGCTGCCGAGCATGCGAATCTGCTCGGCCGTGTGGGTCACGGCGGACGCAGTGACGCGGCCGCTTTCCACCATGCGCGTGACGATCTCGTGCCCCTCGGCGGACTTGCGGCCCGACTCGGTGGCAGCGCTGCGCACGTCCCTGGCGTGGTCGGAGACCTGCGAGATGCTCACCGACATTTCCTCGACCGATGCCGCCATCGACGACGACGCCTGCGACTGCTGCTCGGTCGAACCGGACAGCTGCGTGGTCGTCGCCGCGAGCTCCTCGCTCATCGACGCGAGTCCCTCGGCGTGCTCCTGCAGGCTCGAGGCGATCTCGCGCAGGTTGCCCTGCATCATCTGACAGGCCGCGAGCACCGTGGCCAGCTCGTCGCGGCCGTCGACTTCGAAGGCGTGCGTCAGGTCACCCTTGGCGATGCGCTCGGCGGCTTCCTGCACGATCTGCAGCGGCTTGAGGATGGAGCGCAGCACGAAGGCCGCATACACGGCCAGCGCGATCGCCGCCGCCGCCGCGATGATCGCGATCTCGATCAGCGTCCGGCTGCGCTCTTCGTCGAATTGCTTGTCGGCGTCGACTGCCTCGCGCCCCATCGACTCCGCGACCTTGGCCAGCTGCTCGCGAATGCGGCTCACCGTGGCATCGGCCTCGTCGTCGATCGCACGGATCGCCGGATCGGCCTCATTGTCGGCGTTCAGCACGGGCAGCAGGCGCTTCTCGAACAGCGCGACGATTGCCTCGACGTCCTTGCGCGCCGCGGCCACCGCGGCCTTCTCCTCGGGCGTGTCGGCATCCTCGGCAAGCCGCTGCAGGTCGCTGCCTGCCTCGGCGTACAGCGCTGCGAAATCCATTTTGGCTGCGTCGAGGTCGCGGTTGATGATCGTGTCGGCGAAGATCTGATAGAACTGGGCGCCCAGCCATGAGGCCTCTGCCGCGCGCGCCTGGGTCTGCGTGCGGGCGAACCCGTCATCCTGGAAACTTGCCAGATGATTCATGCGGTAGAGCGCGATCCCCATCACCGTGGCAAGCATGATGAGGGCGATGGCGACCATGACCAGCAGACGGTGTTTGACACTCATTATTGGACTCCCCGGTTTTGCGGCAATTCCGGGACGGACAACGGCCGGCCCGGGTTCAGGTCTTAACGTCACAACCACGGCAACATTAAGGTTAATTTCCTGCAAATTCATGCACTTCAACGCACCAAAATGGGGCGTTCATTCGGACCGTCGGCTGCGACGCAATCCGCGCGATGGCATTCGCATAAAACCCACCCGCCATTCGACACGTCTCGCCGTCGCACGGCAATGCAATAATTCCCACTCCCCGACTTCCCGAGGTCGCGCCGATGGCACGCATCCACCCCGAAGGCTGGCAACGCATTCCCGCGAGCGGCACGCTGGCGCGCGAACTGGAGACGCTCGCGACGCTCGCGGCAGGGCTGCCCGACGACCACGCGGTGTATCACGGCATCCACTGGACGCGGGTGAATCGCGATCACGCGCTGTTCGGCGAGATCGACTTTGTCGTCGTCGGCCCGAGTGGCCGGGTGTTGCTGATCGAGCAAAAGTCGGGCTTTCTCGACGAAACCCAGGACGGCCTGGTCAAGACCTACGCGAAGGCGAAGAAGAACGTCGGCGTGCAGATGGCGCGCAGTGCCGATCACCTGCGCGAACGCCTGGGCGCGTTCCTGAAAGGCCACAAGGCGCGTATCGATAGCCTGCTCTACTGCCCCGACTACACGGTGCGCCAGCCCGGCAGCGCCGGCGTGGATCCGGCGCGCATTGTCGACGCGAGCCGCCGCGAGCACCTCGTGGCGATCGTGCAGAGCCTGCTGCGCGACGAACTACGCGACCGCGTGGTGCTGGACAACATCCATCGCTTCCTCACCGACGAACTCGAGTTGGTGCCCGAGGTGAGCGCGATCGTCGGACAGGCCGAGGCGCTTTACACCCGGCTGGCCGGCGGACTGGCCGAATGGGCGCGTCGCATCGAGATGGAGCCCTTCCGCCTGCGCGTCACGGGCACCGCGGGCAGCGGCAAGACGCAACTGGCGATGGCGGTGTTCCGCGACGCGCTCGCTGCCGGGCGGCGGCCGCTCTACGTATGCTACAACCGCCCGCTCGCCGACCATATCGCACTGATCGCACCGCCCGGGGGAGCGATTGCGACCTACCATCAGCTGTGCGACCGCGTGCTGCGCGCCCGCGGCGAGGTGCCCGACTTCCGCCTGGCGGACGCGTTCTCGCGCATCGAGCAGCGTTTCGCTGCAATCGACGCGGGCGAGGCGTGGCGCTTCGACGAATTGATCGTCGACGAGGGACAGGACTTCCGCGCGGAGTGGCGCGACGCCCTGCTGCGCCTGCTGCGGCCCGGCGGACGGGCATGGTGGCTGGAGGACCCGCTGCAGAACCTGTACGACCGCCCGCCCGTCGAGCTGCCGGGCTGGGTGCGCATCACCAGCGAACGCAACTACCGCAGCCCCACCGACATCCTGTCGGCACTGAACCGCATGCTGCCGCTGCCGCACGCGCTGGAGGCGGGCAGCCCGCTCACCGGCTCGGACGTCGAGTTCCTGACCTGGAGCGACCCGGCGGGGCTCATCGACGCGACCAAGCGCGCGATGACGCGTGCCATCGGACAGGGATTTCGCCGCGACATGATCGCGACGATCACTTTCCGCGGACGCGAGCATTCGATGTTCACGCCCTACGATCGCCTCGGCGCGCACCGCCTGAAGGCCTTCACCGGACACTACGACCTGCTCGGCAACCCGGTGTATTCGGACGGCGACTTCCTCATCGACTCGGTGTACCGCTTCAAGGGCCAGGCCGCTCCGTGCGTGATCTTCACCGAGATCGACTTCGAGGAGTTCGATCCGCTCGCGGTGCGCAAGCTCTTCGTCGGCGCCACGCGTGCGAGCATGAAGCTGATTCTCGTCGTGTCCGAACGGGCCGCAGGGCTGCTCGCGCAGCACCTCGAACAGGACGGATGATCCACCTCCCGAAGGTTAAGAAACATTAATCCGGCGCAGCGGTCGTTTTCGAATACGAATCGTTATCATTCGTGAAAACTCCGGAGCCCGACATGAGACGACTGCCCCTCCTCGCCCTGCTGTGCCTGCCCTTCGCTGCCGCCGCAGCCGATCCCGCGGAGATCCCGCTGACGATCAGGAACCACCGCTTCGAACCGGCCGAGGTCCGCATACCCGCAGGGCAGAAGGTCAGGCTGGTGGTGCATAACCAGGACGGCACGCCGGAGGAGTTCGAGAGCCACGAACTCAACCGCGAGAAGGTCATCCCGGGCGGCGCGAAGGCGTCGATCTTCATCGGCCCGTTGCAGGCAGGCAAGTACCCCTTCTTCGGCGAATTCAACGAAGCCACCGCGCGCGGCGTCGTGATCGCGGAGTAAGCGCCATGCTCGGTGCCGCCATCATCGTCTTCCGCGAGTCGCTCGAAGCGGCGCTGCTGATCGGCATCATCGCCGCAGCCGCACGCACCCTGCCCGGACGCAATCGCTGGCTGTCGGCTGGCGTCGCCGCCGGCGTGATGGGTGCGCTCATCGTGGCCGCGCTGGCCGGCCGGATCGCCGACATGGCCGACGGCATGGGGCAGGAGATGCTCAACGCCTGCATCCTCGGCCTCGCCGTGTCGATGCTGGCGTGGCACAACATCTGGATGGCGCGGCATGCGCGCGAGATGGTTGCAGGCGCGCGCGCGATCGTGCGCGACGTCGCGGACGGCCGGCGCGAGTTGTCGGCGATCATGGTGCTGGTGGCGATGGCCGTGCTGCGCGAGGGGTCGGAAACCGCGCTGTTCCTGTACAGCCTCGCCTCGGAGGGGGAATCGGCCGGGCAGGTGCTCGCGGGCGGCGCGCTCGGCCTCGCGGCCGGTGCTGGGGTGGGTTTCGCGATGTACGCCGGCCTGCTGCGCGTGCCGGTGCGCCGGTTCTTCGGTGTCACTGCCGCGCTGGTGCTGCTGCTCGCGGCGGGCATGGCGGGGCAGATGGCGCGCTTCCTGATCCAGGGCGACATCCTGCCGCCGCTCGCCAACCCGCTGTGGGACACCTCGGCCTGGCTGTCGGCGAACTCGCCCGCCGGCACGCTGCTGCATGTGCTCGCAGGCTACGACCCGCGGCCGAGCGCGATGCAGGCGCTGTTCTACCTCGGCACCGTCGCCGCGATCGCGCTGGGCATGTTTCTCGCCCGCGCACCGGCGCGCTCGGCCACGCCGGCCTGACCCCGTTTTCGCGACATGCCCCCGGCCCGCCGCCGGCCGGGTCCGGCACGCCTGCGCCCCCGTTTTCAACGCACGACACCGAAAGGACCTTCATGAAGAAGCAACTCATCGCCCTCGCGCTCGCCGGTTTCGGCGCGGGGATCGCCCACGCCGGCCCGGCCGCATCCATTTACACGCCGACCGTGGAGTACGGCGAAAACGAGATCGAATTCAAGGCCGGTTCGCATCGCGACCACAGCAAGGAAGACGAGACGGCGATGGTGATCGGCTACGGCACGGGCGTGACGCCGTGGTGGTTCACCGAACTGAGCGTCGAATACGAACGCGAGCGCGGCGAACGTTTCAAGTACGAGGCTTTCGAGTGGGAGAACAAGTTCCAGCTCACCGAGACCGGAAAATATCCGGTCGACCTCGGCCTGCTGGTCGAGATCGAGCGTCCGCGCGAGCATGACGAGGGCTGGGAGCTGAAGCTGGGGCTGCTGACGCAGAAGGATTTCGGCAAGGTGCAGGCGAATTTCAACCTGCTCGCCGAGCGGCACTACGATGCCGAGGAGAAGAGCGACACCGAACTCGGCTATCAGTGGCAGCTGAAATACCGCCTGATGCCGACTTTCGAGTACGGCGTGCAGGGCATGGGCGAGGTCGGAAAGTGGAACGACTGGGCGAAGTCGGACGAGCAGGAGCACATGGCCGGCCCGGCGGTCTTCGGCAAGCTGCCGCTGGGTGGCCACCAGGCGCTCAAGTACGACGTGGGCTTCCTCTTCGGCATGACGAAGGACACGCCTGAGCACACGCTGCGCATGAAACTCGAATACGAGTTCTGAACCCCTCCTGCGCGCCCAGCAGAGCCCTGTCGGTCACCCCGGCAGGGCCTTTGGTTGTTCACCTGACGTACGCCGCGCACGCGCAGCGTACGCGGGCCGGCTCAGCGCCTGGAGAACTTGCCGACGAGTTGCGCGAGCTTCTCGGTCTTGCGACGCTCGGCTTCCTCGGCGCGCTGGCGCTCGCGCTCGGCCTCGGCCGCCGCCTTCTTGCGCTTGGCGACCTCGGCAAAGCGCTCCTTGAGCGTCTGCGCGGCGTGCTGGCGCTGCTCCTCGGTGACTTCGCCGCTCTCCTTGCCGTCGAGGTCGAAGCGCGCAGTGGCCTTCTCGACCGCCTTCAGGTAGCGCGTCGTCGCGGTGTGCATGCGCATCGCGCTGCGGATGACCTTGCGGTCGACATCCGGGAAGCGCTCGCCGATGGCCTTGTCGATGCGCAGCGCGAGCGGTTTGACTTCGCTGAAGGTCGTAGAGATTTCCTGAAGCTTCTGCAGCAGTCCGCGGGCATCGATGCCGGCGGGCTTGGCTGCGGCGGCCGGAGCGGTGGGCTGTTCGGCGAGGGCTTCGGGAGTCGTTTCGGTATTCATTGCGGGAAGCTGCGGGAGCTGCGGACGAAAAACGGGATCATCGCATGAAAACGGGTTGCGGGGCCGTTATGGGATTGAAGGGATCGGCTTGGCGATCCCCCACGTCTTCGGATTCAGGCGGACTTGGTCAGGTTTCGACGGTTTCCTTCGTGGTGATTCGGACGGCGCAATACTTGAACTCAGGGATCTTGCCGAAGGGGTCCAGCGCGGGCTGCGTGAGCAGGTTCGCTGCGGCTTCGACGTAGCAGAAGGGCATGAAGACCGAACCCTTCTGCATGCCGCGGTCAGCGCGGGCCTCCAGGGTGATCGCTCCGCGGCGGGTTTCCAGCGTGACCGTTTCGCCGGAGGCGATGCCGGCCGCAGCCAGGTCGTCCGGGTGTACGGTGCACCACGGCTGCGGTTCGAGCGCGTCGAGGACGTTGGCGCGACGTGTCATCGAGCCGGTGTGCCAGTGTTCGAGCACGCGGCCGGTCGTGAGCACCATCGGGTAGTCGTCGTCCGGCAGCTCGGCCGCGGGCAGCGGCGTGACGGCGACGAAGCGGGCGCGGCCGTTGGCAGTCGGGAAGTCATCCTCGAAGAGGACCGGATACGAAGGGCCGTCCTCGGTGAACTTCGGCGCGACGACGGCGCTCTCCGCTTCGAGCTGCGCCCAGGTGATGCCGGCGTAGGCGGGCAGCGCTTGGCGCAGTTCGTCGAAGATGGCGGCCGGCCCGGCGTAGTTCCACGCGAGCCCCAAGCGCTGCGCGACCTGCTGGATGATCCACCAGTCGGGGCGCGCATCTCCCGGCAGCGGCAGGACGGGTTGCGCGAGCTGCACGAGGCGGTCGGTGTTGGTGAAGCTGCCGCTCTTCTCCATCAGGCTGGAGGCGGGCAGGATCACGTCGGCGAGCATCGCGGTCTCGGTGAGGAAGAGGTCCTGCACGACGAGGTGGTCGAGGCCACCGAGCGCGGCGCGGGCGTGCGCGAGGTCGGGGTCCGACATCGCCGGGTTTTCGCCTTCGATGCACATGCCGCGGATCTGGCCTTGTAGCGCGGCGTCCATGATCTCGACCACCGTCAGGCCCGGCTTGTCGGACAGCGGCGTGTTCCACAGCGCCTCGAACTTGGCGCGGATCGCCGGGTCGGCGACGCGCTGGTAATCCGGGAACATCATCGGGATCAGGCCGGCGTCGGAGGCGCCCTGCACGTTGTTCTGGCCGCGCAGCGGGTGCAGGCCGGTGCCGCGGCGGCCGATCTGGCCGGTCATCAGCGCGAGCGCGATGAGGCAGCGCGAGTTGTCGGTGCCGTGCGTGTGCTGCGACACCCCCATGCCCCAGAAGATGATGCTGTTGGGGCCCTTGGCGTACAGACGCGCAACTTCGCGGGCGGTCTCGGCCGGGATGCCGGTGACCGCTTCGACGCGCTCGGGCGGGAACGCCAGCGCGGCGGCGCGGAAGGCGTCGAAGCCTTCGGTGCGCGCGGCGATGAAGGCTTCGTCGGTGAGCCCTTCTTCGATGATCACGCAGGCGAGCGACAGCAGCAGGGTGACGTCGGCGTCGGGGCGGAACTGCAGGAAGCGGTGGGCGTGGCGCGCGAGCGGAGTTTCGCGCGGGTCCATCAGCACCAGCTTCGCGCCCCGCTCCACCGCGTTCTTGATGAAGGACGCGGCGACCGGGTGGTTCGCCGCCGGATTCGCGCCGATCACGACGATCACGTCGGCGAACTCGACGTCGCGCACGGGGTTGGACACGGCGCCCGAGCCGATGCCTTCCAGGAGTGCAGCGACCGAGGACGCATGGCACAGGCGCGTGCAGTGGTCGACGTTATGGGTACCGAAGCCCGTGCGGACGAGCTTCTGGAAGAGGTAGGCCTCCTCGTTGCTGCCTTTCGCCGAGCCGAAGCCGGCGAGCGCGTGCGGGCCGTGCTGCGCCTTGATGCGCGCGAGGCCGGCGGCGGCAAAGTCGAGCGCCTCGTCCCACGTCGCTTCGCGGAAGGCGGCGAGCGGATTGGCCGGATCGAGATCGACGGCCTTGGCGATGCCGGGCTTGCGGATCAGCGGTTTCGTGAGGCGCTGCGAGTGGCGCGGGTAGCCGAAGCCGTAGCGCCCCTTCACGCACAGGCGGCCGGAGTTGGCGGGGCCGTCGCGGCCGACGACGTGGATGATCTTCGCCTCGCCGCCTTCGCCGGCGACGTGGTAGGTCGTCTGGCAGCCGACGCCGCAGTACGGGCACAGCGAGTCGATCGCTTTCGTCTCGGCGACCGGCGCGGGCGCCGTGATCGGTTCGGCGAAGGCGCCCAGCACGACGGCGGGTTCGGGCGCGGCCGTCACGAGCGCCGCCGGCAGCAGCGCGCCGGTCGGGCAGGCCTGCACGCATTCGCCGCAGCCGACGCACGAGGAGGTGCCCATCGGGTCATTGAAGTCGAACACGATCGCCGTATCGGCGCCGCGGCGCGCGAGGCCGATCACGTCGTTCACCTGTTCCTCGCGGCAGGCGCGCAGGCAGCGCGTGCATTGGATGCAGGCGGCGAGGTTCACGGCGATGCCGGGATGGCTGCGGTCGGCGGCCGGTTGTTCGCGCGGCGCGAAACGCGATTCCTTCACGCCCAGTTCGTCGCACCAGTGCGCGAGCTCGGAGTCGGCCTTCTCGGCTTCGGCCGGCACGTCGGCGCGCAGCAGTTCCAGCACCATGCGTTGCGAGGCGCGGGCGCGTTCGCTCTCGGCCTTCACCTTCATGCCGGGCTTCGGTGCACGGCAGCACGAGGGCGCGAGCACGCGCTCGCCGTCGATCTCGACGACACAGGCGCGGCAGTTGCCGTCGGCGCGCAGGCCGTCCGTGTAGCACAGGTGCGGGATGTCGGTGCCGGCGCGGCGCGCGGCCTGCAGGATGGATTCGCCCGGCGCGGCGTCGATCTCGCGACCGTCGAGTTCGAAGCGGATCATGTCGTCGGCCTTCATGCGGTTTTCTCCTGATGCGCTGCGCCGACCTCGTGCGGGAAGAAGCGCAGCACCGATTGCATCGGGTTCGGCGCGGCCTGGCCGAGGCCACAGATCGAGGCGTCCATCATGGTCTTTCCGAGTTCGGTCAGCAGCCCGGCGTTCCATTGCGGCGCCTTCATCAGTTCGGCCGCCTTGGCGGTGCCGACGCGGCAGGGCGTGCATTGGCCGCAGGATTCGTGGGCGAAGAATTCCATCGCATTCTCGGCCAGCAGCCGCGCCTGGTCGTGCTGCGAGAAGACGACGATCGCCGCCGAGCCGATGAAGCAGCCGTGGGGTGCGAGCGTGTCGAAGTCGAGTGGCACGTCCGCGAGACGCGCGGGCAGGATGCCGCCCGAGGCACCGCCGGGAAAATAGCCGTAGAGCTCGTGGCCGGGGAGCATGCCGCCGCAGTGTTCGTCGACCAGTTCGCGCAGCGTGATGCCGGCGTCGGTGACGACGACACCGGGTTTGGCGACGCGCCCGCTGACGGAGAAGCTGCGCAAGCCCTTGCGGCCGTTGCGGCCGAAGCTCGCGAACCAGTCGCCCCCCTTCTCGACGATGTCCCGCACCCACCACAGCGTCTCGAGGTTGTGCTCCAGCGTCGGGCGCCCGAACAAGCCGACTTCGGCCACATAGGGCGGGCGCAGCCGCGGCATGCCGCGCTTGCCTTCGATCGACTCGATCATCGCCGACTCCTCGCCGCACACGTAGGCGCCGGCGCCGCGGCGCAGCTCGATGGGGGGCAGGTCCGGCCATGCGGCGCGCACGCGGTCCAGTTCCTCGGCGAGCAGGCGACGCAGTGCGGGGTATTCGTCGCGGATGTAGATCCAGATGCCCGCGATGCCGACGACGCACGCGGCGATCAGCATGCCTTCGATGAAGCGGTGCGGATCGCTCGCGAGGTAGTGGCGGTCCTTGAAGGTGCCGGGCTCGCCTTCGTCGATGTTGACGGCCATGTTGCGCGGCGCGGGCTGGGCGGCGACGGTGCGCCACTTGCGCGCGGCCGGGAAGCCGGCACCGCCGAGACCGCGCAGGCCCGCGTGATCGAGCGCCGCGACGATCGATTCCGCGTCGCGTGCGCCGCTGCGAACCGCCTCCCACAGCGCGTAGCCGCCCGCGGCGCGGTAGGCATCGAAGCGGATCGCCTCCGGCATCGTTTCAGCGCGCTCGCCGCTGGCGACGACCGCGGCGACCTTGTCCGCGTCAGCATTGAGCACCGGCTTCTGCCCGACGACCGCGACCGGCGCGCTGTCGCAGCGGCCGACGCAGGGCACGCGCTGGACACGCACGTCCGCGCCGAGACGGGTCGCGAGCGAGGCAGCCAATTCCGCGCCGCCCGCCAGCGCACAGCCGAGCGAATCGCACACACGCACCGTCAGCGCCGGCGGCGCCTCCGCCCCGGCCGGGACGAAATCGAAGTGATGGTAGAAGGTAGCGACCTCGAACACCTCGGCACGCGCGAGCTTCAGCGCCTCGGCGAGCGCCGCGAGGTGGTCGGCGTGCAGCGCACCATGGGTGTCCTGCAAGCGGTGCAGGTATTCGATCAGGCGATCGGCTCGCGGCGTGAGGCCGGCGGCGAGGTCCGGGGCCAAGGCCACCGCGGCGGCCTCGCGGGCGGATTCAGGGAGCGGTTCGCGCTTGCGACCGCGCTCGGGGTTTCTGGGCATCATGGGGGTCCCGCGCAAGATTTGCCGGGCATCGGACCACGATGGCCCCGCCGGCGGATGCATTGAACGATAGTGCGGCTTCCGGCTGGCGCAAAGCGGATTGTGTCGAAGAATTGTTCGCTTTTTCCGAACGGAGCGGAAAGCGGGCGAGTCAATAGGTTACAAATTCACTGGGTTATCAGCGGGAAGCCTTGCTATACGTGATTAGAGATCGAATGTTTCCGGCATCCAGCTACATGGCACGGATGTTTGAACAGGAAACGCGATGTCCCTCGACGCATGCAGGTTGGCCAGGATCGACGTCGGGGACGTCTAGACCGTGATCGAGGAGGTGGTCCGCCGCAACCAAAACGGAGGTCAGCATGGCGAAGTTGCTGATTGTCGATGACTACGAACCGACCCGGGACCTCTTCAGCACCCTGCTCAGTTACGACGGGCATGCCGTGCTCGAGGCGGTCGACGGCGCGGAGGCCTTGCAGATCGTCGCCGCCGAGCATCCCGATCTCGTGATCTGCGACATTCTGATGCCGACGATGGATGGTTATGAGTTCGTTCGTCGATTGCGCGACGCACCCGAACTTGCCGCGACCCGCGTGATGTTTCACACGGCGAACTACCACGAGCGCGAGGCCCACCATCTGGCCGAAGGGCTTGGCGTCTCAAGGATCGTGATCAAGCCGTGCCAGCCGGAGGACTTCCTGGCTGCGGTGCATGAGGCCCTGGCCGCCGACGACCACGCACCGACGGTGGCGATTGCGAAGGACTTCGACAAGGACCACCGGCAGCTTCTGACCAACAAGCTGGCGGCGAAGGCCGAGGAACTCGAGCAGGCAAACCAGCGGCTCGCCGCGCTCACCGAACTGAACCTCAAGCTCTCGGCGGAACGCGACACGCGGCTCTTGTTGGACAAGGTGTGTCAGGGCGTGCGCGAACTCACCGGCGCGAGTTATGCCCTCGTCGCGCTCCAGGGCAACGGCGACGGCAGAGGCATGGTCCTGCTCGGGCACGGTCTCACGGAAGAGCAGGAAACCGGCTTTCGCAATGCCATCCAGGGCGAGAGCGGCGTGCTGGCCGAAATGATGGCGGAACGCCGTCCCATGCGCTTCAGCAATCCGGGCGGCAGACCCGAATTGCTCGGCCTTCCGCCGCAATTCCCCGCCGTGCATTGCGGGGTGGCCGCTCCCGTTGCGTCCGCCATGGCGGTCTATGGCTGGGTGTGCCTCTTCAACAAGCTCGGTGCACCGGAGTTCTCCGAGGAAGACGAATGGATCTCCGGGGCGCACGCGGCACACGCCGGGCGCGTCTACGAGAACTGGATTCTCTATCGGCGCCTGGAGCAACGGGCGGACGAACTCGCCGTCGAAATTGCCAACCGCAAGGCCGCCGAACTTCAGCTACGCCGCGTGCTGCGTGCGCGCAAGGTCATGGCCGAGTGCAACCGCACCCTGGTGCGCGCCTCCGACGAAATCGGCCTGCTGGGCGACATGTGCCGCTTCCTGGTCGGTCACGGCGGCTTCGGCGCGGCTTGGGTGGGCCTCGTGCGACACGATGCGGAGTGCTCGATCGAAACCGTCGCGAGTGCCGGTGACGACCATGGGGCTTTGCAGTCGATGCACTTTTCCTGGTCGGACACCGAAGCAGGTCAGACCCCTCTTGGCAAGGCAGTGCGTAGCGGCGAAGCGCAGATCGTGCGCGACATGAGCCATGATCCGGCCACGGAGCGCTGGCGCGAGGGCGTCGTGCTCAGGCGCCCGATCGAGGCGGCGGGAGCCTTTCCCCTGATCTGCCGAGGCGAGCCCCTCGGCGTGCTGTGCATCCTGGCCGCGGAATCGGACGCTTTCGATACGGACGAAGTGAACCTGCTCAAGGAACTTGCCGACGATATCGCGTATGGCCTGCGCGCCCTGCGTTCGCTGGCCGCACAACGGCAGATGGAGGACAAGCTGAGGCTGCGCAACCGGGCCATCGAGGAGAGCATCAATGCGATCGTGATCAGCGAGGCGCGATCGGAGCGGGATAATCCGATCATTTACGTGAACCCCGCATTCACGCTCATGACCGGCTATCCGGCCGAAGACGTGATCGGCCGCAACCCGCGGATTCTGCTGGGGGGCGATTGGGCGCAACCCGACATCCAGCGCCTGAGGGATGCCGTCCGCAGCGGCGGCAGTGCGCGGGTCACCCTGCGCAATTACCGGCGGGACGGATCCCTGTTCTGGAACGATGTGTCCGTCGCTTCCATGCGCGACGCACGCGGCCGGGTCACGCACTTCATCTCCGTGTTCAACGATCTGACCGATCGCAAGCGTTATGAGCTGGAACTGGAGAAGCAGGCCAATCACGA
This sequence comes from Aromatoleum petrolei, assembly GCF_017894385.1. Taxonomy (NCBI): domain Bacteria; kingdom Pseudomonadati; phylum Pseudomonadota; class Betaproteobacteria; order Rhodocyclales; family Rhodocyclaceae; genus Aromatoleum; species Aromatoleum petrolei. Next base: position 2,551,775 of record NZ_CP059560.1, read on the forward strand.
TGCCCTGACCGGCCTGGCCAATCGCAACCTGCTGCAGGATCGCCTCGAGCGTGGAATCCTCCGCGCAAATCGGGGCGGGAAGCAGCTCGCCGTGATGCTGCTCGATCTCGATCGCTTCAAGTTCATCAACGACAGCCTGGGGCATCCGGCCGGGGACCGTCTGCTGTGTGAAGTGGCGGGACGGCTCCGTGCACGCCTGCGCGAGGAGGACACCGTCGCCCGGCTGGGCGGCGATGAGTTCATGATCGTGCTGCCGGATGTCGGTTCGGAGAGCAACGTCGCGTCGCTCGCCGCGAAGTGCCTCGATACGCTGACAGCCCCGGTGCGCCTTTCCGGACACGATGTTCGGGTGACGGCCAGCATCGGCATCGCGCTTTACCCGCGCGACGCCGAAGAGCCAGAGTCCCTCCTGAAGAACGCCGACGTCGCCATGTATCGCGCGAAGCAGGGCGGGCGCAACGGTTTCCGCTTCTACGCGCCGGAGATGAACGCCCGCGCGATGGAGCGGCTGGCGCTGGAAGGCTCTCTGCGCGGGGCCTTGGAACGTGGCGAGTTCGAACTCCACTATCAGCCCAAGGTAAGCCTGGCCGACGGGATGGTCTTCGGCGCCGAGGCATTGCTCCGCTGGCGCGATCCGCAGGCCGGTCTGGTCTCGCCTGCAAACTTCATCCCGCTCGCGGAGGAGACGGGGCTCATCGTGCCGATCGGCGAATGGGTCATCGATTCGGCCTGCCGGCAGCTTGCGGCGTGGCGGGCCGCCGATCTCTCGGGGGTGAGTGTCGCCGTGAACGTCTCGCCGCGCCAGTTCCAGCAGTCGGACTTGCTCGCCTTGCTGCAGAATGCGCTGCGACGATGGAATGTCCCTGCGCACCAGCTGCATGTCGAGGTGACCGAAAGCGCGATGATGGAGGATCCCGAGCGCGCGATCGCAGTCCTCGCGAGTCTGCGGGACGCGGGTATCCAGATCGCGCTCGACGATTTCGGTACGGGCTATTCCAGCCTCAACTATTTCAAGCGATTCCCGCTCGATTGCATCAAGATCGACCAGTCCTTCGTGGCAGGAATCCCGACGTCGCGCGAGGATGCGGAAATCGCCTTGATGATCATCTCGCTCGCTCACAGTCTTGGTCGCCAGGTCGTCGCTGAGGGCGTGGAGACGGAGGAGCAACTTTCCTTCCTGCGCCAACACGGCTGTGACGCAATTCAGGGCTACCTTTTCAGCCGGCCCGTGATGGCAGCCGACTTTCCCGAGTACCTCGCAAGACGCCTCAAGCCGTGATTGCGGCGCGGGCGCTGGCGGTTCGATGCCTCGCTCGTGACAAACTCATCCCCGGGGTGCACCGCTTCGCATGCCGGGAACCTAACCCGCGCCTCACGACGTTCCCACGACCTTGCGCGCCACCTCGTTCATCGCATCCACGAGCGGCGAATTGGGCTCACGCCGCAAGGTCACGAGCCCGGTCTCCCATGCGACCGCCGGTTTCACCAGAGCAAGCGCGCGCAGCCCCGATGGCTCGCCAACGAGCCCCAGCACGCTGCGCGGCAGGATCGTCGACCAGCGCCCGGTGCGAACGTGCGCGAGAAGGCTGAGAATGGAGTTCGTCTCCAGCCCCACGTGCGGCGTGCATTCCAGGGACTCGAAGACGCGGTCGATCGTCTGGCGGTTCTGCATGTCGCGCGACAACAGACACAAGGACTGGCGCGCCGCGCCTTCCCAGGTGATCGCCTCGTCGGGCGATGCGGTCGAGGAGGTGGTCAGGAACACCAGCTGCTCGCGCCACAGCGGACAATAATCCAGGTCCGGCGCCGCGGCCGAATGCGCGTACACGACGCCGGCCTCCAGCTCGAAATTGCGCAGCGCGTTGAGGATCTCGCGCGTGCTCGCCGAGCGCACTTCGATCGCAACGGCCGGGTGCGCGTCGGCAAAGGCCTCGGTCAGCGACGCGACGACCGGCAGCGCAGTCGGGATCACGCCGATGCGCAAGGGTCCGCGCAGCCCGTCGCGCAGCATGCCCAGCTCGTGCCGCAGGTCGTCCGCGCCGGCGGCGACGCGCTTCGCGTGCGCGACGACGCATTCCCCTTCCGGCGTCAGCCCTGCGAAGCGCTGCCCGCGCACCACCAGCGCGACACCCAGTTCGTCCTCCAGGTCGCGGATCGCCCCCGACAGCGTGGACGGCGACACGTGGCAGCTTTCGGCCGCGCGGCCGAAATGCCGTTCGCGCGCGAGGGCGAGGAGATAGAGGTATTTGCGGGCGATCACCGCATCAGGATACGTTGCCCGTCAATGGGTCGCCAGCACATCGACGCCCTCCGCAACGACCTCATACGAAACTCTCCGCACGCCTTCGCTAAAATATCGGGTTTTCCGCCCCCGCAATGAAGGAATCTCCCAGAATGCTGCAAAAGCTCCCGTCCTTCCCCGGCATCACCGGCCCGGTCGTCGTCATCGTCATGGACGGCTACGGCGTTCCCAAGACCGACGTCGGCAGCGCAATCGCCGCGGCGAGAAAGCCGACCCTCGATGCGCTGTTCGCGCGCTATCCGCACCTGCTGCTGCGCGCGCACGGCACGGCGGTCGGCATGCCCTCGGACGAGGACATGGGCAACTCGGAAGTCGGCCACAACGCCATCGGTGCAGGCCAGGTGTACGCGCAAGGCGCGGCGCTGGTCGCCGACGCGATCGCCTCTGGCGCGATCTGGCAGGGCGCTGCGTGGCAGCAGGTCGTCGCCGGCGCCAAGGCCGGCCGCGGCGTGCTGCACTTCATCGGGCTCTTCTCCGACGGCAACGTGCACAGCCACATCGACCACCTCAAGGCGATGGTGCTGCGCGCGCGCGATGAAGGCGTCAAGGCCGTGCGCATCCACGCGCTACTCGACGGGCGCGACGTGCCGGAAACAAGCGCGCTCGAATACGTGGAGCCCTTCGAGGCCTTCCTCGCCGAGATGCAGGCAAGCGGCTTCGACGCGCAGATCGCCTCCGGCGGCGGGCGCATGACGATCACCATGGACCGCTACGACGCCAACTGGAAGATGGTCGAACAGGGCTGGCACACGCACGTCCTGGGCCGCGGCGAGCAGTTCGCGAGCGCCTCCGAGGCGGTGCGCGCGCTGCGCGAGAAACACCCCGGCACCATCGACCAGGACCTGCCCGCCTTCGTCATCGGCAGGGACGGCCAGCCGGTCGGCACCATCGAGGACGGCGACGCGGTGGTCTTCTACAACTTCCGCGGCGACCGCGCGATCGAGATCACGCGCGCCTTCGAGGAAGGCGCCGAGTTCGACAAGTTCGACCGCGTGCGCGTACCCCGCGTGACCTACGCCGGGATGCTGCAATACGACGGCGACCTCAAGCTCCCCAAGCGCTTCCTCGTCGATCCGCCGGCGATTCGCGACACCATGAGCGAGTGGCTGTCGAAGAGCGGCATCGCCCAGTTCGCGTGCTCCGAGACGCAGAAGTTCGGCCACGTGACCTACTTCTGGAACGGCAACCGCTCGAACAAGTTCGACGGCGAGACCTGGGAGGAAGTGCCGAGCGACGTCGTGCCTTTCGAGCAACGCCCGTGGATGAAGGCCGCCGAGATCACCGACGCGATGATCGCAGCGATCCGCAGCGGTCAATACAAGGTCCTGCGCTGCAACTATGCCAACGGCGACATGGTCGGCCACTCGGGCCACTTCCGCGCCGCGACGATGGCGGTCGAGGCCGTCGATCTCGCGCTGTCGCGCCTGCTGCCCGCGATCGACGCGGCCGGCGGTGTGGCGCTGATCACCGCCGACCACGGCAACGCCGACGAGATGTTCGAACTCGACAAGAAGACCAAGCAGCCGGCACAGAACGCCGACGGTTCGTTCAAGGCCAAGACCGCGCACACGCTCAACCCCGTGCCGCTGATCCTGTACGACAAGGTCAGCGGCGGCAAGCTGGGGTTGAAGAGCGTCGACGGGGCTGGCCTGTCGAACATCGCCGCGACCGTCGCCAACCTGATCGGCTTCGAGAAGCACGCCGCCTGGGACGCGAGCCTGCTGGACGTGCGCTGAGTGTCGCCGCGCATCGTCGTCGCGCCCGACGAGGTCGAGCTGACCGCCATCCGCGCGCAGGGCGCCGGCGGCCAGAACGTCAACAAGGTATCGAACGCGGTCCATCTGCGCTTCGACATCGGGGCCTCGTCGCTGCCCGAGGCGGTGCGCACGCGGCTGCTGGCGCTGGGCGACCGGCGCATCAGCCAGGACGGCGTGGTGATCATCAAGGCGCAGAAATTCCGCAGCCTGGAGAAAAACCGCGCCGAAGCCATGCGTCGGCTCGAAGAACTCGTCAATCGGGCAGCCGAGGTGCCGAAGGTGCGCCACCCGACCCGGCCGACGCGCGCATCGGTGAAGAAGCGCCTCGAAGCGAAGGCACACCGCGGACTGATCAAGGCCGGCCGACGCGGTGTTTGAGTTGCGGCGGGCCGTTCAGCGCATCGGGGAATCCGCGAAACCTCTCCGCCTTGCGGCTCAGCCCGGAATCGTCGTAACCGACGAAATTATCGAAGCACGACGCGTTGCGCAGTCGCCGCAGCAAACAAAGAAGCAATTCCGCATATTATTATTCCAATACATACAAGCACCCGCAATGCATTGATAAATGTCATAAACTCGGCATAAAGGGCGGAGCGCCGACCAGGAATTGAATAACAATGTGTTTCAACACTCCCTGTCCGGACCGGACATCGGGGCGCTGAAACAGGAGGGTCGGTTGTGATTCAATTCAAGGACATCCCGGTCGCGCGGAAGATCGGGTTGGTGCTGGGTCTCACGATGCTGCTGGTTGCCGCCGGCGTCGCATTCATGATTTACGGCGAACGCGAGCGAATGTATCGCGACCGCCTCACCGTCATCCAGGCACTGGTGGACCAGGCGATCACCGTCATTAACGAGCAGGCGGCGCTGACCGACGCCGGTACGCTCAGTGAAGAACAGGCGCGCCAGATCGCCGTCACGACCATCGGCAAGATGCGTTTCGGCGATGGCGACTACTTCTGGATCCAGGACAGCAAGGCCCGGATGCTCGCGCATCCGATCAAGCCGGAGCTGAACGGAAAGGACCTGAGCGACTTCAAGGACGCCGGCGGCCAGCGCATCTTCGTGCGCTTTGCCGAGATCGGGCGCCAGGGCGGCGAGTTCCACTACATGTGGCCCAAACCGGGCTACACCGAGCCACAACCCAAGATCTCGTACGTGAAACGGGCCGCCCGCTGGGACTGGATCGTCGGCACCGGGGTGTATACGGACGACATCGAGACTGCGTTTCGTCACGGGCTCCTCGGGAATGCAGGGCTCCTGGCGGGGATCTTCGCACTCGCCCTCCTGCTCGCGACGCTGATTCTGCGGCGCTACGTCACGGGACCGATCGGCCACCTGGACGCAGTCATGGCGAAAGTCGCGCGCGACGGCGATCTGACGGTGAACTACGGCTACTCGTCGAAGGACGAGATCGGCAGCATGTCGTCGGCCTTTCAGCGCTTGCTGACGACGCTGCGCGACAGCCTCGGCGCGATCCAACGAGATGCACAGAGCGTCGCGGCAAGCTCCGAACGTCTCGCGATTGCGGCACAGCAGGTGCGCTCAAGCACGGAGCAGCAGAGCGAGTCTGCGTCGTCGATGAGCGCCGCGGTCGAGCAGATGACCGTCAGCATCGCGCACGTGGCCGACAGCACGCATGGCGTGCGGGAACTGGGCGATCGCAGCGTCGCGGAAGGACACGACGGAGCGGTGCACACGGACCACCTGAGCGTCGAGCTCGGCAAGGTGCAAAGTGCCATCGAGGACGCGAACGGCACTCTCGACGAGTTCGTGGACGCGACCCAATTCATCACCAACCTCACTAGGCACGTGCGCGAGATTGCCGACCAGACGAATCTGCTCGCGCTCAATGCCGCGATCGAGGCGGCGCGAGCGGGGGAGCAAGGCCGCGGTTTTGCGGTGGTCGCCGACGAAGTCCGAAAACTCGCCGAGAAGTCGGGCCACACGGCCAACGAAATCAACGTACACACGCAGCGCATCGCCACGCAGGGCGAAGCCGTCGAGAGCGCCATGAGCGCCAGCCGCGAGCGCCTGGGCGCCGCGCGGACCCTGATGAGCAAGGTTGCCGCCGTGCTCAGCCACGCGGAGGCTTCCGCCCTCGAGACGCGCACCGGGCTTGCCGAGATCAGCAGCGCGATGTCCGAGCAGACCGCAGTGACCTCGGATATCGCGAAGAACATCGAGTGCATCGCACAGATGGCCGATGAGAACACCGCAGCCGCCGGGCAGACTGCGGAAGCCGCCGAAGAGCTGCGCCAGGTGTCCGGTCAGCTCAACACCACGGTCGAACGGTTCCGGATCTGATCGACGGCAACGAGGAGCGACGCCCGCAGGCCTCCTCGGGCGGAACCTGCCCCAGGGCGGGGCGCATCATCCGCGGACGGCAGGCCGGCACGAGCTTCATGATTCGCCGCGCCGCGCATCGCGGCGGCTTCGGCACGCCGCAAGGTACGCCTGGGCTAACATGTAGCTTTTCGCCTGCCGCAATCATGAAGCCCGCACGACATTCGACCGTCCGTTGCAGCTCCGCCTGCCGCACCATCCGGAGCGCCCTGCTCGCGCTCACCCTGCTGACGACGCAGCCCCTCTCCGCGCACGCGGGCGCCCAGCCCGCCGAGCTGACGACCATCGCCACGCTGGACGTACCGCGCTACATGGGCACGTGGTACGAGATCGCCAAGTACCCGAACCGCTTCCAGCGCCACTGCGCAGGCTTCACCCAGGCCGAGTACCGCCTGCAGGAGGACGGACGGGTGCAGGTGGCCAATCGCTGCCGCACGGCCGAGGGCCGCGTCGACGAGGCGATCGGCACCGCCCGCCAGATCGGCGACGCGAATTCCCCACGGCTGAAGGTCCGTTTCGCTCCGGCGTGGCTGTCCTTCCTGCCCTGGGTGTGGGGCGACTACTGGGTGATCGACCTCGACACGGATTACCGCCTCGCGGCGGTGAGCGAGCCCGGGCGGGAGTATCTGTGGATCCTCTCGCGCACGCCGACGGTCGAACCTCAGGCGCTGGAAGCACTGCGCGCGCGCCTCGCGACACGGGGCTTCGACCTGTCGCGCCTGGAGATGACGCGCCAGCAGGACTGATGTATGGCCGGGCCCCCGACTTCGACAGGCACGGCCGGAACGGTATATAGTTGCAGAGTCAATCATTGGACGCTTCAATGACAAATCCATACGCCTCGCCCACCGCGCTGATCGACAGCGACCACCCCGAAGTCCTCGCCTTCGCGCAAGAGCACTGCCACGGCCAGGACGTGCGCGAGCGCGCAGTGTCCCTGTACTACGCCGTACGGGACGGCTTCCGCTACGACCCCTATCGCATCGACCTGTCGGAGAACGGCATGAAGGCGAGCAGTGTCCTCGCCGCCGGCGCCGGCTGGTGCGTGCCGAAGGCCACGCTGCTGGCGGCGGTGTGCCGCGCGGCGGGCATTCCTGCGCGCCTGGGTTACGCGGACGTGCGCAACCACCTCAGCACCGAACGCATGCGCCAGACCATCGGCTCGGACCTGTACCGCTGGCACGGTTACACGGAGATCCTCATCGACGAGGCGTGGTACAAGGCCACGCCGGCGTTCAACCTCACGCTGTGCGAGCGCTTCGGCTTGCTGCCGCTGGAATTCGACGGTCGCAGCGACTCGATCTATCACGCCTTCGACCGCAGCGGCAACAAGCACATGGAATACGTGAATCAGCGCGGCCACTTCCCCGACGTGCCGCTGACCCAGATCACCGCGGATTTCCGCACGCACTATCCGCTGTGGTTGGAACAGGCCGAACAACTGCGGGCCGAGGATTTCCTCGCGGACGTGGAACGGGAAAACCAGCCCGCGTAACGCGGCCGCGCGGCGGGCAATCGGCGCCGCGCCGACTGCCGCGTGACGCGGTCGAGGTCACAAGCCGCGCACGCCGCGCTATGCTCCCAGCGTAGCCACCGCCGGAGCTGCGCATGCCCGAGCAGTCCGCCCCTTCCCCGCTCGTTGCGTCCTCGCCGCGCCCGATCTTCGAGGCGCGCGGCCTCACGAAGGTGTACCAGATGGGCGAGGTGCGCGTCGACGCGCTGCGCGGGGTAGATCTCGACCTCGTCGCGGGAGAACTCGTCGTGCTGCTGGGGCCCTCGGGGAGCGGAAAGTCGACGCTCTTGAACATCCTCGGCGGGCTCGATACGCCGACGAGCGGGACGGTGCGCTATGCAGAGCACGACCTCACCGTCGATGACGACGCGGCGATGACGCAGTACCGGCGCGAGCATGTCGGTTTCGTGTTCCAGTTCTACAACCTGATCCCCAGCCTCACCGCACGCGAAAACGTCGCGCTGGTGACCGAGATCGCGCACGACCCGATGACGCCCGAGGAGGCGCTGACGCTGGTGGGGCTGGCACAGCGCATGGACCACTTCCCCAGCCAGATGTCGGGCGGCGAGCAGCAGCGGGTGGCGATCGCCCGCGCGGTGGCGAAGCGGCCACAAGTGCTGCTGTGCGACGAACCAACCGGGGCGCTCGATGCGCAGACCGGCGTGATGGTGCTGGAGGTGATCGCGCGCGTGAATCGCGAGCTGGGAACGACCACCGTGCTGATCACGCACAACGCGGTGATCGCGGCGATGGCGGACCGCGTCGTGCATTTCGGCGACGGCCACGTCGTGCGCATCGAACGCAACGAGCGCCGCAAGGCGGCCGCCGAGCTGAGCTGGTAGCGCCATGCGCGCGATCGACCGCAAGCTGTGGCGCGACTTGTGGCACATGCGCGGACAGGCCATCGCGATCGCGCTGGTGGTGATGTGCGGCGTGGGCACCTACGTGATGTTCCTGTCGACGCTCGGCGCGCTGCGCGCGACGCAGGATGACTATTACCGCGAGTACCGCTTCGCCGAGGTGTTTGCGAGCCTGAAACGCGCGCCGGAATCGCTGCGCGCCCGCATCGCGGCGATTCCGGGCGTCGAGCGCGTGGAGACGCGCGTCGTGCAGCCGGTGCGACTGGACATGCCGGACTTCCCCGAGCCGGTGAGCGCGCGCATGGTGTCGCTCGCGGGCGATGCGCCGCACGGCCTCAACGGCCTGCACCTGCGCGAAGGGCGCCTGCCGCTGTCCGGGCGCGCGGACGAGGTGGTCGTCAGCACGCCCTTCGCGAAGGCGCACACGCTGCATCCGGGCGACCGCTTCCACGCGATCCTCAACGGCCGCCGCCAGGCGCTGACGGTGGTGGGCACGGCGCTGTCGCCGGAGTTCGTGCAGCAGCTGCGGCCGGGCTCGGCCTTCCCCGATCCCAAACGCTACGGCGTGATGTGGATGGGGCGCAAGGCGCTGGGGCAGGCCTACGACCTCGACGGTGCCTTCAACGACCTCGCGCTGAGCCTGCGTCCGGGCGCCGGCGCGCAGGACGTGATCGACCGCGTCGATGCGCTGATCACGCCTTTCGGTGGACTCGGCGCCTACGCGCGCAAGGACCAGCTCTCGCACCGCTTCCTCACGCAGGAGCTGGACCAGCTCGGCACGCTGGCCACCTTGTTCCCGACGATGTTCATGGGCGTCGCGGCCTTCCTGCTGAACGTCGTGATCGGCCGCCTCGTGACGATGCAGCGCGAGCAGATCGCGACGCTGAAGGCCTTCGGCTACGGCAATGGCGCGGTGACGGCGCATTACCTGAAGCTCGTCGCGGTGATCGCCGGCGCGGGCATCGCGGGCGGGATCCTGCTGGGCGCATGGCTGGGGCACGCGCTGTCCGGGATCTACATGGAGTTCTACTACTTCCCGTGGCTGCGCTTCAGCCTGCAGCCTGAAACAATGCTGGAGGCTGCAGGTGCGAGCCTCGCCGCCGCGGGTGCGGGCACCATCGTCGCGGTGTGGCGGGCCGCGCGCCTCAAGCCCGCTGAGGCGATGCGCCCCGAACCGCCACCGCGCTATCGCGAGACGCTGGTCGAGAAGCTGGGCCTGAAGCGCTGGCTGTCGCAGCCCACGCGCATGATCCTGCGCCACATCTGGCGCAAGCCGCTGAAGTCCGCGCTGACGACGCTGGGCATCGCGCTCGCGTGCGGCATCATCCTCACCGGCCTGTTCCAGCGCGACACCGTCGGCTTCATGATGAATGTGCATTACGGCCTCGCACAGCGCGAGGACCTGTCGGTCGCGTTCACAGAACCCACGGCCTACCGCGCGCGCTTCGATCTGACGGGGCTGCCCGGCGTGGAACACGTCGAGGCCTTCCGCTCCGTGCCGGTGCGTCTTCGCAGCGGACATCTGGACTACCGCACGACGATCCGCGGCATCGAGCCGGCCGGGGAGTTGCAGCGCCTGCTCGACACCTCGCTGCACCCGGTCGCGATGCCCGCCGACGGCATCCTGCTCACCGACCATCTCGGCAAAATGCTGGGCGTGCGCGCGGGCGACCGCATCGTCGTCGAGGTGCTGGAAGGCAACCGGCCGCTGCGCGAAGCGACGGTCGCGGGCCTCGTGAAAGAGTACCTCGGCGTCGCGGCCTACATGGATCTGGCGGCGCTCAACCGCTTCATGCACGAGGGGCCGACAATCTCGGGCGCGTGGCTGGCCGTCGATCACGCGCAGCTGCAGGGGCTGTACGCGCGCCTCAAGGAGCTGCCGCGCGTCGCGGGGGTGGCCGAACGCGTGCAGGAGATCCGCAACTTCAACCGCCTGATGGACGAGACGATGCTGTTCTTCACCTACGTGTCGACGGTATTCGCAGTGATCATCGCCTTCGGGGTGATCTACAACAGCGCGCGCATCGCGCTGACCGAGCGCGGGCGGGAGCTCGCGAGCCTGCGCGTGCTCGGCTTCACGCGCGGCGAGATCGGCTACATCCTGCTCGGCGAACTCGGCATCCTGACGCTGGTCGCGATCCCATTGGGCCTCAAGCTCGGCGAGGCGATGTGCTACTACATCGCGCAGACGATGCAGACCGACCTCTTCCGCGTGCCGGTCGTGCTGGTGCCGCAAACCTATGCCTTCGCCGTCGCGGTGGTGCTGGTTTCGGCGGTGCTGTCGGGGCTCGCGGTGCGCCGCCGCCTCGACCGGCTCGACCTCATCGAAGTCTTGAAGACCCCGGAGTGAAACGATGAAAACCAAGGTGCAGTGGCGCCGACAGATCGTGTTCGCGCTGATCGTCGCGGCGCTCGCGTGGGGGATGTATTCGGGCTTCCGGCCGCAACCGGTGGTCGTGGAGTTCGGCGAGGCGGTGCGCGCGCCGCTGCGCGTCACGGTCGAGCAGGAGGGGCGTACGCGCGTCGTCGACCGCTACGTCGTCACGGCGCCGGTCGACGGCTACGCGCGCCGCATCGCGCTCGACGTGGGCGACACGGTCGAGGCGGGCGTCCCGCTCGTCGCGCTGGAGGCGACGCGCTCGGCAGTGCTGGACGCGCGCCGGCACGCCGAGGCCGAGGCGCGCGTCGCGGCGGCGCAGGCGAACCTCGCCGCGGTCGAACAGCGCGTGCTGGCAGCAGAGGCCGGTGCCGAGCTGTCGGGCAAGGAGCTCGCACGCATCCGCACGCTGCGCGCGGCCGGCCACGTCACCGCCGATGCCGCGGACCGCGCGGTGGCGGCGGACGATCGCGCGGGCGCGGAGCTGCGTTCGGCGCGCTTCACCGTCGCCACCGCCCGCCACGAACTGGAGGCCGCGCGCACGGCCCTCGGCTACGCCGCAGCAGGCGGCGCGGGCGAACCGGTGCTCGTGCGCGCGCCGGTCGCAGGCCAGGTGCTGAAGATCCCGCGCAAGAGCGAGGGCGCGGTCGAGAGCGGCCAGCCGCTGGTCGAAATCGGCGACCCGCGCGCGCTGGAGGTCGAGGTCGACGTGCTCTCCGCCGACGCGGTACGCATCCGCCCCGGCACCCGCGTTCTGTTCGAACGCTGGGGCGGCGAGGGCGCGCTGGAGGGCGTCGTGCGCGTCATCGAACCGGCGGGCTTCACCAAGGTATCGGCACTGGGCGTCGAGGAGCAGCGCGTGTGGGTGATCGTCGATTTCAAGTCGCCGCCGGAGACCTGGCAGCGCCTCGGCGACGGCTATCGCGTCGAGGCGAGTTTCGTGCTGTGGGAAGGCGCGAACGTACTCCAGGTCCCCGCGAGCGCGCTGTTCCGCGACGGCGACGCCTGGGCCGCCTTCGTCGTCGAGGAAGGTCGTGCCGTGCGCCGGCGCATCGACACCGGGCAACGCACCGGACTGATTGCCGAGGCGCTGGGGGGGCTCAAGGAAGGTGACCGCGTGGTCGTGCATCCGGACGACCGGCTGCGGGACGGCGTAAAGGTGAGCGGGCGATGAAGGACGCCAGGCGAATTTGGCCGCGACGATCCGTGCCAAAAAAAAAACGGGGCACCGATCTGGTGCCCCGCTTTAGCGTGCATGGCGCGCCCGGCAGGATTCGAACCCACGACCCCCTGGTTCGTAGCCAGGTACTCTATCCAACTGAGCTACGGGCGCTAAAGGAGCGGGATTATAGCGTACTTTCGAAATCAGTCAAGCCCGGGACCCGGATTCGCAATCAAATGACACCCGGGAGGTGGTCGCCCCCGCCCGGCGAGCAGGCACCACGGTCCCGTTGCGTCGCCCTTCAATATGTGGATCTCCCGTCCTCGCAAAGATATAGCGATTTGCCCGGTTTCATGAAGACGCGCCGCACCAAGGGCTCCTGCGCTGCTCGTCCGGTTTCCGGACCGACTACGCAAAGATTTTCGCCGAACCCAAGAAAAAGGGGCTAGCGGAATCGCTAACCCCTTGATGTATCTGGCGCGCCCGAGACGATTCGAACGTCCGACCCCTGCCTTCGGAGGGCAGTACTCTATCCAGCTGAGCTACGGGCGCCTTGTGCCACTGACGTGGCGACGGAACGCGGCATTATACCTGAACCGCGGCAGGTGACGAGCTCTGCCTTCGGATAGCAGGAATCCGCGCAGCCCTTGGCCGCACTCTCCTCCTCAGGAGCCATTCCGGCTCAACACCGCAAGGCTCACCAGCGCCTTGTCGAAATCGTAGGCGGCGACGCTGGTGGCGACCTGTTTCAGGGCGGGTGCGATCGGGGTGCCAGTGGCTCGTTCGGCGAGGGCCTCGATGACCTCGGCGGCTTCGGGATCGCTGTCTTCGAGCAGGGCCTTGAGGCGGGCGATGTCTGGTTGCAGGTTTCCGGCGTCAACGGCCGCTGCGATTGTTTCCGCTGGTGGCACAGCGGGATCCGCCCGGCCGAGCTCATCCAGACCTTCGATGACGGGGGCGAGTTCGGCGAGCGTCCACTCGAGCAGCGGGGTGAGCTGCGCGCTCGGGAGCCTGTCGCGGCACGCGTGTTCCAGGGCTTCGGCAGCGGTCTGCACGCCGCGCGCACCGATGTTGGCGGCATTGCCCTTGAGGGTGTGGGCGGCGCGCATGGCGGCAGTCGCGTCCAGGTCGGCCTGGGCGGCGGCGAACTGTTCGGCGAAGCGGCTTTGGGTGTCGCGGAAACGCGTGAGCATGCGCAGGTAGAGCTTACGGTTGTCCATCGTCGTCGCGAGGCCGGCGGCGACGTCGATGCCGGCCAGCGGGGGCAGGACGGCAGCCGCAGGCTCTGACTCCGGCTGCGGCGCGGCCTGCGCCGCGGCGACGGCGGAGGGACGGATCCATTTGGCGAGGGTGACGAACATGCCGGCGACGTCGAGCGGCTTGGCGATGTGGTCGTCCATGCCGGCGGCGATGGCCTTGTCGCGGTCGCCGGCCATGGTGTTGGCCGTCATCGCGAGCACGGGGAGCCTGGCCCACGCGAGGTTGCGCCGGATTTCGCGCGTGGCGGTGTAGCCGTCCATGACGGGCATCTGGCAGTCCATGAGGATGCCGTCGAAGCGGGCGTCGCGGGCGAGGGTGTCGAGCGCTTCCTGGCCGTTGCCGGCGACGACGACTTCGATGCCGGCCTGGCGCAGGAGGTCGGTGGCGAGCTCCTGGTTCATTTCGTTGTCTTCGACGAGCAGCACGCGGGCGCCGGCGAGCGTCGCCATGGCGGCGCTGGAGCTGTCGATGCTTTCGTGCGCGCGGGTATCGACGAGGCCGCGCTTGCCGAGCGCCTCGCCGATGGCTTCGAGCAGGCGCGATGCCGTGACCGGCTTGGTGAGGGCGGACTTGATGGCGACGCCGCGCAGTTCGGCCGAGCCGAGCGCTTCTTCGCGGCCGTAGGCGGTGACCATTATGACGGCGGGCTGGCGCGCGGGGTGCCCGGCCTGCAGGCGGCGCACGGCCTCGACGCCGTCGATGACGGGCATCTTCCAGTCCATCAGCACGAGGTCGTACGGGGTTTGCCGTACGTCGGCGGCGGCGATCATGTCGAGCGCCTGGTTGCCGTCCCATGCGACATCGACCGTCAGGCCGAAGTGCCGCAGCATGGCGGAGAAGAATTCGCGCGCGGAGGCGTTGTCATCGACGACGAGCACGCGCACGCCCTGCAGTTCGTCGGCACGCAGCATGCGCCGCATCGCGGGTTCGGCCTGCATGCCGAAACGGGCGGTGAAGTGGAAGGTGGAGCCGCGGCCGACGGCGCTTTCGACCCAGATGCGGCCCTTCATCATTTCGACCAGCCGCTTCGAGATCGCCAGGCCGAGGCCGGTGCCGCCGTACTTGCGCGTGGTAGAGGCATCGGCCTGGGTGAAGCTGCGGAACAGCGATTCGCATTGCTCGGGGCTCATGCCGATGCCGGTGTCACGCACCCAGAAATGCAGCTCGACCTGGTCGGCGGCCTGCGAGGCGGTTTCGATGCCGACGACGATCTCGCCCGTTTCGGTGAACTTGACTGCATTGTTGCCGAGGTTGACCAGGACCTGACCGAGGCGCAGCGGGTCGCCGACGAGGGCAGTGGGGACGTCCGGGGCGGCATTGAACAGCAGTTCCAGCCCCTTGTCCTCGGTCTTGAGGCCAACGAGGTTGGCGAGGTGGTCCATGACGTCTTCGAGCCGGAATTCGACCGTTTCCATCGACATCTTGCCGGCTTCGATCTTGGAGAAGTCGAGGATGTCGTTGATGATGCCGAGGAGGTTTTCGCCGGCCCGATGCACCTTCTCGATGTAGTTGCGCTGCTTGCGGTCGAGCGGCCCTTGCAGCGCGAGGTGCGACATGCCGATGATGGCATTCATCGGCGTTCGGATCTCGTGGCTCATGTTGGCGAGGAAGTCGCTCTTGGCGCGCGTGGCTTCCTCGGCGAGCTCCTTGGCGCGCAGGATCTCGGCCTCGGCGCGCTTGCGGTCGGTGATGTCGAGCAGCCAGCCCATGACGCCTTCCTCGCCCTCCTGGGCGAAGGGCATGAAGGTGACGAGGAAGTCGCGCAGTTCGCCGCCGGCAGCCACCAGACGCGTCTCGCGGTCGCGGATGTAGCCGTCGCGGCGCAGGTCCTCGACCATGCGCAGGCGGTCTTCGGGCGATGCGTAGATGTGCAGCGCGCTGTCGCCCGGGCCGCAGCCGAACATGCGCGTGAACTCGGGGTTGGTGTAGCGGAACAAGCCGTCGGTCGTGAAGGCAGTGCCCACGGGGCTGTGGTCGAGGATGTACTGCAGCGAGGCGCGCTGGTCGGCGAGGGCCTTCTCGGCGGCCTTGCGTTCGGTGATGTCGCGGAACACGACGACGGTGCCGACGAGGCTGCCATCCTTGTGGATGGGCGTGGTCGAGTATTCGACCGGAAGCGCGCTGCCGTCCTTGCGCCACAGGACTTCGCTGTCGACGGTTCGCGCCTGGCCATCCATGCCGGTGAGGTACATCGAGCACTTGTCGCGCGGAAAGTCGCGGCCGTCCGGATAGCTGTGGTGGATCAGCGCATGCACGGCCCGGCCGACGAACTCCTCTTCGCGGTATCCGAGCATCGCCGGCGCCGCGGGGTTGGCGAAGGTCATCACGCCGTCCTGATCGAGGCCGATGATGCCGTCCTTGACGGAGCCCAGGATCAGGCGGCTGCGCTCTTCGAGGATCGCCAGATGGGCCGAGGTATCGCGCAGCGAGGCCTGCTGGGCCTCGAGTTCCACCGTCTGCTCCTCGAGCAGGCGCGCCTGCTGTTCCATGTTCTCGGCCTGGCGCTGCGTTTCCTCGAGCAGCGTCTGCGTGGCCGCGTTGCGTTCGAGGATCTCGAGGGTCATCGCGAGGATCGGCATCACGCCATCGAGCAGGGCTTGCTGGGGCGCGCCGAACGCTTCGAAGGTGGCCAGTTCCACCACCGCCAACAGGCGTTCGTTGCGCGCCACGGGGAAGACGGCGATCACGCGCGGGGCCGCCTCGCCCAGTCCGGATGCGATGTGGATGTAGTCCGCAGGCGGGTTGGTGAAGATGATCGGCGCGCGCTCGAGCGCGCATTGCCCGACCAGACCTTGGCCGGGGGCGAACTGCGGGACGGGTTGCGCCGTCCCGCGCAGGGCGTAGCCCGCGAGCAGGACGAGGCGGCGCGCGGGCTCGTCGTGGTAGTAGAAGGCGGCGTGGCCGAGCTTGAGAACCGGTGCGAGGTTGGAGAGGAACTTCTGTGCCAGGTCGGCGAGGCTGGACGACATCTGCAGGTCGCCGGAAATGGCCGCGAGGTGGGTCTTGAGCCAGCGCTGCGTCTCGGCCTTGCGCGCCTCGACGCGCAGTACCTCGATGGCGCGCGCGAGGTCGCCGATTTCGTTGGGATATGCGGTGTGCGGGACGGGCTGCTCGAAATGGCCGGCCGAGATCTGCTCGACGACGCTGCGCAGGCGCTCGGTGGGCCGCCGGATGGACTGCGCGACGAGGGCGCCCAGCAGCAGCGCGAGCAAGCCTCCGCCGATGATCATGGCGTACGTGGTGCGCTCGATCTCGACCATGCGCCGGTCGGCCGCGGTCGCGGCGTCGCGCGCTTCTTCCTCCATCACGCGCGCGATGTCGACCAGAAGGTCGCCGGCGGCCTTTCCGGCGTGCTGAAAGCCGGGCGAGGCGACTGCGGCCAGCGCGTCCATGAGGTCGCCCTTCTTCTGCAGGTCGACGACCCGCGCGACCACGGCCTTGTACTGCGTGAAACGCTCGTCGAAGCGCGCGAGCCGCTCGCGGTTGTCCTGACGGTGGAACAAGGCCACCGCCGACTCCAGTTCGCTGCGCATGCGACTCTCGGACTCGGCAAGCTGACGCAGCGCCAGATCGCGTTCGCCGGGCTCCTGCGGCAGGATGGCCTGGCGCAGCGCATGGCCCATCTGCGCGAACTGGATGCGTGCCTCCTTGACGTGCGAGACGCCCATCAGCTCCCGTTCGTACAGCGCCTGCAACTCGTCGTTCAGCTGATGCTGGCTGTACAGCGAATTCAGGCTGATGCCGCCGACGACCAGCAGCAGGCCGACGAAGCCCAGCATCAGTTTCGCCGCCAGCGTGCGGCGCTCTAGCGCGGACATCGAAAGGCTCATTGTTGCGGCTCCTGGTTGCGCGGCGAGGGCGGCCTAGTCGGTAAAGCGCGCGGCGATGGCGCGGAATTCGTCCTGCAGTGCGACGAAGGCGTCGACGATGTCGGGGTCAAAGTGCGAGCCGCGGCCGTCGCGGATGATGACGGCAGCCTGCTCATGCGACATACCCTCCTTATACACGCGCTTGCTGATCAGCGCGTCGTACACGTCGGCCAATGCCATCAGGCGCGCGGAGATCGGGATCGCGTCGCCGGCGATGCCTTCGGGGTAGCCCGAGCCGTCCCACTTTTCCTGATGGTAATAGGCGATCTCCTTGGCCAGACGCAGGAAGTCGACATCCATGCCGAGTTTCCGCTCCGCGTGGATGATGGCGTCGCGGCCGAGCGTGGTGTGCGCCTTCATCGTCTCGAATTCCGCGTCGTCGAAGCGACCGGGCTTGAGCAGGATGCGGTCGGGAATGCCGACCTTGCCGATGTCATGGAGCGGGGCCGACTTGAACAGCATGTCTATCGTCGCGTCGGTCAGGAATTCACGGAACCGCGGATGCGGCTGCAGGTGTTCGGCCAGCGCCCGGACGTAGAACTGGGTGCGGCGGATGTGGTTGCCGGTGTCGTTGTCGCGTGTTTCCGCGAGCGAGGCCATCGCGAGGATGGCGACGTCCTGGATCGCGGCGAGCTCGCGCGTGCGCCGGGCGACCTCGGCTTCGAGGTAGGCATTCTTGTCGCGCAGGAAGTCGGCGGCGGCCTTGATGTGCAGATGGGTAGCGACGCGCGCCAGCACCACCGGCGGATTGACGGGCTTGGTGATGAAGTCGGCCGCGCCCATCGCGAGGCCCCTCGTCTCGTCCTCGGTCGCGGTCATTGCGGTGAGGAAGATGATGGGGATGTCGCGCGTGGCCATATCGGCCTTGAGCGCCTCGCACACGTCGTAGCCGGAGAGGCCGGGCATCATGATGTCGAGCAGGATCAGGTCGGGCGCGGGCTCGCCGCGGGCGATGCGTAGCGCCTTGTCGCCGCCGTTGGCGACCTTGACCTTGTAGCGGTCCTTCAGCAGGCCGGACATCAGCGACAGATTGTCGGGGGTGTCGTCGACCACCAGGACTGTGGGCTTCTCGATGATCGTCGGTATGTCCATCTCTCTCCTCTCTGCTCCACCCGCCCGCGCGTCGCCCACCGGACTTCGCATATTCAAACGCCACCGCGCAGCGGAGGCAACCAGCTTGCCACCCCGCCGGCACCACAATGCGTCGAATTTCGCTGCAAGGAGGCGATCTTCAGCGAAACGATTCGATACGATTTCGCGACGTTTGGGCTAAACTGCCCGCCGACCCTGCGTTCGCGGGATAACTTTGTGACTGGAGCGTAGAACATGTTCGATCAGGAAGACGGAGAACTCAACGTCGTCATCGGTGTGCTCTTCGGTGTCATCGCGCTGGTAATCGCGCTGGTGATCGGCCTCGGGACCTGGAAGCTGCGCGCGGCCGAGGTGCCGGCACCGGCCGCGGCGGCAGCGGTGGCAGGTGAATTCGCCGACGTGGCCGAGGTGGGCGAGCCGCTGGTGAAGTTCTATTTCGCGGTCGGCGAGGCGGCATTGCCGGCGGATGCGTCGCCGGACATCGCGACGATCGTCGTTGCACTGGAAGCTGCACCGGACAAGAAGGTGCTCCTGTCGGGCTTCCATGACGAGACCGGCGGCGCCGCGGTGAATGCCGAGGTATCGAAGAACCGTGCGCTGGCCGTGCGCGACGCGCTGGTCGAGGCGGGCGTGCCGGCCGACCGCGTACTGCTGCGCCGTCCGGCAGTGACGCTGGGGGGTGGCGACGCCGCCGAGGCGCGCCGCGTCGAGGTGCGCGTTCAGTAAGCGGCGCGCTTTCCGCAGCACACCAATCCGCCGGGGACACCCCGGCTTTTTTGTGTGCACGCCGCTGCGCACAGGGCAGGATTGCCCGCCCCGGGCAGGCCGGGCCGCCAGCACGTAACCGCCACCCGGCCCGAGGCCGGCGTGGCGGCTATACTTGCGGCTTCCCAAACAACACCTACAAGGAGCCCGCATGACCGCCTCGTGCAACCGGCCCGCCCCTCTCCCCGACCGTTCCGTCCGCCCGCTCGCGCTGCCCGCCGTCGCACTGCTCGCCGCCCTGCTGGGGGCCTGCAGCCAGCCGCAGCAGGGTGACCCGGAAGCCCGCGCCAGCCGCATCGAGCCGGTCGCGAAGATCTCGCTGAAAGTGCAGAAGGTGGCACCGGGCAGCCGTACCGGCGAACAGATCTACCAGGGCACCTGCGCCGGCTGCCACGCAGCGGGCGCGCTCGGCGCACCGAAGACGGGAGATGCCGCCGCCTGGGCGCCGCGCATCGCGCAGGGCTTCGACACGCTGACGAAGAACGCCATCAGCGGCATCCGCCAGATGCCACCGCGCGGAGGCGGCGCCGATCTCACCGATACCGAGGTGCGCCGTGCGGTGGCCTACCTCGCCAACAGCGGCGGCGCGAAGTTCGCCGAGCCGCCGGTCGAAAAGTAAGCCCGCACCGGCATCCGCAAGGGCGGAGACGCCATGCAAGGCGTCCCCGCGGCCGCCCTCAGGGGACGAGGCAGACCTTGCCGGTGAACTTCATGTCGACGGCACCGGCGCAATTGACCGTGCCGTCGATATACAGCCGCCCGCCGCCCGTGGGCGAGAAGATGCCGCGGCCACTCTGCGGATCGGAAACCTCGGTGAAGGAACCGAATTCCAGGCCCGGAATGCCGCAACTGCGGAAATCCGGAACGCTGGAGAAGCGGCTGATCGACACCGCCTGCGTGTGAATCCTTTCGCCGCCGTACTGGGCGGGCACAACGTCGTCGCAGACGAGCGTGTGGGTGAATCCCCCGAAGCTTCCATCCGGATTGAAGAAAGCCTTGCCGTGGATCCCGCATTTCAGGCTCGGCATACCATCGATCTTGCCGGCCAGCACGCCCAGCGTGTCGCCAGGCCCCAGGGCATTCGTCAGGATCTTCCCGGAGATCGGTACCAGGCGACCCGGTGCCTCGCAGGGAAGTTCATCGGCGCTCGCAGCGCCGGATGCGAGGGCGAGGACCGCGACGGCAGCCGCCGTTGCGCCCCGGATCAGCGAATACACCAGCGCCGGATTCTTTTTCTTCATCAGTTCAGCTCCACCGGAAATATTGTTATGAAGGCCCGCCGCGGTCGTCGGAACGCACGCGATCGAACGGGAAAATTCCCGCAGAGGATTGTACGGAGATGCGTTGCAGGTGGGTGAAAATGCGCACCTCATGCACGGCCGGACTGCGGAAACCGTCACGCCGTGGGCGTTGTGGCCCTTCCTCCGCCCCCCGCGCGCACACCCATGACGACCGCTTGACCGTCCGCGGCGAACGCGGGATGCTTGACCGATGCCTGCATACCCCGGCGTGCGGCGCCTGCTCGGCGCCGTGCTGTTCCTCCTCGCCACCCTGGCGCCGGCCCGCTCAGCCCCGGCCGACGATCCCGACGCCGTGCGCATCGGCGTGCTCGCCTTCCTCGGCGCGGAAGCCGCCATCGGCGAGTGGTCGCCAGTGCAGCGCCGCGTACAGGCCGCGCTGCCCGGACGCACGGTCAGCCTCGTGCAGCTCGACCACCGCGGCCTGCGCGACGCCGCGGCGGCAGGCGAGATCGACTTCCTGATCACCAACCCCGGCCATTACGTCGAGCTCGAAGCCGAGCTGGGCGCGAGCCGCATCCTGACACTGGACCCCGGCCCGCCGCGCACGCCCGAGCGCTCCATCGGCTCCGCGGTGATCGTGCAGGCCGGCAGCGGCGGGCTGCGCACCCTCGCCGACCTGCGCGGGAAACGCCTCGCGGTCGTGTCGACGGAAGGATTCGGCGGCTTTCAGACGGTCTGGCGCGAGCTCGCCGCGCAGGGTATCGACCCGCAGCGCGACCTCGCCGAACTCAAGGTCGTCGGCCTGCCGATGACGAACGTGTTCGAGGCCGTCGCGCGCGGCGACGTGGACGCCGGTGTCGTGCGTAGTTGCCTGCTCGAAAGCCGCGAGGAATGGCGCCGCGACTTTGCGGTGCTGGACGCGCGCAAGGAGGCGGATTTCCCCTGCGCGAGCTCGACGCGGTTGTACCCCGACTGGCCACTCGCGACCCTTCGCCACACCCCGACCGCGCTGGCCAGGGATGTGACGCTCGCGCTGCTGGGGATGTCGGCCGATCGCGACGGCATGGAGTGGGCGGTCCCGGCGGACTACCAGGCGGTGCACGAGATGTTCCGCGAGCTGCAGATCGGCCCCTATGCCTACCTGCGCGAGCCGACGCTGATGGTGCTGGCCGAGCGCTACTGGCCCTGGATCGCGACGTTCGCGCTGCTGCTGGCGGCGTGGATCCTGTACACGGTGCGTGTCGAGCACCTTGTGCATGCGCGCACCGCCGAACTGCGTGCGGCACTCGCGGCGCGCGAGGCCCTGGAGGCGCGCATCCGCGCCAACCAGGAGCAGGCCGACCACCTCGCGCGCCTGTCGGTGCTGGGCGAACTCGCCGGCACGCTTGCGCACGAGCTCAACCAGCCGCTCGCGACGATCGCCAACTACGCGCAGAGCCTCATCCGCCGCAGCGACAATGGCCGCCTCACCGACGACGCGGTGCGCGAGGCCTCGGCCGAGATCGCCGGCCAAGCCGAACGCGCCGCCGGCATCCTCGGCCGCATCCGCGGTTTCGCCAGGAAACGCGCGGCGGTGCGCGAGCGCGTCGCCCCTGGCACGCTGGTCGCCGAGGCGGTCGCACTGTTCCGCGGCATGCTCGCGAACGCCCCCGACATTGCCGTGGACGACGCGCTGCCGGCCGACGCCAGCGTCGACGTCGACCCGCTGCAGATCCAGCAGGTGCTGCTGAACCTGCTCAAGAACGGGTACGATGCGGCGCGCGGCCTGCCGCCCGAGCGCCAGCGCCTGGCCGTGCGCATTGGCAAGGGCGCAGGGGAGAGCGCCGGACACGCGCACATCACCGTGCGCGATTACGGCTGCGGGCTCGACGCGGCCGCGCGCGAACGCCTGTTCGAGCCCTTCTTCACCACCAAGCCGGATGGGCTGGGGCTGGGTCTGTCGATCTGCCGCACCATCGCCGAGGCCCATCGCGGACGCCTGACCGTCGATGGCACGGGCGAAGCTCCGGGCTGTGAATTCATCCTGAGTCTGCCGCTGGCGCCATCCGCCAGCGCACCAACGGAGAGCCGAAGCACCCATGCTGCCGACCGATGAAGCCGTGATCCATGTCGTGGACGACGATGCGGCCTTCCGCCGCTCGCTCGTGTTCCTGCTCGAATCGGTCGGCTGGCACGTTGCGAGCCACGCTTCAGCCGAGGACTTCCTCGCCACGCGGGCCGGCTCGCCCGAGGCGCCCGCCTGCCTCGTGCTCGACATCCGCATGCCGACCATGAGCGGGCTCGAGCTGCAGGAACGCCTGCGCGCGGACGGCGCGCAGCCGCCCATCGTCTTCATCACCGGCCACGGCGACATCGAGCTCGCGGTACAGGCGATGAAGCACGGCGCGTGTGACTTCCTGCAAAAGCCGTTCAAGGATCAGGCGCTGCTCGATGCCGTCGCCGCGGCGGTGCGGCGCGGCGCCGAAGACCGCTCGCGCCACGCTCTGCGCGACGAGGCGAAGGCGCGCCTCGCCCGCCTGTCGCCACGCGAACTGGAAGTCGCCCGTCTCGTCGCGCAGGGGCTGCCCAACAAGCTCGTCGCGCGCGAACTCGACATCAGCGAGAAGACGGTGCATGTGCACCGCCAGCACGTCATGGACAAGGCCGAGGTGGGCAGCGCCGCGGAACTCGCGCGCCTGATGCTGCGCGCGGACCCCGCGGCGTTGGACTGAAGGGACGGCCTAGCGGCGCGGACCGCCGCCCATGCCGCCGCCCGGCCCGGGCCCCATCCCCCCGCCCATTCCACCACCGGGACCCATCATTGCGCCGCCGCGCATCGGCGGCTCCTCGGGCAGCGTGACGCCGCGCTCCTTCGCGCGCTTGACCATCTGCTCATGATGCTCGGCGCGAATCTTCTCGCGCTCTTCGAGCGTCTTCGCGGCGCGCATGCGGTCACGCTGTTCGATGCGCTCCTGTGACGTCATCATCTGTGATCCGAAGATCGGCGCATCATCGGCGATCGGCGGCAACCCTCCCGCCGGCTGGGCGAAGGCTCCGCCCGCGAGCAGCGCGGCGACACAGGCCGCCGTCAGCAATCCGGTTTTCATCGCAAGCTCCTTGGTCGGTGAGTCAAACGGCAAGCCGCCGGTCCGCCCCCTCTCGACGCGGAACCGGTAGCATCCCGATTAAATATAGACCTTTTCTTATATTGCTCCGCATGCATTTACATCCCGTTTGAATCCTTCGTGCCTTACAGCCGCAGCAGCCGCGCGGGCAGGCCGTTGCGCACCGAAGTGCCGGACACGGCATCGACCCAGATCGCCTCGCCGCCGCGGGTTGGGTCGCGCAGCCCCAGGTCGTTGAGATTGATGCCTGCGGCGAGATCCGGCCGCTGCGGCTGATGCGCCTCGCCGAGCCGGTGCGCCCGTGCGCCCAGCTCCCGATGGCCGTAGCCGTGCTCGACCGCGAGCACCCCGCGCATCACGCCCGCATGCACGATCACGCGGCAGGTCGCCTCGCCGCCCGGCGTCTGCATGCGCGCGATATCCCCCGTCGCGAGCCCCAGGCGCGCGGCGTCCTCCGGATGCACGATCACTGGGTTGTCCGGATGCAGCGCGGTGATGCGCGTGGCGATGCTGTAGGAGTTCTGCAGCGCGGACTTGTAGCTCACCGCCAGCAGCGGCCACTCCGCCTCGGTGTGCCGATCTCGCATGGGCGTGCCGTCGGCGAAGGCGGGCGGCTGCCAGGTCGCGCAGCCGGCGAAGCGTTTGCCGGTGAGACTGTTCTTCGCCCCGCCGACGTTGTCGTTCCACAGCCACAGCGCGTTCCTGAAGCGGTTGGTCTGCCAGTCGGGATTCGCCTCGTCCTGCGCCTCGCCGGCCGGCTGGTAGCGGCCGCCGCGCGTGTACAGGAAGGCCACCTTGCGCCATTCGTCTTCCTTCAGCGTCGCCTCCAGCAGCGGGCGCAGGCGCTCGACGCCGGACAGCGCGAGATCCTCGTCCGTCGCATCGCCGACCGGCGCCTTGCCGAGGAAGGCGATGTTCGCGCCGCCACGCAGGTACCAGTGCTCGGGCCGTTCCAGCGGCAGGCGTTTGCCCTCCATGTCGGCGAGCCCTTCCGTGCCGAAGCCGGGCAGGTTCATCGCCTTCGCCAACGCCATGAAGAAGGTCTCCATGCCGATCGCCTGGCCGTCCGGCGTCTTCGCTGCCTTGGGTTCGACCACCGGCCAGCGCGCGGTGGTGGCCTTCGTCGGCACGCCGTTCCATGGCGCCGTCCAGCCCCAGCTCTCGTACATCAGCGAATCCGGCACGATGTAGTCGGCGTAGGCGTTGCTCTCGTTGATCAGCGGGTCGACCGACACGATCAGCGGGATCTTCTTCGGATCGGCGAGCTCCTTCTCGATCAGCGGGCGCACGCCGGGCAGGCCGTACACCGGGTTCGAACTCCACAGCACCAGCGCCTTGACCCCGTAGGGATAGCCGCGCAGCATCGCCGGGAACCACTCCGTGACCAGCCCCGGCGCGTTCGGGAACCATGCGTCGCGTGCCGGATACGGCTTGCCCTCGGCCTTGCGGCGCGCGAACTCGGCGGATTTCTCGTAGGGCACGTTGCGCCCGAGCGGCGTGCCCTTGGGCTTCACCATCCCCGGGAAGGTCTCCAGGTCATAGCGCGGCCCTGCACCGGCGTCCTTGAAGCCGCCGCCATTGACGACGAAGCCGCCCTTCCAGTTGAGGTTGCCGATCAGCGCGTTGAGCGTGACGACTGCATAGGCATTGTAGAAGCCGTTGCCGGCCATCATGCCGCCGTGGGCGATTGCGCAGGCCTTGCGCCCGTGACTGCTGAATTCGTCCGCCAGCCCGGTGATGACGGCTTCCGGCATCCCGCAGATCGCCGCGCACTCGGCGACGCTCAGCTTCAGCGCCGATTCGCGCAGCAGTTCGTACGACGTCTTCACCGCGAGCGCCTTGTCGCCGACCGCCACGCTGCCCGCCGCTTCCAGCGGTGCGGGGCCGGTCGCGGCATCTGCCGGCATCGGCCTGCCGTCGGCGCCGAGCACGAGATAGGGGTCCGCCTCCTTGTACTTCTCCTCCTCGGTCACCGTCATGCCGATGTCCGAGCCGCGCAGGAAGCGCCCTTCGCGCGGGTGCCCCTTCTCGGCAATCACGAGCCAGCTCGCGTTGGTGAAGGACGGCTCGCCCGCGGCTTCCGCCGCAGCCAGGTTCGGATACGAGAGATAGGCCGTATTCACGCGCCCGTTGTCGAACATCCAGCGCATCATCCCCATCACCAGCGCGCCATCGGTACCCGGACGGATCGGCACCCAGCGCCCACGCTCGCCGGCGGCGCGGTTGTCCGCGTTGGTCAGCACCGGATCGACGACGACGTACTCCAGCCGCCCTTCGCTGCGTCCCTTCGCGAGCAGCGTGCCGGTGCGCTTGAAGGGGTTGCCGGCGTTGCCCGGCGCGGTGCCGATGAAGATCACGAACTCGGCGTTGGCCAGATCCGGCTTCGCGTGCGGCATCTTCTTCATGTCGCCGAACAGCGCGCCGGAGCCGGAGCGGTACGCCCCGCCGCAGTAGGAGCCGTGGCCGACGAAGTTGAGCGTGCCGTAGGCCTGATTCCAGAAACGGCGCGCAAAGGCCTCGCGGCCGTCGTTGACGCTGGAGATCAGCGCCACCTGGTTCACCTTCGGCCCCAGCTCGGGCGCCGCCGGGTCGATCGGCGTGGCGAGGTCGCGCAAGGCCCGGAAGCCCTCGACGTGGCCTTCGCCGAACAGGTCACCGCCCTCGACCAGCTCGCGCACCAGCTGCTCGAAGGAGATCGGCTGCCACTTGCCGCCGTTGCGCGGACCGACGCGCTTGAGCGGCGTGAGCACGCGGAAGGGCGAGTCGATCTGGTCCATCGCCGCATTGCCGCGCCCGCAAGCGGTCGAGCGCCCCGCCAGCCCCTTGTCCTGGAAGCGCGACAGCGCGACGAAACTCTCCTTCACCGATGCCTTCATTGGCAGATGCGGCTCCGTCGACAAGGGGCTGTATGGGTTGCCGGCGACGCGGATCACCTTGCCGCTCGTCTTGTCGACGCGCACGCGCACGCCGCATTGGGTCGTGCAGCCGAGGCAGGCGGTATAGCTCACCTGCTGGTTCGGGTTCACGCGCAGTTCGCCCGTCGAAGGATCCACGCTGAACTCCGGCTCGGCCGAACGGCCGTGGATGTTGTGCGCTTGCGGTTCATCGCTGACGAGGCCGGACACCATGCGGCCGAGGGTCTGGGAGAAGCCCGCGGCGAAGGCGGCGAGGCCTCCGGCGGCAATCAGTTCGCGACGTTCGATTTTCATGATCGGTTTCCCTTGATTCGATTCATGCGCCGACACGCTCGACGCGGCCGATACGCTCCAGCGGCAGCAGCGTGGTCAGCACGACGAAGAGGAAGATCCACAGCCCGGCCGTGCCGATGATGCCCAGCAGGCCCTCGGGGCCGAGCGGGAGCTGGTAGCTGTAGTAGCCGGCACCGGTCTTGGGCAGCTCCTGCCCGCCGATGAAGATTGTCCAGCGCATCATCCACGCCGAATGCAGCGCCAGCAGGCCGATCAGCAGGCCCGAGCCGGGGCGGCGCAGCGCAAGCACGAGGGTCACGAGCGTGGCGACGACCGCCCACACCGCGCTCACGGTCCAGTTCGCCGACGGCGCGACCTCCGCCAGCGCTTGAGCGTGCACCGGCGACATGCCGCTCATGCCCAGCACGAGCCACACCGCACCGACCAGCAGCGCCGCCAGCTGCGTGAGCGCCAGCGCGACGGCCATGCGCCGGGTCGCCGCGGGGTCGCCGCCGCCGGGCAGCGCGCGGTTGAACACCAGCGCGAGGCCCAGCCCGCCCGCCAGCGCGGTAACGAAGAACTGTACCGGCAACAGCGGCGTGTGCCACAGCGGACGCGCCCGCACCAGCATCACCTCCACCCCCGTGTACAGGGCCACCAGCGCTGCGCCGACGAAGGCCAGCAGCGCCGCCGCGACCAGCGCCTTGCGGCTCTCGTGCCCGCCGTAGGCGAGCCGGCGCGCGAGGCCCGCGAGCTTGCCGCCCTCGTCCGCATGGCGCGCGAGCGCCGGCCGGAACGCGAGCCACGCGTACAAAATCAGCCCGGTGAGATACACGGGGATGAAGAACGCCCCCCACGACATCCACGAGCTGGGGGTGAAATAGGCGTAGAAGTGCCAGAAGCGGCCCGGCTGGTGCAGGTCGGCGAGCAGCGCGACCGGCGCGGTCAGCCCGCACAGTAGCGCCGCCAGCAGCGCCAGGCGCGAGATCCCCTCCCAGCCGCGGCGGCGGAATACCAGGCCGGGCAGGGACACGAGATACGCGCCGTAGGACAGGCCGATGAGGAAGAAGTACTGCACCGCCCAAGGCAGCCACGCGACCTCGCGCGCGACGTTGACGGTTTCGACGATATCGGGGGTCATGATCGTTCTCCTGTTCGCCTCACGCGTGCGCCTTGCGCGGCTGCCACAGCGTGCCCTGGCCCTCGACCTTGCCCTGGAAGCGTTCGTCGAGGCCGATGTAGAACACGCGCGGTTCGGTGCCCTGCTCGGGCTTGAGCACCTTCAGCTCGGCCTTGGCGGCGTCGAGGCGGCGGCGCAGTTCGCCCTGCGGATCGTTCAGGTCGCCGAAGATGCGCGCGCCGCCCACGCAGGTCTCGACGCAGGCCGGCAGCAGCCCCGCATCCACGCGATGTGCGCAGAATGTGCATTTGTCGGCCTTGTTGGTCGCGTGATTGATGAAGCGCGCGTCGTACGGGCAGGCCTGCACGCAGTACGCACAGCCGACGCAGCGCTCGCCATCGACGGCGACGATGCCGTCCTCGCGCTTGAAGGTCGCGCCGACCGGGCACACCGGGATGCACGGCGGCTCGTCGCAGTGGTTGCACAGGCGCGGCAGCATGTAGGTGCCGGCCGGTTGGGTGGAATCGGCGAGCTTCACGCTGTAGGTCGACACCACGGTGCGGAAGCTGCCTTCCGGCACCGCGTTTTCCTGGATGCACGCCACCGTGCAGGCCTGGCAGCCGATGCACTTGCGCAGGTCGACGAGCATCGCCCAGTGGTGCCGGCCCTGCGCCGCGAGCGCCGGAGCGGGAAGGGCGGCCGCCGCGGCGGTGATCACCGGAATGCCGCGCAGGAAGGCGCGACGCGAGGCCGACACTTCACGCGGATCTTGTTCTTTCATGACAACGCTCCAGTGGTTTGGGAGTCGATGCCACTCTAGGCCCGCAACGAGACGGCCGAAATTGGAGGGATGAAGAAGCGCGCTAGACGCTTTTCCCTATTGCAGTGGAATGCAATGCCCGGCAGCCGGGCCTCAGCGCCGTTCCAGCATCGCCATCAGGTTGGCGAGGCGCGCGCGGCCCTCTTCCTTCGACACCGGCGCGTTCGTCTTGCGGTCGCTCATCCTGATGTCGCCGCCCATCTCGGCGATGAAGCGCGAGGGCTCGCAGGTGCGCGTCTCCTTGCCCGCCTTGCGCCGCTCGCACCACGTGATGTTGAGCGTGCGCTGCGCGCGCGTGATGCCCACGTACATCAGGCGCCGCTCCTCGTCCACCTTGTCCTCGTCAATCGAAGACTGGTGCGGTAGCAGGCCCTCCTCGACGCCGACGAGGAACACGTGCTTGAACTCCAGCCCCTTCGACGCGTGCAGGGTCGCGAGTTGCACGCCGTCGAACTCGGCGTCGTCCTTGTCCAGCATCGAGATCAGCGCAATCGTCTGCGTCAGCTCGATCAGGTTCTTGTTGTCGGCCTCGCCCTTTCTGCCCAGCCAGCCGACGAAATCGCGCACGTTGCTCCACTTCGACTCCGCCTCGCGCGTGTCGAGATGCTCGAACAGCCAAGCCTCGTAACGGATCGCCGCCAGCAGGTCCTCCAGCACGCGCGCGGCCGGCTCGCGGTGGGCGCGGTACTGCATGCGGTTGATGAAGTTGCCGAACTCCTGCAGCTGCTCGATCTGGCGCGCATTCAGCGCATGCGCCGCGCCTTCCTCGAACACCGCCGCAAAGAAGCTCACGTGGCGCCGACCGGCGTAGTTGCCGAGCGCCTCGATCGTCGCCGCACCCACCCCGCGCCGTGGCGTCGTGATCGCGCGGATGAAGGCCAGATCGTCGTCCTCGTTCATCAGCAGGCGCAGCCACGACATCAGGTCGCGGATCTCCGCCTTGTCGAAGAAGGACTGTCCGCCCGACATCACATAGGGAATCTTCTGGTTGCGCAGCTGCTGCTCGACCACGCGCGCCTGGTGGTTGCCGCGGTACAGGATCGCGTAGTCGGAGAACTTCGTGCGGTGCTCGAACTTGTGCGCGCTGATCTTGGAGGCGATCCACTCCGCCTCGTGGTCCGCGTCGCGACAGGCCGTCACCGCGATCTGCTCGCCGTCGCCGTGCTCCGACCACAGCTGCTTCTCGAAGAGCTTCTCGTTGTTCGCGATGACCGTGTTCGCCGCGGTGAGGATGCGCCGCGACGAGCGGTAGTTCTGCTCCAGCTTGATGACTTTCAGCTTCGGATAGTCCTGCTGCAAGAGCTTCAGGTTCTCGACGTCCGCCCCGCGCCACGCGTAGATCGCCTGGTCGTCGTCGCCCACCGCCGTGAACGCCCCGCGCACGCCCGAGAGCTGGCGCAGCAGGCGGTACTGCGCCTTGTTCGTGTCCTGGTACTCGTCGACGAGCAGGTAGCGCAGCTTGTTCTGCCAGCGCTCGCGCACGTCCGGGTTGTCTTCGAGCAACCGCACCGGCAGCGAGATCAGGTCGTCGAAATCCACGGCCTGGTAGGCGCGCAGCGTGCGCTCGTACTCCGCGTACAGCATCGCCGCGGCCGACGAGATCTCGTCGTCGGCGAGCTGCGCCGCCTCGGCCGGCGTGATCATCGCGTTCTTCCAGCCCGAGATCTGCCACTGCATCGCCTTCGAACGTGCCTTGTCCGAATCGCGCGAGATGTCGGAGACGATCTGTACCGTGTCGGAAGCATCGAGGATGGAGAACTGTGGCTTGAGTCCGCAGTGCACCGCCTCCTGGCGGATCATCTTCACGCCCAGCGCATGGAAGGTGCACACCGTGAGCCCCCCGGGCGCGCGCCCGCCCATCAGGCCCGCGACGCGCTCCTGCATCTCCTTCGCCGCCTTGTTGGTGAAGGTGATCGCCGCGATGTTCGACGGGTTCAGCCCGCACTCGTTGATGAGGTGTGCGATCTTGTGCGTGATCACCCGCGTCTTGCCGCTGCCGGCGCCGGCGAGCACCAGGCTGGGGCCGTCGAGATAGCGGATCGCTTCGCGCTGCGGGGCGTTGAGGAGAGCGGACATGGGCCTTGCGGGGGACTACGGTGAGGAAAAAGGCAGCGCCGCCCGCAGGCGGCGCGAGTGCGGATTTTACCGCATCACCTCCGTCGCATCGGCCCGCTTACAACCCGAAGCGGGCGCGAGCGGCCCCCTTACTGCCCCAGCAGCCCGAACACCTTCTGCGCCAGCGACCCGGCCGCCTGCATCGGGTTCCTGCGGATCGCCTTCTCTTCCTCGGCGATCATCACGTAGAGGCCGTCGAGCGCCTTGCGCGTCACGTAGCCCTCGATTTGCGCGTCCTCATCCTTCACCAGTCCGAAGCTCGCCGCCTGGCCCGCGAGCTTGTTGTATTGCCCGGCCAGCGCAAGACGGTCGGTGCTTTCCTTCACGATCGGCAGGAACTTCTCGGCGAGCCGCGCCTGCGTCTTCGACTTGAAATAGCGCGTCGCCGAATCATCGCCGCCGGTCAGGATGTTGCGCGCATCCTCGACCGACATCTGCTTTACCGCATCGACCAGCAGCACCTTCGCCTCGGGCACGGCGGCCTCGGCGGCGCGATTCATCGTCGTCACGAGATTGTCGAAATCCTTGCCGCGGCCAGCCATGCGCATCACGGGTTCAACTTGCGCCAATCCGTCGGGCAGCGGAATCCTCACCTTCTTGTTGGCGAGGAAGCCGTCCTTCTTGCCCAGCAGGTCCACCGCGCGGCCCGCGCCCTGCGTCAGCGCCTCGCGCAAGCCGCCGGAGGCCTCCGAGTCGGTGATGCCCCCCAGTCCGGCCGCCCACGCCGGCGCACAGATGACAAGCAGGACGAAAGCTCGCAGAATGGAACGCATGATGGTCTCCAGGACGGGTTTCACTCGAAGCGCCCATGAGCATACCCCGCGACGGGAAGCATGCGCGTGCAGAAGTTACCCTTTTTTCATTAATGCACTTGACCCCGCGGCACTGCGGTGCAAGGGGTGGTAACACGGAGAACTCATGATGACGGCGACTGCCACACGCAACGGCACACTCTCCGAAGCCGAACTGCTGGCGATGCCCGCGGACGACTACATGAACGCCGCGCAGCTCGAATTCTTCCGCCTGCGCCTGCTTCAACTGCAGGCCGAACTGCGGGAAAACAGCGAGGAGACTCGCTCGCACCTGCGCGAAACCGTCGCGACCCCGGACGAGGCCGACCGCGCCACGCAGGAAGAGGAACAGGTGCTGGAACAGCGCATCCGCGACCGCGAACTGAAGCTGCTGCACAAGGTGGAAGCCGCGCTGCGCCGCATCGAGGATGGCAGCTACGGCTACTGCGAAGTCAGCGGCGAGCCGATCGGCGTCGGCCGCCTGCTTGCGCGCCCGACCGCGACGCT
Source organism: Aromatoleum petrolei (assembly GCF_017894385.1). Lineage (NCBI taxonomy): Bacteria > Pseudomonadati > Pseudomonadota > Betaproteobacteria > Rhodocyclales > Rhodocyclaceae > Aromatoleum > Aromatoleum petrolei. The sequence goes on from NZ_CP059560.1 coordinate 2,583,964, forward strand.
GAGCATCGAGGAGCAGGAAAGGCACGAACGCGAGGAGCGCCTCTTCCGCTAAAGGGGAAGGGCGCGGCCGGGGGTTCGCCCTCGGTCCCGCGTCCTGCTGCGCCCGCCAACGAGGCGAAAACCAGGCAGGGCGGGAGAAGCGCAGCGCATCCCGCCAAACGGCGTTTCCCTACCCTCTACGTCCGACCTTGGCGGGATCCGCCTTCGGCTCCTCCCGCCCTACGTCCCCGCGTGGCTCAGACGACCCCGGCGCCGTGGGCCTGCTGGTCGGCCCAGTAGCTCGAGCGCACCATCGGGCCGCAGGCGGCGTTCTTGAAGCCCATCTTCAGTGCTTCGGTCTCGAACATCTTGAAGGTGTCCGGGTGCACGTAGCGCAACACCGGCAGGTGGCCGGTCGAAGGCTGCAGGTACTGGCCGATCGTCAGCATCTCGACGTCGTGCGCGCGCAGGTCGCGCATCACCTCGAGGATCTCCTCGTCCGTCTCGCCCAGGCCCACCATCAGGCCCGACTTGGTCGGCACCTCGGGGTGGCGCGCCTTGAATTCCTTGAGCAGCTTCAACGAATATTCGTAATCGGCACCCGGGCGGGCCTGCTTGTACAGGCGCGGCACCGTCTCGAGATTGTGGTTCAGGACGTCCGGCGGCGCCTGGTCGAAGATCTCCAGCGCGATCTCCATGCGGCCGCGGAAGTCCGGCACCAGCACCTCGATCGCGGTCTTCGGCGAGGCGGCGCGCGTCTCGCGGATACACTCGACGAAGTGCTGGGCGCCGCCGTCGCGCAGGTCATCGCGGTCGACGCTGGTGATCACGACGTAATTCAGGCGCATCGCCGCGATCGTCGCCGCGAGGTCCTTCGGCTCATCCGCATTGAGCGGCTCGGGACGGCCGTGGCCGACGTCGCAGAACGGGCAGCGACGCGTGCAGATGTCGCCCATGATCATGAAGGTCGCCGTGCCCTTGCCGAAGCATTCGTGAATGTTCGGACAGGAGGCTTCCTCGCACACCGTGTGCAGCTTGTGGTCGCGCAGCGTCGCCTTGATCTCGTTGAAGCGCTCGGCTTCCTGGCCGGCGCCCAGCTTGATGCGGATCCACTCGGGCTTCTTCAGGCGCTCAGCGGGCACGATCTTGATCGGGATGCGCGCGGTCTTGTCGGCGCCACGCTGCTTGCGGTTCTCGGTATTCATGCGATTCTCTCGTCTCTTCGGGGTCACGGGCACTTGTGGCGCCCGCTGCATTATGGCCTGTCGGCGGCCGGGCGGGGCGCGAGCAGGCGCCCGAGGTGGGCAAGCAGACGCTCCCCCACTTCCGCGACGCCGTCGGTCACGCCGAAATCCTTCATCCTGATCGTCTTCAGCCCCTCGTAACCGCAGGGGTTGATCGCCGAGAACGGCGCGAGGTCGGCATCGACGTTGAGCGCGAGGCCGTGGTAACTGCAGCCGTTCCTGACACGCAGGCCCAGTGCGGCGATTTTCTCGCCGGCGATGTACACGCCCGGCGCGCCGTCCTTGCGCTCAGCCGTGAGGCCGTAGTCCGCGAGGCAGTCGATCAGCGCCTGCTCCATCAGGCTCACCATCTCGCGCACCTTGAGGCGGCGGCGGTGCAGGTCGATGAGGAGGTACACGACGATCTGGCCAGGGCCGTGGTAGGTGATCTGGCCGCCGCGGTCGATCTTCACCAGCGGGATGCCGGTCTCGCACAGCAGGTGCTCGGGCTTGCCGGCCTGGCCCAGCGTAAACACCGGCGGGTGCTCGAGCAGCCACAGCTCGTCCGGCGTCTCCGCGGTGCGCGCGTCGGTGAAGGCGCGCATCGCCGCCCAGGTCGGCTCGTATTCGACAAGCCCCAGACGGCGCACGACCAGCGGCAGGGCTTCCGCCACCTGCACTACAGCACCACCTTCACCAGCGGGTGACCGGACAGGTCACGGTACAACGCGTCGAGCTGCGCCTTCGACTCGGCACGCACGGTGCAGGTCAGGGAAATGTAGTTGCCCTTGCTCGACGGCCGCATCTGCACCGTCGCGGGATCGAACTCCGGCGCGTGCCTGCGCACGACGTCGACGACGACCTGCGCGAACTCATCCACGCGCGCGCCCATGATCTTGATCGGGAAATCGCAGGGAAACTCGAGGAGGGTTTCGGGGTTCTGGTCAGCCAACGCGCATCACCGTGTTCTTGAATTCCTGGTACCAGGCGTACATCTCGCGCCCCACCGGGCCGGGCCGGCCGTCGCCGACGGGGCGTCCGTCGAGGCTGGTGATCGCGAGCACTTCCTTGGTCGACGAAGTGAGCCACACCTCCTCGGCCGTGCGCACCTCGTCCTCGAGGATTTCGCGCACTTCGTGTTTGAGACCGTGCCGCGACGCCAGTTCCAGCACCACGTCGTAGGTGATGCCCGGCAACATGAGGTGGCTCTTGGGCGGCGCGAGCAGCACGCCGTCGCGCACGACGAAGATATTGGAAGCCGCACCTTCGGTGAGGAAGCCGTCGCGGAACAGCACCGTCTCGGCGCAGCCCTTGTCGACGGCGACCTGGCGCAGCAGGCAGTTCGCGAGCAGTGCGGTGGTCTTCAGATCGCAGCGCGCCCAGCGGAAATCCGCCGCGCTCACGGCTGCGACGCCGCTCGCCAGCACCTCGGCCGAGGGCGTCACGAGTGCCTCGCTCATGAGGAACACCGTCGGGCGCATCACGGCCGGGAAGGCGTGGTTGCGCCGCTCGTCGGGGCCGCGCGACACGTGCAGGTAGATCGACTGGTCCACCCAGGCGTTGCGCGCGACGAGCTCGTTCACCATCACTTCCCATTCCGCGGCCGTGTGCGGGTTCGGGATGCGCACCGCGTCCAGCGTGCGCCCGAGGCGCGCGATGTGCTCGGCGATGCGGAAGGGGCGGCGCGAATACACCGGGATCACCTCGTAGGCGCCGTCGCCGAAGAGGAAACCGCGATCCATAGGCGAGATGCGCGCCTCGCTCAGCGGCTGATAGGTGCCATCGAGGTAACAGATGCTCATGCGTGCCCCCGGGGAAAATCTTACAGGCTCTTGATCCACATCACGATGGTATCCCACAGGCGGCCGAAGAAGCCGGCGACGGGAACGTCCTGCAGCGCGACGACCGGATATTCGCCGATCGGCTGGCCGTCGAGCGTGAGCTGCAGCGTGCCGACCTGCTGGCCCTTCTGCAGCGGCGCGACCACCGGCTGCTGGCTGGTGAGCTGGCTCTGGATCTTCTCGGCCTGACCCTTGGGCAGGGAGATCACGAAATCGTTGAGGAAGCCGACCGGCAGCTCGTTCTGCGCGCCCTTCCACACGCGGAAGCGCGACAGCTCCTGGTTCGCTGAGTACAGCTTGGCGGTGTCGAAGAACTGGAAGCCGTAGTTCAACAGCTTGAGCGATTCCTGCGCGCGGATGGTGTCGGAATCGGTGCCCAGCACCACCGACACGAGGCGTCGCGGGCCGCGCAGGGCGGACGCGATCAGGCAGTAGCCGGCCGCCGCGGTGTGGCCGGTCTTGAGGCCGTCGACGGTCGGGTCCAGCCACAGCAGCCGGTTGCGGTTGGGCTGCGTGATCTTGTTGTAGGTGTATTCCTTCTGCGAGTAGTAGCGATAGTACTCGGGGAAGTCGCGCGAGATCGCCGACGCGAGCAGCGACAGGTCGCGCGCAGTGGTGTAGTGGTTAGGGTCGGGCAGGCCCGAGGAGTTCATGAAGCTGGTGTTCTTCATGCCCAGGCGCTGCGCCTCGCGGTTCATCAGGTGGGCGAAGGACTCCTCGCTGCCGGCGATCAGTTCGGCGAGCGCGACGCAGGCGTCGTTGCCGGACTGGATGATCATCCCTTGCACCAGCTCCTCGACCGTGACCGGCTTGTCGGGCTGGATGAACATGCGCGAACCTTCCATGCGCCAGGCCTTCTCGGACACCGGCACGGTCTGCTGCAGCGTGATGCTGCCGCTCTTGAGCGCCGCGAAGGTGAGATAGGCGGTCATCAGCTTGGTCAGCGACGCGGGCTCGATGCGCGCGTCGGGCTCGCGTGCGGCGAGCACCTGGCCGGTGGCCTGGTCCATCAGGAGCCAGGCGCGCGCGGCGAGCGTGGGAGGCGGGACGTTCTGGGCGGAAACAGCGAAGGAGACGACGGCAAACAGCAGGGCAACGAGGAAGCGCATGAGGATCGGCTGACGGGTGACAGTGGGCAGACGGAGGCGGCGAGGCCTCAGGGCCGGGACAAAGGTTCGATTATAGAGGCTTGCCCGGTCCCCGACAGGAGACCGGTGCATGCCGCAATTGGTTCAGATTGCATCAACGCGTAACGACGAAGGGGCGGAACTTCAGCTCGCGCGCGATGCGCTCCGCCTCGCGCTTTGCCTCCTCGACCGATCCGAAGGGCCCCAGGTGCAAGCGGAAGCGCTTGCCGTCGGCGAGGACGGCGAGCCGCTCGGCATGCTCGGCGAAGGCATCGCGCACCATGCCGCGAAAACCTTCGGCACTCGCGGCGGTGGAAAATGCGCCGAGCTGCAGGAAGATGCCGCGCGTCGCATCCGTGAGCGTGGACGGTTCGGCCATCGCGAGCTGCACCGGCGGCTCCGGCGGCGCCGGCGTCGGTGGCACGAGCGCCACCGGACGGCGGCCGGGCATCGGCGGGACCGGATTTTCGGTGGCGACCAGCTCGACCCCGTCGGGCACGATGGCCTCGACCTCGACCTCGGCGCTGCCCACGTTCACATAGCCCAGGCGATGTGCGGCGGCATAGGAGAGATCCATGATGCGGCCCTTGTGGAAAGGCCCACGGTCGTTGATGCGCACCACCACCGAGCGCCCGCTCGCGCGGTGCGTGATGCGCGCGTAGCTCGGGATCGGCAGCGTCGGGTGGGCGGCGGTCATCGAGTACATGTCGTAGGGCTCGCCGCTGGAGGTGGGCTTGCCGTGGAAGCGCTTGCCGTACCAGCTGGCGCGGCCAAGCTGGCGGAAAGGCATCACGGCCTTCGCCGGCACATAGTCCTCGCCGAACACGTTGTACGGGCGGTTGGCGAAGCGGTGCAGCGGCTCGGCGCGCGGCTGCGCATCGGGGATGTCGTCGAGGTTGGCCGGCGGATTGTCGCCCGGGCCGTCGTCCTTGTAGTAGCCGCCGCCGCGCTTCTGCACGACCGCGCTCGTGCCTGGCGCTGGCTGGGGTGGCGTGGCGGCGGTGCTGTCGACGTAGGGCGTCGTGCTGCAACCGGCCAGCGCCAGCATGGCGGCAATCAGGCCCGCGAACAGCAGCTTGCACGCGGACGGGCGGGCTGGCAGGGTATGCGTCGGCATCAGTCAGTCTCCGTAATCACGCCTGCGCGAGCACGCGGCTGCGCTGGATGCTCATCAGTATCCCGATGCCGAGACACAGCGTGACGAGCGCGGTTCCGCCGTAGCTGATGAAGGGCAGCGGCACGCCCACGACCGGCAGGATACCGCTGACCATGCCCATGTTAACGAAAGCATAGGTGAAGAAGATCATCGTGATCGCGCCGCCGAGCAGGCGCGTCGCGAGCGTCGGCGCCATCGCGGCGATGTAGAAGCCGCGCAGCAGCAGCAGCACGTAGATCGCCAGCAGCACGACGATGCCGATGAGGCCGAACTCCTCGGCCAGCACCGAAAAGATGAAGTCCGTGTGGCGCTCAGGCAGGAAGGCGAGGTGCGTCTGCGTGCCGTCCATCCAGCCCTTGCCGAGCACGCCGCCCGAACCGATGGCGATGGTCGATTGGATGATGTGGAAGCCCTTGCCGAGCGGATCCTGCGTCGGGTCGAGCAGGGTGCATACGCGGTGCTTCTGATATTCGCGCAGGCCCGGCCAATCGACGCCCGGCTGGCAGATCTGGTCACCGAAGCCGACGATCGCGCCGATGCCGATGACGCCGATCGCGACGACGGGCACCAGCAGTTTCCACGACAGGCCGGCGAAGTAGATGACATAGATGCCCGCTGCGGTCACCAGCAGGCTGGTGCCCAAGTCGGGCTGCACCATGATCAGTCCGACCGGCACGACCAGCAGCAGGCCCGCAACGATGAACTCGCGCAGGCCGATCTGGCCCTCGCGCTGCTGGAAGTACCACGCCAGCATCAGCGGCATCGCGATCTTCATGATCTCGGACGGCTGGATGCGCGTGACGCCGATGTCGAGCCAGCGCGTCGCGCCTTTCGAGGTCTCGCCGAAGAGATCCACCGCGACGAGCAGCAGCACGCCGACCACGTACAGCGGCAGCGCGAGGCTCAGCAGGCGCTGCGCCGGCACGCGCGCCGTCACCCACATCGCAGCCAGTGCGACGAGCGTGTTCACCTGCAGGGAGGGGATGCGCTCCGGCGAGGCGCTCATCATGAGGACGAAAGCGTAGCCGAGGAGCAAGGCGAGCAGCAGGAGCAGCGGCGGATCGATCGGACGCAGGAAGCCGAGCAGCAGCTCGCGCGGATGAAATCGCGTGTCGGTCATTCTGAACGAGGCTCCCCGTCTTGTCCGCCTGCCTGCGGCTGCGCCGGTTCCACGGCCGCGGCATGTGCGCCGGCGTGCGGGTGCCCGGCATGTTCGTCACCCTCGCCGGCCGCGTCGACATCCTCACCCGCCGGCTGGTCGCGGCGCTTGCCGAGGAGATGATAGTCGATCACCTGGCGCGCGATCGGTGCCGCCGACTGCGCACCGAAACCGCCGTTCTCGACCAGTACCGCGAGCGCGATGGTCGGCTTGTCGGCCGGCGCGTAGGCGATGAACCAGGAATGGTCGCGCAGGCGCTCGCTGACGCGGCCTTCCACGTAGCGCTGGCCGCGAAGCGAGAAGACCTGCGCCGTGCCGGTCTTGCCGCCGGCCGAGTAGGGCGCACCGGCAAAGGCGCGCGCGCCGGTGCCGACCTTGTTCACGTCCACCATCGCCTGACGCACCGCGGCCGCATGTTCGGGCTTGAAGGGGATGGTGCGGATCGGTTCGGGCTCGACGACGCGGCGCTCGCCCGTCACGGGGCTCACGACATGGCGTACGACGTGCGGCCGGAACAGCTTCCCATCATTGACCAGCGCCGCCACCGCATTCGCCATCTGCAGCGGCGTGTAGGCGTTGTAGCCCTGGCCGATGCCCACCGAGATGGTCTCGCCGCCGAACCATTTCTGGTGTTCCTTCTTGCGGAAGCGCTTCCTCTTCCATTCCGGCGTCGGCAGCACGCCCTCGGCCTCTCCGGGCACGTCGATGCCGGTGCGCGAACCGAAGCCGAACGGACGCATGAAGTTCGCGATGCCGTCGATGCCCAGGTCGTTGGCGAGCTGGTAGTAGTAGGTGTTGCACGACACGACGATGGATTTCGGCAGATCGACCATGCCGTGGCCGCCGATCTTGTCGTCCATGAAGCGGTGGCCGCCGAACATGAAGTAGCCCGGATCGGGAATCGTCTGCGTGATCGTGCGCTTGCCCGCCGACAGACCCGCCATCGCCATGAAGGGCTTGAAGGTCGAGCCGGGCGGATAGGCGCTGAAGATGGCACGATTCACCAGCGGATGGTCGGGCGATTCGTTGAGTGACTTCCAATCCTCGGTCGAGATGCCGTCGACGAACAGGTTGGGGTCATACCCCGGTTTGGAGACCAGCGCGAGCACGCCCCCCGTCGTCGGCTCTATCGCGACCAGCGCGCCGCGACGCTTGCCGAAGGCCGCCTCGGCGACCTTCTGCATCTCGATGTCGAGTGTCAGCTCCAGATCATTGCCGGCCACCCCCGGCGTGCGCGCCAACTGGCGCACGGCGCGCCCGCCGGCATTCACCTCCACCTGCTCGGCGCCGGTGATGCCGTGCAGCTCGGCCTCGTAGCTCTGCTCCAGGCCGCTCTTGCCAATGTATTCTGAGCCGCGGTAGTTCGCGTCGTCGCCGGACTCCTCGATGCGTTCGCGGTCGCGCTGGTTGATGCGGCCGATGTAGCCGATCACGTGCGACGCGAGCTCGCCCTGCGGGTAGTCGCGGAACAGGCGCGCCTGCACCTCGACGCCGGGGAACTGGTAGCGCCGTGCGATCACGCGCGCCACTTCCTCCTCGGTCAGGCGCGTGCGGATCGGCACGCTCTCGAAATTCTTGCTCTCTTCCAGCAGCTTCCGAAAGCGGCGACGGTCGCGCGCGTCGATCTCGACGATCTCCGCCAGCCCGTCTATCGTCGCCTCGAGGTCGCGCACGCGCGAGGGCGTGATCTCCAGCGTGTAGGCAGCATAGTTGCGCGCGATCGGCACACCGTTGCGGTCCGTGATCGAACCGCGCCCCGGCACGATGGGCAGCAGCGCGATGCGGTTGTCCTCGGCGCGGGTGTGGTAGTAGTCGTAGCGCACGACCTGCAGGAACCAGAAGCGCGCCACCAGCAGGCCGAAGCACACGGCAATGAAAATGCCCGCGATCAGGACGCGGCGGCGGAAGCGCCCCAGTTCCTCGTCGGGGGTACGGAATTCCATCATCGGATCAGATCGGCCGGTTGTCGTCCCGATCCACCGGCTGGTACTGCGGCAGCAGCAACAGGTAGTTCAGCGGCACCCACAGCGCCGCGCTCGTGAGGCTCGACAGGAAGTACCACCAACCGGGGAACTCGGCGCCGGCGACGAGGCGCACCACGACCATGATCACCTGCGCGAGCAGCAGCAGCGGGAACATCTGCAGCGCCTGCTGCGTCGGCCCGAACCACAGCACGCGCCGCGACACCGAAGTCGCGAGATAGCACAGCACCACGTAGGCGAGCGCATGCTGGCCCATCGCGGCGCCGTGTCCGATATCGACCAGCACACCGAACAGGAATCCCGCCCCCATGCCGACACGCAGCGGCTCGCGGATCGACCAGAATGCCAGCACCAGCGCGACCCAGTCGGGGACGCCGGGGGTCAGTCCGGTCGGGATGTAGCTCAGCGCGAGCGCGACCAGCAGGCTCAGCCAGGCGAACCAGGTCTTGGCAGGCAGCAGGATGCGACTGGAGCGGTGGGTCGGCTGCATGAATGGCTGTCCTTAACCCTTGCGACCCTTGCTCGGCCCGGGTTCCGGCTCCGGCGCAGGACGCGGCGGCGGCGACTCGGCACGTCCGAGCAGCAACACCTGGGTCGTGCGCTCGACGCCGGCGACCGGCTCGCACACGATCACCGCGAAGGTCTGCGCGTCGCGATCCACGCTCACGACGTCGGCGACCGGCAGGCCGGCGAGGAAGAGGCCGTCGAGGCCCGAGGTCACGAGCCGGTCGCCCACGCGCACGTCCGCGCCCGACAAGGTAAAGCGCAGTTCCAGGCGCCCCTGTCCCGCCCCGGCGAGCACGCCGCGCAAGCCGTTCCTCGCGACCTGCACCGGCACTGCCTGGTCCTTGTCCGTGATCAGCGTGACCTCCGCCTGCACCGGATACACCCGCGTGACCTGGCCGATCATGCCCTGCTCGTTGACGACCGCCATGCCGGCCTCGACGCCCTGCTGGCTGCCGCGGTTGAGGATCACCTTGCGGTCGAAGGGGTCCGGCGCATCGTAGAGAATCTCGGCGGCCACGCTCTTCGCCGCCACCGAAGCCCCCATGTCGAGGAGCCCGCGCAGGCGGCGATTCTCCTCCTCCAGCTGCTCGAAGCGCAGCAGGCGCTGCGCCGCTTCCAGCTCGCGGCCGCGCAGCGCGGAGTTGTCCTTCTGCACCTCGACCAACGTCGCGAAATACACCGCGGCGTTGCGCACGAAATCGGCCGGCGCCGCCGCGGCCATCTGCAGCGGCCAGGTCGCCACCGACAGCGCCTGGCGCACCACTTCGAGGTAACGGAACTTCAGGTCGGCGACCAGCATCGCCAGGCAGATGGAGACGAGCACCAGCAGCCGCACGAGCGGCGTGGGTCCCTGCTTGAAGATGGGTGGCGACGGATGACCGGCGAGGGACATCGTGATGCGTGGACGGCGGAGCGCGACGAGTCCGGAGGCCCGTCGTGACGGCGCGAATTACTCGGACGCGAAGATGGAGCCGAGCTTGTCCATCTTCTCGAGCGCCATGCCGCAGCCGCGCGCGACGCAGGTCAGCGGCTCCTCCGCGACGATCACCGGCAGGCCGGTCTCTTCCATCAGCAGGCGGTCGAGATCGCGCAGCAGCGCGCCGCCGCCGGTAAGCACCATGCCTCGGTCGGCGATGTCCGCGCCCAGTTCGGGCGGAGTCTGTTCGAGGGCGATCTTCACCGCCGACACGATCTGGTTCAGCGGTTCGGTGAGCGCCTCGAGGATCTCGTTCGACGAAATCGTGAAGCTGCGCGGAATGCCCTCGGCGAGGTTGCGCCCCTTCACTTCCATCTCGCGCACCTCCGAGCCCGGGAAGGCCGAACCGATTTCCTTCTTGATGTTCTCCGCCGTCGTGTCGCCGATCAGCATGCCGTAGTTGCGGCGGATGTAATTGACGATGGAGTCGTCGAACTTGTCGCCGCCGACGCGCACCGAGCCGGCATACACCATGCCGCCCAGCGAGATCACGCCGACTTCGGTGGTGCCACCGCCGATATCGACCACCATCGAACCGGTCGCGTCCGACACCGGCAGGCCTGCGCCAATCGCCGCCGCCATCGGCTCCTCGATCAGATACACCTGCGAGGCGCCCGCCGCGAGCGCCGCGTCGCGGATCGCGCGGCGCTCGACCTGGGTCGAACCGCAGGGCACGCAGATGATGATGCGCGGGGAGGGCGAGAACATGCGCGAGTCATGCACCTTCTTGATGAACTGCTTGATCATCTGCTCGGTGACGACGAAATCGGCGATCACCCCGTCCTTCATCGGGCGGATCGCGGTGATGTTGCCCGGCGTCTTGCCCAGCATCTGCTTCGCCGCATGGCCGACCGCCTGGATCGTGCGCTTCGCGTTGGGCCCGCCCTCGGTACGGATCGCCACGACGGACGGCTCGTCGAGCACGATGCCCTTGCCGCGCACGTAGATCAGCGTGTTGGCGGTGCCAAGGTCAATGGCCAGATCGTTGGAGAAATAGGAACGCAGGAAGCCAAACATGCGGAAAAATCCCGAAACCGGTGAGGAGGGTGGGCGATGGGGGGGCGACAAGCCCGGCCGGACTGGCGGCAAACGAGTATGATAACCTACAAATCTTTGTGATTTAAGCGGGTTTTGTTTCCTCATGTCGCTTACCACTGAACAGGTCCTGCGCATCGCCGCACTCGCGCGGCTCGAGCTCGCCGATGGCGAAGTCGAGGCCACGCGCACCAAACTGAATGGAATTTTCGGCCTGATCGAAGAGATGCAGGCAGTCGACACCAGCGGCGTCGAGCCGATGAGCCACCCGCAGGATGTCGCTCAGCGCCTGCGCGACGACGTCGCGACCGAACGGGATCGCCGCGAGGCCTTCCAGCGCGTCGCCCCGCAGACCGAAGCGGGCCTCTACCTCGTCCCGAAGGTCATCGAGTAAGCCATGATCAACGCCAGCCTCACCGAACTGCGCGCCGCGCTGGACGCGAAGAAGATCTCCAGCGTCGAGCTCGCGACGCTCTTCCTCGACCGCATCGCCGCGCACAACCCGACACTCAACGCCTTCATCACGGTCGACCGCGACGGCGCGATCGAGGCCGCGCGGGCCGCCGACGCGCGCATCGCCGCCGGCCAGGCCGGTCCTCTCACCGGCATCCCGCTCGCGCACAAAGACGTATTTTGCACCGAAGGCGTGCTCACGACCTGCGGCTCGAAGATGCTGTCGAACTTCGTCAGCCCCTACGACGCGCACGTCGTCTCGCTGCTCAAGGCCGCCGGCGCGGTGAACCTGGGCAAGACCAACATGGACGAGTTCGCGATGGGCTCGTCGAACGAGAACTCGCACTACGGCCCGGTGAAGAACCCCTGGGATACGACGCGCATCCCTGGCGGCTCCTCAGGCGGCTCGGCCGCCGCGGTCGCCGCGCGCCTGGCGCCGATCGCCACCGGCACCGACACCGGCGGCTCGGTGCGCCAGCCCGCCGGCCACACCGGCATCACCGGCATCAAACCCACCTACGGCGTCGTCAGCCGGTACGGCATGATTGCCTACGCCAGCTCGCTCGACCAGGGCGGCGCCTTCGGCGCCTCCGCTGCGGACTGCGCACAGCTCCTGACCGCGATGGCGGGCTTCGACGAGCGTGACTCCACGAGCCTCGAGCGCCCCGCCGAGGACTACGCGCGCGAGATCGCCGCACCCGCCTCCGACAAACCGCTCGCGGGCCTGCGGATCGGCCTGCCGCGCGAATTCTTTGCCGAAGGCATGGCTGAGGACGTGCGCGCCGCGGTCGAGGCCGCGCTCGAGCAGTACCGCAGGCTCGGGGCGAGCACCGTCGAGGTGAGCCTCCCGAACGCCAAACTCGCGATCCCCGCCTACTACGTGATCGCCCCGGCCGAGGCCTCCAGCAACCTGTCGCGCTTCGACGGCGTGCGCTACGGCCACCGCGCGGCCGAATACCGGGACCTCGCCGAGATGTACGCGAAGAGCCGCGCCGAAGGCTTCGGCGCCGAAGTGAAGCGCCGCATCCTGGTCGGCACCTACGTGCTGTCGCACGGCTACTACGACGCCTACTACCTGCAGGCACAGAAGCTGCGCCGCCTGATCGCGCAGGACTTCCAGGCCGCCTTCCGGCAATGCGACGTGATCGCCGGCCCGACCAGCCCGACCACCGCGTGGGCGATCGGCGAGAAAACCGACGACCCGGTGCAGATGTACCTGTCGGACATCTACACCATCGCCGTAAACCTCGCCGGCCTGCCCGGCCTGTCGCATCCCTGCGGCTTCGGCGCCGGCAAGCTGCCGGTCGGCCTGCAGCTCATCGGCGACTACTTCGGCGAAGCGCGCCTGCTGGGCACCGCGCACCAGTACCAGCACGCGACCGACTGGCACCTGCGCCGTCCGGGCTGAGCGTCCCATGCGCCGCCTTCATCCCGCCGTCCGCGCGCTCGCGCTCGCAGCCCTCGCGCTGCTGGGCGCCTGCGCGACCCCGCCCGAGCGCAAGACGGAGCCCGCTGCGACCACGCCCTCCCCGGCGCAATCCGCTGCGGAGGCCGAACCGGAGCGCGCACTGCAGCGCGGCCGGCTGAAGCCCATGCCGGTGCGCCCGCTCTCCGTCAAGACCGACTGCCACTTCAAGGACGAGGTCGGCTACGGCGGCAGCGCCGTGCTGGACGTCAGCTACTCCGAGGTGCGCGCCTTCGCCGCCACGGTCGACGTCCCCAAGCGCGGCAGCTGCAAGTTCGACTTGGCCGACTTCAGGCAGGTGCTCAAGGAGCCGCACGTCGAGCTGCAGGCGCGCGACGGCTGCACCGTGCGCATGTGGGAACAGGGCGAACAGGTCACCGTCGCATTCTCCGAATGCGCGAAACGCTGCACCCGCGGCACGTTCGAATATGTATGGCCGATCCTGGTGGACCGGTCTAGCGGCCAGTGCACCTGACCGCAGCGAATCAAGAGACAGGACTATGAGCAGATCGGATTGGGAAGTCGTCATCGGGCTGGAAGTACATGCCCAGCTCAACACCGCCTCCAAGATCTTTTCCGGCGCCAGCACCGCCTTCGGCGCCGCGCCGAACGTGCAGGCCTGCGCCGTCGATATCGCGCTGCCCGGCGTGCTGCCGGTGCTCAACCGCGGCGCGGTCGAGCGTGCGATCCGCTTCGGCCTCGCGATCGGCGCCGAAGTCGCGCCGAAAAGCGTGTTCGCGCGCAAGAACTACTTCTACCCCGACCTCCCGAAGGGCTACCAGATCAGCCAGTTCGAGCTGCCGGTGGTGCAGGGCGGCGAAATCACGATCCGAGTCGGCGAGGGTGACAAAGCGTACGAGAAGACCGTGCAGCTCACCCGCGCCCACCTCGAGGAAGATGCCGGCAAGTCGCTGCACGAGGACTTCCACGGCATGAGCGGCATCGATCTGAACCGCGCCGGCACGCCGCTGCTGGAGATCGTCTCCGAGCCCGACATGCGCTCCTCCGCCGAGGCCGTCGCCTACGCGCGCGCACTGCACGCGCTGGTGCGCTGGATCGACATCTGCGACGGCAACATGCAGGAAGGCTCCTTCCGCTGCGACGCCAACGTCTCCGTGCGCCGCCCCGGCGGACCGCTCGGCACGCGCCGCGAGATCAAGAACCTCAACTCCTTCCGCTTCCTGCAGCAGGCCATCGACTACGAGGTGCAGTGGCAGATCGACACCCTCGAGGACGGCGGCAGGATCCAGCAGGCGACGGTGCTGTTCGACCCCGACACCGGCGAGACGCGCATGATGCGCTCGAAGGAAGATGCGCACGACTACCGCTATTTCCCCGACCCGGACCTGTTGCCGCTCGTGATTTCGCCGGACTGGAAGGCGCGCGTCGCCTCGGAAATGCCGGAACTGCCGGGCGCGATGAAGGCGCGCTTCATGGAGCAATGGGGCCTATCCGCCTACGACGCGACGACCCTCACCGCGTCGAAGGAAGTCGCCACCTTCTACCAGGCGACCGTCGATGCAGCCGGCGTCGCCCTCGCCAAGCCTTGCGCGAACTGGGTCATGGGCGATCTCGCCGCACGCCTCAACAAGGCGGAGCTCGACGTGTCCGCTTCCCCGGTGTCGCCCGCTCAGCTCGCCGGCCTCGTCACCCGCATCGGCGACGGCACGATCTCGAACAACATCGGCAAGAAGGTGTTCGAAGCCCTGTGGAATGGTGAAGGCGAGAGCGCCGACGCCATCATCGAAGCCCAGGGTCTGCGCCAGACCAACGACGCCGGCGCGATCGAGGCGATGATCGACGAAGTCCTCGCCGCCAACCAGAAGTCGGTCGAGGAATTCCGCGCGGGCAAGGAGAAGGCCTTTAACGCGCTGGTCGGCCAGGTCATGAAGGCGAGCAAGGGCAAGGCCAACCCGGCGCAGGTCAACGAACTGCTGAAACGCAAGCTGGAAGGCTGAAGCCACCCTTTCACCGCAACACCCTCGGGGGACGCGCGATGTGCCAGCTCCTCGGAATGAACTGCAACGTGCCGACGGACATCTGCTTCTCGTTCGCCGGCTTCCAGGCGCGCGGCGGCGCCACCGACGTGCATGCCGACGGCTGGGGCATCGCCTTCTTCGAGGGGCGCGGCGTGCGCGTCTTCCTCGATCCCCAGCCCAGCGCCTCGTCGCCGGTCGCGGAGCTGGTGCGCAGCTACCCGATCCGCTCGCTCAACGTCATCGCGCACATCCGCAAGGCCACCCAGGGCCAGGTCACGCTCGACAACACCCACCCCTTCCAGCGCGAGCTGTGGGGCAGCTACTGGATCTTCGCGCACAACGGCAACCTGCTCGATTACGCGCCGCACTTCGACGGACGCTTCCTGCCGGTCGGCAACACCGACTCGGAGGCCGCGTTCTGCGACATCCTGCAGCACCTCGCGGCCGAATTCCCCGACGGCCCGCCTCCGCCCGAGGCCCTGTACGCGGCCCTGCGCCGCCTCGCGATCCGCATCGGCGCGCACGGCCCGTTCAACTTCCTGCTCTCCAATGGCGACTACCTCTTCGCCCATTGCTCGACGCGGCTCACCTACATCGTCCGACAGGCCCCCTTCACCACCGCGCATCTCTCCGACCAGGACCTCAGCGTCGACTTCAGCCAGCTCACGACCCCCGCCGACCGCGTCGCCGTGATCGCGACCGCGCCGCTGACCGACAACGAGGTGTGGCACGCGATCCCGCCCGGCACCCTGCTCGCATTTCGGCATGGCGCGATCGAAACGCTGGGCGAGGCGACGACCATCGCCGGGAACCCCGCCGCCGGCGCGGGCAGCGTGTAGATTTCACTTCGCAGCTTCATGCCGAAAGGCTACAGTCCGACTTTCACCATAGCGCCGAAGGGGAAACCCGTGTCCGATTGCCCACTGTGTCTGGCCGCCAACGAAACCCTGGTCTGGCGCGACGGCAGCTGCCGCGTCATCCTCATCGATGAACCCGGCTATCCGGGCTTCTGCCGCGTCGTGTGGAACCACCACAGCGCGGAGATGACCGACCTCAATGCCGGCGAACAGCGCCATCTCCTCAACGTCGTGCTCGCGACCGAAGCCGCGCTGCGCCAGCTGATGCGCCCGGACAAGATCAATCTCGCAAGCCTCGGCAACATGGTCCCGCACCTGCACTGGCACGTCATCCCGCGCTTCGCCGACGACGCCCACTTCCCGCAATCGATCTGGAGTGCACCGCTGCGCACCGCCGCGCCGCGCACGGCCCCGCCGGTGGCCAGCCTCACCGCGACGCTGGTCGCGATGCTCACCGAACAGACCGCGGGATGAGGCCCGCGCACCCTGAGCGAACGCACAACGGAGAACCCATGGGTTATCACGATCCCGTCGAATGCCTGGAGCTGCTCGCCAGGCTGCATCCGCTGAACGTCGACGAGACCCACCGGCTGCTGTCCGAGATGGTGACGGCACTGCTGCGCACCCCGCCCGCACCGGAACGACACCTCGAGATCCTCGAAGCCGCGCGTCCGCACGTCGCATATGCGCAGTCCACGATGGCCAACCGCTACGCCTCACATCCGCTTCCTCCCGACAGCGTGGAGAACGAGACGCTGAGCAGCGTCATCGCGCTGTGGCAGGCGATGGCCCGCTCCTACGGCCTGGTTGCACGCACGAGCGGCGCCGAACTGCGGCCGACCGACCAGCGCGCGCTGCTGGCGCAGCGGCGCATCCACTACGCGGGGATGGTGCCACTCGAATACTTCCGCGCCCACCGCGCAATCCCCCGAGGGACATGGACGGCACTGCACGACAGCTTCTGCGCCGCCGAGGCACAGGGCGTCGCGACGATCCGCGTCCCCGATGCGCTCAACGACATCTGGAAGGCCCAGAGTCCCGCCGAAGCCTTCGTCGCCGTGCTGCTCGTCGACCTCGCCAACCCTTACGGCCGCAGCGAGCGCGACCTCGGCTGGGTATGCCGCTGGGCGCAGCGCTTCGCCCCGTATTGCGAGCTGCGCGGGGCGCCCGACGGCGAAACCCCGCAGCCGGCCAGCTACGGACTCGACCTCGGCGCCGACCACGGCCTGCGTCCCGTCGGTGTGCTGACGCCCTCGGCCAACCTGCGCCGCTTCGACGGCAGCAAGCTCGCCGGCCAAATCCAGGCGGTCCTCAAGCAGTTCAAGCAAGGCGTCACGCCCTCCTCACTCGGACTCGGCGCCGACTGCCCCGTGGACGCCTGCTCCAGGCTGCTGCTGTCGCTGTACCGCCCCTGGGGCTTGGCCTCCGCCGGGCGGCGCTTTCCGCGACGCGGGACGCAGGGGCGCGCCGAACTCACTGTCGGCTGGTCGTCGATCGCCTTCCACGTCAGCGGCAAGGTCTTCGAACAGCCCCCGCTGTACGCCACGCAACGCAGCCTGCGCAGCGACATCTCGCTCCTCACCTTCGGCGAACGCGTCGCCCAGGCCGATAATCCCCGCTGGAACGAAAATGAACGCCGGCGCGCGGCCGCGCGGCTCGGCTTCGCTTGCGAGCACTGGCAGGTCGCCGACCACTCGGTCAGCGGCTTCCGTCTGTACCAGGATCCCCATACCCAGCGCCTCGAACACCACCAGCTCGTCGGCGTGCGTCCGCCCGACGGCGAGCAGTTCCTGCTCGCGCAGCTCAGCTGGCTCATGTATCGCGCCGACGGCGTCATGGAAGCCGGCGTGCAGGTGCTTCCGGGCTTGCCACGCGTCGTCGCGGTGCGCCCCTTCGGCCTCGCGGGCAACCTGCACGAAACCTTCCTCGAGGGCTTCATGCTGCCCCCCACGCCGGCGCTGAAGGCGGGCGCCTCGCTGATCCTGCCGTCCAAATGGTTCCAGCCGCAACGCGTCATCGAAGTTTTCGACCGCGGCGAGCGTTACCAGCTGCGCCTCGTCAAGGCGCTCCTGCGCGGCCCCGATTTCGTTCAGGTCAGCTACGAAGCGCTGGAAGCGCCGGCTCCAGGCGCGAAGCCGGGAAGCGCGCGCTGAAGCGGCTCCCCTTGCCGGGCGCGCTGACGATGCGCAGCTCGGCCTGGTGGCGCGACAGGATGTGCTTGACGATCGCCAAGCCCAGGCCGGTGCCGCCCGTCTCGCGCGAACGTCCGCGGTCGACGCGGTAGAAGCGCTCGGTCAGGCGCGGGATGTCCTCGGCCGCGATGCCGATGCCGTTGTCCTCGACCGCGAATTCCCCTGGGCCGTCCGCGCAGCGCCAGCTCAGACGGATGCGTCCCCCGGCAGGAGTGTAGCGCACCGCATTGCTGGCGAGGTTGGCGAACGCCGAGCGCAGCTCCTTCTCGCTCCCCAGCAGGATCGCGCAACCGCCGCGCACGTCGATGTCGGCCTCGATCTCGTGCCGCCCGTTCGACAGCAGACGCGTATCCTCGGCGATGCTCTGGACCAGCGCGGCGACGTCCACGCGCTCCTCCACCGCCGCCGGCGCGCCCGTCTCGAGGGCGGACAGCGCCAGCAGATCCTCGATCAGCGCCTGCATGCGCAGCGACTGCTCCAGCGCCAGCTGCAGGAAGTGCGTCACGTCCTCCGGCGTGAAATCGTCGCGGCCGTCGATCAGCGTCTCGAGGAAGCCCGTCACCACGGTCAGCGGCGTGCGCAGCTCGTGCGACACGTTGGCGATGAAGTCGCGCCGGATCGTCTCCAGCTTCTCCAGCTGGCTGATGTCGCGCGACACCACCATCTTCTGCTTGTCGCCGAAGGGCACCACCTGCACCAGCAGCGTGAGCCCCGCGCGGCGCGTCGAATGCAGCACCAGCGGCTCCGCATAATCGCCGCCCTGCAGGAAGCGCACGAACTCCGGCTCGCGCACCAGCGTCGTCACCAGCGCCCCGTGGTCGCGCCGCCCGTCGATGCCGAATTGCTGCTCGGCCTTGCGGTTGAGCCACTCGATGCGGTCGTTCGCCGACAGGTACAGCACCCCGTCGGGCATCGCCTGGCTGGCCTCGTGGAAGCGGTCCAGCGCGCCCGTCAGGCGTTCGCGCAGATCGGCCGAAGTGCGCGAACGCCGGTCCAGGTCGTAGAAGATGTGCGCCCAGATGCCGACCCCGGCGGGCAGCGAAACTTCCGTCGGCGTGTGCGTCCATTCGACCAGGCGCTGCAGGTTGATGAGCTGCCAGGCGAGCATCCCGAGGAGACCGGCGAACAGCATCGCCAGCGCCGCGACCTTGCCGCCGATCGCACCGACGATCAGCGCCAGCAGCGCGACCAGGCCCAGCACGCGCAGCGCCTGCATCCACACGTATCGCGATTCGGGTCTGATGAGAGGCTCCCGCCGGTATCTGTCCGTCCGGATCTTACACGCCCGCCACCGCCGGCTGCGCCGACAGGCGGTAGCCGCTGCCGCGCACCGTCTGGATCAGCCCGTCCTGGCCGACCGGTTCGAGCGCCGCGCGCAGGCGCCGCACATGCACGTCCACCGTGCGCTCCTCGACGAACACGTGGTCACCCCACACCTGGTCCAGCAGCTGTGCGCGCGAATGCACGCGCTCCGGATGCGTCATTAGGAAATGCAGCAGGCGGAACTCCGTCGGGCCGAGCGCCACCGGCCGCTCCCCCGCGGAGACGCGGTGCGTCGCCGGATCGAGGCACAAGCCTCCCAGCGCCACCGGATCTTCCGTCGCCTGCGGCGCGCGCCGGCGCAGCACCGCCTTGATGCGCGCCACCAGCTCGCGCGGGCTGAAAGGCTTGGTGATGTAGTCGTCCGCGCCCATCTCCAAGCCCGCGACCTTGTCCTGCTCTTCGCCGCGCGCCGTCAGCATGATGATCGGGATTGCGCGCGTGCGCTCGTCCGCCCGCAGGCGACGCGCCAGCTCGATGCCCGACATTCCCGGCAGCATCCAGTCGAGCAGCACCAGGTCCGGCAGCGCGTCGCGCACGATGCGCTGCGCTGTCTCGGCGTCACCTGCGCGCACCACATGATGCCCCGCACGTCCGAGGTTGGCGGCAATCAGCTCCTGGATCGCCGGTTCGTCTTCCACTAGCAGGATGTTCGCGGCCATATTCACACTCCATGTCGTCGCACGCAGTGTATTGCAGGAAATTGACGATTTTGTGACAGGTCACGCGCCCGCAATACTCGTCTCGGCCCCGCCCGCGCGGCACGGGCCGGCGCCGAATCGGGTATGATTGACATCCCCTCCAACAACGAGCAGGGGCAAGCATGGCCGGCCTCGACGACGATACCCCCATCCCCACCGCACTCACCCTGCACCGCAAGTCGCGCGTGCTCGAAATCGCGTTCGGCGAAGACCGGCAGTACTCGCTGCCCTTCGAATTCCTGCGCGTGTATTCGCCCTCCGCCGAAGTCCGCGGTCATGGCGTGGGGCAGGAGACCCTGCAGGTCGGCAAGCGCGATGTCGAACTCCTCGACATCGAACCCGTCGGCCACTACGCGGTGAAGCTGGTGTTCTCCGACGGCCACGACAGTGGCCTCTACTCCTGGGACTACCTCCACATGCTCGCCACGCAGCACGACACGCTGTGGCAGCAATACCTCGACCGCCTCGCCGAGGCCGGGGCGAGCCGCGACCCCGCCGACAACCCACCGCCCGCCCCGAAGCACGGCTGCGGCCACAAGCACTGAACATGAACGACAAGACCACCCACTTCGGCTTCCAGACAGTCGCCGAAGGCGAGAAGCAGCAACGCGTCGCCGAAGTCTTCTCCTCGGTCGCGACCAAATACGATGTTATGAACGACCTGATGTCCTTCGGCCTGCACCGGCTGTGGAAGGCGTTCACGATCCAGATCTCGGGCGTCGGCCGCGGCGACCGCGTCCTCGACGTCGCCGGCGGCACCGCCGACCTCTCGCTCGCCTTTGCCAAGCGCGTCGGGCGCGAAGGCCAGGTGTGGCTCACCGACATCAACCACGCCATGCTCTCGGTCGGCCGCGACCGCGTCCTCGACCGCGGCTACGCGCTGCCGGTCGCCCAGTGCAACGCCGAGAAGCTGCCCTTCCCCGACAACTGGTTCGACTGCGTCACCGTCGCCTTCGGCCTGCGCAACATGACGCACAAGGACGCCGCGCTGGCCGAGATGCGCCGCGTGCTGCGTCCGGGCGGCCGGCTGCTGGTGCTCGAATTCTCCAAGGTGTGGGGACCGCTTTCCCCCGTCTACGACCTCTACTCCTTCAAGATCCTGCCGTGGATGGGGCAGAAGGTCGCAGGCGACGCCGACAGCTACCGCTATCTCGCCGAGTCGATCCGCATGCATCCGCCCCAGGAGGAGCTCAAGGCGCTGATGGAACAAGTCGGTTTCAAGCGGGTCGACTACTTCAACCTCAGCGCCGGCATCGTCGCGCTGCACCGCGGCTACAAGGTCTGAACGCCGCCGGCGCTGCCGCACGCGGCTCCGCCGGGTGCCGCACAATGTGCCATGGAGCGAATCGAGCCATGAAGAAGTCCATTCTCGCCCTCCTTGCGGTGGTCGTCACGCTCGGCCTGGGTATCGCCGACGCCGAGGCGAAACGTCTCGGCGGCGGCAGCAGCCTCGGCATGCAAAGGCAGATCAGCCCCCAGCAGGCGCCGCGGCAATCCGCGACGCCCGCCCCGCAACCATCGCAGTCCACCACCGCCACGACGCAGCCCAGACGCTCCTGGATGGGCCCGCTCGCCGGCCTGGCCGCCGGCTTGGGCCTCGCGGCGCTGTTCTCGCATCTCGGCCTGAGCGAGGAACTCGGCTCGCTCCTGATGATCGCCCTAATGGTGTTCGCGGGCATGGCCCTGTTCCGCATGCTCACGCGCCGTCCGGCCGCCACCCGCGCCGGCCCGGGCATGCAGTACGCCGGCGCCGTCGAGGGTAGCGGCGCCGCGCCCCGCTACGTTGACGCCTCGCTCCCCGGCGGAGGCGGCGACGCCGGCACGCGCGCATTCCCGCATGACTTCGATGCCGAGGCCTTCGCCCGCCAGGCCAAGGTCAATTTCATCCGCCTGCAGGCCGCCCACGACGCAGGCAATCTCGACGACATCCGCGAGTTCACCACCCCCGAGATGTACGCCGAGATCCGCCTGCAGATGGCCGACCGCGGCACGAGCGAACAGCACACCGACATCGTCGAACTCGACGCCCAAGTCCTTGAAGTCGTCGAGGAGGCGCAGCGCTACGTCGTCAGCGTGCGATTCACCGGCCTGCTGCGCGAGGACCCGGGCGCGCCACCGGCCTCCTTCGACGAAGTCTGGCACCTCGCCAAGCCGGTCAACGCCACCGGCGGCTGGGTCATCGCCGGCATCCAGCAGGTCGCCTGAGTCCCCGCCGCAGCGCCGCCCCTCCGAGAATATGTCCGTACTCAATTTCGGCACCCGCGGCGCCCAGGCCGCCATCAACCACCTCCTCGCGCGCGCCGACTGGGCGCGCGAACGCCTCGCCCCGCACGCCGGCCGTTGCGCGCGAATCAGCGTCGAGCCGCTCGCGCTGACCTTCGCCATCGACCACGACGGCTACCTCGTCGACACCGAGGACGAGCGCGCCCCCGACGTCACCCTCTCGCTGCCGCTCTCGGCCTTGCCCGGCCTAGCGAGCGGGGACGCGAACAGACTCATGAACGCTGTACGCATAGAGGGCAGCGCCGATCTCGCCGACACCCTCGGCTTCGTCTTCCGCAACCTGCGCTGGGACGCGGAGGAAGACCTGTCGCTCGTGTTCGGCGACATCCTCGCGCACCGCATGGTTGAAGGCGCCACGGGCCTGCGGCGCATGCACGAGCGCGCTTGGGCGGGCCTCACCGGAAACCTCGCGGAATATCTCGCCGAGGAACAACACGCTCTCGTCACCCGCGCAGCGCTGCAGGGCCTTGGCGAACAATTGCGCGTGCTGCGCGACGACCTCGCGCGCCTCGACAAGCGTCTCGGCCGGCTCGGCACGGCGGCACGCCGCGCCTGAACTGCCCGCCACCTCGCAAGGCGGGCCGGAAATGGAAAGGGCAATCCTCGCGGACTGCCCTTTGTGCTTCAATCGCGCCGCAACTGCGGCGCGGGTGGCGATCAGTGACCGCGCTTGCGCAGCTTCTGGATCGCGGCGATCTGGGCGATCGCTTCGGCCAGCTCTGCCTGGGCCTTCGCGTAGTCCAGCTCCGACGACTTGTTCTGCAGCGCCTCTTCCGCCATACGCTTGGCTTCGAGGGCCTTGGCCTCGTCGAGATCCTTACCCCGGATCGCGGTGTCCGCCAGAACGGTGACCAGTCCCGGCTGAACTTCAAGAATGCCGCCGGCGACGAACACCAGCTCTTCATCCGCCTGATCCGGCACCTTCACACGCACCGCGCCCGGCTTGATCCGGGTCATCAGCGGCATGTGGCCGGGCAGGATCCCGAGTTCGCCCGCTTCGCCCGGAAGCGCAACGAACTCCGCCAGGCCGGAAAAGATCTGCTCTTCCGCGCTGACGATGTCCACGTGGACCGTCATTGCCATGTTGACTCCTTTTCAAGGCCGCGCGACAGCGGACTGCCGCGCGGCGGCCCAGATTACTGGAGCTTCTTGGCCTTCTCGATGGCCTCTTCGATGCCACCGACCATGTAGAACGCCTGCTCCGGCAGGTGATCGCACTCACCGTTGACGATCATCTTGAAGCCCTTGATCGTCTCCTTAAGCGGCACGTACTTGCCCGGCGAGCCGGTGAACACTTCCGCGACGTGGAAGGGCTGCGACAGGAAGCGCTGGATCTTCCGCGCACGCGACACGGCCAGCTTGTCTTCCGGCGACAGTTCATCCATGCCGAGAATCGCGATGATGTCGCGCAGTTCCTTGTAGCGCTGCAGCGTCATCTGCACCTGGCGGGCCACACCGTAGTGCTCTTCACCGACGACCAGCGGGTCGAGCTGGCGCGAAGTCGAGTCGAGCGGATCGACGGCGGGGTAGATACCCAGCGCGGCGATGTCACGCGACAGCACGACGGTCGAGTCGAGGTGCAGGAAGGTCGTTGCAGGCGACGGGTCGGTCAAGTCGTCCGCAGGGACGTACACGGCCTGGATCGAGGTGATCGAGCCGACCTTGGTCGAAGTGATGCGCTCCTGCAGGCGGCCCATTTCTTCCGCCAGCGTCGGCTGGTAGCCCACCGCGGATGGCATACGGCCCAGCAGCGCGGACACTTCGGTACCGGCCAGCGTGTAGCGGTAGATGTTGTCCACGAAGAACAGGATGTCGCGGCCTTCGTCGCGGAAGCGCTCGGCCATCGTCAGGCCGGTCAGCGCGACGCGAAGACGGTTGCCCGGGGGTTCGTTCATCTGACCGAACACCATCGCAACCTTGTCCAGAACGTTGGAGTCCTTCATCTCGTGGTAGAAGTCGTTGCCCTCACGGGTACGCTCGCCCACGCCGGCAAACACCGAGAGACCCGAGTGCTGCTTCGCGATGTTGTTGATCAGCTCCATCATGTTCACGGTCTTGCCCACGCCGGCGCCGCCGAACAGGCCGACCTTGCCGCCCTTCGCGAACGGGCACACCAGGTCGATAACCTTGATGCCGGTTTCGAGCAGGTCGACCGACGGGGACAGCTCGTCGAACTTCGGGGCCTTCGCGTGAATCGGACGCAGCTCGTCGGCTTCGACCGGGCCGGCTTCGTCGATCGGGCGACCCAGCACGTCCATGATGCGGCCCAGCGTGCCGTGGCCGACCGGCACTGCGATCGGCTTGCCGGTACCGGCAACCTTCATGCCGCGGCGCAGGCCGTCGGACGAACCCAGCGCGATGGTACGCACCACGCCGTCGCCCAGCTGCTGCTGGACTTCGAAGGTCAGACCTTCTTCCGCGAAGGAGTCGGCGGCGCTTTCGAGCTTGAGCGCGTCGTACACCTTCGGCATGGCTTCGCGGGGGAACTGGATATCCACCACGGCGCCGATACACTGAACGATAGTTCCTTGACTCATCGTCGTTTCCTTAATTCAATAATCCGTTACACCGCGGCGGCGCCGCTGACGATCTCCGACAGCTCCTTCGTGATCGCGGCCTGGCGGGTCTTGTTATAGACCAGCTGCAGTTCGCCAATCACGTTCTTGGCATTGTCGGAGGCGGACTTCATTGCCACCATTCGCGCACTCTGTTCGGAAGCCATGTTCTCCGCGACACCTTGGTACACCAGCGCCTCGACGTAACGCACGAGCATTTCGTCGATGACCACCTGCGGGTCGGGCTCGTAGAGGTAATCCCACGAGCTCTCGGGTGTGCCCAGCTGTTCGCCGGAGAGCGGGAGCAGCTGCTCCAGCACCGGCTCCTGCTTCATTGTGTTGATGAAGCGCGTGTAGGCAATGTAGACCGCGTCGAGCTCGCCGTTCTGGAACGCGTCGAGCATGACCTTGACCGGGCCGATCATCTTTTCCAGGTGCGGCGTGTCGCCCATCTGCACGACGTGCGACACGACGTTCGCGCCCATACGCTGCATGAAGCCGAAACCCTTGTTGCCGATGCAGCAGGCACGGATATCGGAAACGCCGTTGGCGTTCCATTCCTTCATCGCGTTCAGCGCGACACGCTGGATGTTGGTGTTGAGACCGCCGCACAGACCCTTGTCGGTAGTGACGAGGATCAGGCCCACCCGCTTGACCTGGTCCTTCTGGACCAGAAAGGGGTGCTTGTAGTCGGTCACATTGGCCTGGGACAGGTTCGCGGCGAGTCGGCGGATCTTCTCGGCATAGGGACGGGCAGCACGCATCCGGTCCTGCGCCTTGCGCATTTTGGATGCGGCCACCATTTCCATGGCCTTGGTGATCTTGCGCGTGTTTTGCACGCTCTTGATCTTGGTACGGATTTCCTTACCGCTAGCCATATTCCGTCTCCGTCCGCGGCCTTAGGCCCAGCTCTTCTTGAACTCTTCGATCGTGGCGACGAGTTGCTTCTCGCCGTCGGCGTCGAGCTCCTTGGCGGACAGGATCTTGGAGACCAGCGCGGCGTTCTTCGTCTTGACGAACTGCTGCAGGCCGTTCTCGAAGGCGAGCACGCGGCCGACTTCGACGTCGTCGAAGTAACCGTTGTTCACCGCGAACAGCGTGATGGCCATTTCCGCGATCGACATCGGCGCGTACTGGACCTGCTTCATCAGCTCGGTCACACGGCGGCCGCGCTCGAGTTGCTTGCGGGTCGCGTCGTCGAGGTCGGACGCGAACTGCGCGAAGGCCGCGAGTTCGCGGTACTGCGCGAGGTCGGTACGGATACCGCCGGAGAGCTTCTTGACGACCTTGGTCTGCGCGGCGCCACCGACTCGCGACACCGAAATACCGGCGTTGATCGCGGGCCGGACACCGGCGTTGAAGAGGTCGGTATCAAGGAAGATCTGGCCGTCGGTAATCGAGATCACGTTGGTCGGAACGAACGCGGAAACGTCGCCGGCCTGGGTTTCGATCACGGGGAGTGCGGTCAGCGAACCCGTCTTGCCCTTGACTTCGCCGTTGGTGAACTTCTCGACGTAGTCGACCGAGACGCGCGAGGCGCGCTCGAGCAGGCGCGAGTGCAGGTAGAACACGTCGCCGGGATAGGCTTCGCGGCCCGGCGGGCGGCGCAGCAGCAGCGAGATCTGACGGTAGGCCCAGGCCTGCTTGGTCAGATCGTCATAAATGATCAGCGCGTCCTGGCCGCGGTCGCGGAAGTATTCGCCCATCGTGCAGCCCGAGTACGGGGCGATGAATTGCATCGCGGCGGACTCGGAAGCGGTCGCGGCGACGACGATGGTGTATTCCATCGCGCCGTGCTCTTCCAGCTTGCGCACCACGTTCGCGATCGTCGAGGCCTTCTGGCCGACCGCAACGTAGACGCAGAACATGTCCTGGCCTTTCTGGTTAATGATCGCATCAACGGCGACGGCGGTCTTGCCGGTCTGGCGGTCGCCGATGATCAGCTCGCGCTGGCCACGGCCGATCGGCACCATGGAGTCGACCGACTTCAGGCCGGTCTGCACCGGCTGCGACACCGACTGACGCCAGATCACGCCCGGCGCGACCTTCTCGATCTTGTCGGTCAGCTTGGCATTGATCGGGCCCTTGCCGTCGATCGGCTGACCGAGGGCGTTGACGACGCGGCCGACCAGCTCGGGGCCGACCGGCACTTCGAGAATGCGGCCCGTCGCCTTGACGGAGTCGCCTTCGGTGATGTGCTCGTATTCGCCGAGAACCACCGCGCCGACGGAGTCACGCTCGAGGTTGAGCGCGAGGCCGAAGGTGTTGCCGGGGAATTCCAGCATTTCGCCCTGCATAACGTCCGCCAGGCCGTGGACGCGGGTGATGCCGTCGGTAACCGACACCACCGTACCCTCGTTGCGCGACGTGGCTGCGAGCTGCAGGTTCTGGATCCGGCTCTTAATCAGATCACTGATTTCAGAGGGGTTGAGTTGCATCTGGGTATGCTCCTAGTTCTTTAGCGCAGCGGCCATGTTCGCGAGTTTGCCGCGGACCGAGGCGTCGATCACTTCGTCGCCGATGGCGATACGGACCCCGCCGATGAGTTCGGGGTCGAGGCTCACGCTGATGTTCAGCTTCGACTTGAAACGGCTTTCAAGATCGGCTTTCAGTGTTGCCAGGGTCGCATCGTCGAGCGGGAAGGCGGAGGCGATTTCGGCCTCCTTGACGCCCTCATGTTCGTTCTTGAGATCGACGAACAGGTCACGGATCTCCGGAAGCACCTGCAGGCGCTCGTTGTCCACGAGGACGCGGACGAAGTTCTGCAGTTCGGGGGTCAGGCCCTGACCCGCAACGTCGACGAACAGCTGGAACAGCTGCTGCGCCGACAGTTTCGGATCACTGATGCAGGCCCGCATCGCGCTGTCCGCGGCAATCGCGGCCAGACGATCGAGTGCTTCCGACCAAGGCCCCAGCGCACCTGCCCCGCGGGCCAGCTCGAAGGCGGCATCCGCATAGGGGCGCGCGATGGTGACGTTCTCGGCCATGACTTATTGCAGTTCCTGTTTCAGGTTGGCGAGCAGGTCGGCGTGCACCTGGGCGTTGATCTCGCGACGCAGGATGCGCTCGGCACCGGCCACGGCGAGGTTGGCGACTTGGTCGCGCAGGGCTTCCTTGGCGCGCTGCGCAGCGGCACCGGCTTCGCCCTGGGCTGCTTCACGCGCCTGGGCAATGATGCGCGCGGCTTCGGCGCGGGCTTCGTCGAGAACGGTGGCGGCCTGCTTTTCAGCGGCCGTGCGCACGTCACCCGCGGATTCGCGGGCCTTGCGCAGTTCCTCGACGACCTTCTTCTCGGCGAGAGAAAGGTCGGCCTTTGCCTTGTCCGCAGCCGCAAGCCCGTCCGCGATCTTCTTCGCGCGCTCGTCGAGTGCCTTCACGATGGGGGGCCACACGAACTTCATGGTGACCCACGCCAGAATGAAGAACACAACGAGCTGGGCAATCAGGGTTGCGTTCAAATTCACTGTTCTTGCTCCTCAGTTGTGTTCAATGAGGCCGATGGAGGCCAAATGAGCGAACCGATCAGAGCTGGAACGGGTTGGCGAAGGCGAACATCATCGCGATACCGACACCGATCAGGAACGCGGCGTCGATCAGACCGGCCAGCAGGAACATCTTGGTTTGCAGCGCGTTCATCAGTTCAGGCTGACGGGCCGAAGCTTCGAGGTACTTGGAACCCATGATGCCGATACCGATACAAGCACCGATAGCACCCATACCGATGATCAGACCGGCGGCCAGCGCAACAAAACCCAGAACGTTTTCCATGACGACTCCTTAAGTAAGAGATTGAAGTTAAAAAGAAACCAGTTACGACTACAAGACTACAAAACGGTTAGTGGCTTTCGTGTGCCTGGCCGATATACACCAGCGTCAGCATCATGAAGATGAAGGCCTGCAGCGCGACGATCAGGATGTGGAACACGGCCCAGATCGAACCGGCGATGACGTGGCCGACGAAGCCGAAGACGGTGGCGGTGCCGCCGAGCAGCGCGATCAGCATGAAAATCAGCTCGCCGGCGTACATGTTGCCGAACAGTCGCATGCCGTGAGAGACGGTCTTGGCGAGGAATTCGATCATCTGCATCAGGAAGTTCACCGGATACAGCAGGGGATGGCTGCCGAACGGCGCGGTGAAGAGCTCATGCACCCAGCCCGACATACCCTTGATCTTGATGTTGTAGTAGAGGCACAGCAGCAGCACGCCGATCGACATGCCGAGGGTGCCGTTGAGGTCGGCGGTCGGCACGACGCGCAGGTAGGCATGCGAATCGCCCGTCATGAGTTGCCAGATCTTCGGCAGCAGATCGACCGGCAGGAAGTCCATCGAGTTCATGACGAAGATCCACAGGAACACGGTGAGTGCGACCGGCGCGACGAACTTGCGCGATTCGGCGCTATGCACGATGCCCTTGGCCTGATCGGCGACCATCTCGACCAGGATCTCGACAGCAGCCTGGAATCGGCCCGGCACGCCGGCGGTGGCCTTGTTGGCGGCGCGGATCAGAAAGAACAGGGTAACGACGCCCAGGAAGATCGAGAAGAACAGGGTGTCGAGGTTCCACACGCTCCAATCGATCACGGCCTTCTGGGCGTGCCCGGTAGAGTTGAGGTGGGTGAGGTGGTGGACGATGTACTCGCCTGCGGTGGGTGCTTCGGTAGCCATAATCAGGTCTTCACCAAAAATGCAAACAAATTCGCCTTCAGTGCCAGAATCAGGCCGATGAAGAGACCGCCCCAATGGACGTCTTCATAGCGCAGCCCGACCAGCACCAACAATCCCACTATCGACGCGACCTTCAGGAACTCGCCGACAAAAAAAGCTGTCACATGGCCTGACCCGCCGCGCTTGGCGACGAGGTGCAACCGCAGCGCGAACAGGGCGCTTGGCAACACGCAGGACAGACCTCCGAGTACTGCGGAGATCGCTCCGGCCGGGCCGAAAAAAACGGCCGCAATGGCCGTTGCCACGATCGTCGCGCAGAACTGCAGTAAAACCATCTTCAGCATGGATCTGCCGCCGCGCCGCGCCTGTCAGGCGCCGACCGCCTCAAAAATTCCGCGAATACTAGGGGTTAACCGTAACAAAGTCAAATATGTATGGCACTGCAGCATGGTGCCGGCGCCAGGTCCTGCATCTTATAGAAGATAGGCGCTTTTTCGTAGCCGGAACCCCATTCGACCTGCGAATGAGGTCAGCAAAAGGTCTTATTCCGTCTCGCCGCGAAGGCGTGCGAGGAGACCGTCGAGTTGGTCGAGGCTGCCGAATCGCAGGCTGAGTTCTCCCGCCCCCTTGCGATTGGCCTTGATGCGGACGGTAGCCCCGATAAGGTCGGCGAGTTCCTCCTGCAGGCGCAGGAGGTCGCGGTCGGGCGCCTG
This sequence comes from Aromatoleum petrolei, assembly GCF_017894385.1. Lineage (NCBI taxonomy): Bacteria > Pseudomonadati > Pseudomonadota > Betaproteobacteria > Rhodocyclales > Rhodocyclaceae > Aromatoleum > Aromatoleum petrolei. The sequence goes on from NZ_CP059560.1 coordinate 2,614,133, forward strand.
GGCAGCCTTCTTGGGGCGCGGGTTGACGGTCTGCTGGACGAGGCGCTCGGTGTCGCGCACCGACAGACCGCGCGCGGCGACGTGGTTGGCGAGCTGGATCTGGTTAGCGCCGTCGAGGGGCAGGATGGCGCGCGCGTGGCCCATGTCGATGTCGCCCGCCATGAGCAGCTCCTGCACCGGGCGCGCGAGGTTGAGCAGGCGCAGCAGGTTGGAGGCGGCCGGACGCGAGCGCCCGACCGCATCGGCGGCCTGCTGGTGGGTCATGCCGAACTCGTCGATGAGGCGCTGGATGCCGCTCGCTTCCTCGAGCGGGTTGAGGTCCTCGCGCTGAATGTTCTCGATCAGCGACATCGCGAGCGCCGCCTCGTCGGGGATCTCGCGCACGAGGCAGGGCACCTCGGCGAGCTCGGCGATCTGCGCGGCACGCCAGCGGCGTTCGCCGGCGATGATCTCGTAGCCGCTGCCATCGACGGGGCGCACGAGGATGGGCTGCATGACGCCCTGGGCCTTGATCGAGGCGGCCAGCTCCTCGAGCGAGCCGGGGTCCATGCGCGTACGTGGCTGGTACTTGCCGGGCTGCAGCGCGGAAACGGCGAGGGTCTGGAGTTCGCCGACCGCGTCGTCGTCGTTGTTGGCCGCGAGCAGGGCGTCGAGGCCGCGGCCTAGGCCTTTGAGTTTGGGTCGGGACATGGGCTGTGGGTGCTGTGTCGTGGGCGGGTTACAGCGTCTTCACGCGGTCGATCATTTCCTTCGCGAAGGCCATGTAGGCCTGCGCGCCCTTGGCTGCCTTGTCGAAGACAACGCCCGGCATGCCGTGGCTGGGCGCTTCGGCGAGGCGCACGTTGCGCGGCACGATGGCGTCGAACACCTTGTCGCCGAAATGGCTCTCGAGCTGGGCGGAGACTTGTTGCTGCAGCGTCATGCGCGCGTCGAACATGACGCGCAGCAGGCCGATGATCTTGAGGTCGCGATTGAGGTTCGCGTGCACCTTCTTGATCGTGTTGACGAGATCTGACAGGCCTTCGAGCGCGTAGTACTCGCACTGCATCGGGATGATGACGCCGTCGGCGGCGCACAGGCCGTTGAGCGTGAGCATCGACAGCGAGGGCGGGCAGTCGACGAGGACGAAGTCGTAGTCGGCATCGAACTGCCTGAAAGCGTCGCGCAGGCGGTTCTCGCGGCGCTCGAGGTCGACGAGTTCGACTTCGGCGCCGGCGAGGTCGCGGTTCGCGGGCAGCACGTCGTAGCCGCCCGTCGGCGAGGTCGCGCGCGCCTCGTCGAGCGTCGCGAGGCCGACGAGCAGGTGATACACGGACTTTTGCAGCGCGCGCTTGTCGATGCCGCTGCCCATGGTCGCGTTGCCCTGCGGATCGAGGTCAATGAGGAGGGTGCGCTGGCCGGCGAGCTGCAGCGCGGCGGCGAGGTTCACGCAGGTGGTGGTCTTGCCGACTCCGCCTTTCTGGTTGGCGACGCAGAAGATTCGGGCCATTCAGCTCTTTTCCACGATGATCAGGTGTCGTTCGGCGCCGAGTCCCGGCACCGTCAGCGGCACGGCCTCGACAATGCGGAAGTCGGCGGGCAGGCGTGCGATTTCGTCGTGAGGATACACGCCCTTCATGGCAAGGAAGCGACCGCCGGGACGCAGCAGGTGTTGCGTGAGGCCGACGAAATCGGCGAGTTCGGAGAAGGCGCGCGAGATGACGGCATCGAAGGGCTGCCCGGGGCGTACGTTTTCGACACGCTCGTTGAGGACGGTGAAATTCGCGAGGCTCAGCTCGATCTTCGCCTGCTGCTGGAAGCTCGCCTTCTTGTTGACGGTCTCGATCGACGTGATTGCAGGCGCAGGCTGGCGCGCGGCCGTGGCGATCGCGAGCGGGATGCCCGGAAGCCCGCCGCCGGAGCCGATGTCGGCGAGGCGCCCGATGCCGGCGAGATGCGGCAGCACCACAAGCGAGTCGAGCAGGTGGTGCGTGATGACCTGGCCGGCGCCACGGATCGAGGTGAGGTTGTAGACCTTGTTCCACTTCTGCAGCAAGGCGGCGAATTCGAGCAATTTCGCGAGCACGTCGGCCGGCAGGTTCAGCCCCATTTCGGCAAGGCCGCGTTCCAGGGTCATCGCGCTCATGCGGATTTCGCCTGCGTCGCGTCGGTGCCGCGGCTGCGCGCGACCAGTTCGCGACGCTTCAGCCACACCAGCAGCAGCGAGATCGCCGCGGGCGTGACGCCCTGGATGCGACCTGCCTGACCGATGGTTTCAGGCTTGTGCAGGTTGAGCTTCTGCTGCACTTCCTTGGACAGGCCGCGCACCTCGGCGTAGTCGAGCTCGGCGGGCAGGCGCGTGGATTCGGCCTGCAGCTGCTTGGCGACCTCGTCCTGCTGACGGTCGATGTAGCCCTGGTACTTGGCGGCGATCTCCAGCTGTTCGATGACCTGCGGGTCGGTTTCCGGAGTCTCCGGTGCCCCGGGCAGGGTCATGAGGTCCGCATATCGGATGTTCGGACGGCGCAGCAGCTCGAAGAACCGGTATTCGCGTTCCAGCGCCTTGCCGACGACGCGCTCGGCGTCCGCGGCGGGAACGCGCTCGGGAACCGCCCAGGTGGCCTTGAGGCGTGCCGTTTCGCGCTCGATCGCTTCGCGTTTGCGGCAGAAGGCTTCCCAGCGGACGTCATCGACGAGCCCCAGCTCGCGGCCCTTTTCGGTCAGGCGCAGGTCGGCATTGTCCTCGCGCAGGGACAGGCGGTATTCGGCGCGCGACGTGAACATGCGGTAGGGCTCGGCGACGCCGCGGGTGATGAGGTCGTCGACGAGAACGCCGAGATAGGCTTCGTCGCGGCGCGGGCACCAGGCTTCGCGTCCCTGCACCTGCAGCGCGGCGTTGGCGCCGGCGAGCAGCCCCTGCGCGGCAGCTTCCTCGTAGCCAGTGGTGCCGTTGATCTGGCCGGCGAAGAAGAGGCCGCGGAAAGTCTTGGTCTCGAGGCTGGATTTGAGGTTGCGCGGGTCGAAGTAATCGTATTCGATCGCGTAGCCGGGACGCAGGATGTGGGCATTCTCGAGGCCGCGGATCGAGCGCACGACGGCAAGCTGGACGTCGAAGGGGAGCGAGGTGGAGATCCCGTTGGGGTAGATCTCGTGCGTCGTGAGGCCTTCGGGCTCGAGGAAGATGTTGTGGCTGTCCTTGTCGGCGAAGCGGTGGATCTTGTCCTCGATCGACGGGCAGTAGCGCGGGCCGACGCCCTCGATGACGCCGGAGTACATCGGCGAGCGGTCGAGGTTGGCGCGGATGATGTCGTGCGTGCCCTGATTGGTATGCGTGATCCAGCACGATAGCTGGCGCGGATGCTGGGTGGCCGAGCCGAGGAAGCTGAACACCGGCACGGGGTCGTCGCCGGGCTGCTCCTGCATCACCGAGAAGTCGATGGTACGCGCGTCGAGGCGCGGCGGGGTGCCGGTCTTCAGCCGCCCCTGCGGGAGCTTGAGTTCCTTGAGGCGCCGGCCGAGCGAGATCGCCGGGGGATCGCCAGCGCGGCCGGCGGAGTAGTGTTCGAGGCCGACGTGCACGAGGCCGTTGAGGAAGGTGCCGGCGGTGAGCACGACGGCGGGGGCCTCGAAGGCGAGGCCGATCTGCGTGACGACGCCGGTGACGCGGTCGCCGGCGACGGTGATGTCGTCAACGGCCTGCTGGAACAGCCACAGGTTGGGCTGATTTTCGAGGCGGCGACGGATCGCGGCCTTGTACAGCACGCGATCGGCCTGGGCGCGGGTCGCGCGCACGGCGGGGCCCTTCGAGGCGTTGAGGATGCGGAACTGGATGCCGCCCTCGTCGGTGGCGGCAGCCATCGCGCCGCCGAGCGCATCGACTTCCTTGACGAGGTGGCCCTTGCCGATGCCGCCGATCGACGGGTTGCAGCTCATCTGGCCGAGGGTTTCGATGTTGTGCGTGAGGAGCAGGGTTTTCGCGCCCATGCGCGCGGACGCGAGGGCGGCTTCGGTGCCGGCATGGCCGCCGCCGACAACGATGACATCGAAACGGGAGGGATAGAGCATGGCGCACCCCGGCGCGGATGAGGCGAAAGACGCGGGATTTTACGCTGTTGCGCTGCGAAAGCCTAGTGTTCCCCGCCCCTGTTCCACGGAAAAGTGATTTCCAAACAGTTACTTGCCATAATATTCCGGCGAGATGGGCAAGCGACGCGGAGCCCGCGCCGCATGCTCGGAGATCATTTCACGCGTCTGGCGGTGAACTCGTCCTCGATGTTGTCGTGGTAGTAGCTCGCCGGGGCGCCGCTGGCGAGGAAGCGGCGTGCGATCTCGTCGCCGACGCCGCTGTACTGGACGATGCTGCCGGTGTCGAATTCGATTTCGAGGATGCGTGCGCCGCGGTCGTAGCCGGCGGAACGGATGCCACCTCGGCGGATGGGTTTGCGTTCGATGCTCATCGTCACTCCTTGCACGGGCTGTGCGGTCCGCCCATTCGACTGCAAGGACGGCGGAGAGTAAAGCGCGGCACGGCGGACATTGCCAACCCCTGCGCCGTTAGGGATACTGCGGGCCTTTTTCGCACCTGCGATCAGCGAGGACACCATGTCGAACATCCCGGCCTGCCCCCAATGCACCCTGGAAAACACCTATCCGGACGGAGCGAACTACGTATGCGCGGACTGCGGTTACGAATGGCCGATGGCCGAGGCAGCAGCGGCTGAGGACGAGGCCGAGGCAGTCGTCAAGGATGCCAATGGCAACGTGCTGCAGAACGGCGACTCGGTGGTGCTGATCAAGGACCTGAAGGTGAAGGGCTCGTCGATCACGCTCAAGGTCGGCACCAAGGTGAAGAGCATCCGCCTCGTCGGCGGCGATCACGAGGTCGACTGCAGGATGGACGGCGGCAACTTCATGCTGAAGGCGTGCTACCTGAAGAAGGTGTGACCACCGGGGGCGGCGCCCCGCCCCCGATGTCTCAGTGATTGAGGATCTTCGCGAGAAAGGTCTGCGCGCGTTCGGAGCGCGGCTGGCCGAAGAAATCTTCCTTCGCCGCGTCCTCGACGATGGCCCCGCGGTCCATGAAGATCACGCGGTTGGCGACCTTGCGCGCGAAACCCATCTCGTGCGTGACGCACATCATCGTCATGCCTTCGTGGGCGAGCTGCACCATGACGTCGAGCACCTCGTTGATCATCTCGGGGTCGAGCGCCGAGGTGGGTTCGTCGAACAGCATGCAGATCGGGTCCATCGCGAGTGCGCGCGCGATCGCGACGCGCTGCTGCTGGCCGCCGGAGAGCTGGCCGGGGAACTTCGCCGCGTGCGCCTTGAGGCCGACGCGGTCGAGGAGCTTGATGCCCTTGTCGACGGCCTCTTCCCGGCTGCGGCCGAGCACCTTGATCTGCGCGATCGCGAGATTGTCGGTGATCGTCATGTGCGGGAAGAGCTCGAAATTCTGGAACACCATGCCGACCTTGGCACGCAGCTTGGGCAGGTCGGTCTTGGGGTTCTCGACGGCGATGCCATTGACGATGATGCTGCCCTGCTGGAAGGGTTCGAGCGCATTGACGCACTTGATCAGCGTCGATTTGCCTGAGCCGGAGGGGCCGCACACGACGACGACCTCGCTCTTGCTCACCTGGGTCGTGCAGTCGGTCAGCACCTGGAAGCTGCCGTACCACTTGGAGACGTTCTTGATCTCGATCATCGTTGCTGGCTCCGTGACTTAGCGGATGATGGCGATGCGCGATTGCAGCCGCTTCACGAGGCGCGAAAGCGTGAAGCAGATGACGAAATAGACGACCGCGACGGTGGTGTACATCTCGACCGGGCGCAGGTCGCGCTGCGTGATCTTGTCGGCCGCGCCAAAGAAGTCGGTGGCGCCGATGGCATAGACCAGAGAAACGTCCTGGAACAGGATGATGGTCTGCGTCAGCAGCACCGGCAGCATGTTGCGGAAGGCCTGCGGCAGCACGACGAAGCGCATCGTCTGGCCGTAGGTGAAGCCGAGCGCGTAGCCGGCGGCGATCTGGCCCCTGGGGATGGACTGGATGCCCGAGCGCATGATCTCCGAGTAATACGCGGCCTCGAAGATCGTGAAGGTGAAGTAGGCCGAGTTGGCGGCGCCGATCGGCGTCGATTTTCCGGTGATCATCTGCAGCACCAGTGGGATGATGAGGTAGAAGGCGAGGATCACCTGCACCAGCGGCACGCTGCGGAAGATGTTGACGTAGCCGGCAGCGAACCACTGCAGTGGCACGATCGAGGACAGACGCATCAGCGCGAGCACCGTGCCGATGAGGATGCCGCCGAGCATCGCGGTGACGGTGACCTGCAGCGTGTAGCGCAGCCCCTCGGCGAGGAAGGCCCAGTTCTGGGTGATGACGGAGAAGTCGAAATCGCTCATGTCACGGCCTCCTCACTTGCTGCCCTTCGTGCCGACGATGAGCCCGGGCACGCGCGTGCGGGCCTCGACGAAGGCGAGGATGCGGTTCATGACGAAGGCGAGGGTGAAGTAGCACAGGGTCACGACGATGGTGATCTCGAGCACCTGCGAGGTCTTCTCGATGATCTGCTTGTACTGGAAGTACAGCTCGAGGATGCCGACCGCGTAGGTGACGGCCGAATTCTTGAAGATGTTCATCGCCTCGGACGTGAGCGCCGGCAACACGATGCGGTAGGCCATGGGCAGGCGCACGTAGCGGTAGGTCTGCCACTCGGTGAAGCCCAGGGCGAGGCCGGCGTTGCGCTGACCGCGCGACAGCGAGTTGATGCCGGCCTTGACCTGCTCGGCGATGCGCGCGGCGGTGTAGAGGCCCAGGCCGACGATCGCGGTGACGAAGTAGGGCAGGTCCTGCTTCATCCAGATGCCAATGTTCTCGGGCACCAGCTCCGGCACGACGAAGAACCACATGAAGAGCTGGACGATCAGCGGGATGTTGCGGAAGAGGTCCACATAGGCGTCGCCGAGGCCCACCAGCCCGCGGTTTGGCGTGGTGCGCATGACGCCGAGGACCGAGCCGAGGATCAGCGCGACGGCGAGCGCGGCGAGCGAGACGAAGGTGGTCCAGCCGAGACCGGACAGGATCCAGTCGTAATACTTGAGACCGTCGTCGGTCTCCTGGAAGAAGAACATCCAGTCCCAATGGTAGTTCATGCGAACTGCCCTCCCTGGGCGGCGCGCGGGCGCCGGGTTTGTCGGATGTCGGGGCGCGGCGGCAGCGGGACGGCCGCCGCGCCGGGGCCGGTTACTCGACGCCCTTGTCGGTCGGGTTCTGGAACGCGGCCTTCACCGCCGCGCTCATCGGGAAGTTGAGGTTCACGTTGCGCGGCGGGATCGGGTTCATGAACCACTTGGCGTACAGTTTCTCGGCCTCGCCGGACTTCATCAGGCCGGTGAGGGTCTTGTCGACGATCGCCTTGATCGGTGCGTCGTCCTTGCGCATCATGACCGCATAGGGTTCGTCACGCAGCGATGGACCGACGATCTCGAAATTGGCCGGGTTCTTGGAGCTGGCGATCAGGCCGGCGAGCAGGATGTCATCCATGACGAAGGCGGCGGCGCGGGCGCTCTCGACCATCAGGAAGGAGTCGGCGTGGTCCTTGCCGTAGATGTTCCTGACGTCGATGGTCTTGCCCTTCTCGTTCATCTTGATGAGCTGGTCGGACGTCGTGCCGGTGGTGGTGACGACCGGCTTGCCGTTGAGGTCGCCGATGTCCTTGACGCCCGAGTCCTTGCGCACGGCCATGCGCACGCTGGTGACGAAGTAGGCCACCGAGAAGCCGACCTGCTGCTGGCGCGCGACGCTGTTGGTGGTCGACCCGCACTCGAGGTCGATGGTGCCGTTCTGCATCAGCGGAATGCGGTTCTGCGAGGTCACCGCCTGGTAGTTCACCTGCAGGCTGGGCAGCTTCAGCTCGGCCTTGATCGCATCGACGGCCTTGGCGCACAGGTCCATCGCGTAGCCGATGGGCTTCTGGTTGGCGTCGAGGTAGGAGAAAGGCACCGAGGATTCGCGATGGCCGATCGTGATCGCGCCGGAATCCTTGATCTTCTGCAATGTGCCGGTGAGCTGGGCATGGGCGGGCGCGGCGAGACCGGCGACGGAGAGGCACAGGGCGAGGGCGGTGAGGGACTTGCGCATGAACGGACTCCAATTGTGTTGGTTCGGAAATGCGGAGGACGGCTCTATTGCCCAGTAAGGCGTGAGCAGCGCGGCGGGTGACAGCCGCCCACGCCCATCGTAAAGCATGGCGAGGTTCGCGGGCATAAGGATCAACCCGAGTGTCCGCTCGTGCATGCGCCCGCGCTGCTTTACACATTGTAACCGGCACCGGCCCGATGTCCCCGGCATTCTGGACACGGTCGCCCGGGGGTGGCAGCCGCGCGGCGGCGCGCGCTTCGTCTGCGGGCAGGCGTCGCGAACGCGGCGGTGGATCGTCGCGTCGGACACGAGGTATGGTTATCGGGGCACACGTGACCGAACTCCTTCGAGCGGGAGCGTGCTTCAAATATAGTTCAGCGGCGAGGGGGCGCCAGATCGCCTGACGGCGCGCCCCACGGCGAATCGGCGAGGAGGACGGTGGTGGCATCATCTGCGGATGGCATGGTCGCGGAACTGCTGACGGAAGAGCGTCCGGCAAGACGCAGCGACAAGGGCGGTGCCGGCGGACTTGATCCCGGCGCGGATCCCTCCGCCATCGCGCGACGCATGCGGCGGCGCGCGATCGGGCTGGGCATCCTTGCGCTCCTGCTGGCCATTGTGGCAATCGCGACGCTGATCGCACGACAGGTGGCCGAACTGCAGCGCCGCCAGCAAGCCGAGGTCGCGCTGTCGCTGCAACTGGTCGTCACGGCCTTGCGCCATCTCGAATCCGATCCGGACCTGTCCGCCCGCGCGGCCGCCGATGCGCTGCGGCGCACTGCGGAGGCCGCGCCTTTCTTGCGCGCCCAGGCCGAGGACGCGGTGCGCCGCAGCCTCGACGGCAGCCGGCTGCGCCTGAGCTTGCGCGGGCAGGCGGGCCGCATCAATGCAATCGCCTTCAGCCCGGACGGCTCGCAGGTGGCGTCGGCCGGGCAGGAAGGGACGGTGCGCCTGGCGAATGTCGCCGAAGGCTCGGAGTCCCCGGAGTTGCGCGGACACGAGGGCGAGGTCCGCGATCTCGCCCTCGATCCCGACGGGAAGACCCTCGCGTCGGTGGGCGAGGACGGCCGCATCGTGCTGTGGGACGTGGTGCGCGGCGAACGGCTGCGCGAGCTGCCGCGACAGCCGGAGCCCTTGAACGCCGTCGCGTTCGGACCGGACGGGGAAATCGTCGCGACGGTGGGACAGAGCCCGGTCGTGCGGCTGTGGGACGCCGATTCCGGCGGCCTGCTCGCCAACCTCGCCGGCCACAAGGGGCAGGTGCACGCAGTCGCATTCAGCCCGGACGGACGTCATCTGGCGACCGCCGGCAGCGACGCAACGCTGCGTGTCTGGGATCTCCTGAGCGGGCGAGTACTGCAGGTGCTCGAGGGGCATACGGACGCGGTTCTTGCGCTCGCGTTCAGTCCGGACGGGCGCTGGCTCGTGAGCGCAGGCGAAGACCGCCGGGCACGCCTGTGGGAGGTCGGCAGCGGCATCGCGGTACGCGAGCTGGCCGAACAGCCCGGAGCGATCCGTGCCGTCGCATTCAGCCCGGACGGCAGCCTGCTGGCGACCGGCGGCTCGGACGGCTCCGCGCTGCTTTGGCAAGTGGCAGGTTGCACGCGCGCCGACCGTGAATGCCAGCCGCGTGAGCCCTTCGCCGGCGACGGCAACCCGGTCACCGACCTCGCTTTCGACGCCGCCGGGACCACGCTTGCAACGAGCGGAGCCGACGGCAGAGTCAAGCTGTGGGACCTCGCCTTCGACCACGCGGGGGCGATCCGCAGCCTCGCCTTCAGTCCCGACAGCAACCGGATCGCGACGGCGGCCCTCGGCACGGGTGCCACGGTGTGGGATCGCGCGAGCGCGAAGACCCTGCACAGGTTCGCCGTGCCAAACGGCACGACAACGCGCGTCGCATGGAGCCCGGACGGCACCCGCATCGCCACCGCGCAAGGCGACGGCAGCGCAACGCTGTGGGACGCCGCCGGCGAACGGCCGCCGCTGACGCTGCTCGGACATGCCGGGCGCGTAAATGCCATCGCCTTCAGCAGCGACGGACACCGCGTCGTCACCGGCGGACGCGACGGGATGGTCGGCGTGTGGGATGCCGCCAGCGGGACCCGGCGCCTGTGGTTGCGCACCGGCACCGCAGCGCTGAACGGTGTGATCTTCAGCCGCGACGGACACAGCGTGCTGACGGCAGGTGCCGACGGGGCACTCGCGCAATGGAATGCCACCGACGGCAAGCGGCTGCGCAGCCTGCAGCAACAGGGCGACGAGATCCTCGACCTTGCGCTGAGCCCTGACGGTTCGCTGCTCGCGAGTGCCGGCACCGACCGTGTGGTGCGCCTGTGGGGGCTGACGGGCGGAAAGCAGGTGCGCAGCCTGTCTGGGCATGCGGGCGCGATCGATGCGCTTGCATTCAGCCCCGACGGGCGCCTGCTGGCGACGGCCGGACGCGACCGCAGCGCGCGCATTTGGGAGGTCGCGAACGGCACGGAGCGGCTGGTGCTGCCGCCGCAGGATGGCGCCGTGCACGCACTGGCCTTCTCGCCCGACGGTCGCATGCTCGCGACCGGCGGCGCCGACCGGCGCGTGCATTTCCATCCCCTCGATGCGGCGCAGGTCGCGGCGGCGCTGCGCAAACGCGTCACCAGTGGCCTGACCGATGCGGAATGCGCACAATACCTCGACCGAACCCCCTGTCCGCCCTGAGCGCCAGGCGCCCAGCACCGCACTGCGTGCTAAGCTGGATACTCATGTCGGATTCATCGTCTGTGGAGCCATAGGAACATGCCCAGCCTGCTGCCCCAACCCGATCCCGAAGGTCTGCTCGAATACTCGGTGGTGTATACCGACCGTGCGCTCAATCACATGTCGCAGCGCTTCCAGGGCGTCATGCGCGACATCTCGCGCGTGCTGAAAAAGGTGTATGGCGCCGCCGCCGCCGTCGTCGTGCCCGGCAGCGGCACCTTCGGCATGGAGGCCGTCGCGCGCCAGTTCGCGACCGGCAAGAAATGCCTGGTGATCCGCAATGGCTGGTTCAGCTACCGCTGGACGCAGATCTTCGACATGGGCGCCATCCCGTCCGAATGCACCGTGCTGAAGGCGCGACAGGTTGCAGCCGGGGCGCAGGCGCCCTTCGCGCCTGCTCCGATCGCCGACGTCGTCGCGGCGATCCGCGAGACCCGGCCCGATCTGGTGTTCGCGCCGCACGTCGAGACCGCGTCGGGGATGATGCTGCCGGACGACTACGTGCGTGCGGTCGCCGACGCGGTGCGTGAGGTCGGCGGCCTGTTCGTGCTCGACTGCATCGCCTCCGGCACGATCTGGGTGGACATGGCTGCAAGCGGCGTAGACATCCTCATCAGCGCGCCACAGAAGGGCTGGAGCGCGCCACCGTGCTGCGCCTTGGTGATGCTCGGCGAGCGAGCGCGCGAGCGCATCGAGGCGACCGTCAGCACCAGCTTCGCGTGCGATCTGAAGAAGTGGCTGCAGATCATGGAAGCCTACGAGAAGGGCGGCCACGCCTACCACGCGACCATGCCGACCGACGCGCTGACCGCGCTGCGCGACGTGATGCTGGAGACCGAGTCCTACGGCTTCGACAAGGTGAAGGCGGAGCAGCAGGAGCTGGGCCGGCGCGTGCGCGCAGTGCTCGCCGCGCACGGCTTCCCCAGCGTCGCAGCGCCGGGCTTCGAGGCGCCGGGCGTGGTCGTGTGCTACACCGACGACCCCGAGATCCAGTCTGGCCGCAAGTTCATCGCCGAAGGCCTGCAGACCGCCGCCGGCGTGCCGCTGCAGTGCGACGAGCCGGCCGACTTCCGCAGCTTCCGCATCGGCCTGTTCGGCCTCGACAAGCTGCATACGATCGAACGCAGCGTGAAATCGCTGGAACAGGCGCTCGACGCGATCCGCCCCGCATAGGCGCGGCAAGACGGAACCTACGTCCGCCAGGCGCACGGCAGTCTGACCGCGGGAAGCGGTACCAGCCGCTCCCACAGGAAAGCCCGGTCCAGCCGATCGCGCGATTGCCCTGACGGTCCCTTCCGGCCCGGGGCGCTTCCCGCGCTCCTCGGTTACAATTCCGACCGCATATAACGGGGGAATGGCATGCGGTTCGGAAAGGCTGGTTCAAGGGGATTCGGCGTTGCGCCGATCGCGCTCGTCGTCGTTCTGGTGGCGGCGCTTGGCGGCTACTTCCTCGCGACGCGCGAGGAGACCGAAACCGGCAGCGTGCCCTTCGAACTCGTGGACGGCGCCCCGCGCGACCTCGACGGATCGCCGGCCCTCGCGCTGTCGTTCAGCCTGCCGCTCGACGCCCGCGGCGATCACGACAAGTTTCTCCAGGTGCTGGAGATGCCCTCTCCCGGCCACGCTGCGGAAGGTTCGTCGGCGGGCGTGCACTATGAAGACGAGGAAGACGGCAGCACGACCTCCGCGGTCAGCAACGCGAGCAGCCGCGAGGCGGCCGACACGGCGACCGAGGGCGGCAAGCCGGTCGCCGGCGCCTGGGTCGTCGGCGAGAACCCGCGGCTGCTGTTCTTCCCGCACGTCAAGCCGCAGACCCGCTACGTCGTGCGCGTGATGACCGGTCTGCCGGCGAAGAACGGCAGCAAGCTCGACGCGGAGGCGCGCTTCTCCATCCGCATGGGCACGGTCGCCCCGGCCTTCTACTTCGCCAGCCGCGGCATGGTCCTGCCCGCCGGGCAGAATGGCGGCCTGCCGGTCACCACCGTGAACGTGCCCGAGGTCGACATCCAGTTCCTCAAGGTCAAGCCGGAGCGCCTGTCGGAATTCCTCGACCAGGTCGTGGCCGGCCAGGCAACCCGCGATGCGTCCGCCGACACCGAGGACGGCGACTCCTACGACGAGGACGCGTACTACTATGGCGACGCGCGCACGCGGCTCAAGGGCGCCGTCGACGGCTGGCAGCTCGACCAGCTGCACCGTCTCACGACCAGCGCCTTCATCGGCCGCTTCGTCACCGAGCAGAAGCCCGACCGCCGCCGCGTGACCTTCATTCCGGTCGAGGACATCCCGGCGCTGCGCGAACCCGGCGTGTACGTCGCGGTGATGTCGCAGCCGAACCGCTTCCGCCACGAGTTCCAGACCACCTATTTCTACGTCAGCGATCTCGGCCTGCACGTGCGCCAGTACGCCGCCGGCGCCGACGCCTGGGTGAGTTCGCTCGCCAGCGGCAAGGCCGTAAGCGGCGCCGAGCTGAGCTGGATCGACGGCGAGGGCAAGACCCTGGCGCGCGGCGAGACCGACGGCGACGGACGGGCGCAATTCGCCGAACGCCCGAAGGGCGCGCGCGTGCTGACGGCACGCAAGGGCGAGCACCTGTCGCTGATCGCCCTGAAGGAACCGGCGCTCGACCTCGGCGAATTCGATATCGGCGGCACGCCCTTCGTCCCGGTGCGCCTGTTCGCCTACAGCGGACGCAACCTGTACCGTCCGGGCGAACGCTTCGACGTGTCGGTGATCGCACGCGATGCCGACGGCCGCCCCGTGCCGCCGCAGCCGATCCAGGCCGCGCTGCGCCGACCGGACGGCAAGCTGCAATGGACCCGCACGTGGAAGCCGCAGGAACTCGACCCCGGCTACTACACGCAGGCGATCGAACTGCCGGTCGACGCCGCGACCGGCTCGTGGGCGCTCGAACTGCGCACCGACCCGGCGGCCAGCACGACCGCGGCGGTGATGCGTTTCGGCGCCGAGGAATTCCTGCCCGAGCGCATGAAGCTCGAGCTCACGAGCAGCGCGGACAGTCTCGCCGACGACGCGAGCTGGCGCATCGACGTGAGCGGGCGCTACCTTTACGGCGCCCCCGCGGCGGGCAATAGCCTGGTCGGCGTCGTCAACACCGAGCGCAACCGCAATCCGCTGGCGCAGAAACTGCCCGGCTTCGTGTTCGGCGATGCGGACGAGGACACAGTCAAGTCGCGCACCGAGCTGCCGGAGAATGCGCTCGACGACAATGGCAAGGCGCATATCGAAGTGGATCTCGAGCCGGTCGCGGGGCGGCGCTCGCCCTTCACCGTGCGTGCCACCATCGGCCTGCTGGAGAGCGGCGGCCGGCCGGTGATCCGCAGCATCGAGCGCGTGCATTGGCCCGCACCGGTGCTGGTCGGCGTGCGCCCGCTGTTCGTCGGCGCCTACGCACGCGAAGGCGCCACGGCGGAGTTCGAAGTGGTACGGGCCGATACAGCCGGCACCCTCGCGGCGGGCACCGCACTTCCGGTGCGGCTGTTCCGCGAGAACCGTAACTATTACTGGCGCTTCGACGACCAGCGCGGCTGGAACTCGGGCTTCACCGAGACCGACGAGCTGGTCATGACGACGCAGGTTTCCATGCCCGCCGGCGGCCGCGGCAAGCTCGCGCTGCCGGTCAAGTACGGCCGTTACCGGCTGGAAATCCTCGACCCCGAGACGCAGCAGACCGCACGCTACCGCTTCTACGCGGGCTGGAGCGCACAGGACGACGAAACGCGGGGTGTGCGCCCCGACCTCGTCGCACTGAAGCTCGACAAGGCGGCCTACGCGGACGGCGACACGGCGCGCCTGACCATCGCGCCGCCCCACGCCGGCGAGGCGCTCGTGACCGTCGAGGGCAACAGGACGCTGTGGGTGCGTCGGCTCTCGGTCGGCGCCGACGGCACGACGATCGACATCCCCGTCGACAAGGAATGGAAGCGCCACGACTTATACGTGTCGGTGATGGTGCTGCGCCCGGGCAGCAGCGGCGAGATGATCACGCCGGCACGCGCGCTCGGCCTGATCCACCTGCCGCTCGATCGCAGCACGCGCAAGCTCGACGTCGCGCTCGAAGCGCCGCAAAAGATGAAACCCGAACAGCCGCTGAAGGTGCGCGTGAAGGTACCCGAGGCTAAGGGCCAGAAAGCCATGGTCACGCTGTCCGCGGTCGATGCCGGCATCCTCAACATTACCGCGTTCAAGAGCCCCGACCCGTTCGCCTTCTTCTTCGCCAGGCTGCGCTACGGCGCCGACGCGCACGACGTGTACGGGCGCTTGATCGAGAAGATGGCCGGCGACAAGGGACGGCTCAAGTTCGGCGGCGACGCCGCGCCCAAGCCGACCAAGAGCCTGCCGAAGAAGGTGCGCCTGGTCGATATCTTCAGCGGCCCGGTGGCGCTCGACGACCAGGGCGAGGCCGAGATCTCGCTGCCGGTGCCGGACTTCAACGGCAGCCTGCGCCTGATGGCCGTCGCGACCAGCGGCGAGCGCTTCGGCATGCAGGAGGCCGAGGTCGTCGTCGCCGCGCCGCTCGTCGTCGAACTCGCGACCCCGCGCTTCCTGTCGGTCGGCGACAGCGCGGTGCTCGCACTCGACGTGCAGAACCTCTCCGGCGCCGCCCAGGACGTGCGCATCAGCGTGACGAACGGCGACGGCCTCGAAATCCGCGCGGGCGAGCAGCGGATCGCGCTCAAGGACCAGCAGAAGCGCATCCTGCGCATCCCCATCGAGGCGGGATCGGCGCTGGGGCTCACCGAGCTGCGCGTGCAGGTCGAGAGCGACGCGGCGAAGCTCGACCGCAGCTTCCCGCTGCAGGTGCAGGCGCCGACACCGCGCCAGTCGGTGCTGAAACGCGTCGCGCTCGCGCCGGGCGAAACGGTGGAAGTGCGCGACGCGGAACTGGGCGGATTCCTGAAGCCCAGCGTCGCGGCGACCCTGGCGGTATCCGACAAGGCGCCGATCGACGTGCGCAATGCCGTGCGCGGCCTGCTGACCTACCCCTACGGCTGCACCGAACAGACGACGAGCACCGCTTACCCGCACGTGTTCATCGACGAGGCGGCCGCGAAGCAGTTCGGCCTCAAGCCCTACACGCCGGCGCAGCGCGCCGAGATGCTGGAGAAGGCGATCGGGCGGCTGGCCGGGATGCAGGCGCCCAACGGCGGCTTCAGCCTGTGGGGCAACGTCGGCAACTACGAGTACTGGTTGTCGGCCTACGTCACGAACTTCCTGCTCGACGCACGCGAACAGGGCTTCAACGTCCCGGCCGAGATGGAGAAGCGCGCCGTCGAATTCCTGCTCAAGGGCCTGCAGGAGGGTGTCGCCGGCCTGCCGCGCGAAGCGGTGAAGTACAGTGCGGATTCGGTATGGACCGACCACCGCTACGCCGGTTCGGGCCGCTTCGCGGTGCTCGCCTACGGCGCCTACGTGCTCGCGCGCCAGGGCAAGGCGCCGCTCGCGACGCTGCGCCAGCTGCACGAATCGCAGGCCGCGGCGCACTCCGGACTCGGGCTGGTGCAGCTCGGGATCGCGCTGAAGCTCATGGGCGACGAGGCGCGCGCGACGAGCGCGCTCGAGGCCGGCATGCGCAAGAACCGGCCGGACAACTACTGGTGGGGCGACTACGGCAGCAACCTGCGCGACTGGGCGCTGATGTACGTGCTGCTCGAGAAGCACGGCCTCAAACCGGAAGGGCGCGAGAACCTCGTGAACCTCGTCGCCGCCGAACTGGACCGCGGCCGCGATTACCACAGCACCCAGGAGAAGCTCGCACTGTTCCTGCTCGGGCGCAGCTTCGTCACCGGAGAAGGCGGCCGCTGGACGGCCGACGCCGCCAGCGCCGGCAGCACGCAGGCGATCGGCGGCAAGGGCACGCAGTTCCTGTCCCTGTCCGCCGAGGACGTCGCCGGCGGCGTACGCCTCACCAACACCCATCAGGAAAGGCTCTTCGCCGAACTCAATCTCGCGGGCAACCCCGCGACGATGCCCGCGGCGCGGCGCGATGCCTTCGACCTCAGGCGCGAGTGGTACACGCCGGACGGCCAACCGCTCGGCAAGCGGCCGCTGCGCGTCGGCGAGACGCTGATCGTGCGCCTGCGCGTGCTCACCGCCGGCCGCCACAGCAACGGCCTGGTCGTCGATTACGTGCCGGCGGGGGTCGAGATCGAGAACGCCAACATCGTGCAGGGCGAGCAGTCGGCGATCAGCATCGCCGGCATCGACCCGCGCCAGGCGATGCAGGACGCCGCGATCCAGCACGTCGAGTTCCGCGACGACCGCTTCGTCGTTGCCGCGAAACTGCGGGGCGAGATGAACTTCTTCTATCGCGTGCGCGTTGTCACGCCGGGACGCTTCGTCGTGCCGCCGACCTACGCGGAGGACATGTACCAGCCCTACATCTACGGCCTGGCCGGGGGCGATGAAACGCTGCAGATCACCGACGGAAGTCATGGCGGAGGCAGCGACGGGGCCGACGGCGGGCAATGAGCCGCCGCCTGCGCCTCGCGCTCGCCGCGGCGCTGACGCTGCTGCTCGTCGCCGACCAGCTCTTCCCGCCGCCCCTGCCGGGGCGCGCGGCGCCGCATGCCCAAGTGGTGCTGGCGCGCGACGGCACCCCCTTGCGCGCCTTCCCCGACCGCACGCACATCTGGCGCCATCCCGTCCGCCAGGACGAGGTGTCGCCGCGCTACCTCGAGGCGCTGATCTCCTACGAGGACCGTTTCTTCCGCTGGCATCCCGGCGTGAATCCGCTCGCGCTGTTGCGCGCTGCGGGGCAGTGGGCGACGAGCGGCCGCGTCGTGTCGGGCGGCTCCACGCTGACGATGCAGGTCGCACGCATCCTCGATCCGACCCCGCGCACGCTACGCGGCAAGCTGCGCCAGATGGTGCGCGCGCTGCAGCTGGAACTGCGCCTGTCCAAGCGCGAGATCCTCGAGCTCTACCTCGGCTACGCGCCGATGGGCGGCGTGCTGGAGGGCGTCGAGGCGGCCAGCCGCGCCTATCTCGGCAAGCCCGCGGCGCGCCTCACGGAAGCGGAGGCCGCGCTGCTGACGGTGCTGCCGCAGGCCCCCTCGCTGCTGCGGCCGGACCGCTACCCCGAGCGCGCACGGGCTGCGCGCGACAAGGTGCTGGCGCGCATGGCGCGGCACTGGGGCGCGGAACGCGTGCGAGACGCGCGCGAGGAGCCGGTGATCGCGCAGACGGTGCGCGAACCGCTGCTCGCGCCGCTGTTCGCCGAGCGCTTGCGCCGCGAGCATCCTCGCCGGCCGCGCGTGGAGACGACGCTGGACGCGGGCATGCAGGGCATGGTCGAACAGCTGCTCGCGTCGCGGCTGTCGGTGCTGCCGCCACGCGTGTCGATGGCCGCACTGGTGGTCGACAACGCGACGCTGGAAGTGCTCGCCTACGCGGGCTCGGCCGACTTCGGCGACGAGAGCCGCTTCTCGCATGTGGACATGGTGCGCGCGACGCGCTCGCCCGGCTCGACGCTGAAGCCCTTCCTCTACGGGCTGGCGCTCGACGAGGGCCTAATCCATTCGGAATCGCTGCTGGCCGACGTGCCGCAGTCCTTCGCGGGCTACCAGCCGGGCAACTTCCAGGCAAACTTCAGCGGCCCGGTGAGCGTGTCGCACGCGCTGCAGAAATCGCTGAACGTGCCGGCCGTGGAGGTGCTCGACCGTCTCGGGCCGCAGCGCTTCGTCGCCCAGCTGCGCCGTGGCGGCCTCAGGCTGGAACTGCCGCGCGGCGCCGTCCCCAACCTCAGCGTCATCCTGGGCGGCGCCGCGACGAGCCTGGAAGGCCTGGTCGGAGCGTACTCCTCGTTCGCACGCGGCGGCATTGCCGCCCGCCCGCGCTACACGCGCGACGCACCGCTCGAGGAGACGCGCATGATGAGCGCGGGCGCGGCCTTCATCGTGCGCGACATCCTCGAATCGGGCGGGCCACTCGCGCGCGCGGTCGAAGGCGGCGTCGGCGTACGGCGCGGCATCGCCTTCAAGACCGGCACGAGCTTCGGCTTCCGCGACGCCTGGTCGGTCGGCGTCAGCGACCGCCTGACGGTGGGCGTGTGGGTCGGCCGGCCCGACGGCACGCCCAACCCCGGCTTCTTCGGCGCGAACATCGCCGCGCCGCTGCTGATCGACGTGTTTTCCGCGGTCGACGGCGCGCCGCCCGGGCCGCGCGTTCCGCCCGCGGGCGTTACGCTGGCGAAGATCTGCTGGCCGCTGGGCACCCGTAGCGATGACCTGCCAGCCGGGCTGTGCCACGAGCAGCGCACCGCCTGGATCCTCAACGGCGCCGCACCGCCGACCCTTCCCGACCGCCTGCGCGGCGGCGCGGCGCGCTACACGGATCACCGCGACGCGGACAGCGGCCTGCGGGTGCGTGCCGGCTGCGCCGCCGGCGAGATGCGCGCCGTGGAGATGGCGCGCTGGCCCGCCGCGCTCGAACCGTGGCTGGACAGCGCAACGCGCCAGCACGCGCTGCCCCCCGCATGGGCGCCGGCGTGCAAGGATGCCGTCGCCCCCGAGGCGGGACTGAAGATCGTCGGCGTCAGCGAGGGGGAAACGATACGCCGCGCCGGCACCGGCCCGGCGCCCGAACTTCGGCTCGAAGCGCGCGGCGGGCAGGACGCCCTGACCTGGCTGGTAAACGGCGTGCACGTCGGGCGCGTGGCGGCGGGCCGGACGCTGCTGCGGAAATTCCCCGTCGCGGGCCCGTACCGGATTACCGCGATGGACGACGCGGGCCGCTTCGACAGCGTGGAGATCAGCGTCCGCTAGCGCCGAATCAGCCGTGCGCGCGCTGCGCGAAGTACGCGAGGTTCATGCGCGGATTGAGGTATTCGACGACTTCGCGCGGCAAGGTGCGCGGCTTCAGCACGGCGTCGATCGTGACCTCGTCGGAGTCGACCAGGCTCAGCACTAGCGCGTCGCGCCGCGGCACGCCCGGCTCGTACACCAGCACCGTCGGCTTGAGCGTGTTGCCCGGCGTGACCGCGACGACGATCGCGATCGAGCCGGTCGACAGGCGCACGAAGGAGCCGGGCGGATAGACCCCCAGCTCCTTGATGAAGGCCGACAGCATGAAGGCATCGAAATGCGCCGACTCGCGCGCAAACATCTGCGACAGCGCCTCGGCCGGCGTCATCGCTTCGGCGAGCGAGGGCGGGTTGCACAGATTGTCGTAGCGATTCGCGATCGCGACCATGCGCGCAAGCGGGTTGATGTCTGGACCCTTGCGCCCCGCGGGAAAACCGCTGCCGTCGACGCTCTCGTGGTGGTCGCGGATGATCGCACGCACCGGCGGCACCACGTGCTTGCCGACGATCTGCAGGCCGTATTCGCCATGCAGCCGGTAGAGCGACTCCTCCGGCCGCGTGCGCTCCTTCGCGCGCAGCACGATCGGGCTGATGCGGCTCGCGCCGATGTCGTGCAGCAGCGCGCCCATGCCGGCGGCCTCGAAGACCTCCCGCTTGAGGCCCAGCCCCTTCGCGAGGATCATCGTCAGGATCATCACGTTGAGGGAATGCTGGTGGGTCGCGTCGTCGCGCTTGCGCGAGGCGACCAGCATCACGGTTGCGCCGGCGTCCTCTAGGAAGGTGGAGGCGAGATCCCCGACCATCGCTCCGGCCTGCGCGGTCGCAGCCGCCGGGTCGCGCATGAGGTCGGCGAGGAGGTTTCGGGTCGAGTCCACGCAGCTGCCATAGGCCTTCTCGCAGCTCTGGATGCGTTCGCGGTGCTCCAGCATGCGCGCAACACGCTGGCGCTTGGCCTCGACCTGCGCGGCGTCCTCGGGCTCGTGAACGGCCACCGGCGGCGCGGGCGGGGCACTTCCGGGCTGCAGGGGTTCGGCCTCGGAGCGTGCCGGGTCGTAGGCGATCTTGCGCAGACCCAGTTCGCGCAAGGTCGCGAGCTGCTTCTCGCTGGTGATGCGAAAGGAATTGACCATGAAGGGATGGTCGAGCCAAGGCAGGTCCAGCGACACAAACATGCCGACCTGCAGTTGCTCGATACCGACCTTCGGGAGGGAGTCCGACATCTCGTTACATCGAGCTACGGATGGGGGAACGGCTGTTGCGCCAGCCGGATGCGGGGCGGCGTGCGACCGCACGCGCCCCGCATGATAAACCCATTTGCCTAAATGGGTTCCCGGAACGCCTACTTCAGCGCCGCAAGCGCCGCCGCGTAGTCCGGCTCGTCCTTGATCTCGCCGACGAGCTGCGAATGCAGCACCTTGTTGTCGGCATCGAGCACGACGACGGCACGCGCGGTGACGCCGACGAGCGGGCCGGAGGCAATCTCGACGCCGTAGTCCTTCATGAAGTTGCATCCGCGCATTGTCGACAGCGTGACGACGTTGTCCAGCCCTTCCGCGACGCAGAAGCGCTTGGCGGCGAAGGGCAGGTCGGCGGAGACGACCAGCACGACGGTATCGGCGAGCTTGCCCGCCTCGGCGTTGAACTTGCGCGTCGAGGTCGCGCAGGTGGGCGTGTCGAGGCTGGGAACGATGTTGAGGACCTTGCGCTTGCCGGCGTAGTCGGCGAGCGTCACGTCCTTGAGATCGGCGCCGACCAGCGACAGCGGCGGGACGGTATCGCCCTTCTGCGGGAACTTGCCGGCGACTTCGATCGGATTGCCGCCCAGGGTCACGGTGCTCATCTGCTTGTCTCCTTCGTATGGGTTGGTCCAAAGGCCGGCGGGGCACCGGCTCTATCGGATCAGTCTAGTCGGGATTGCGCAGCAGGGGAACCGCGGCGCCATCAGGGACAAAGCAGGGTGCCGCGGTGGGCCGAAGCCCCCGCGGCGGGCGGGGCGCAGCGGGTCAGGGGTGGCCCGAACGCTCCACCTTGACCTCGTTGTACCAGTGCTCGTGGTGCTCCTTCGCCCAGGTCTCGTCCACGTAGCCGGTCCTCATCGACTGGTAGGCGCCTTCGACGCCTATCGTGCCCATGTAGATATGGCCCAGTGACAGGGCGATCAGGACGATCGCGCCGACGCCGTGGATGATGTTGGCGAGCTGCATGTCCGCGCGCGTCTGGCCGAAGTTGGGGAAATCCATCACGAGGCCGGAGCCGGCGACGATCAGGCCGAGCAAGGTCACGCCGATCCAGAACCAGGTCTTCTCGCCGAAGTTGAAGCGCCCCGAAGGCACGTGCTCGCCGCTGGCGATGCCACCGGCCTTGCGGATCCACACGCTGTCGATCGCGTGCCACACGTTGTCGCGCAGGAAGGTGAGGATCATCAGCACCGTGAACACGCCGAACACCGGCCCGAGATAGTTATGCACGTTCTTGCCGGCCCACAGCAGGCCGCCGAGCGCGGCGTTGCCGAGGATCGGCTCGATGATGTGCTTGCCGAACAGGATGCATACGCCGGTGATGCCCAAGACGACGAAGCTGACCGCGGTGCCCCAATGGACGACGCGCTCGAACAGGCTGAAGCGCTGCATCCTGCGGCCGGTCGGCGCGCCGTGCAGCTTGACCGCGCCCTTCACCGCGTAGAACAGCGCGATCGCGGTCGGCACCACCAGCAGCAGGATGCCGCCGTAGAAGGTGATCGGGCCGTTGCGCCACTGCCGCCAGGTCTGGCCTTCGCTCTGGATCAGCACGCCGGTCTCGGGGCCGCGCACGGTGGTGAAGTGCACCTCGCCCGAGCGCACTTCGCGCCACACCGGCGCGTTGTTGAGCGGTTGCGCCTGCTGGCGCTCGACCTGCGCCGTGGCCGCCCCGGCCGCCGTATCGGCTGCCAGCGCCGGCACACCGGCCAGCGCCAACAGCCACGCCACCAGCGCCAGCAGCCACCCGATGCCGCCACGCCGCCTGAGGATCGAGTTCATGGACGGTCTCCTCATTCAACCCGCTTGTATTCGTTCTGCGTGCGGATGCGGTTGCGCTGGGCCTGTTCCCACGCCCCCTTGTCGCCCTTGAACGTTCCGCCGTCCCACGGCCGCTGGTCGGCCTTGCCGGCATACTCGCCCTGCTCGTACTTGCCGACCTGCGGCCGCTCGCCACAGCCGGCGAGGACGGTTGCCACGACTACGGCGGCGATCACGTACGGAATGCTCGCTTTCATTTCGCCTCCTCCTTGTCCTTGCCGTAGGCGGTCATCCAGCCCCAGGCCTCGACGCCCTTGCCGCGGCGCAGGACGCGGTCGCGGAAGATGTCCGAAATCTCCGAGGAGTCGCCGGCGAGCAGCGCCTTGGTCGAGCACATCTCGGCGCACAGCGGCAGCTTGCCTTCGGCGATGCGGTTGCGTCCGTATTTGTCGAATTCGGCCTGCGAGCCGTTCTCCTCGGGACCGCCGGCGCAGAAGGTGCATTTGTCCATCTTGCCGCGTGCGCCGAAGGCCGCCGGGCCGTTGGGGAACTGTGGCGCGCCGAAGGGGCAGGCGTAGAAGCAGTAGCCACAGCCGATGCAGCCGTCCTTGTCGTGCAGGACGATGCCTTCCTCGGTCTGGTAGATGACGTTGGTCGGGCACACCGCGATGCACGGCGCGTCCGAGCAGTGCATGCACGCGACCGACATCGAACGTTCGCCCGGCACCCCGTCGTTGATGGTGACGACGCGGCGGCGATTCACGCCCCAGGGCACTTCGTGCTCGTTCTTGCAGGCGGTGACGCAGCCGTTGCACTCGATGCAGCGCTCGGCGTCACACAGGAATTTCATGCGTGCCATTTATTTTCTCCTCAGGCCTTGGATACGCGGCACAGGGTGGTCTTGGTTTCCTGCATCATCGTCACGACGTCGTAGCCGTAGGTCGTCGCGGTGTTGACCGCCTCGCCGCGCACGATCGGCGCCGCCCCTTCCGGATAGAACTCGAGCATGTCCTTGCCCTGCCACCAGCCCGAGAAGTGGAAGGGCAGAAACACCGTGCCCGGCGCGACGCGCTGCGTGACCTGGGCGCGCACCTTGAGTTTCGCCTTGGTCGGCGATTCGACCCAGATGTAGTCGCCGTTGCGGAAGCCGGCGTCGTTGGCGTCCTTGGGGTTCACCTCGGCGAACATCTCCTGCTGCAGCTCGGCGAGCCAGGGATTGGAGCGCGTCTCCTCGCCGCCGCCCTCGTACTCCACGAGGCGCCCCGAGGTCATGATCAGCGGATACTCCTTGGAGATGTCCTTGACCTTTTCCTGCAGCGACTTGTACAGCGTCGGCAGGCGCCAGAACTTCATCTTGTCGTCGTGCGTGGGGTACTTCTCGACCAGATCCGGGCGCGGCGAGTAGATCGGCTCGCGGTGCAGCGGCACCGGGTCGGGGAAGTTCCACACCAGCGCGCGCGCCTTGGCGTTGCCGAAGGGGTGCATGCCGTGGTTCTTCATCGCGACGCGGATGATGCCGCCGGAGAGGTCGGTCTTCCAGTTCCTGCCCTCGGCGGCGGCCTTCTCGGTGTCGGTGAGCTCGTCCCACCAGCCGAGTTTCTTCAGCAGCACGTCGTCGAACTCGGGGTAGCCCATCTGCAGCTCGGCGCCCTTGGACGCCGAGCCTTCCTCGGCGAGCAGCGACACGCCGTCCTTCTCGACGCCGAAGTTGGCGCGGAAGTTGCCGCCGCCGTCCATCACGTGCTTGGAGGTGTCGTACAGGTTGGGCGTGCCCGGGTGCTTGAGTTCGGGCGTGCCGTAGCACGGCCACGGCAGGCCGAAGTACTCGCCGTCGCACGGGCCGCCGTTGGCCTTCAGCGTCTTCACGTCGAAGGTGTGCATGTTCTGCATGTGCAGCTTCAGGCGCTCGGGCGACTGGCCGGTGTAGCCGATCGTGAAGGTGCCGCGGTTGATCTCGCGCAGGATGTCCTCGGGCACCGGCTCGTCCCAACCGTCCTTGTCCTTCACCAGCGGGATGTTCTTCACGAGCTCGTCGCCAAAGCCGAACTTCTTCGCGAAGGCGTACATGATCGTCTGGTCGGGCTTGGACTCGAACAGCGGCTCGATGACCTTCTCGCGCCACTGCAGCGAGCGGTTCGACGCGGTGGCCGAGCCGGAAGTCTCGAACTGCGTGCACGCGGGCAGCAGGTACACACCGTCCTTCCTCACCATCGCCGCCATCGACGCGGTCGCCGACGGGTAGGGGTCGATGACGACCAGGGTGTCGAGCTTCTTCATCGCCTCGACCATCTCCGCGCCGCGCGTCTGCGAGTTCGGCGCGTGGCCCCAGTACACCACCGCACGCAGGTTGCCGCCGGGCTGGTCGATGAGTTCCGGGTTCTCGAGCACGCCGTCGATCCAGCGCGACACGGTGATGCCGGACTTGGTCATCAGCTCCTCGGACTTGTAGCGCGCCTTGACCCACTCGTAATCCACGCCCCACACCCTGCACCAGTGTTTCCACGAGCCCGCGGCCAGGCCGTAGTAGCCGGGCAGCGAGTCCGGGTTGGGGCCGACGTCGGTGGCGCCCTGCACATTGTCGTGGCCGCGGAAGATGTTGGTGCCGCCGCCCGCGACGCCGACGTTGCCGAGCGCGAGTTGCAGGATGCACATCGCGCGCACGTTGGCGTTGCCGACGGTGTGCTGGGTCTGACCCATGCACCATACGACGGTCGAGGGTTTGTTCTTCGCCAGCGTCTCGGCGACGGTACGCACCTGCTCCTCGGGGATGCCGGTGACTTCCTGCACCTTGTCGGGCGTCCACTTCGCAACTTCCTCGCGCACCTTGTCGAAGCCGTAGACGCGCTGGCGGATATATTCCTCGTCCTCCCAGCCATTCTGGAAGATGTGGTACAGCAGGCCCCAGATGAAGGGGATGTCGGTGCCCGAGCGCAGGCGCACGTAGTAGTCGGCCTTGGCCGCCGTACGCGTGAAGCGCGGGTCGACGACGATCATCTTGGCGCCGTTCTCCTTGGCATGCAGGATGTGCAGCAGCGACACCGGGTGCGCTTCCGCCGCGTTGGAGCCGATGAACATCATCGCCTTCGCGTTCTGCATGTCGTTGTAGGAGTTCGTCATCGCGCCGTAGCCCCAGGTGTTGGCGACGCCGGCGACGGTGGTCGAGTGGCAGATACGCGCCTGGTGGTCCATGTTGTTCGTGCCGAAGAAGGACACGAACTTGCGCATCAGGTAGGACTGCTCGTTGCTGTGCTTCGACGAGCCGATCCAGTACACGGCGTCGGGGCCGGATTCCTCGCGGATCTTCAGCAGGCGGTCGCCCACTTCCTGGATCGCCTGCTCCCAGGTGATCTTCTGGTACTTGCCGTCGACCAGCTTCATCGGGTACTTCAGGCGGTGCTCGCCGTGGCCATGCTCGCGGATCGACGCGCCCTTGGCGCAGTGCGCGCCGAGGTTGATCGGCGAATCGAACACCGGCTCCTGGCGGATCCACACGCCGTTCTTGACCACCGCGTCGATCGCGCAGCCCACCGAACAGTGCGTGCACACGGTGCGGCGCACGCTCGCGTCGCCCGCGGCGCCTGCCGCTTCGGGGCTGGCCGCGTCGGCGCTGCCGATCAGGTTGTAGGGCAGCTGCGCCGCCAGCGCGCCGGCGCCCACGCCGAGGCCCGAGCGCTTGAGGAAGGTGCGCCGGTCCATGGTCTGGCCGAAGTGCCGCGCCGCCGAGCTGCGCAGCTGACGGGCGGCGCCCGTCGCCTGGGTGGATTTCCTCGTGAGCATCGCCTGTCCCCCGCCTAGATGCGCGCAGTGCGGTAGTAATTGCGGGCGTGCTCGCTGACGCCACGCTCCGTCCCGGTTTCGCCCGCCGCCGGTGCCGACGGCGCTGCGACCGCGGCCGGCTTGCCGGCGACCGTCGCGACGGCCGCCGCGGCTGCGGCGCCGCCGGCGCCCAGTGTCAGCAGGAAATGACGGCGCTGCAGGCCGGATTTCTTGTCTTCCATGGTCCTTCTCCCGTATCGGATCACTTGGCCGGCCCAAGGGACCGGGTGCGACCTACTCCATTGCGAAAGCTTCGCTCTCGATGTCGAAAAACACCCGCATCAGCGCACCGGTGCGGGCATAGAACCGTGCCTGCGGCGCCGCGGCGAGCGCGTCGGCGAGACGCACGTACCAGGGCTGCAGATGACGGACGAAAAAGCGCCGCTGCCGCGCAAGGCCGGCCTCGTCGGGGCCGGTGAGCACGAGGTGACGCATGACCTCGGCGAGCGCGGCGATGTGATCCTCGGTCTCGGCCACCCCCGGGCGGCGCGCGAGGCCCAGCTCGGCAAGGTCGTCGCGCAGTTCGGCGAGCGGCTCCTCCATGAGGAAGCCGGCGAGATAGAAGGAGCCGAAGAGCATCACCTCGGGCCGGCCGACGCCGTAGAACAGGGTGTGGTATTCGTCATGCAGGCCCCTCGCGTCGCTGTCCGCGGCGACCTCGCCGAGCCCGGCCCAGGCGACCGCGAACGGCGTGTCGCCGCTGCCGAGCACGCGCGCGGAGGCGACCAGCGCAGCGAGCAGCGGCGCTTCGGGCGCACCGAAGAACAGGTTGCCCAGCAGCGCGTAATGGTGCGCGCGCGCCCGGTCCTCGTCGGTGAGCACCGGGACGTCGCCGGGCAGCGGGTGCTGCGGCTGGAAGATCGTGGCAGGTGCGTTCATTCGGTCATGTTCCAGGCTTTGGCGCCGTTCTCGTTTTCCATCAGGTCGATCACGCGGCAGTCGGCGCACATGTGCAGGCGCCGTCGCTGCGCCTCGCTGGCGAACATCGAATGGCCGGCAAGGCGCGCGAACATCGCGTCGATCATCGGCTTGGCGCCCATCGCCGTGCCACAGCGCACGCAGTGGAAGATCTCGGCTTCCTTCAGCGGCACCACGCGGCGCGCCGCGTCGTCGAGCCGCAGGCGCGGCGTGAGCGCGACGGCGCTCTCCGGACAGGCGTTTGCGCACAGCCCGCACTGCACGCAGCTCTTCTCGAGGAAGCCGAGGCGCATCGCGTCAGCGGCGGCGCTGAGCGCCCCGGTCGGACAGGCACCGACGCAGGCCATGCACAGCGTGCAGGCGTCGCTGACGGCGACGGCACCGAAGGGGGCGCCGGCCTTCAGCGCGATCTCAGTGACCGGCGCGGGCGCGACCGCGTGCAGGTGGCGCAGCGCGAGGTCCAGCGTGTCGCGCTTCCTCGGCACGAGGCGAAAGCTCGCCGGGCGGCTCACGCCCTGCGCGGGCGACCAGTCCCACGATGCCGCCTCGAGGGCCGGCCAGTCCTCGGCCTCGATCACGCGCAGGTGCTCGCCGGCGTAGCCCAGCCCGGCGAGGATGGTCTGCGCATGGGCGGCCTGCGCCCACAGCGGCGCCGCGTCGTGCGTGCCCGCCGCCAGCACGGCGACCTGGCAGGCCCCGAGCGCGAGGCTGCCGAGCATCAGGTCGAGGCCCGCCGCATCGGCGCTCCAGAGCTCGAGCGGAATCACCCGCGCCGGCAGGCCCTTGCCGCGGCGCGCGAGGCGCTCGATCAGCGCGCGGCCGGCCTCGGCCGAATGGAACAGCAGGCAGGCATCCTCACCACCGGCCTCGCGGTAACGCGCGAGCACCGTCTTCACGCGCAGGCCGACGTCCTCGACGCGCGGATACTGCGGCGCGAGCGCGCCGGTCGGGCACACCGTCGAACAGGTGCCGCACCCCTGGCAGAGGTAGGGATCGACGCGCACGGCGTCGCCCGCGGAGGAAATGGCCTCGGCCGCACAGGCCTCGATGCAGTTCGAACAGCCCGCCTTGCGCGAGCGGCTGTGTGCGCACAGCTTGGCGTCGAGCGCGACGTAGCGCGGTTTCTCGAATTCGCCGACGAACTCGTCCAGCGCCTGCACCGCGAGCGCCTGGTCGAGCGGGTCGCGCCCCGGCGCAGCGTAGCCCTGCGGCGGCTCGACGCGCCTGAGCAGCGCTTCCGGCGAGAGGTCCAGCACGAGGTCGAAACGTCCCTCGCGCCGCGTGTCGGTGCGCGCGAAATCGATCGCGCCGACCGTGCCGCAGGCCGCCACGCAAGCGCGGTGCGCGCGACAGCGGGCGGCGTCGACCTGGTAATCCCAGCCGATCGCCCCTTCCGGACAGGCGCGGATGCAGGCGTTGCAGCGTACGCACAGGTCGAGGTCGATCGGGTTCTGCTGCGCCCAGACGGCGTCGAAGGCACCGAGGTGGCCGGAGAGCGTCACCCCCGCACCGGACCACACCGGATAGCGCCGTTCGAGCGGCAACTCGGCGTCGCGGCTCGCGCCGGTGAGCAGCACGGACACCTCGAAGCGCCCCGCCAGGCGCTCGGCCCAGCCCAGCGCCGCGCCGGCCTCGCCGACGATCAGCAGGTTCCTGCCCGCCGCCAGCGTCACCCCGGCGACCGGATCCGGCTCGGGCAGCATCGCCGCGGCGAGCAGCGCCGCCATCTTGGGCGTCGCGCCGCGGCCTTCGGCCGACCAGCCGGCGTTTTCGCGCAGGTTGAAGAAATCGATGCGCACCGCCGGACGCTCCGCCGCCACCTCGGCGAACAGCGCAGCCTCCTGCGTACAGCCGACGAGGACGTCGCCGCACGCGAGCGCAGACTCGAACTCACCGATCTCCCGCCGGCACAGCTCGTGATGGACTTTCAGCGGCCCGGGGATGCCCGCCGCGAGGGCTTTTTCATCGACTGCGAAACTGCGGTTGCAGTCGCACAGCCTGATCTGTCTCGCCACTTGGATGGTCGCCTGCCTGATTGGTGTGATGCAGCCAAGCAGAGGACGTACCAAGGAATCAGTAGAAAAAAGGAGCAGAACTCCTCGATTTACCGTAGAAGAACGCCGCGAACGCCATCAGCCGGGACTAAAAGTCCCAGCGGCCCCAAAATGTCGCATTTCCTACGCGCGATGCTCGGGCATGGCGTCGCCGTGGCCGTCGCCCTCATCCTCGCCTGCGGACGTCGCCGCCGCGGGTGACGGACCGGGCTCGGCAGCGGCGGCCGCCTGCGGCGGGGCCGGCTGCACGGCGCTCTCGTCCGCCTCCTCATCCTTGAGCAGGGTCTCGAACTGCCGCAGCTTCTGCAGCATGTCCGCCGGAATCGGGTCGCCGCCCGAATAATCGTCGATGTAGATGTCGAGCTTGTCCATGCGCTCGAAATGGAAGTGCGGATCGCTGAAGAGCTTGCGCAAGGCCGCGCGGCGCAGCGATTCGCTGACCTCCTTCTTCATGAAGGCGCTGAAGTCCGCCGCGAGGTCCAGGCTGTCGATGGGCGGCAGGGCCGCTTCCGCGGGGGATGCCGGGGTCGCGGCATCGGCCGCGGGCGGCACGGCGCGGGAGGCCGCGCCTGCGGCGCTCGGAGCCGCCGGCACCACCGGGGCCGCGGGCGCGGCGGCGCTCGTCTCGCCGCGCTTCAGCCGCGACCAGCGCTCGAGGAAACGGGTCATGCCTGCTCCCGGTCCTGCGCCAGCGGATCGTTGCGGCGGATCTTCTTCCGCGGCGCCGGCTTGTAGTGCAGGTTCACGAACTCGCCCACCCAGTCGGCGATCTCGCGCGGCATCGCCACGCCGTCGACCTGCTCGCCCGAATCGAGCAGGCGCGCCGCCTCGCCGTAGCTCACCGTGACGGAGAGCGGCTTCGCGACGCCGTCTTCCCTGCGCCACATCACGAACACCTTGGGCACCGGCGAACTCAGGTTGAGGAAGTAGTTGTCCGCCTCGTCGCGAAACAGCTCCAGCGCGAAGCCGCCGACGAGGTACTGGTCGCGGTCGGCCTCCGCCACCAGCTGGCGCGTCGCCCCGGGGTTGTCGCCGAAGGCCGGCACGACGCCGACCGCCTCCCACGCCTCATCCGCCCAGCGGCTCTGCAGGCGGCGGCGCTCCATGATGACGGCGAGGGGAAAACGGTCCATGCGACGAACTCCTGATGACTCGATCCTTCTTAGGATAGGCGAAGCGGCCACGGCGGGCGACCGTCACACCGCCGGCCGATGTCCGAATTTCCCGCCCGCCGCACTAGGAGCCTGTCGGACCTGAAGAATCGAAGCGAAAATTCGGCTGGGCGAGGACAGATTTTGTCGATTTTGCAGGTCAATAGTCATTCTATTGACCAAGAAAGCGGCGAAATATGGACCGCCCAGGCGGATTTGCAGCCGATTTCCTTTAAGTCCGACAGGCTCCTAGAATACCCCCTCGAACCCACCCGTCCCTCTCCATGCCCTCCGCCCCCGACACGCCGCGCCGTCCACTGCTGAGCCACGCGAGCCACCCGCTGACGGTGACGATCCCGGCCGTCGACGAGAACGGCGAGCACGTGCCGACACAGATCGCCGGCGAGTTTCCGCTGACGATCTACGTCGATCGCCGCGAGATCGTCACGCTGATGACGCTGGGCGCCGCGCCCGAGGCGCTGACGATAGGCTGGCTGCGCAACCAGCGCCTGGTCGCGAGCCTGGACGACATCGAGGCGGTGCAGGTCGATTGGGAGGTCAATGCCGTCGCGGTGAAGACGCGCAACGGCCTCGTCGACGCCGATGAGCGCCTCGGCAGCCGCACCGTCACGACCGGCTGCGGCCAGGGGACGGTGTTCGGCGGCCTGATGGACGAGATCGACGCGATCCACCTGCCGGCCGACCGCAGGCTCACGCAGGCGACGCTATACGCGCTGATGGACGCGGTTCGTCACCACGAATCGATCTACAAGCAGGCCGGCGCCGTGCACGGCTGCGCGCTCGCCTGGCCCACGGCCGACGGCTGCGAGATCCTCATGTTCGTCGAGGACGTCGGCCGCCACAATGCCGTCGACGCGATCGCCGGGCAGATGTGGCTGGACGGCCTCGGCGGCGGCGACAAGATCTTCTACACCACCGGCCGGCTCACGTCGGAAATGGTCATCAAGACCGCGCAGATGGGCATCCCCTTCCTCGTCTCGCGCTCCGGCCTCACGCAGATGGGCTGGGAGATCGCGCGCAAGATCGGCCTGACGATGATCGGGCGCGCGCAGGGCAAGCACTACCTTCTATTCACCGGCGAGGAGCGATTCACCCGATGAGCGTGCGCGAAAAGATCACCGGCGTCGTCCTCGCCGGCGGACAGGGGCGGCGCATGGGCAGCGTCGACAAGGGCCTGGTCGAGCTGCGCGGGCGGCCGATGGTGGCTCACGTGATCGAACGCTTCGGCCCCCAGGTCGACGAGCTGATCATCAACGCCAACCAGAACGCCGAACGCTACGCCGCCTTCGGCTACCCCGTGTTCCCCGACGACATCGGCGGCTTCGCCGGCCCGCTCGCGGGGCTGCACGCAGCGCTCTCGCGTGCACAGCATCCGCTGGTCGCGACCGCCCCCTGCGACTCGCCCTTCCTGCCGTCCGATCTCGTCGAACGCCTGTACCGCGGCCTCGCCGAGGCCGGCGCCGAACTCGCCGTCGCACGCACGTTCGACCAGCCCCACCCGGTGTTCTGCCTGTGCCGGCGCGACGTGCTCCCGCACCTCGACGAATTTCTCGCCGGCGGCGGACGCAAGATCGACTTCTGGTATGCGACGCTGAAGATCGTCGAAGTGCGCTTCGACGACGAGGAAGCGGCGTTCCGCAACATCAACACGCGCGACGAACTCGACGACGTCGCACGATGAGCGCGCCCGAGCCGCCCGTCCTCACCCCGCTCGTGCCGGAGAGCCCTTGCCTCACCGCGAGGCAGGCGGCGGCCTACCTGCACCTCAACGAGAAGAAGCTGTACGAGCTCGCCAACAGCGGCGAAGTCCCGGCCGCGCGCGTCGGCGGCAAATGGCTGTTCCCGCGCCGGCTGCTCGACGAGTGGCTGCTGGAACAGGCGCACGGCGGCGTGTTCACCGACCGCCTGCTGATCGCCGGGGGCGACGACGCGCTGCTCGCCGCCGCGGTGCGCCAGCTCGCCGCCGAACTCGGCGCCGAGGCCTTCGTCGCCTACAGTCCGACCGCGACGCTCCCCGGCCTGGAACAGCTCGCCCGCCGCCGCGCCGACCTCAGCGTCGTGCACTGGGGCGACGTCGGGCACAGCACCAGCCTCCACGCGACGCTGCTGCGCGCCCATCCCGGCCACGCACGCTGGACGCTGGTGCGCATCGGCCAGCGCGAGCAGGGCGTGCTGCTGCGCCCCGGCCTCGGCATGGACCAGCTCGACACGCTGGCCGCGTTCGACGTGCGCTGGGCGATGCGGGAACCCGGATCGGGCGCCGCACACTTCCTCGCCTCGTCGCTCAAGGCCCGCGGCCTGCGCGCGGACGACTGCAGCGTCGTCGCGACCGTGCATGGCGAACGCGAGGCCGCCGCCCTGCTTGTGCGCGACGCCGCCGACTGCACCCCCGGCACGCGCGCGACAGCGAGCGAATTCGGCCTCGACTTCCTGCCGCTCGGCTGGGAAGCGCTCGACCTCGCACTGCCGAAGGAGATCTACTTCCGCCACCTCTTCCAGCGCCTGCTCGTGCGGCTCGGCAGCGCCGAGATACGCGAGCTCGCGCAACAGCTCGGCGGCTACGATCTCACGACGCTGGGACGGGTACTGGATCCATCCTGAACACGTAATCCACGACGAAGTCCGCGACCGCCTGCGGGTCGTTGATGTCGAGCTGCGGCAGCGCGGTGTCGAGCTCGACGTCGGTCGCGACCGCGACGATGTGCGGATCCTGCTGGTAGAACGGTGCCTCGCGCACCGCCGTGCGGCGCACCTCGATCTTGGGAATCTGCGCGCGCTTGAAGCCCTCGACCAGCA
Organism: Aromatoleum petrolei; assembly: GCF_017894385.1. Lineage (NCBI taxonomy): Bacteria > Pseudomonadati > Pseudomonadota > Betaproteobacteria > Rhodocyclales > Rhodocyclaceae > Aromatoleum > Aromatoleum petrolei. The sequence goes on from NZ_CP059560.1 coordinate 2,647,568, forward strand.
CCAGGTCGCAGGGCGAGAGTTTCTGCAGCAGTTCGTCCAGCGGCAGCTCCGGGTCGCCGCGCAGCTCGTGCATCAGCGACCAGCGCCGCCCCGAGCTGATCAGCACCTCGCGGCAGCCGGCATTGCGGTGCCGCCACGAGTCCTTGCCTTCGTGGTCGATGTCGAAACTGTGATGCGCGTGCTTGATCAAGGACACGTTGAGGCCGCGCGCGGCGAGCACCGCAACGACCTTCTCGATCAGCGAAGTCTTGCCGCTGCCGGACCAGCCGGCGAATCCGATCACTTTCAATGCTGTTTCCTGTCTCACGGGCGCCAGCGCGCACTCACGCGACCGACTCGCCCCACTCCGCGCACTTGCGCTCCAGCGTCTTGCGCGACACCCCCAGGCGCCGCGCCGCCTCCGACTTGTTGCCGCCGCACGCATCCAGCATGCGCAGGATGTGGCGCTTCTCGACCTCGTCGAGCGGCAGGTCCGTGCCGCCGGCGAGCACGTCGCCGCGCGCACCCAGCGCCTCCACCGGGAAATGGCCGAGGATCAGCGAGCGCTCGATGAAGTTGCGCAGCTCGCGCACATTGCCCGGCCAGCCGTAGGTCTCGAGACGCGCGAACAGCGTGTTCGACAGCGCGAGCGGCGGCACGCCCAGCTGCAGGGTCAGCTGCTGCATGAAATGGCGCACCAGGTCCGGGATGTCCTGGGCGCGCTCGCGCAGCGGCGGAATCACGATCTCGACCACCGCCAGGCGGAAATACAGATCCTGGCGGAAGCGCCCGGCGGCGACCTCCGCGGCCAGATCGCGGTTCGATGCCGCGATGATGCGCACATCCACCGGCACCTCGCGCTCCGAACCGACCGGCCGCAGCCTGCGCTCCTCGAGCACGCGCAGCAGGCGGGCCTGCAGCGCCAGCGGCAGCTCGCTGATCTCGTCGAGGAAGAGCGTGCCGCCGTGAGCATAGTAGAAGAGGCCGTTGCGCGTCTCGGTCGCGCCGGTGAAGGCGCCCTTCACGTGGCCGAAGAGCTCGCTCTCGATCAGCCCGGCCGCGATCGCCGCGCAATTCACCGGCACGAAGGGGCGCTGCGCACGCGGGCTCATGCGGTGCAGCGCGCGCGCTGCGACTTCCTTGCCGGTGCCCGATTCGCCCAGCAGCAGCACCGTGCTGGGCATCTGCGCGACGCGCCGCAGGACCGTGCGCAGCTCCTCCATCGCCGTCGAGTTCCCGACCAGGCCTTCGACGTCGGCCGACAGGCCCGCGAGCTCGCGCCGCAGGATGAAGTTCTCGCGCGCGAGGTGGGCGCGCTGGAAGCAGTTCTTGATCGAATTCAGGATCTGGTCGACACGGAAAGGTTTGAGGATGAAGTCCGACGCACCGCCGCGCAGCGCGTTGATCGCGGTGTCGAGGTCGGCGAAGGCGGTGATCAGGATCACGTCGCCGGCGAAGCCCGATTCGCGCAGCTCGTGCAGCCAGTCGAGGCCGGACTTGCCCGGCAGCGCGATGTCGAGGATCAGCAGGTCGAAGTGCAGCCGCGCCATCAGGCGCATCGCGTGCTCGGCGTCCGGCGCGGTTTCCACGAGGCCGCAGCGCGGCTTGAGCGCGCGCTCGAGGAAGCTGCGCATGCCTTCCTCGTCATCGACGATAAGGATCGAATGCGCCTGCCAGTTGAATTCCGGAGTTCCGCCGTGGCCCGGCGCGCCCCCGTCCCGCTCATGCTGCATCGCTGTCCTCTTCATGAGTCGCCCGTTTCTGCGAATGGCCGGCGCACAGTTGGATTTTGATGATAACCGAGCCTCCGCCACCTACGCCCCAACTACGCCTCACCAGCGCCGCAAAAACCCCGGAGCGCTCGGGGATTCGTCATAACGCGCGTCGCGCCTCAGCCACAGTGCGAACTCCGTGCCCTCGCCGGGCCGGCTGTCGACCTCGATACGGCCGCCATAACGCTCGACGATGGTGTAGCTGATCGACAGCCCCAGCCCGGTGCCGCTGCCCTTCTTGGTCGTGAAGAAGGGGTCGAAGATGTGCGACAGATCCTCCGGCGCGATGCCCTGGCCGGTGTCGCGCACCCGGATCACCGCGCCCACCGCCTCGCCGTCCTCGCCCCAGTCTGCCGTCGCGAGGCTCAGGCAGCCGCCCGCAGGCATCGCCTGCACGGCGTTCACGATCACGTTGATCAGCACCTGCTGCAGCTCGCTGCGGTTGATCTCGATGCGCGCGCCGGCACCGAAGTCGGTGATGACCTCGATCGCGCGGCGGTCGAAGTTGTGCTGCGTGAGGAACAGGCAGTCGGCGACGACCTCGTTCACCTCCACCGCCTCCGCGTACCCTGCGAACTCGCCCGGACGCGCAAACTGCAGCAGCTTGGTGACGATCTGGCGGATGCGGTCGGTCTGCTCGTGGATCAGGCGGATCTCCTGGCGCACGGGCTCGGCGGCTGGCCCCAGCTGGTCGCGCATCACATCCAGGTTGCCCTGGATCACCGCCACCGGGTTGTTGATCTCGTGCGCGACGCCCGCCGTCAGTTCGCCGATCGCCGCCAGCTTCTCGCTCATCACCAGCTGCTGCTGCGCACGCCGCAGCGTCTCGTTCGCCTCGCGCAGCTCCAGGGTGCGCTCGGCCACCTTGCGGTCGAGTTCCTCCGCCCAGCGCTGCAGCTCCTCGCGCTTGGCCGACAGCGTGTCGAGGAGCTGGTCGAACTCGCCCGCGAGCCGCCCCAGCTCGTCGCGGCTCGCCACCTCGCCGACGCGCGCGTCCGCTTCGCCCTGCTCGACGCACTGGATCACCGCGTTCATGCGCTCGATCGGCCGGAACACGCTGCGCGCCCAGCGCAGGCTGAGCACCGCACCGGCCGCGCTGATGGCGATGAACAGCGCGAACAGCGCCCCCATCGCCATGCGTCCCGCGCTGCGGAAGGGCTCCTCCAGGAAACCGACGTACAGCATCCCGACCCGCTCCCCGCGACCGTCCGCGATCGGCTCGTAGCCCGAGACGTAATCGTCGTTCACGACGAAGGCCGTGCCCAGCCAGGTCTCGCCGCGCCCCAGCACGCGTTCGCGCACCGCCTGCGACACACGCGTTCCGAGCGCCCGCGTGTCGCCGAACAGGCGCACGTTGGTGGCGATGCGCGCGTCGTCGAGGAACAGGGTGGCGGTCCCGCGACTGCCGAGCGGCAGCGAGCCGTCGCGATAGACGATGGCGTTGATGCGGTCGACCATTTCCAGATTGCCGTTGAGCAGCACGCCGCCCTCGAGCACGCCCACGAGGTTGCGCTTTGCGTCATACACCGGTGCGGCGGCGTGAATCACCAGTCCCCGGTCCTCTGCGGTGCGCGCATCGGGTGCGGCCGCACGCGTTTCCACCAGCGGCAGCCACGCGCGCTCACGCAGCGCCGGGGACAAATATTGGAGCGCCTCGGGCGCGAATCGTTCTACCGTCGTCAGCGCGGTGCCGTTCAGCGCCGACGCCACCGCCGGCCAGGCGAGGCGCGGGGCGGCCGCGCCCGCGAGCGGCTGCGACGCCGCCAACGGGCGGCCTTCGCGGTCGAGCAGCAGCAGGAAGTCCAGGCGCCGCCCGGGAGCGAGTTCCGCGAGCAGCGTGGGCAGCGCCGCCGGCTGCGCGGCGAGCAGCCCGACCAGGCGGTGCGATTCGGCGAGCGCCTGCACGTCGTGCCCGACGCCGATGCGCACGCGATCGAAATACTCGTGCGCGGTGACGAGATCGGAACTGATCTTGAAGTTCAGCAGGCGCTCGTAGCCCTCGCTGCCCCAGGTCCATACCAGCCCCAGCAGCACCGGCACCCCGACGACCAGCGGGGCGAGCACCAGCGCGAGCAGCTTGGCGCGGACCGACCTGCGCAGCCGATCGGTCCAGCGCGGGCGCTTCGGCGCATCACGATCCGCCGCGCGCCCCGACGCCGTGGGAGCGGATTCCTCCGCGAACGGGACCGTTTCGCGGCTGAAGCCGCTCCCACCGGACAAGGGTGGGGAAGCCTAGCGACCTACCATCATCTCGCGCAGGCGGGCGACACGCTCCTGCGTGGACGGGTGGGTCGAGAACAAGCCGCGCAGGCCGCCGCCCGACAACGGGTTCATGATCATCATCTGCGCCGTCTCGGGATGCGCCTCGGCAGCGTGCATCGGGATGCCGCGCGCGTAGGCATCGATCTTCGCCAGCGCGCTCGCGAGCGCCTCGGGGTCGCCCGAGATTTCCGCGCCGCCACGGTCCGCGCCGAACTCGCGCGTGCGCGAGATTGCCATCTGGATGATCATCGCCGCCATCGGCGCGAGGATCATCACAAGGATGGACAGGATCGGGTTGGGCCGCTCGTCGTCGCGGCTGCCGCCGAAGAACATGCCGAACTGGGCGAGCATCGAGATCGCGCCCGCGACCGTCGCCGAGATTGTCGAGATCAGGATGTCGCGGTTCTTCACGTGCGCCAGCTCGTGCGCCATCACGCCACGCAGCTCGCGCTCGGACAGCATGCGGATGATGCCGCTGGTCGCCGCGACCGCCGCGTGGTCGGGGTTGCGCCCGGTCGCGAAGGCGTTGGGCTGCTCCTCGTCGATGATGTAGACCTTGGGCATCGGCAGGCCGCCGCGCTGCGCCAGGCCGCGCACCATGTTGTACAGATAGGGCGAGCTGGTCTCGTCGACCTGGCGCGCGTTGTACATGCGCAGCACCATCTTGTCGGAGAACCAGTAGGCCCACACGTTCATCGCACCGCCGAACAGCAGCGCGATCAGCATGCCCTGCTTGCCGCCGAGCATGCCACCCACGGCACCGAACAGGGCGACGATACCTGCCATGAGGATCGAGGTCTTGAGCCAGTTGCCGAACATGTGCGTATTTCCTTCCTCAGTGATTGGGCTTGTATGACCCCATGTGGGGCCGAACGCCTAGGCTTCAATGCGGAGCGGGGATTTCTCCCCGCGTGCCATCAGGCTCCGCTGCCGAAGCGTTCGCCTGCACTGACCGGGAATCCGCGCAGAAATTCCCCGGCGGGCATGCGCCGGCTGCCCGGCTTCTGCAATTCGACGAGGCGCAGCGCGCCCTCGCCGCAGGCGACGAGGACCCCGGACTCGTCCGCCGCCAGCACCGTGCCCGGCTCGCCGGCTGCGGCGACGGGCTCCGCACGCCAGATCTTCACCGCGACCTCGCGCAGCGTGCCGACCGCGCCCGGAAAGGGATTGAAGGCCCGCACCGCGCGTCCGATCTCGACCGCCGGGCGACGCCAGTCGATCGCCGCCTCGGCCTTGCCGATCTTTGCCGCGTAGGTCACCCCGGCCTCGGGCTGCCGCTCCGCCCTGAGCGTGCCCTGCGGCAGCGCGCGCAGCGCCTCCACCACCATCTCCGCCCCCAGCGCGGCGAGGCGGTCATGCAGGGTCGCGGTCGTCTCGTCGGGGCCGATGGCGATGGCGCGCTTCATCAGCATCGCGCCGGTATCGAGCCCCTCGTCCATCTGCATGATCGTGATGCCGGTCTCGGCGTCGCCGGCCTCGATCGCGCGGTGAATCGGCGCCGCGCCACGCCAGCGCGGCAGCAGCGAGGCGTGGATGTTGATGCAGCCCAGGCGCGGCAGCTCCAGCACCGCCGGCGGCAGCAGCAGGCCGTAAGCCGCGACGACAAGGATGTCCGGCGCGCAGGCGGCGAGCGCCGCGCGCTGCTCCTCGGTGCGCAGCTTCTCGGGCTGGTCAACGGCGATGCCGTGCGCCAGCGCGACCTGCTTGACCGGACTCGCGCTGAGCTTCATGCCGCGCCCGGCGGGGCGGTCCGGCTGGGTCAGCACCAGCGGCACCTCGAATCCCGCGGCGAGGATCGCCTCCAGCGCCGCGGCGGCGAACTCCGGCGTGCCCGCGAAGGCGACGCGCAAGGAAGGCGCGCTCACGCGGTGATCCGCGCTTTCTTCGCCAGCCGCGTCTTGATGCGGCCGAGCTTCAACGGCGACAGGTATTCGACGAAGACCTTGCCTTCGAGGTGATCGAGCTCGTGCTGGATGCACACCGCCAACAGGCCGTCCGCTTCCAGTTCGAAGGGTTTGCCGTCGGCGTCGAGCGCCTTCACGCGCACGCGCTCGGCGCGGCACACGCTCTCGTAGATGCCGGGCACCGACAGGCAACCTTCCTCGCCGATGTGCTCGCCGGACTTCTCCAGGATTTCGGCGTTGATGAACACGCGCAGGTCGGATCGGTCCTCGCTGACGTCGATCACCACCACCCGCTTGTGCACATCCACCTGGGTCGCGGCGAGCCCGATGCCGGGCGCCTCGTACATCGTCTCGGCCATGTCCTTGACGAGCTGACGGATCGAATCGTCCACCTGCGCAACCGGGGCGGCGCGCGTGTGCAAACGGGGGTCGGGATAGCGGAGGATCGGTAATAGCGCCATAAATGCTTGCCGGGTTAAGTCATTACGTGCAGAATTTCAAGTGCTTTGGCATGCTGTCGGGGTCGCCCCGGCATTCGAATCGAGTCTGCGGATTGGATCCTCGACCGGCGGAACGCGTTCCGGTAGCGGAAATCCGGTCCGTTCCAATCGGAAGCGAGCGATGACCCGCATTATATTCCCTCTCCTCTTCAGCGTTGCGACCCTTCTCGGCGCCCCCGCGCTCGCGGCACCGGCCGCGATCGCCGACGATGCCCCCGACAGCCACACGGTCGTGCGCGGGGACACGCTGTGGGGAATCTCGGGCAAGTTCCTCAAGGAACCGTGGCGCTGGCCCGAAGTGTGGCGCCTCAACCGCGACCAGATCCGCAACCCGCACCTGATTTACCCCGGCCAGATCATCGTGCTCGACCGCAGCGGCCCCTACCTGTCGATCGGCCGCCGCATCGGCGACCAGAAACTGCAACCGCAGGCCTATCACGAAGAGCTCAAGGACGCCCTGGCCAGCATCCCGATGCAGGACATCGAGCCCTTCCTGACCAAGCCGCTGGTCGTCGACGAGGCACGCCTGGCCGACGCCGGCACCGTGGTGGCGACCGAGACGAGCCGCGTGTACATGGGCCCCGGCGACACCATCTTCGCGAAGAACATCAAGGAAGACCAGAAGGTGTGGCAGGTGCTGCGCCCGGCCAAGCCGCTCACCGACCCGGTCACCAAGGAAGTCCTCGGCTACGAGGCGATGTACCTCGGCGCCGCGCGCGTCACCGAGAACGGCACGCCGGCCACGCTCGAGATCCTCAGCGCGGTCGAGGAAATCGGCACCGGCGACCGCCTGCTCGTCAGCGACAAGCCCGAGATCTTCTCCAACGTGCCGCACGCGCCCGAGAACGAGGTTGCCGGCCGTCTGATCAGCATCTACCGCGGCGTCGCCGAAACCGGCCGCAACCATGTCGTGACGCTCAACGTCGGCGCACGCGAAGGCATCGAGCGCGGCCACGTGCTGGCGCTGCACCGCAACCGCGGCTCGGTCGTCTACAAGGACGACGACGGCAACAAGGAAACCTACAACCTGCCCGAGAAGCGCTACGGCCTCCTGTTCGTGTTCCGTGTCTTCGACCGCGTGTCCTACGCGCTGGTGATGGAGACCGACGGCCAGGTCTCGGTCGGCGACAGCGTACGCAAGCCCTGACACTCCTGCAGTGGAGGACGATCTTTCCGCCTGGCTGCGGCTGACCCTCCTCCCCGGCATCGGGCCCGAACGCCAGCGCAGTCTGCTCGCCGCGTTCGGACTGCCCGCGCAGGTGTTTGCCGCCGGCCGCAGTGCAATCGCCGCGGTCGCCGGTGCGGACACCGCCGATCTCCTCTTCGCCGCGCCCGACGAGGCGCGCATCGCCGCCGCCCTCGCATGGGCCGCGGAACCGGGCAACCACATCCTCACCCTCGCCGACGCAGCCTATCCGCGCGGCCTGCTCGAGATCCCCGACCCGCCGGTGCTGCTGTACGTGAAGGGCGATCCGGCGCTGCTCGCCGGGAGCGCGCTGGCGATCGTCGGCGCCCGTTCCGCGACGCCGGGCGGCGTCGCCAATGCCCAGGCCTTTGCCCACCATCTCGCCGGCGCGGGGCTCACGATCGTCAGCGGACTTGCGCTCGGCATCGACGCCGCGGCCCACCGCGGCGCACTCGAGCAGGCCGACGGCAAGACCGTCGCGGTCATCGGCACCGGGGCGGACCGCGTCTATCCCGCCCGCCACCAGGCGCTCGCGCGCGAGATCGCGCAGCGCGGCGCCATCGTCAGTGAGCTGGCGCTCGGCACGCCCGCGCTGCCACACAACTTCCCGCGCCGCAACCGCCTCATCGCCGGCCTCGCCCGCGGCGTGCTGGTCGTCGAGGCGGCCGTCGGCAGCGGCTCGCTGATCACCGCGCGGCTCGCGTCCGAATGCGGGCGCGAGGTGCTCGCGATCCCCGGCTCCATCCATTCGCCGCTTGCGCGCGGCTGCCACCGCCTAATCCGCGACGGCGCCAAGCTGGTCGAGACGGCCGCCGACGTGCTCGACGAACTCGCCTGGGGCGGGACAAGGGCACCAGCCCCGCCGCCGGCCCGCAGCCCGGCACGGGGACGCAAGCGCGCGGAGGAGGACGCTTCGCACGCCCTGTTCCCTGCGCCTGCGCCGCACGCGGACCTGCCGCCGGAACAGGCCGCGGTACTCGACGCCCTGGGACACGACCCGCTCGATGTCGACACCCTGGCCGCACGCAGCGGCTTGACGCTCGATGCGCTCTACGCCATTCTGCTGTCACTGGAGCTCGACGGTCGGATCAGCCGACTCCCCGGCGGTCGCTTCCAGCGCCATTGACCAGACGGTGTGCCGCCATGTTCGACATCCTTGTATACCTCTTCGAGAACTACGTTCACGCCGCCGCCTGCCCCGAAATCGACCAGCTCGCCCGCAAGCTTTCGGCGGCCGGTTTCGAGGAGGACGAGATCACCGAAGCCCTCGACTGGCTCTCGGGCCTGCGCAGCATTTCCGACGCCTCGCCGCTCGCGACGACGCCCGCTGCGGGCGCATTCCGCGTGTATGCGGCCGAGGAAGAGCTGCAACTGAGCAGCGAGTGCCGCGGCTTCCTCGCCTTCCTCGAGAATGCCGGCGCGCTGGACGCGGGAACGCGGGAAATCATCATCGAGCGCACGCTGGCGCTGAGCGGATTCGGCGTCAGCCTCGCCCGGCTCAAGGTGATCGTGCTGATGGTACTGTGGCAGCGCGAACTGCCGCTCGACAGCCTGATCGTCGATGAACTGCTCGGGGAAGAAGCCGACGAAGGCGGGCAACTCCTGCACTGAGCGCGTCCGCGGCGCTTGCACCCTTGACGGCGGCCTGCTTATCATGCGCCGCTCGATTACCCCATACACGAAAACCGGCAGGGTTTTCCAAGGCGGCCAAGCGGCATGAGCAAGCAACTGATCATCGCGGAGAAACCCTCGGTCGCGCAGGACATCGCCCGCGCGCTGGGCGGCTTCACGAAAGAAAAGGACTATTTCGAGTCCGACGAGTACGTGCTCTCATCGGCCGTCGGCCACCTGCTCGAGCTGGTGGTGCCCGACGAGTACGAGGTCAAGCGCGGCAAATGGACCTTCGCCCACCTGCCGGTGATCCCCCCGCAGTTCGCGCTCAAGCCGATCGAGAAGACCGACGACCGCCTGAAACTGCTGACGCGGCTGATCAAGCGCAAGGACGTCACCGGCCTGATCAACGCCTGTGACGCGGGCCGCGAGGGCGAGCTGATCTTCAATTTCATCGTGCAGCACGCAAAGAGCGACAAGCCGGTGCGCCGCCTGTGGCTGCAGTCGATGACGGCGAACGCGATCCGCGACGGTTTCGCCCAGCTGCGCTCGGCGCAGGAGGTCGAGGGCCTGCGCCAGGCGGCGGTGTGCCGCGCCGAGAGCGACTGGCTGATCGGCATCAACGGCACGCGCGCGATGACCGCGTTCAACTCCAAGACCGGCGGCTTCCACCTCACCACGGTCGGGCGTGTGCAGACGCCGACCCTGGCGATCGTCGTCGAGCGCGAGCAGAAGATCCGCCAGTTCAAGCCGCGCGATTACTGGGAACTGGAAGCTTCCTTCGGCTGCCAGGCCGGCAGCTACGCAGGGCGCTGGTTCGACGAGAAGTTCAGGAAGCCCGAGGGCGACGAGCACGCGACCGCCTTCCGCCTGTGGGACAAGGCGCAGGCCGAGGCGATCAAGGCGAAGTGCGACGGCAAGCCCGGCACGGTCACGGAGGAGTCCAAGCCCTCGACCCAGCTCTCGCCGCTGCTCTTCGACCTCACCAGCCTGCAGCGCGAGGCCAACGGCCGCTTCGGCTTCTCCGCGCGCGTGACGCTGCAGATCGCGCAGGCGCTGTACGAAAAGCACAAGGTGCTGACCTACCCACGTACCGATTCGCGCGCGCTGCCGGAGGACTACCTCGGCTCGGTGAAGGACGTGCTGCGCGCCTTGCCGATCGAGTACGCGCCATTCGCGAACGAGATCGCGAAGAAGGACTGGGTGAAGCCCAACAAGCGCATCTTCAACAACGCCAAGATCTCCGACCACTTCGCGATCATCCCGACCGGCACGCTGCCGAAGAGCCTGTCGGAAGCCGAGTTCAAGATCTACGACCTGGTGACGCGGCGCTTCCTGTCGGTGTTCTACCCGGCGGCCGAATACCGCATCACGACACGCATCACGCGCGTCGCGGGCGAGGCCTTCAAGACCGAGGGCAAGGTGCTGGTGAATTCGGGCTGGCTGGCCGTGTACGGCAAGGAAGCCGTCAAGGACGACGAGGATGGCGCCAGCGGCGGCGGCGCGCAGCTGTGCGCGGTGCAGCCGAACGAGACGGTATCGACCGACGACATCCTCGTGAAGTCGCTCGTCACCAAGCCGCCCGCACGCTACAACGAAGCGACCCTGCTCTCGGCGATGGAAGGCGCGGGCAAAATGGTCGACGACGAGGAGCTGCGCGCGGCAATGGGCGAACGCGGCCTGGGCACTCCAGCGACGCGCGCGCAGATCATCGAGGGCCTGATCGCGGAGCAGTACATCCACCGCGAGGGGCGCGAGCTGATCCCGAGCGCCAAGGCCTTCTCGCTGATCACGCTGCTGAAGGGCCTCGACGTGTCGGCCCTGACCTCGCCCGAGCTGACCGGCGAATGGGAGCACAAACTCGCGCAGATGGAGCGCGGCCAGCTGTCGCGCCCCGAGTTCATGCGCGAGATCGCGGAGATGGCGCGCGAGGTCGTCGAGCGTGCGAAGCGCTACGAGTCGGACACCGTGCCGGGCGACTTCGTCACGCTGGCTACGCCGTGCCCGAAATGCGGCGGCGTCGTGAAGGAGAACTACAAGAAGTTCGCCTGCCAAGGCTGCGACTGGAGCGCGTGGAAGATCGTCGCCGGGCGGCAATTCGAGATCGACGAGATCGAGACCCTGCTGCGCGCGGGCAAGGTCGGCCCGCTGATGGGCTTCCGCAGCAAGATGGGGCGGCTCTTCAACGCCGAGATCAGGCTCAACGACGACAAGCAGCCGGAATTCGACTTCGGCCAGCCGAAGGACGACGGCGAGGGCGCCGAGCCGGTGGATTTCTCCGGCCAGGAGGCCCTGGGCGCGTGCCCGAAGTGCGCCGCGCCGGTGTACGAGCACGGCATGGCCTACGTGTGCGCGAAGTCGGTGGGGCCGGAGAAGGCCTGCGACTTCCGCTCGGGCAAGGTCATCCTGCAGCAGCCGGTGGAGCGCGAGCAGATGGCGAAGCTGCTCGCCGACGGCCGCACCGACCTGCTCAAGGGTTTCGTGTCGACGCGCACCAAGCGCAAGTTCTCGGCCTTCCTCGTGCGGGGAGCGGACGGCAAGGTGGGCTTCGAGTTCGAGCCGAAGGCACCCAAGGCCGGAGCGAAGACCAAGGCCGGCGACGGAGCCGACAAGGAAGGCTCGGCGGCCGAGGCCGCCGACAAGGCCAAACCGGCTGCGCGCAAGACCGGCACGCGCACGCGCAAGGAAGCCTGAACGGAGGCGCGCGTCAGCGCGCGACGCGGCCGACCAGGCTGCTGCTTTCGCCGACTGGCTCCCCGACCAGCGCGAAACCGCGCAGCGCCCCTGCGCGGTCATGGAACAGCGCGCGCACGCCGCGGGCGGTGGCCGATTCGTGCCATTCGCCGGCGACGGGCGGCGGCTCGCACAGCGCCACCGGGCAGCATTCCAGGTTCAGGCGCCGGACGCGCGCCTTCCAGCGCATACGCGCGGTGTGCCCCGCGAGCACGTCGGCGAGCACCTGCGCACCGGTTTCGATGTCCTCCCCGAGCTCGAACACGCGTCCCTCGAATTCCGCACAGCCGCCCAGCGCGTGAATGCCCTCGGCCGAGCTGTGCATGACCGCATCGACGACGATGCCCGTGGCGACGTCCAGCCCCGCGGCCCGTGCGAGCTGCACGCGCGGTCGGGTGCCCAGCGCGGCGACGAGCACGTCGACGGCGAGCGGCTGGCCGCCCAGGGTCGTGACATCGAGCTCGTGCATGCCCTGGTCGATGCGCTGCACACCGTCCTCGGTGCGGATGTGCACGCCGGCCGCGGCGAGCGCGTCGGCGATGCGTTGCGCACTCAGGGCAGGGACCCTGCCTGCAAGCAGGTTCGGGCCCGCTTCCAGCAAGCTCACTTCGCAGCCGCCGCGCTTGAGGCTTTCCGCCAGCTCGCAGCCGCGAATGCCGCCGCCGACGACGGCAACACGCCTGCGCCCGGCAAGTTCGGAGCGCAGGTAGGCGTACTCGGCGAGGCTGCCGACGGTGAGGACGGCCGCGGCGGCGCTGCCGCGCACGTTCGCCGGCCGGACCGATTCCGCGCCCGTCGCGAGCACCAGCTGCGACCACGGCAGCTCCGGCTGCGCAGGGTTGTCGGTGCGCAGCACGCGGCCGGCGAGGTCGATCGCGAGCGCACGGCGGCGCGGGGTGATGCTGGCCTCGAAGCGGTAGGCCATTTGCTCCGCGGTCGCGATCACCAGTTCGTCGGCCTCACGCTGATGGGCGAGGCCCGCGGGGAGCTGGTCCTTGGAATAGGCCGAGGCGTCGTCCGCGCCGATCATGTGGATCGCGCGCTGGCGGTCGCGCTGGCGCAAGGCACGCAACAGCGCATAGCCGGCGAAGCCGGTGCCGACGATCACGAGCGGTGCATTCACGGCGCTCCCCCGGGGAAGGCATAGTTTCACGCTAGTCGCCGGCGGGCGGAACGGCGCGGCAATCGGTCACGCCGGCCGGTGCCCGGGAAAGACGACGATCCCGGCAAGGCACGACCTTCGGGGCTGGACCCTTCGACGAAGCTGTCCTGAGCGATGCCGAAGGGCATTGGCAGGGCTTCGACAAGCTCAGCCCGAAGGTGCGTCTGCCTGTCGGGTCAAATCGCCTCAGGCGAGCTCCAGCGGCGCCGCACGCCCGATCGGGCGCACGCCGGGCAGGTCGCTCTCGAGGATGGCGGTGCGCAGGACGTCGATCGCGCCGCTGCGCGGGTAGGTGACGCGCCACGCGAGCACAACCCGTCGCGAGGGTTCGGGGTCGGAGAAGGGCCGCACGGCGACCAGCGCGTTCTGCGCCGGCAGGTCGTCCGCGGCGGTGCTGGGCAGCACGGTGACACCGAGGCCGGTGGCGACCATGTGGCGGATCGTCTCCAGCGAGCTGCCTTCCAGCGTGCGCTGCAGGCCGCTGACGCTGCGGCAGTGCGGGCACACTTCGAGCACCTGGTCGCGGAAGCAGTTGCCCGCGCCGAGCAGCAGCAGCTGGTCGTCGGCGAGCTTGTCCGGGTCGATGTACTCGAGCGCCGTCCACGGGTGGGTCGCCGGCATCAGCACGCGGAAGGGCTCGTCATACACCGGCTGCGCGACGACGCCCGCCTCGTCGAAGGGCAGCGACAGGACGATGACGTCGAGTTCGCCGCGCTTGAGCGCTTCGAGCAGCCGCGTGGTGTAGTTCTCGTGGATGATCAGCGGCATGCGCGGCGCGAGCTTGTGCACGCGCGGGATCAGCCGCGGCAGCAGGTAGGGGGCGATGGTGTAGATCACCCCCAGGCGCAACGGCCCGGACAGCGGATCCTTGCCGGCCGCGGCGATCTCGGGGATCTGCGCCGCTTCCATCAGCACCTTCTCGGCCTGGGCGACGATGCGCTGGCCGGTGGAGGTGATCTTGACCTCGGTGGCGCTGCGTTCGAAGAGCTGCACGCCGAGTTCGTCCTCGACCTTCTTGATCGCGACCGAGAGCGTGGGCTGGCTGACATGGCACTTTTCGGCCGCGCGGCCGAAGTGGCGCTCGTGGGCGAGGGCGATGAGGTAGCGGAGATCGGTGAGGGTCATGGTGGAGCGCTGGGCGTTGGCATGCGCCGAAGATGTTACTCCGCATGGGCAGATCGGGACACCTCCAGCAACCGCGACGCGTCGCTGCGGCTTATACTCCGGTTTGCGTCAATGCCCCGCACCACGGGACTTCGAACAATAACAATCTATGTCTTTCTGCTTATATTTCCGCACCGTTGCGGCGGCGTCGATCGCCGCTTGTTCATCCATCGCGGCCGCCCAATCCGGAATCGGGCCGGAAACTTCGCCGGATCCACAGATTCCGGAATCGAGCTATTTCGACTCGCTTCCGGTGGTGCTCACCGTGTCGCGCATGCCACGGCCGCAGAACGAGGTGCCCGCGGCACTGACCGTGCTCGATCGCGAAACGATACGCGCGACCGGTTACCGCAGCCTGGACCGCCTGCTGCGCCTGGTGCCGGGCATGCTGGTGGCGAAGGAACGCGGCAGCGAGCAGTGGGTCAGCTACCACGGCCCGAACCGTGACACGCCGCAGGAATTGCAGATCCTGATCGACGGCCGCTCGGTGAGCGCGGCCTATTTCGGCAGCTTCGGGCGCAATTCCTTCCCGCTGGCAATCGAGGACATCGAACGCATCGAGGTGGTGCGCGGCACCGACGCGGCGTCCTACGGCACGAACGCCTACATGGGCGTGGTGAACATCATCACGCGCCACACCGCGGAGGAGAGCGGTGCGACGGTCTCGGTCGCGGGCGGCACGGGCGAATACTCCGAAGTCAGCGGCCGCTTCGTCACGCGTTCGGGGCCCCTGGGCCTGCGCATCACGGCGCAACACCTGCGCGACGAAGGCGTGCACGACCTCAACGACAGCCGTGACCGCCACCGCGCAACCCTGCGCAGCGACCTGCAACTGAGCGAGCACGACGAGCTGACTTTTCTCGCCGGCCTCACCGACATCGCGCGCGGAACGGGTTATCCGAACACGCCGTTCAATTCCCATCCCGAACGCGACATGGACACGCGCGAGCACTTCGGCCATCTGCGCTGGCGCCATGCCGTCAGTCCGGACGAGGAGTTCCTGCTGTCGGGTTACTACGCCTACGAGCGCACGAGCAACGAGTGGGCGGTCAACACGGGACCGCTGCAGGCGATCCTCGGTCCGGTCTCGATTCCGGTGAACGACAGCTTCACGACGCGGCGTCAGAACCTCGAATTCCAGCACAACCTCTCGCCCCGACAGGGACTGAGGCTGAGCTGGGGCGCCGAGTGGCGGCGCGACCAAGTCCATGCTCCGTTCATTTTCTTCGACCGCTCCGATCCGTCCGAGGAAAGCCGGCGCGTGTACGCGAACATCGAATGGCGGGCGGCACCGCAGTGGCAATGGAACTTCGGCGCGATGGCGGAGCGCTTCCAGCACGACCAGACCCGCCTTTCGCCGCGCGTGTTCCTCAACTGGCTGCCGAACGAAACCGAAACCTGGCGTGCCGGCTACGCACGCGCGTGGCGCAATCCGGGGGTGTTCGGCCGGCACAGCGACGTGCGCATCTTCGCGCCGGCCGGCACGCCAATTGCCGGCCTGCTGCTGCAGCACCGCTTCGTGCCCAACCCGGGAATCGATCCGGCGCGCCTCGACAGCTTCGAGATCGGCCATGCGCGCCGCTTCCCCGCCTTGCAGGGCAGCCTCGACGTGCGCGTGTTCCATGAGCGCATCGGCGATCAGCTGGTGCGCGAGCAGGCCGATGCGCCGATCGAAAATCCGTTCCAGGCGCTCGTGCAGCGCTTCCTGCCGCCTTCGCAGTGGGGAAACAGCCCGGGAACGGTGCAAATCGAAGGCATCGAGACGCAGTTCGATTTCAAACCGTGGAACCACGGCACGCTGCTGCTGCGCCACACGATGATGCGCCTGCGCGCCGACGACGACGGCACCGCGGACAGTGCCGCGCCGTATTCCGCGAGCGTCACGTGGCTGCAGCGCATGGGGGCCTGGCAGAGCGCGCTGACCCTGCTGCGCGTCGGGCCGGTGCGCGCCGGTAACGGTTTCACGCCGAGCTTCCAATACACCGTGCCGGACTACACGACGCTGGATGCCAGCATCGCACGCGAGTTCCGTCTGGACGGCGGACAGACGCTGGAGGTGCGGCTCACCGGCCTCAACCTGCTCGGCCGCCATCAGGAGCTGGCGAATTTCCCGGTGCAGCAGGCCTCCGGCGGCGACGACCCGGTCAATCGCCTCGAACCGATCGTGATGTTGAGCGTCTCGGCGAGCTTCTGACGCATTTGGCTACACGCCGGACTTGAGTCCGGCGGGCTTCGCCCCCAATCTGTGTTGCATGCCGCGGCCGGGAACACCGGCGGCCGCCGTGCGTCTACGCGACGGATTGATGACAACTCAGGGGAAAAGCACAACATGCGCAAGACGATTCTTGTCACGGCCCTGGCGCTGGGCCTCGGCTCCGCCTTCGGCGACGGCCTCACGGTGCCCTCGGCGCTCGCCGCGAGCCCGGTACCGACGGCCCAGGCGGCCCAACTCAACCGCTTCGGCCTGCCCGATTTCGGCGATCTGGTGGAGCAGGTCGGCCCCGCCGTGGTGAACATCGCCGTAACGCAGAAGGAAAAGGCGCGCCCGATGGGCGAGGACGTGCCGGGCCTGTCGCCCGACGACCCGTTCTACGACTTCCTGCGCCGTTTCGGCGTGCCGATGCCGGGCATGCCCGGCCAGCCCGGGCACGGCAACCGCGGGCCGCGCGTGCAGCGCGGCGTGGGCTCGGGCTTCATCGTCAGCGGCGACGGTTACGTGCTGACGAATGCACACGTGGTCGGCGAAGGCGAGTCGGAAGTGACGGTGAAACTGATCGACAAGCGCGAATTCAAGGCCAAGGTGGTGGGCACCGACAAGCGCACCGACATCGCGCTGCTGAAGATCGACGCGACCGGGCTGCCGACCGTGCGCACCGGCGACCCCGAGCGCGCACGCGTGGGCGAGTGGGTGGTCGCCGTGGGTTCGCCTTTCGGCTTCGACAACACGGTCACGGCCGGCATCATCTCGGCCAAGGCGCGCCGCTTGCCGGATGAGAACTACGTGCCCTTCATCCAGACCGACGTCGCGATCAACCCCGGCAACTCGGGCGGACCGCTGTTCAACCTCGGCGGCGAGGTGATCGGCATCAACTCGCAGATCTATTCGCGCTCGGGCGGATTCATGGGCATCTCGTTCGCGATCCCGATCGACGTCGCGCTGAAGGTCAAGGACCAGATCGTGAAGTACGGCCGCGTGCAGCGCGGCAAGCTGGGCGTGACCATCCAGGGGCTGGACAAGGAGCTGGCGCAGTCCTTCGGCCTGTCGGAGCCGCGCGGCGCGCTGATCGCGAGCGTGGAGCCCGACAGCGCCGGCGACAAGGCGGGCCTGAAGCCGGGCGACGTGGTGCTGGGCGTCGACGGCACGAGCGTCGGCGATTCGGGCGACCTGCCGCGCATCATCGGCGACAAGCGCCCCGGCACGAGCGTGAAGCTGGAGATCTGGCGCGACGGCAAGAGCCGCACGGTGAGCGCGACCCTGGGCGAGATGAATCCCGAGACGCTGGCCGAGGTACAGGGCGGCGGCGAGGGCAAGCGCGGCGAGGACGCGGGCGGCAAGCTGGGCCTGGCGGGCCGTGCGCTCACCAGCGAAGAGGCGGCGCAGCTCGGCGTGCGCGGCGGTCTGCTGGTCGAACGCGTGAACGGCCCGGCGGCGCAGGCGGGGCTGCAGCAGGGCGACATCGTGCTGGCGGTGAACAACCAGCCGGTGACCACGGTACAGGCCTTCCGCCAGATGATGGAGAAGGTCGGCAACCGCTTCGCGCTGCTGGTGCAACGCGGCGGCACGCGCATCTACGTGCCCATCCGCACCGGCAGCTGAGCACCGCCCGAGCGGGGTCCGCGCCGCACGCGTGGCAGCGGCCGACCCCGCTGCCGACGGCCCCGGCACGGGCCCTGTGTGACCTGGGTCACACGCGGCTTGGCCGTGGAATAAATCCCGATAGACTGCTGTTCATATTCGCGCAGGATCATTGCGAGCCGGCACGCATGCGCCGGTCGCGCGTGACGCGTTTTTTCCACCAACTGTCTGAGAGAACGAACAATGAAGAAACTCCTCACCCATGCCGCCGCCGGCCTCGTCGCGCTGTCGCTGGCCGGCATCGCCTCGGCGCAGATGAAGCCCGAGGACGCGATCAAGAACCGCCAGTCCGGCTACACCTTCATGGCGTGGAACATGGGCAAGATCAAGGCGCAGGTCGTCGACGGCACGACGCCGTACAACAAGGACCAGGTCGTCGCCGCCGCCAACGTGATCGCGGCCACGGCCAACTCCGGCATGGGCGCGCTGTACCTGCCCGGCACCGACAAGGGCAAGGGCTGGAAGGACACGCGCCTGAAGGCGGAGTTCTTCAAGGAGCAGGAGGAAGTCGGCAAGATCGCGAAGAACTTCATCGAGCAGGCCAACACGCTGCAGAAGGTCGCGATGACGGGCGACCAGGCCGCGATCAAGGCCCAGTTCGGCGAGATGGGCAAGGCCTGCAAGGCCTGTCACGACAAGTACCGCGTCGAGGAGTGAGGCGCGCCCTGCCGGGCCAGCGGGTTCGGTGAACGGCAAGATGGCCACCCCGCGGGGTGGCCATCTTAATTTCACCGACGGCATTCAGGCCGGCTGTGCCGCGGGCCGCAGTACCGGCGCCTCGCGGATGGGCAGGTTCACCAGGGCAGCCGTCGCCGCGAGCGCCATGTCGGCGTACCACATCCACGAAAAGTCGCCGAACTCGGTGATCGCGAGACCGCCCAGCCACGCGCCGAGGAAGCCGCCGATCTGGTGCGACAGCAGCGTGAGGCCGAACAGCGTGCCGAGGTAGCGGATGCCGAACAGCTTGCCGACGATGGCCGCGGTCGGCGGCACGGTCGCGAGCCACGTGAAACCGAGGCCGGCGGCGAAGAGGTAGAAGGTCAGCGCGGTCTTCGGCGCCATCAGGTAGAGCGCGACGAGCAGCGCTCTCGAACCGTACATCGCCGCAAGAATGTGCTTGCTGCGGTAGCGCGATACGCAGGATCCCGCATACAGGCTGCCGACGATGTTCGACAGGCCGATGATCGCCAGCGACCAGCTCGCGACCGTCGGCGGCAGGCCGCACAGGTCGACTTCGCCCGGCAGGTGGGTGACGAGGAAGGCGATGTGGAAGCCACAGGTGAAGAACCCCGCGTGCAGCAGCAGGTAGCTGCGATCGCCCATTGCCTGGCGCACCGTGCGCCACAGGCCGGCGTCCTCGTGCGCGCCGTGGTGGTGGGTCGCATGCTTGGGATCGACGAGCACGCGCACGAGCGGCAGCGCCGCCAGCGTCATCAGCGCCATCGACCACATCGCGCCCATCCAGCCGATCGACTGGATCAGCTTCTGCAGCACCGGTGCGAACACGAACTGGCCGAAGGAGCCGCCGGCGTTGATGACGCCCGACGCGGTACCGCGCGCCTCAACCGGCAGGCGCTGTGCCGCGGCGCCGATCAGCACCGAGAAGCTGCCCGCCCCCGAGCCCATTGCCGAGAGCAGGCCCAGCGACACGACCAGCCCGAAGCCCGAGCCCATGAAGGGCGTGAGCGCGCTGCCGAACGCGAGGACGATCAGGCCGGCGACGAGGACTTTCGCAGCGCCGTAGCGGTCCGCGAAGGCGCCGGCGACCGGCTGAATCGCGCCCCACATGAACTGGCCGACAGCCAGCGCGAAACTGATCGTCGCGATACCCAGCCCGGTCGAGCTGTTGAGCGGGGACACGAAGAGGCCCAACGACTGGCGCGCGCCCATTGTCACCATGAGGATGCCGGCGGCCGAGAGGGTGACGATCAGCGCGGCGCGGCTGTTGAGGGATCGCAGCATGGGGGCCTTCTTTCTTTATCGTTATGGTCGGATGGGGTCGGGGGCGTGCTTCCCAGCTACTTCTTGCGCACGAACAGCGTGTGCAGGCTGCGTCCGAGCGCGCCGTCGCGGTCGAATACCGCGGTCGTCACGGTGCCGATGCCGCCGGGGTCGATGATGGTGCGCGCCGACATGCCAAACCACTCGCCGGTCGGATGACGGTGCATGTTGAGCGTGAGATCCACCGGCACGAAGGTCCA
This sequence comes from Aromatoleum petrolei, assembly GCF_017894385.1. Lineage (NCBI taxonomy): Bacteria > Pseudomonadati > Pseudomonadota > Betaproteobacteria > Rhodocyclales > Rhodocyclaceae > Aromatoleum > Aromatoleum petrolei. The sequence continues at coordinate 2,667,898 of NZ_CP059560.1, forward strand.
GTGGCGGATATCCAGTTCTGCGCTGATGCCGTTGGCGGAGTCGAGGATCAGCAGCAGGGTCTCGATGCCGTCGGTCGGCTGGCCGGCGACGAGCGGGATGCGCGGGCGTGCCCACACCGTCGCCGGGCCGGGTTCGCGGAAGCTGCCGTCGGCGAAGCGCCATTCGAGTGCATCGGCATAGGGGAAGTAGTCGACGCCGTGGAAGAACACTTGCGCCTGCGCCTCGGGCAGCGGCGGCACCGCGAACGGGTCGGCGACGGCGACGGCGCTCTCGGGCTTGCGCTCGACGCGCCACGCGTGGGCTAGCAGGACCGGCTTGCCGCGGACGAGCATCTCGCCCTGGATCAGCTCGATGCGCCGGCCCGGGCGCAGCACGCGCACGCGCAGCTCGCACGGCTCGACCGGCACCGGGCCGAGGATCTCGAAGGTGATGCGCGCGATGTCGAGCCCGAACTCGGACGGAAAACGGCGCAGCGCCTGCGCGAGCAGCGCGATCGGCGGGCCGCCGTGCTGGCTCTCCACCGACCACGGGCCGATCGTGGCCTCGGTGGGCTGGTAGGCGTCGTCGCCGAGCGGCAGGAAGAAGGCTTCGGGAAGCGTGATGCTCGTGTGCATGTTCAATACCCTAGCGTATGTCACGGCAAATTTAACCGACAATTACGGAAACAAAAAGCCGATAATAGTTGTCGTTACGTCAACGATATGTTGACATTTGAGATTGACACATGAGCTGGCTCGCGAGCTGGGACACCTTCGTGAAAGTCGTCGAGAGCGGCAGCATGGCGGGAGCCGCCCGCCGCCTGGACTGCACGCGCGCACAGGTCAGCAAGCAGATCGGCGAGCTTGAGCGGCGCTTCGGCGCGCGCCTGTTCGACCGCTCGACGCGCAAACTCTTCCTCACCCCGTCGGGCGAAGTGTTCTACCAGCATGCGCTGCGCGCGCTCGAGTCGGTGGAACTGACGGAGGTCGCGGTGCGCAACCTCGGCGACGTGCCGAGCGGGCTGCTGCGCATCAGCGCGAGCGTGGTGTTCGGTCGCATCTGGGTCGCCCCGCTGCTGCCACGCCTCACCGCCCGCTACCCCGAGCTGGAGTGCGAGCTGATCCTCACCAACTCGCTCGTGGACCTCGCCGAGGATCGCATCGACCTCGCGCTGCGCTTCTGCAAGACGCCTCCCGAGGATGTCGTCGCAAAACGCATCTTCACGATGGAAACGGTGATCTGCGCCGCACCCGCCTATCTCGCCCGGCACGGCACGCCGCGACAGCCGCGCGAACTCGTCGATCACCAGTGCTTCAGCTTCCTGCTCTCGGACAACCGCATCTGGCACCTGCTCGACCGCGCCGGCACGGAAATCGCGATCCCGGTGCGCGGGCGCATCCAGTTCAACGAACCGGCGAGCATCCTCGACGCGACGCTCGCCGGGCTCGGACTGGCGATCCTGCCGACCTACCTGTGCTGCAAGGAGCTGGCCGACGGGCGGCTCGTGCGCGTGCTGAAGGATTACACGCCGCGCATCGACTTCGGCCGTCACCTGTACGCCTGCTACATGCCCAGCCGCGCCCGCCTGCCGAAGGTGAAGGTGCTGCTCGACGAGCTGGAGGCGATGCTGAAGCCGGTGCCGCCGTGGGGGCGGCTCAGCGACTGACGGCGGACTCCACCGGCTCGCCCCCTTTCGCCGCGTTCGCGAGCCCTTCGAGGACCCACACGCCGAGCAGACCGCCGCGCGTGGCGACGATCGTCCCGTCGCGATCGACGGCGTAGGCGAGCGCGCTGTCGCGCAGGATGCGCAAGGTCGCCGCGTCGAGGCGGTGCTCGTCGGCGACGACGGACAGGGTGAGGCCGCGCTGCGCGAGCAGCGCGCGGGCCTCGTCGAAAGCGTCGGCCGGGACGAGGGTGCGGACCGCGACGCCGTCCCTCGCGGCGATCGCGACGAAGCGCTCGATCTCGGCGAGCGATTTGCGGCACGCGAGGCAACCCGGCGTCCACAGCACGACGACCGCCGGGCTGCCCGCGGCGAGCCGTACCGCGACTGGCGCGGCGGACAGGGCCGCGAGGTCGACAGCGCGCGCCGGCGCGGCCGCGACGAGCGCGAGCAGCAGCGCCGGCCACGCCAGCCGGCGCACCCCGGCGCGCATGGCGACGCCGAATCCCGCAGCGATCCCCGCTCCCGCCCGTCCGTTCATGTCGCCCGCTCCATCGCCGTGCGCCCGTCGCACAAGTTCGAAAAGGATCGCCCGCCGCGCCGCCGCGCTCATTGACAGGCGTCAAGCGCCGCCCGCCGCGCGCGGCTTGGACGCGCCCGCGCGCAGGGCTAAGATTTCACCCTTTGCGACTCCGTACCGCCATGAAGCCCGCCCAGCATCCGACCGCCCTGCGCACCGCACAACTCCTGAATGAAGCCGGCATCGACACGCGCGTCGTCGAGTTCGAGCAGCCGACCCGCACCAGCGCGGAGGCCGCCGCGGCGATCGGCTGCACCGTTGCCGAGATCGCGAAGTCCATCGTCTTCCGCGGCAAGGAAAGCGGGCAGGCGGTCGTCGTCGTCGCGAGCGGGGACAACCGTGTCAGCGAGGCGAAGGTCGCCGCGCAGGTGGGCGAGGCGCTCGCGCGCGCGGACGCCGATTTCGTGCGCAGCGCGACCGGCTATGCGATCGGCGGCGTCGCGCCGCTCGGCCATGCCCAGCCGGTGAAGCTGTTGCTCGACGACGACCTGCGGCGCTTCGCCACCGTGTGGGCCGCCGCAGGCACGCCATTTTCGGTGTTCCCGCTGAGTCCGGCGCAGTTGCAGGCGCTCACCGGCGCCGCGTGGAGCGACGTGCGGCAGTAAGGCCGCAATTACCAGGCGGGCGTCGTGGCCGCCGGCATGGGCGCCGGCGGCGGCAGCACGCCGCCCGAAACGGCCCACACCGCCAGGCCGGCGATCGCGAGGGCGACGAGCAGCGCCACCGGACCGCCGCCGCGTGCGGGCGGGATCGCCGGGTCATCGAACGCCTTCACGCCGGTGATCATCGGCGTGATTAGGTTGTCCTTCTTGACGTGGGTATGCCACAGCACCGCGGCGACGTGCAGACCGACAAGGCCGTACACGATCCATTCGGCCTGGCGGTGCAGCCCGCTGATCCAGGTCGACAGTTCGCTCGAGATCGCCTGGTAGAGGGGGCCGTAGAAGGCGATGTCGTCATTGGAAAAAGCGCCCGCGAGGGCCTGCCCCGCCATCAGCGACAGCAGCGCGACTGTCGACAGCGCGCCGAGCGGGTTGTGCCCGACGCCACGCCAGTGGCCCTTCAGATAGGCGCGAATCGCGGCGGGCGTAGGCAGGAACTGGGAGAAGCGCGCATAGGTCGAGCCGACCATACCCCAGACGATGCGGAACACGACGACGCCGAGGATCGCCAGCCCGATGCGGCCATGCCATTCCATGGCGTTGCCGCCGATCTTCACGCTGATGACGGCACCTGCGACCAGCGCGACAAGCAGCCAGTGCGCGAGGCGGGTGGGGAGGTCCCACAGCAGGATGGGATGCTTCACGATTTTCTTCCCTTCTTGGTCTTGCCCGAGGCGACGGGTACCGGGGCGGCAGCGCCTCCCCCGTTAACAGCGCGCGCGGCGAGAAATTCCCCGAGGATGCGCGCGGTGTGCGAGCCGGAGGCCGAGCACACTTCCGCGACCGAACCTTGCGCGACGATGCGGCCGCCGCCGTCGCCGCCTTCGGGGCCGAGGTCGGTCAGCCAGTCGGCTTCGGCCATCACGTCGAGGTCGTGCTCGATCGCGAGCACGGTGTGGCCGGCGTCCGCCAGGCGGTGCAACACGCGGATGAGCTTGTCGACGTCGGCCATGTGCAGGCCGACGGTCGGCTCGTCGAGCACGTACAGGGTGTGCTTTTCGGGCGGGAGCGGACGGCCGCCGGTCTTGGCGCTCATTTGCGTCGACTCCCCGGCGCGGCCTCTGACCTTCGCCAGCTCGGTGACGAGCTTGATGCGCTGCGCCTCGCCGCCGGACAGCGTCGGGCTGGGCTGGCCGAGCGTCAGATAGCCGAGTCCGACGTCCTGCAGCAGCGCCAGCGGATGGGCGATCGACGGATGCGCGGCGAAGAAGTCGACGGCTTCGTCGACCGGCATCGCGAGCACTTCCGCGACCGATTTCTCGCGCCAGCGCACCGTCAGCGTCTCGGGATTGAAACGCGCGCCGCCGCAGGCGTCGCAGGGCAGCTTCACGTCGGGCAGGAAGCTCATCTCCACCGTGGTCTGGCCCTGGCCCTCGCATACCGGGCAGCGGCCGGCGCCGGTGTTGAAGGAGAAGCGCGACGCGTTCCAGCCACGTGTCTTGGCCTCGAAAGTCTCGGCGAAGAGCTTGCGGATCGCGTCCCAGAAGCCGACGTAGGTCGCGGGGCAGGAGCGGGGCGTCTTGCCGATCGGCGTCTGGTCGACTTCGAGCACGCGGCCGACCGCCTGCCAGCCTTCGATACGCGCGCAGCCGACGGGCTCCGCGGCGCTGGTCTGCGCCTCACCGCGGCGGCGGGCGCGCTGGGCGTCGGGGTCGCCGAGCAGGGCGTGCAGGCTGGCGTGGATCACGTCGCGCGCGAGTGTGGATTTGCCCGAGCCCGACACACCAGTGACGACGGTCAGGCGACCGAGCGGCAGGCGTGCCTCGACCGATTGCAGGTTGTGCAGCGTCGCCTTACGCACGACGAGGAAGGGGTGGTCGTTGCCAATCGGCAGCGGCGGGCGCATCGGATGCTGCAGCGGGGCGCGGAAGCAGGCGCCGGTCGCCGATTGCGGCGCCGCCATCAGGTCCGCGAGGCGGCCTTCGGCGACGACTTCGCCGCCGCGCACGCCGGCACCCGGGCCGAGGTCGATGACGTGGTCGGCGCGGCGGATGGTGTCCTCGTCATGCTCGACGACGAGCAGCGTGTTGCCGCGGTCGCGCAGCGCTTCGAGGGTGTCGAGCAGCATGCGGTTGTCGCGCGGGTGCAGGCCGATTGTCGGCTCGTCGAGGATGTAGCACACGCCGCGCAGGTTGGAACCGAGCTGCGCCGCGAGGCGGATGCGCTGCGCTTCGCCGCCGGAAAGCGTCGGCGCGCCGCGGTCCAGCGCGAGGTAGGCGAGGCCGACCTGCTGCAGGAAGTCGAGCCGGCCGCGGATCTCGGCGACGAGGTCGCGCGCGATGTCGGTCTCGCGGCCTTCCAGGCTGAGGGTCTCAAAGAAGCCGGCGACCTTGGCGACCGGCTGCGCGGAGAGTTCATGGATCCCCAGTTCGCGAAAACGCACCGCGCGCGCGACCGGGTTCAGGCGCGCGCCGTCGCAGCTCGGGCAGACTTCGTCGGTGACCTGCTCGGTCTCGGCGAGGTCCAGCTCGTTGGCGTCCTCGACGCGGCCGATGGTGCGCTGGCCGGTACCGTAGCAGCTCTCGCACCAGCCGTGCTTGGCGTTGTACGAGAACAGGCGCGGATCCGGTTCCGGAAAGCTGTCGCCGCAGGACGGGCAGGCGCGCAGCGTCGAGAAGGTGTGGGGCGTCGCGCCGATCTTGCCGAGCTGCAGTACCTTGACGACGCCCTTGCCGTGCTCGAGCGCTTCGGCCAACTGCGTGCGCAACGCCGCCTCGTGTTCGGGGCCGACCACGACCATGCCGACCGGCAGCTCGATGGTGTGCTCGACGTAGCGGTCCAGGCGCGGCCATTTCGCCGTCGGCAGGTAGTCGCCATCGACGCGCAGCTGATCGTAACCTTTGCCCTTGGCCCATTTCGCGAGCGCGGTGTACAGGCCCTTGCGGTTCGTCACCAGGGGCGCCAGCAATTCCACCGACGCGCCGCGGTAGTCGCGCAGGATCTGCGCCGCGATCGCGTCGAAGCTCTGCGGCGACACCGGCACGTCGCACTTCGGGCAGAACTGCGTGCCGAGCTTGACGTACAGCAGGCGCAGGAAGGGCTGGATCTCGGTGAGCGTGCCGACCGTGCTCTTGCGGCCGCCACGGCTCACGCGCTGCTCGATCGCGACCGTCGGCGGGATGCCGAACAGCGCATCGACGTCGGGACGCGCCGCCGGCTGCACGAACTGCCGCGCGTAGGCGTTGAGCGATTCGAGGTAGCGGCGCTGGCCTTCGCCGAAGACGATGTCGAAGGCGAGCGTCGATTTGCCCGAGCCGGACAGGCCGGTGATGACGGTGAAGCGATCGCGCGGAATCGTCAGGCTGACGTTCTTCAGGTTGTGCTCGCGCGCGTGGCGGATCTCGATCGCAGGGGCCGCGACCGGGCGGTAGCGGGCGATCGGTTCGGCGACCACCGTGGTGGGCTTGCCGAGCGAACCGGCATAGGCACGCATCGCGACGCCGGTGTGCGACGCGGTGCAAGCCATGACGGTCTGCGGCGTGCCGGCGACGACGAGTTCGCCGCCGTCCTCGCCGCCTTCGGGGCCGAGGTCGATGAGCCAGTCGGCGGCGAGCAACACATCAAGGTTGTGTTCGATGACGACCAGCGCGTGGCCGGCGTCGAGCAGTTTTTCGAAGGCGCGCAAGAGCGTCGCGACGTCCTCGAAGTGCAGGCCGGTGGTCGGTTCGTCGAAGAGGAAGAGCAGGCGGCCGGCGTTGGTCCTGGCCTTTGCTTTCTTGCCCGACAGCTTCGCCGCATCGGCGAGATGGCCGGCGAGCTTGAGGCGCTGCGCCTCGCCGCCGGACAGCGTCGGCACCGGCTGGCCGAGCTTGAGGTATTCGAGGCCGACGTCGGCGAGCGGCGCGAGCGCGGCCTGCACTGCGGGCTGGTCGGCGAAGAAGGCCAGCGCCTCCGACACGGTCATGTCGAGCACGTCGGACACCGACAGGTCGCGCCAGGTCAGTTCCAGCACTTCGGGCCGATAGCGCTTGCCGTCGCAGTCCGGGCAGCGCAGATAGACGTCGGACAGGAACTGCATCTCTACGTGCTCGAAGCCGGAGCCGGTGCAGGTCGGGCAGCGCCCGGTGCCGGAGTTGAAGCTGAAGGTACCAGGGGTGTAGCCTCGGCTCTTGGCTTCGGGCAGTGCCGCGAACAGGGAGCGGATCGCGTCCCAGGCGCCGACGTAGCTCACCGGGTTGGAGCGCGCGCTCTTGCCGATCGCGGACTGATCGACCATCACGACGCCCGAGATGTGTTCCAGGCCTTCGAGGCGCGCAAAGGCGCCGGGGGCTTCGGTCGCCTGGCCGAAGTGCTTGGCGAGCGCCGGGTGGAGCACGTCCTGGATCAGCGTGGATTTGCCCGAGCCGGAGACGCCCGACACGCACACCAGCTTGCCGAGCGGGATTTCGATGTCGAGGCTGCGCAGGTTGTGCTCGCGGGCACCGACGAGGCGCAGCACAGGGTCGTCCTTGCCGACCGGGCGCAGCCTGCGGCCGGCGTCGACGCGTTTCTGGCCGGACAGGTAGGCGCCGGTTAGCGAGGCGGGATCGGCGGCGAGCTGGGCGGGCGGGGCGTAGGCGACGATCTCGCCGCCGCGTTCGCCGGGACCGGGGCCGATGTCGAGCAGGCGGTCGGCGGCGGACATCAGCTGCGGATCGTGTTCGACGACGACCAGCGTGTTGCCGGCATCGCGCAGCCGCGTCATCACCGCGAGGATGCGGTCGATGTCGCGCGGGTGCAGGCCGATGGAGGGTTCGTCGAGGACGAACAGGGTGTTCACGAGCGAGGTGCCGAGCGCGGTCGTGAGGTTGATGCGCTGGACTTCGCCGCCCGACAGCGTGCGCGACTGGCGGTCGAGGGTGAGGTAGGCGAGGCCGACATTGGCGAGGTAGTCGAGGCGGCTCCTGATCTCGCCGAGCAGGAGTTCGGTGGCTTCGTCGAGGCCCGACGGGAGTTCGACGCGAGCGATGAAGTCGCGGACGCGGCTCACCGGTTGGGCCATCAGCTCATGGATCGCCAATCCGGGTTTTTCTGCGGCGTGATTGGGGCTTCGATGCGCCGCCGCCGCGGGGGCTTCCGGTGCTCGTTGGACGCGTGGCGGACGCCTCGCCCCGGAAGCCCCCGCGTCGGCGGCTCCCTGGGGGGTGTTCTCGTCGGCGGTCGCCGTCTCGTTGGCTCTTTCTCCCAGGCGCCAGAGGAGGGCCTCCGGCTTCAGCCTCGCCCCCTTGCACGCCGGGCATTCCGTGTAGCTGCGGTAGCGCGACAGCAGCACGCGGATGTGCATCTTGTAGGCTTTCGTTTCCAGCCAGTCGAAGAAATGGCGCACGCCATACCACTTGCGCGGCCAACTGGCCTCCCAGCTCTTCCATTCGGGGTCGCCTTCGAGGAGCCACGCGCGATGTTCCGGCGGCAGGTCGCGCACCGGCACGTCCATCGCGACGCCGTACTTCTTCGCCATCTTCGCGAGGTCGTCCTGGCATTCGCGGTAGCTCGCGGTCTGCCAGGGTTTCACCGCGCCTTCGGCGAGCGTCTTCGATTCATCCGGGATCACCAGCGAGAAGTCGACGCCGATCACGCGGCCGAAGCCGCGGCAGGTGTCGCAGGCGCCGATCGGGGAGTTGAAGGAGAAGAGGCCCGGTGTCGGATCGGAATAGTGGATGTCGCAGTCGGCACAGTGCAGGTCGCGCGAGAAGCGCCACACCGTCTCGCCGCCCTCCCCCTGCGCGCGCACCGCGAGCCGGCCGTGGCCATGGCTCATCGCCGTCTCGATAGCTTCGCTGACGCGGCTGCGTTCGGCGTTGGCGAAGCGGAAGCGGTCCTGCACGACATGCAGCAGATCGCCGCCGTCCGTCGTTTCGCGCGCGTGGATGCGCGTGTAGCCCTGCTGGTTGAGCAGCTGCGTGACTTCGTCTTCGGTAAAGTTCTTCGGCACCGGTACCGCGAAGGTCAGCACCAGGCGCGGATCCTCGGCTGCACAGCGTTCGGCCAGCGCCGCATGCACGCTGTCCGGGTCGTCGCGCCGCACCGGCTTTCCGCAGCCGCGGCAATAGAGCTTCGACGCACGGGCGTACAGGAGCTTGAAGTGGTCGGTCAGCTCGGTCATCGTGCCGACCGTGGAGCGCGAAGTGCGCACCGGGTTGGTCTGGTCGATCGCGATCGCCGGCGGGACGCCTTCGATGCGGTCGACCTGGGGCTTGTCCATGCGGTCGAGGAACTGCCGCGCGTAGGGCGAGAAGGTCTCGACGTAGCGGCGCTGGCCTTCGGCGTACAGGGTGTCGAAGACCAGCGAGGATTTGCCGGAGCCGGAGACTCCGGTGACGACCGTCAGCTCGTTCAGCGCGATGTCGAGCGAGAGGTTCTTGAGGTTATTCTGGCGCGCGCCGAAGATGCGGATGCGGTCGGACATCGTTTATTTTTCTTCCTTGCGGGTCGCATCCTTTGCGGCGTCGACCGCTTCCTTGCCGGCCTCCTTGAGCTTCGTCGCGGTGTCGCGCGCGACCTCCGCGGCCTTCTGCGCAGCCTCGGCCGTCGCTTCCTTGACTTCGACGGCCTTCTCCTTCGCCGCCTCACCAACTTCACCGGCGACTTCCTTGCCCTTCTCGACGCCCTCCTTCGCGGATTCGGTCACGGCCTGGGCTGCGGCCGTCGCGGCTTCGCCGGCTTTCTGGGCCGCCTCGCCGGCCTTTTCGGCCGACTCCTTCGCGGCCTCGATCGCCTGGCTTCCTGCGGTGCTGGCCTTGTCGGCAGGCGCTTCCCGGTTGCACGCGGCCAGTCCTGCAGACAGGCCGGCAATCAACATGACAGTCAGGATCTTGTTCATTCTTGTGCTCCTCGTTGACGGGGTGCTCTCAAGATATCGCCGGCGCCGGAAAGTTCAAGGTGGACAGGATGGCGAAACGAGAACCCAAAATGACGAAGGGCCCGCACTCGGCGGGCCCTTCCGATCGCGACGCGGAACGCGCGGATTACTTCACGCGGTTCTTGTACTCGTCGGTGCGGGTGTCGATTTCGATCTTGTCACCGATTTCGACGAAGGCCGGCACCGGCAGTTCGAAGCCGGTCGCGAGCTTGGCGGGCTTCATGACCTTGCCCGAGGTATCGCCCTTCACGGCGGGTTCCGTGTAGACCACTTCGCGCACCACCGAGTTCGGCAGTTCGACCGAGATCGCCTTGCCGTTGTAGAACACGACTTCGCACTGCAGGCCGTCTTCGAGGTACTTCAGCGCGTCGGTCATGTTCTCGGCTTCGACTTCGTACTGCTCGTAGTCGGCGTCCATGAACACGTACATCGGATCGGCGAAGTAGGAGAAGGTCACTTCCTTGCGGTCGAGCTGGACGACTTCGAACTTGTCGTCGGCCTTGTACACCGACTCCGACGGGGCGCCGGTGAGCAGGTTCTTGAGCTTCATCTTCACGACCGCCGAGTTGCGGCCGGATTTGTTGTATTCGGCCTTTTGCACGACCAGCGGGTCGCTGCCAACCATGATGACGTTGCCGGAGCGGAGTTCCTGTGCGGTTTTCATGCTGTTTCCTGATGTAGATCGGGCGCGGACATTTTGGCCGCACATTTTATAAAACCCGTCATTTTACCGTTAGTTCTGAAAATTGCACCAGGGTCGACGCGAGGTCCTGCTGTTCGGCGAGCCCGTCCGACCAGCGACGCGTGTGCGGCGCAAGCCGCGGCAGCGCATCGGCGAACGCGGGCCACGCGGCGGCAAGGCTCCCTTCGCCGTTCCACGCCTTCCACAACGCACGCGTCGCTTCGGCTGCAGCCTCGTCGAGTCCGGCCAGGTAACGGGCGAGGAAGGCGTCGAGCTTGTCGTGATGCACGGCCTCGTCCTGCTCGTAGATGTGCCACGCGAAGGGCCGCGCGGCCCACTGCGCACGCACGAAGGAATCCTCGCCGCGCACGAAGTTGAGGTCGCATGCCCACAGCAGGCGGTCGTAGTCGGCGGAGTCGAGGAAGGGCAGGACGACCGTGCTCAGGGCACCCGCGGCGAGGATTTCGCCGGCCCGCGCTTCCGCGCGCCCGAAAAAGCGCAGCACGTCGCCCAGCACGCGGCCTTCCGGCACCAGCAGCAGGGTCGGGCGCGGCGCGTCGGCCCACAGGCGCAGCAGTTCCGGCAACTGCGGCTGCTCGTAGGCGAACAGCGACACGAGGCGGGCGCCCTCCGCGGGCACGGGAATGCCGCGGCCGGCGAGCCAGTCGCGCCGCACGGTCGCATCGGCCTGGAAGCGGTCGCGCGCTTCGAGCAGCCCGCCTTCGCGCAACAGCCCGCCGGTGTGCGCCGTGAAGCCGGGGAAGCAGAAACGTTTCGTCAGCGGCAGGCGCGGATGCGGCGAGGCCAGCCCGTGGCAGCCCTCGACCCAGTCCTCGGCCGACAGGTATTCGAGGTTGATCCACTGCGACCGCGGCGTCGTGGCGGCCATTGACTCGACGTAGGACGCGGGCGGCTCGCAGGCGAAGGCCTCGACGACCGCGCGTGCCGGCATCACCCCGGGAAAGGGTTCGCGCCAACGACGCACTTCGACGCCCTCCACCCGCACGGCGTCGCCCGCCTCGGCGGCCGCCGGACACAGGCGCGCGAAGGTCCCCCAGTCGTCCACCCACAGCCTGACCGAGCACCCGTGGTCGTGCGCCAATGCCTTGGCCAGCCGCCAGCAGACGCCGATATCCCCGAAGTTATCCACAACGCGACAGAAGATGTCCCAGTCGAAGGCGGGCGCAGCGTCGGCAAGGCTCATGGCAGTGGACAAGTGCGGGAAAACGGCAGGAATGCTTTGTGGGAAAAGGGCTGGATCGGAGTGGACCGGAAAACCGGCCACAATCGACACACAGGTGAACGGGGGGTTTATCTACGGAGTTTTACCGCCCCGGAGTCCCCGCAGGGACTGGCGAAGCCGGACTTATCCACAGAAAAGGCGACACTCTATATATCTTTATCTTTTAATTAAAACAAACTACTAAAAGCAAAACCCCCGAGCACGGCTGCAGGGCAAACGCACACGGTTTCTTCGGGCGGGCGTTGCGCAGCGTGCCCCGCCAAGCGGCCGTGCAAGACACCATCGACGAGGCAAAGCGGTGCACTTGCCACGGTCGGCCTTTGGCTGCTCCCGCCCGATGACCTTGCATACCTTGCAGGCGATCCGATGGCAAGACCGGTCCCAGCCGCACATCCCGCTCGTGGCCGCCATCACCGGCTGCAAACCGAATACGTGCACGATCTCGCGTTCAAGGCATCGCGCGGTGCCCATCCCCCTCCCTGGACGGGGCTCCGGTGGATAAGTCCGTGGAGGAGCAGAGGGAGACTTTGTGGGAAAGGACCGAAAATTCGTGAACAGCCGAAACGGGTCACAATCGCCACACAGGTGAACCTGCCACTTGTCTACGGGGTTCTACAGCGTCGAAAACACCGCAGGCATTGGCGGATCGGGACTTATCCACAGAATTTGGCCGCCTATCTTCTTCTTTATCTTTTAAATTTAAAGAAATACAGAAGAACAAACATGAGGCTGCGGGAGCCGGTCGGGGTGCCCCCGGAAAGGGACGCTCCCCCGCAGCAGAGGAGCGTGGACTGCAGAAAAGGGGAAAGCAGCAAGCGGAAGCAATGCTGCGGGTTTTGCGGCGTAGGGCGGGAGGGGCCGGACGGGGATCCCGCCACGTCACGCGGATATCGGGTCCAAAGGTGGATATGGCGGGATTCGCTGCGTTGCCCCCGCCCTACGCGCACACCGACCGCTCAGGCGGTCTCGTCGTAATCGGCGAGGCGGGCCAGGTCGGCTTCGTCCAGCCAGCGCCAGTCGCCCGGCGCAAGATCGGCGGCCAGGGCGAGACCGCCCACGACGCTGCGATGCAGGGCCTCGACGCGGTTGCCCGCCGCAGCCAGCATGCGCTTCACCTGGTGGTACTTGCCTTCGGTGATCGTGAGCCTTAGACTCCGCTCCCCCGTTTTGAGGCAGGCCGATGCAGCGATCGGTGCCGGCTCGTCGAGGAGTTCGACCCCTGCGAGCAACGCGGCGATCAAGGCGTCGTCCACCGGGTGCTTGGTCGTGACTTCGTACACCTTGGGCGTGCGCTTCTTGCCGGAGCTCCAGCGGTGGATGAACTGGCCGTCGTCGGAGAGCAGCAACAGGCCGGTGGTGTCTTGGTCGAGCCGCCCGACGCATTGCACGTCGCGGTTCGCCAGCATGTCGGGCAGCAGCGCGAACACCGAGGGGTGGAACTGGGGCCGGCGCGAGCACTCGTAGCCGGCGGGCTTGTGCAGCACCAGGTAGGCCTTTTCGCGATAGACCCAGGTTTCGTCGTCTACGCTGAATTCGAGGCCCTCGGGCGCGAAGTCTTCGGCAGGGTTGTCGAGGATCCGGCCTGCGACAGCGACCAGGCCGGCACGGATCAGGGCGCGGCATTCCTTGCGGCTGCCGAACCCCTGGGAATGGAGTAGTCGTTCGATCTGCATGGGCGGATGCTAACCGAAACATGTGGGACACTATCGCCCCGCTACCATGGTCGAACCCGCACTTGGAGCCTGCTGGTGAATTTTGAACATCTGCTGGTCGTCAACGACCCGGACAATCCGCTCGTCTCACCGCTCACGCGCGAGGAGTTGTGGTTCGGGTTGCTGTGCCGCGCCGAGGATTCGCGCCCCTTCCTGCCCGGCCTGGAGGCGTGCACGATCCTGTCGCGCACGGACACCGAACTGGTGCGCGAGCTCAGGTTCGGCAACGCGCTGATCCGCGACCGCGTGACGCTGCAGCCGATGGAATGGGTGCGTTTCGACACCGAGCGCACCGCGGCGCATGCCGGCGGCAGCCTCACGATCGGCATCGAGGAGCCGGTCCGGGACACCATGGTGCTGCGTTTCCAGTACCGCACGACGCTGACCGAACAGGGCATCGGCGACGATGTCGCCTATGTCGAATACATCAAGTCGGCCTACCATCAGTCGGATGTCGACACCCTGCGCGTGATCCGCATGATCGCCGAGTCGGGGCGCGTGCAGTAGCGCTCCGACCGCATTTCTCGCGCATTTTCGGCGAATTTTCCATCAACCCCCCCCCCCCGCAACACGGACGAATTTCCCATGTGGTTCAAGAACCTGCAGATCTATCGCGTTCCCGCCGGCTGGACGATGACGGCCGAGACGCTGGAGGAACAACTCGCACGCAAGCGCTTCCAGCCCTGCGGCAGCCAGGACCAGGAGACCCGCGGCTGGCTCTCGCCCACCGGTGACGAATTCCTCGTGCACCAGGTCGGCGGCCAGTGGCTGATCGCGCTGGGGGTGGAGCAGAAGCTGCTGCCCTCGTCGGTGGTGAAGCAGGAGGCCGAGGAACGCGCCGAGGCGCTGGCCGAGCAGCAGGGCTACAAGCCCGGGCGCAAGCAGATGAAGGATCTCCGTGACCAGGTTCTGCAGGAATTGCTGCCGCGGGCGTTTACACGGCGCAGGAAGGTCTTTGCATGGATCGACCCGGTCGGGGGGTGGCTGGGCATCGATGCGCCCAGCCAGGCCCGTGCGGAGGACGTCCTGGAGGTATTGCGCCAGACCCTGGACACCCTGCCGCTCGCGCTCGTGCGCACCGAGCTGTCGCCGACCAGCGCGATGGCCGACTGGCTCGCGGGCAATGAGGCGCCCGCCGGCTTCACGATCGACCAGGATTGCGAACTGCGTTCGGTCAGCGAGGACAAGGCCGCGGTGCGCTACGTGCGCCATCCGCTCGAAGGCGACGAGGTGCGCGGTCACCTCACGGCGGGCAAGCTGCCAACGCGGCTGGCGCTGACTTTCGACGACCGCGTGAGCTTCGTGCTGACCGAGAAGTTCGAGATCAAGCGCCTCGACTTCCTCGACGTGGTGAAGGAAAACCTCGACCAGGCCGGCGCCGAGGACGCGCGCGCGCTGTTCGACGCCGGCTTCGCGCTGATGACCGGCGAGCTGCAGCGCCTGCTGCCGGCCGTCGTCGCGGCGTTGGGCGGGGAGCTGAAGGGCAGCGGCGTGGCGGCCGCTGCGGAAGGGGTTTCGTTCTCGACCGCGTCGGCGAGCGACGCACCGTTCTGATTCAGCGCGAGAGCAGCTTCTCGAACTCGGCCGCCGGCAGCGGGCGGCTGAACAGGTAGCCCTGGTAGCTGTCGCAGCCCTGCCCGGCGAGGAAATCGAGCTGGGCGGCGGTTTCCACGCCTTCGGCGGTCACGGCGAGGTTGAGCTTGCGCGCGAGCGCGATGATGCCCCCGGCGATCTCCATGTCGTTGCGGTCCTGCGGGATGTTGCGCACGAAGCTCTGGTCGATCTTGAGCACCTCGATCGGGAGGTTCTTCAGGTAGGACAGCGAGGAATAGCCGGTGCCGAAGTCGTCGATCGCGAGCCGCAGGCCCATGCTGCGCAGCTGCCCGAGGCGTTCGACGGCCTGCGCCTCGTGGCCCATGATCATGCTCTCGGTGAGCTCGAGGTCCAGCGCCTGCGGCGGCAGGCCGGTGGCCTTCAGGATCGCGGCGATGCGGTCGGGCAGCTCGGCCTGCCACAGCTGGCGTGCCGACAGGTTCACCGAGACCTGCAGCGGCGGCAGACCGGCGTCGGCCCAGCGTCGCGCCTGCAGGCACGCCGAATGCAGCGCCCACTCTCCGATCGGCACGATCAGGCCGCTCTCCTCGGCGAAGGGAATGAAGCGTCCCGGCGGCACCAGGCCTTCGTCGGGATCGTTCCAGCGCAGCAAGGCCTCGCAGCCGACGATGCGCCCGCTGGCGATATCGACCTGCGGCTGGTAGTGCAGCACGAAACGCTCGTGTTCGAGGGCGTGGCGCAGCCGCCGTTCCAGGCTCAGGTGGCGCTGCGCCTCGGCGCTCATCGCGTCGGTGAAGAAGCGGTAGGTGTTGCGCCCCTGCGCCTTGGCCTGGTTCAGGGCGGTGTCGGCGTGCTGGATCAGCACGGCCGAGGTGCGGGCATCCTGCGGGTACATGCTTACGCCGATGCTGGCGCCGACATACACCGGCTGGCCGTCCGCGAGCTGCAGCGGCTCGCGCAGTCGGTCGATCAGCGTCTGCGCCGCGTGGGCGGCCTCGTCCGGCTTGGTGAGGTCTTCCAGGATGACGAGGAACTCGTCGCCGCCCCAGCGCGCCAGCGTGTCGTCCCGCTGCAGGCAGCCGCGCAGGCGCTGCGCAATCGCGATCAGCGCCTCGTCGCCGGCGCGGTGGCCGAGGCTGTCGTTGATGGTCTTGAAACGGTCCAGGTCGATGAACAGCACGCCGATGTGCCCGCCCTGGCGCGCGGCGCGCTCGATGCCGTGTTCCAGGCGCGATTGCACCAGCAGGCGGTTGGGCAGATCGGTGAGCGGGTCGTAGTGCGCGAGGTGTTCGAGCTGGGCCTCGGATTGCTTGAGCTTGCTGATGTCCGTCATGACCCCGACGTAGTGCGTCGGCCGCTGCTCCTCGTCACGTACGGTGCTGATGCTGAGCCATTGCGGATACAGCTCGCCGTTCTTGCGCCGGTTCCACAGTTCGCCCTGCCAGTCGCCGGTGCGCGTGATCTGGTCCCACATGCTGCGGTAGAACGCGTCGTTCTGCAGCCCGGACTTGAGCATCTGCGGCGCACAGCCGATGGCCTGCTCGCGCGAGAAGCCCGTCATTTCGCACCAGGCGCGGTTCACGCTGACGATGCGCCGCTCGAGGTCCGTGATCATGACGCCGTCGCGGGTGCTCTCGATCACCGCGGCGGCCTGGCGCAGCGAGTCGTTTGCGCGCACTTTCTGCACCGCCAGCGCGGTGATCGCGGTGAATTCTTCAATGATCGCGACAAGATCGGGGTCGGCGTCGCGGGGATTGTCGAAGTAGACGGCGAAAGTGCCGAGCACGCTGCCGCCGGCATCGCTGAAGGGGAAGGACCAGCAGGCACGGAAGCCGGCGCGCGCG
This sequence comes from Aromatoleum petrolei, assembly GCF_017894385.1. Classification (NCBI taxonomy): domain Bacteria; kingdom Pseudomonadati; phylum Pseudomonadota; class Betaproteobacteria; order Rhodocyclales; family Rhodocyclaceae; genus Aromatoleum; species Aromatoleum petrolei. The sequence continues at coordinate 2,684,656 of NZ_CP059560.1, forward strand.
GCGATGTCGCGGAATGCCACCCAACTGGGGTCCGTCGTCACATCGGCTGCGATGACGGCCTCGCCCCGCGCGGTGGCTGTGCCGCAGGAGCCCATGCCCTCCTGCGGCGGCAGCTGCTCGATCGCATCGCGGTAGTAATCCGGCATGCGCGGTGCCGCGCTCTGCGTGAAGCGGCCGGTGACCGCGTCGAGCAGCAGGATGGAGGCACGCATCTCCGGTTCGAGCTGTTCGAGGCGTTGGGCGACGTCTCCGAGGATCACCGCCAACGGGTCGCCGGCAACCAGGCGGTTGAGGACGGAAGCGCGCGCGGCCTTGAGCCGTTCCGCCTTCTTCGATGCGGTGATATCGGTCCACGTGCCGACCAGTTCGAGCGGACCCTCGCCGTCGGTGCGCATCACGCGCATCTGGTCGCGGATCCAGATCACGCGGCCGTCGTCGACGACGAAGCGGTATTCGTGGTCGAGTTGCCCGTCGCGCAGCAGGCGGGCCTGCGCGTCGAGCACGGCCCTGCGATCGGCGGGATGCAAATGGGCGAGCCACCATCCGGGGGCCAGAACCTCGTCGAGGGCGCTGCCGGTGATGCGCTCCACGTTCGCGCTCACCCAGGTCGCGACGAGGCTGCCGTCGTGCATGCGCAGGGTGTACAGGACGACCGGACTGGCCGACATGAGGTGCGAGAGGTGCGCACTGGTGGCCCGCAATTCGGCGCGTTCGCGCAGCAGTTCAGCCTGCTCGCGCACCTTTTCCAGGGTGGCCGGCAAGGCGTTGAGATAGCCTTCATAGCGTGCGATGCAGTCGCTCACGCCGGCATTGAGCGCCTGCGCCGCGATCTCTTCGTCGCTGCCGCCGGTCAGCAGCACGATGGGGCGCGCGAGGCCGCGCTGCTCGCGCAGCACGCGCACCAGTTCGAGGCCGTCCATGCCGCCGATGCCGGTGTCGAGCAGCAGGACGTCGAAGGCGGGCGGCTGTGCCGGGTCCGGCGGCACGGCGGCGAGGATCGCGGCCGCATCGGGGACGACATCGAGACGGATATGCGGCACGTGGCGCGCGAGGTGCTGCCGCGTCAGCGTCGCGCGGCGGCTGTCGTGTTCGCCGTAGAGGACGTGCAGCGGCGGCAGCCGCCGTCCTGGTTCGGCGAGGAAACGCGCGAAGGCGGCGCGCAGCGTCGTCGGCAGTTGTGCCAGGTAGTCGCCGCGTTTGACCACGTAGCCGTCTGCGCCGGCCTTCAGTGCGGCGAGCGCGGCGACCTGATCGCCCGAACCGGTGAGCATCACGACCGCCAGCGGCAGCTGGCGCCGGCGCACCTCGGCGAGCAGCTCCAGCCCTGATCCGCCCGTCAGCCGCAGGTCCGACAGCAGCACGTCGTATGGCAGCGGCCCGGACAGCCGGACGAGCGCCGCGTCCTGTGCGGGCACGACATCGAGCACGATGTCCGGGGCGATGCGTGCGAGCATGCGTAGCGCGAGGTCGGCATCGGCGCTGTTGTCCTCGACGTAGAGGACGCGCAGTCCGCCTAGTTCGGAAGGGCGTTCAGCAGGCACCAGTATTGCTCGATCTGTTCGGTCACTTCGATGAAGCGCGCGAAATTGACCGGTTTGATGATATAGGAATTCGCGCCGAGCTCGTAGGCCTGGCCGAGGTCGGCGTCCTCGCCCGAGGTCGTGAGCATCACCACCGGAATGTAGCCGAAACGCGGGTGCGACTTGAGCTGGCGCAGCACCTCCAGTCCATTCACGCGCGGCAGCTTGATGTCCAGCAGCACCAGCGCCGGCGGCGCCTGTCCCTGTTCCCAGCGGCGGACGAAGGCGAGCGCCTCCTCGCCGTCGCGCGCGACCTCGATGCTGCGGCAGTCGGGGCCGCGGCGGGCGAAGGCGCGCAGTGCGAGGTCCAGGTCGACGGGATTGTCCTCGACCAGCAGTATGCTGCGTGGGGCATGCTCGCCTGTCATTGCCGAAGCTCCACGTGGAAGGTCGCGCCTCGGCCGGGTTCGCTGATTGCCCACACCGTTCCGCCCATGCGCTGCAGCGCCTTGCGCACCAGCGCCAGCCCTATGCCGGTGCCGGGATAGTCCTCGGCGCGATGCAGACGCTGGAATATCTCGAAGATGCGGTCATGATACTTCATGTCGAAGCCGACGCCATTGTCGGCCACCGTCAGGACGATGTGACGGTCATGGCGGTATGCAGATATCGTGATGCGCGGGGCCGGCGTGTCGCGCGTGAACTTGAGTGCGTTGCTGACGAGGTTGCGCAGCACCAGGGTGAGCCCGCTCGGGTCGGTGCGGACCTGCGGGGGCAGTTCCTCGACGACGACTTCGACGCCGCGTGTCTGGATCTCGTGCGCGAAGCCGTCGAGCACGCCGCGCACGGCGGCGGGCAGGGCCACGCTGCGCACATCCAGCGCCTGGCGTTCGATGCGCGAGTAGGCGAGCAGGTCCTCGATCAATTCGTGCATGTGCAGCGCGCCGCGGCTGATGCTCGTGAGGAAGTGGCGTCCGTCCTCGTCGAGGCGGTCACGGTACTGCTCGAGCAGCAGCTGGCTGTAGCCTTCGATGCCGCGCAACGGCGCCTTGAGGTCGTGGGACACCGTGTAGGAGAACGACCTCAGCTCCTGGTTCGCGGCCTGCAGCTGGGCGGTGCGTTCGGCGACGCGGTCTTCCAGCGTGGCATTGAGGCGGCGCACCTCGGCCTCGGCCGCCTTGGTCGCGGTGATGTCGAGCAGCACGCCGTGAATGTCGGTGACTTCCCCGCGTTCGTTGCGTGTGAGCCAGGTGCGGTCGTCCAGCCACACCCAGGTGCCGGCGGCGGTGCGGATGCGGTATTCCTGGCGGTAGTCGTCCGGCCCGTTGGCGAGGTGTTCGGCGACATCGTGTTCGATGCGCGGGCGGTCGTCGGCGTGGATCAGGTCTGCGTAGCGGATCCTGCCGGAGAGGAAGTCATCGCGATCGTAGCCCCACTGCGCGATGCCGTCGCTGACGAAAGCGACCGGCCAGCCGGGCAGGTTGCGCCACTCGACCGCCACCACCGGCGAGCGGTTGATCAGCGCGGTGATGCGAGCGGCGTCCGTCGCGCTGCACGCTGCGCTCGCATCCGTGGGTTTTTCCATCGTGCTCCTCCGGCCTGGCACGTCGCGGGACCGCCAATGCGGTGCGCACGGGCTGCTCGTCGGAAGATTCTACCGTCCTGTCCGGCGGATGCTGTGGAGTGTTCCGCGGCAATGACGCCGGAGTGCCGGAATCGGGTAATGACAGGGCATGTGTCGCCCGGAGGATGAGCCGCGACCGGCGGGTGCTGCCCGGTCGCGTCCCGGAGGAAGAAGGGACCCCGGAGGCCGGGGTCGGTGCCCTCGCCCGGCCGTCCGACCCGTGTGAGGTCGGTGCCGGGCGGGCAGGCTCGCCGAACTCAGTTGGCGAACGCGGCGATGCCGGTGATCGCGCGGCCGAGGATCAGCGCGTGGATGTCGTGTGTGCCCTCGTAGGTGTTCACCACTTCGAGGTTCACGAGGTGGCGGGCGATGCAGAACTCGTCCGAGATGCCGTTGCCGCCGAGCATGTCGCGCGCGACGCGGGCGATCTCCAGCGACTTGCCGCAGGAGTTGCGCTTCATGATCGAGGTCAGCTCGACCGGCGCGTTGCCCTCGTCCTTGAGGCGGCCCAGGCGCAGGCAACCCTGCAGGCCCAGCGTGATCTCGGTGAGCATGTCGGCGAGCTTCTTCTGGATCAGCTGGTTGGCGGCGAGCGGGCGGCCGAACTGCTTGCGGTCCATGGTGTACTGGCGCGCGGTCTCGTAGCACGCTTCGGCCGCGCCGAGCGCGCCCCAGGCGATGCCGAAGCGCGCCGAGTTCAGGCAGGTGAAGGGGCCCTTGAGGCCGCGCACGGTCGGGAAGGCGTTCTCTTCGGGGCAGAACACCTCGTCCATGACGATCTCGCCGGTGATCGAGGCGCGCAGGCCGACCTTGCCGTGGATCGCCGGGGCGGACAGGCCCTTCCAGCCCTTCTCCAGCACGAAGCCGCGGATGTCGCCGGCGTCGTCCTTCGCCCACACGACGAAGACGTCGGCGATCGGGCTGTTGGTGATCCACATCTTGGCGCCCGACAGGCTGTAGCCGCCGTCGACCTTCTTGGCGCGGGTGACCATGCTGCCGGGGTCGGAGCCGTGGTTCGGCTCGGTCAGGCCGAAGCAGCCGATCAGTTCGCCGGTCGCGAGCTTGGGCAGGTACTTCTGCTTGGTCGCCTCGGAGCCGAATTCGTTGATCGGCACCATCACCAGCGAGGATTGCACGCTCATCATCGAGCGGTAGCCGGAATCGACACGCTCGACTTCACGCGCGATCAGGCCGTAGGCGACGTAGTTCATGCCGGCGCCGCCGTACTGCTCGGGGATGGTCGGCCCGAGCAGGCCCAGTTCGCCCATCTCGCGGAAGATCGCGGGGTCGGTCTTCTCGTGGCGGAAGGCTTCCTGCACGCGCGGCAGCAGGCGTTCCTGGCAGTAGGCGCGGGCGCTGTCGCGCACCAGGCGCTCGGTTTCGGTGAGTTGGCTGTCGAGATACAGGGGGTCGGCCCAGTCGAAAGTCACGCGGTTCGTTGCCATGTCGATTCTCCTCAATGCGGCGTTTGGTCGCGGGCCGGGACCACCCGGCTCTGATCTGTGACTGAACTGTAGTCACGCCTGCGAGGCACGACAAACGAAAAATTCGTGGTAGCTTGTGCGTAAAACGCACTTGTTGAGACATGTGGACGCGTAGGGGGGAAAAGTGCAGCGCCTTCCGCCGTGCAGCTGTCGAGTCGGTACGGGTGCGCATTCGGCGGAAGTCGCGTGGGGCTGTTCCGCCATGGTTTGCACGCTGTCATGCGCATTGCGCACTTTAGGGAGGCATCCATGCGCCGCAAGATCCCCAGTACCGCCGCCCTGCTCGCCTTCGAGCGCGCGGCGCGGCACGAGAGCTTCACGCGTGCGGCGGAGGAACTCGCGCTCACGCAGAGCGCAATCTGCCGCCAGATCGCCGCGCTCGAGGATTTCCTCGGGCTGCGCCTGTTCCGCCGCACCAAGCGCGGCGTCACCCTCACCGAAGCGGGCCTGTCGTACAGCCGCCAGATCAGCGCGCGCCTCGACGCGATGGAGCGCGACACGCTGTCGGTGATGGCCCACCACGGCCGCGGCGCGACCATCGAGCTCGCGGTGATGCCGACCTTCGCGACGCGCTGGCTGCTGCCGCGGCTGGGCGACTTCCTCGCCCGTCATCCCGACGTCACCGTCAACATGAACAATCGCACGCGCCCCTTCCTGTTCGCCGACACCGAGTTCGACGCTGCACTCTACTTCGGCGACGCCGGCTGGCCGGGCACCGAGGCGCACTTCCTGATGCGTGAGAATGCGGCGCCGGTGTGCAGTCCGCGCAGGCTTCGGGGCAGCGCATCGCTCACACCCGGGGAGATCGCGGCGCTGCCGCTGCTGCAGCAATCCACCCGCCCCTATGCGTGGCGCGAATGGTTCGGTTCGCTGGGGATGCAGGTCCCTCACGACATGACGGGCACGCGCTACGAGCTGTTCTCGATGTTGGCGCAGGCGGCGATGCAGGATATGGGGATTGCCTTGATCCCGCCCTTCCTCATCCGCGAGGAGCTCGACAGCGGGCGCCTCGTGATCCCGTGCGAGCACGTGTATCTCAGCACCAAGGCCTACTACCTGATCATCCCGGAACGCAAGGCCGAGACCGCTTCGCTGGCGGCCTTTCGCGACTGGCTGGTGGAGGAGGCAGCCATCTACCGGAGTGCGGCCGGGCTGGGTTGAGTGCGGACGCGCTCAGACGGCGTCGACGTCGCAGCACACGCGGTTGCGGCCGGCCTGCTTGGCGCAATACATCAGGTCGTCGGCGCGCTTGAGCAGGGTGTCGGCGTCGTCCTCGGGGCGCAGCGTGACCACGCCGATGCTCGCCGTGACGACGCCGGCAGGTGGCGTCGCGTGTTCGCGCAGCGCCTGCTGCACACGTTCGCCCAGCACCTTCGCTTCGGCGGCCGAGGTGCGCGGGCACAGCACCATGAATTCCTCCCCACCCCAGCGCGCCAGCGTGTCCGTGCGGCGAATCGTGTCGCGCACCACGGCCGCGCTTTGCGCCAGCACTTGGTCGCCGACGCCATGGCCCCAGGTGTCGTTCACGTGCTTGAAGCGGTCGAGGTCGTACATCAGCAGCGACAGCACGTCGCCGTGGCGGCGTGCGCGGTCGATCTCCAGCTCCAGCATGCGCTGCAGGTAGCCGCGGTTGTAGCAACCGGTCAGCACGTCGGTGGTCGCCAGGCGCAGCAGTTCCTGCTCGTTGCGCTTGCGTTCGGTGACGTCACGATTGACGCCGATCATGCGTAGCGGCTGCTGGCCGTTGCCCGGCACCAGCACCGCCTGGGCGTCGATGTGGCGGATCTCGGTACCGTGGCGCAGGATGCGGAAAGTGGTGACGAAATCGCTGCCGGTGCGCAGCGTCTCGTCGACCAGCTTGGTGAGGTGCGGGACGTCGTCGGGCAGGATCAGTTGGAGCACGTCGTCGAAGCGGCCGCTGAATTCGTCGGGACTCAGGCCGAAGAGTTCGTGCATCGTGCTGTCCCATACGAGCTTGCCGCTGTGCGGTTCGTATTCCCAGATGCCGATGTGCGCCGCACGCGTCGCCAGTGTCAGACGTTGCGTGAGGTGGCGCACTTCGAGCTCGGCCTCGCGGCGCGCGGTGATGTCCACCATCAACCCGCGCAGCAGCGTCGGCTCGCCGTTCTCTGCGACCACCGTGACGATGTCCTCCAGCCACACGACACGCCCGTCCCGGGCGATGAAACGGTATTCGAAACGATGGGGTTCGAGCCGGCCGGTACAGGACGCGCAATACTGCGGCGCCCATTCGCGGTCCTCCGGGTGCAGGTGCGCGACCCAGAAGCCGGGCGTCTGCCAGTCCTCCACCGGGTAGCCGAGCAGGCTCTCGGCCTTGCGGCTGACGAAGGTGAACACGAAGGTCCGGGCATCGGCTTCCCACACGATGCCGTCGGTGGTGTTCACGAGGTCGAGGAAGCGCTGGTGGTGTTGCCGCGCCTCCTGCTCGCTGGCGCGGTGCGCGGCGCTTTCCTCCGCCAGCCGGGCGGTGCGCTCGCGCACGCGGTCCTCGAGCGTCGCGGTGAGATTCTTGAGGCTGTTCCACTGTACGCGATATTGGCGCAGGTAGATCAGCAGCATCAGCGCGACGAGCGCCCACACGCCCACGTGAGCGATGACGAGCTGGCGGCGCGACGCATCGGCGCGCGCGACGAAATCGGTTGCCGGGATCGACACGCTGATGCCTCCGCGCACGTCGCCGACGCGGTAATTCTGCTTCTCATGGCAGCTCAGGCATTCCTTGCGCACATACAGCGCCGCCATGTAGCGGATCACCGGCTCGCCTGCGCTGTCGAGGATCTCGCTGCGTTCCTTCTCGCCGTGCTGCTCGAACGCCTGCAGCGCCTGCGTCTCCCACGGGTCGGCGACGTTGCCGGGGTTGATCGGGCGCAGGCTGGTGATGTGGATGCGAATACCGCTCTCGCTCGCGATGACGCCGGCCATCTGGCGCGTCATGTAGGCGGGATTGACGGTAGTGAGGTGGATGCCGGAGGTGGTGACCGGGTCGCGCTCGGGCAACTCGAGATATTTGTTCGGCGGCGTTGTCTCGCTCTGGCGCACGTATATCCCGCCGCTGCGGGAATTCCACAGGCGCATCGCCTCGATCATGTGGAAGATGTCGCGCCCCTGCTGGCGGGCTGTCGCGGAGGCGGCATTATGGCCCTGATACAGCGTCAGGCCGAGGGACAGCAGGATCAGCAGCGTCCATGCCCCGAGCGGAAGCACCCAGTAGAAGCGGTCGGGGATGCGGAGCATGGCGATAGGAACCGCTGGAGGATCGGGTTACCGCCTCATTCTAGTCCGCTTGCGATCGACTTGTCATGACAGCGCGGGCTTGCCGCCCTGTCAGTATTACCCGCTTTGGGCGGTCGCGGTCGCGGTCGCGGTCGCGCGCCCCGGCGCGATCTCAGCGTGCGGCCGTGAGGTAGGGCACGTATTCGCGGTCGGTGCCGCAGATGTGATGGATCAGCCATTCGCCATAGAGGAAAGGCATCATCTCCTGCAGTGCCGCGGCGTCGCCGCTTTCAAAGACGCGCTCGAATTCCTGCACCTGGCGGAGGATCGCGTTGTGCTCGGTCTGGTGTTCGGCGACCTTGTCGTCGGGGAAGCCGGCGCGCGTGAAGCGTTCTTCCTCGTACGCGAAATGCGTCGTCACGTAATGCGCGAGGTGGTCGAAGACGCGGCGCGCCCCGCCGGACGGGCCCTCGCCGTGCAACTGGGCGGCGAGCTCGTTGATGATCGTGATCAGTTCCGCATGCTGGCGGTCGATCTCGGCATCGTCCACAGAGTATTCGGGCTTCCATTCGAAGCGGTTCATTGCAGTGGTCCTCAGTTGCGGTGCCACAGGCCGCGCAGCACCACGACGGAGCCGCGGTGGCTGGAAAACGGCACCATGCCCTCGATGCGGTAGCCCTCGTTCGCGGTGTCGCGCTGGATCGGCGTCAGCATCGGCATGCCGTCGGCGCGGACGAAGGAAAATACCAGCGGGCAGGCGGTGTTCATCGTGCGCTTCTTCACGACCGCCACTTCGCCGTTCGCCAGACGCACGGTCGCACCCGGCGGGAACACGCCGATCTCCTTGATCATCATGCTGATCAGGCGGTTGTCGGTGGCCGAGCCCTGCTCCAGCATCAGCTTGCGCATCGCCTCGGTCGATACCATCGCCTTGCGGTAGGGGCGGTCGCGCACCATCGCGCTGTAGATATCGGCGATCGCCAGCACCCGCGTCGGCAGGCTGATCGCATCGCCCGCGCTGCCGTCGGGGTAGCCCGTGCCGTCCAGCCGCTCGTGATGGTGGCGCACCGGATCGAGCCAGGTCTTCTCGCGCACGCCCAGGCCCGCGAGGATGGTTTCGCTGTCGATCGGGTGGCGCTTGATGCGTTCGCGCTGCATGGGCGTCAGCGGTGCGATCTGCTGGTCGAGCGTGTCCTGGATGTCGAGCAGCCCGATGTCGTGGGTGAGCCCGGCCTTGATCAGCGGCAGGCGCGACTCGTCCGGCACGCCCAGCTTCTTGCCGATCAGCTCGCACAGCATTGCCGCCTGCAGATGGTGGATGACCGCGTAGGAGCTGTCGTAGTCGAGATGCAGGTTCGCCAGTGCCGAGTCGGTGTCGTGCGTGCACGCCTCCTGGATCGTCAGGGCGATGCCCTCGATGCGCGGCACGAACTCGTCGCCGAGGCTGCCCTGCTTGTGCAGGTCGAAGGTGCGCTTGAGGCGCAGCTTGAGCAGGTCGAACATCTCGAAGGAGCTGTGCTCCTCGCTCACCGACGCCACCGGCAGTGGCGCATGCGCCGGCTTGTGGTGGGCATCATTGCTGATGAAGCAGCCGTTGGCGAGCAGCACGTCGCGCTGCTTCGCGGTGTTGATCACGAAACCGGCCTGCAGCAACAGCATCCCGGAACCGTCATACACCGCGTAGGGCAGTGGTTCGCCAAGGCGGATGTCGGTGGGCGAGACGCGTTCGAAACCTTGCCGAGGTGTCATATTCTTCTACTGACAGCGTATGGTCGTTCGGATTTTTGTCCGGTGCCGACAGGCTATCAGGCAAACCGGTGGAAGGAAAACAAAAAACCGCAAATTGCGGCGCGATGCGGCACAGCAAGCCGATACATAAGACCTTGGTAATACTATCGCAGATACCCGGTACAGATATTCGCATCCGTGTTGTGGCGCAGCATGACAGACGGGCGTCGGCGCGTTCATCATGGACAGCTGCCGCAGCCACGCATCGCACTGGCACGGACCCCGCAGGCGGGCTGCCTGCCTTCGCACGGACCATCGATCATGCACATCGGTATCCCCAAGGAAATCAAGACACACGAATACCGCGTCGGTGCCACGCCGCACAGCGTGCGCGAGCTGGTCGCCCACGGTCACCACGTGCTGGTGCAGGGCGGTGCGGGCACGGCGATCGGTCTGGCTGACGAGCACTACCGTGCCGAAGGCGCGGAGATCGTCGACTCCGCGGACGAGGTCTTCTCCCGCGCGGAGCTCGTCGTCAAGGTCAAGGAGCCGCAGCCGCAGGAATGTGCGCTGCTGCGGCCCGGTCAGGTGCTGTTCACCTACCTGCACCTCGCCGCGGACCCGCAGCAGACACGTCTGCTGCTCGCCTCCGGTGCCACCGCGATCGCCTACGAGACCGTCACCAGCCCCGCCGGCGGCCTGCCGCTGCTCGCGCCGATGAGCGAAGTCGCCGGACGCATGGCCATCCAGGCTGGCGCGAGCTGCCTCGAAAAGCCGCACGGCGGCTCGGGCGTGCTGCTCGGCGGGGTTCCGGGCGTCGCCCCGGCCCGCGTCGTAATCCTCGGCGGTGGGGTGGTCGGCTACAACGCCGCGCGCATGGCGGTCGGCCTGGGGGCCGACGTCACCGTCGCCGACCGCTCGCTCGACCGCTTGCGCCGCCTCGACGAGTTCTTCGCCGGGCGTATCCGCACCCGCCATGCGACTGGCGGCGCGATCGAATCCCTGGTGCTGAAGGCCGACCTCACGATCGGCGCCGCGCTGCTGCCCGGTGCGCGTACGCCGCGGCTCGTGCCACGCGACTGGCTGGCACGCATGCAGCCCGGTTCGGTGCTGGTCGACGTCTCCATCGACCAGGGTGGCTGCTTCGAGAGCAGCCACCCCACCACGCACGCCGACCCGACCTACGTCGTGGACGGCATCGTGCACTACTGCGTCGCCAACATGCCCGGCGCGGTCGCGCGCACCTCCAGCTTCGCCCTCAACAGCGCCACCCTGCCCTTCGTCCTCGCGCTCGCGGACAAGGGCTGGCAGCTCGCGACCGCAGAGGATCCGCACCTCGGCGCGGGCGTGAATGTGGACGCCGGGCGCATCGTCTGCCCGGCGGTTGCCGAGGCCTTCGCAACGGCCTGAGGCCGCGCGGGCGGGGCATCGGGCGGATGGGGGAGCCCGAATGCCGCCGTACGTGCCCCCGGATGAACCAGTTTGGGGCGTACCGTTCGGACGCCGGCGTGGACGTGAAAAGGCCAGAACCCTTGCGTTGCTTGGGATTTCTGGCCTAGATCGGTCTTCCGGGTACTGCTGAATGGTGCCTTGGGCGAGACTCGAACTCGCACGTCTTGCGACACTACCCCCTCAAGATAGCGTGTCTACCAATTTCACCACCAAGGCTTCGTCGCATTGCTGCAGTCGCGCGGGGCGAACTGCAAAGGCAGCGGAAGGGCGCGGATTATAGCCCGGGATGCCGGGGTCTCGTCAATCGTCCGCGCGATACAGGGCATACACGCCCAGCAGCCCGAACCCGAGAATTAGTAGCCATTTTAGTGACGACGCAGCGCCCGATGCCGCGTACAGCGGCGCCACGCCGAAGCGCGGCACATCCGTGAGCCACCAGTGCAGCGCATTCTCGACTGCGTCGAAACACGCCGCGACCGGCAGGAGCCAGCTCAGGACGCGACGGAACGCCGGCTCGCGCGCGGCTGTCACGCCCGCGCGCGTCGCCCACAGATAGCCGAAGAGGCCGTAGGCAAACAGCAAAGCGAAGTCCGCGGGCAGATGGCTGCGGTAACGCGCGAGATCGGCCGGTGACCAGAAGTGGACGATCTGCCCGAAGGTCCTGGGCGAGAAGGCGAACTGAAGTGCCAGCACGCCCGGATCGAGGGGGGCGAGATACCAGAAGAGACCGACGCCCAACGCCAGCGTGCTCAGTCCGGAGATCCATACGGCGCGCATCGCAGTCTCCTTTTTTGAAGCCGGACAGGTGGTAAGGAAGATCAAGCGTGGTTCGGCTCTGTGTTGGCGGCCATGCTCATCAGTCCGCCGGTATGCCGCGCAGCGCCGCCCATGCACGCAGGGCCCGGTCGAGAAGGCGCATCGCCTTCGCTTCTTCGACCGTCTCGATGGCGACGAGCGGCATGCCGGAGCGCAGGAGGGTGGAGAGCTCGAGGAAATCGGGCATGGTAACTGGATAGGGACGGCGACGCGCGATTGTAGCCCGGACGCCGAGCGATTCAGGGTTCGGTGGCCAGGTTGAGCGGGGTCCGGCGAGCACGAGACGCGACGGTTTTCCCCGCCCTCTAATGTGTCATCGGCAGGCACCGCGTCCGAATACTGGCGGGCGATGCGCCTGCAGCACCTGCAATGGCGCCGGCTGAACTCCGACCACAGCCTTGCGGTGTTCGCCGATGAAGTCGGCATCGCCGACGCCAGCTACCTCGGGAAGATGTTCAGGCGGCGCTTCGGACAAACCCCGGCCGCGTTCCGGTGGGATGCGCGGGAACGCCGTCGCCCTGCGTGAGCGTCGCTTGAGGGAGCGGGTCAGCTGCGCGTCGCGCGCCGGCCCCATTCGGCGGCGGCGATGATCATCGCCGCCGCCAGCGCGATGTTGGGCTGCAGGGGCTGGCCGGTGGCGGTGACGAGGACGACGGTCGACAGCAGCGGCGTGAGGAAGGCGAACACCGCGATGCGGCGCGGGTCGCCCTTCTTGAGCGCGGCATCCCACAGGAAGAATGCCCCGCCGAGCGGGCCGGCGCCGAGCAGGGCGAGGCTCGCGAGATCCCTGGCCGTGAGCGTGGCTGCGGGTTCGAAGAGCGCGTGGCAGATCAGCGACAGCACGCCCGAGAGCGCGGCGAAGCTGCCCACTGCGGCGGTCTCGAAGGGCGCGACACGGCGAGTGCCGAGCGAATAGGTCGCCCAGATCAAGGCCGAGCCGAGGGCGAGGACATAGCCGGGATGGAAGGCGCCGTCCGCGACGTCGGCGCCGGTCTTGCCACCCAGGATGGCGATCGCCGCACCGGCGAAACCGAGCGTGGCGGCGCCGAGGTGGGCGGCGCGCAGCCGCGTTCCGGGTAGGATCGCCGGGGCCAGCAGGACCATGCCGAGCGGCCACAGGTAGTTGATGAGGTTGGCCTCGACCACCGGCGCACTGCGCAGCGCGAGAAACAGCAGCAGATGGAAGCCGAACAGCCCATACACGCCCAGCAGCAGGGTCGGCAGTGGGATCTTCCACGCCGCGAAGCGGAAGCGCGATAGCGGCAGCGCGATCAGGCTGCCGAGCAGCAGGCCGACGCCGGTGAGGAGGAAGGGCGGCAGGTGGGCGAGTTCGACAGCGAGGAAGGCCAGCACGGACCACAGCGCGATCGCGGAGAGGGCTTGGAGATCGGATTTCATGCCCTTGAGCGTAGTCGCGGGCAAGGCGGCGTGCCGCCGGTGTGTCGTCGCGTTTCGCCGGTCGGCTCAGAGCCTGTGAATAAATCTGCTGCGCGGGTCGATTGCTGCGTTGCTCACTCGCTCACTCCTCGCCTATCCATTTGATATGTCTCGTCGTTCGCGCGCTCGCGCCTTGCACTCGACCCTGCTCGCGACGATTTCTTCACAAGCTCTCAGTTGCGGCCGTGGCGGCGCAGCGCGGCGGTGAGGGCTGAGGGCGAATCGTAGCCGGTGCGGCGCGCCGCCTCCGCCACGCTCAAGCCACGGGCGCGCAGGATCTCCGCTTCGTCCAGGCGTAGCCGGCGCAGCCACTGCATGGGGCTGCAGCCGAGCGCCTCGACGCAGCGGGCGCGGAACTGGCTCTCGGCCAGACAGGCGCGCGCGGCGAGGTCGGACACGCTGAGCGGTTGCGACAACTGCGTCCGTGCCCATGCGGCGAGCCCGTCCCAGTCGATGTCGCGGCGTGCGCGTTCGGGCCTTGGCAGCGCGCCCCAGGACTGGGCGAGCAGCGAGGCGGCCTGCTGGCGGTCGATCGGCAGGTCCTGCGCGAGCGCCTCGGCGATGAAGCGCGCGAGCAGATCCGTCGCCGGCTCGCAGCAGGGCCGGCGCTGGCGGGCGGCCCAGCCGGCATCGGCCGAGTCCAGCACGAGGCAGCGGCTGCCCTGGCGCGACTCGAAATCGTGCCGCTCGTGGGGGGCGATGATCAGGCCCTGACCTGCCACGACGCGGGAGCCCTGGCCGTCGATCTCCAGCTCGAGTTCGCCGTGCAGGCCCCACAGCACCTGGAAATGGTCGTGCGTGTGGCTCCCCGGCGAGGGGCCGTATGCGCGGACCGACCAGCCGGGGATCGTGTGCTTGGCCATCCCGCCATTCTCGGCAATGGCCGGGCGGTGGGCAATGGGCGACGGTCGCCCGCCGTCGCGCGTCACGCTGCGGACCCGGGACCATGCACCCGTTCCCGGCTGCGCATTCGAATGCCTGTTCGGGGGTTTCAGCCGGTTGGGCAGAGGCTTCACCCTGGATGTATCCATGGCGTCGCGGCACGGACGCGGAAAGCTTGACGGGCTACGCGCGGTCGTCCGAGAGCGGCGTTGGGGCGGCAGCGTCGCGTGCGGCGGCAGGCAGCGCATCGGCGTGATCCGGCCGAGACGCCGCAGTATCAAGGTAAGCAAAATAGGCGCGGTCCTGGCCGACGATATGCTTCGCGACCATGTCGTGCGCGAGGAAGGCGAAGAGCGTGCCGAAGTCGACCTTGCCGCAGCGCAATTCCTCGATCAGTGCATCCGCGCGCACGGTGAGCGCCTCGTGCATGCGGATATGCGCCGCGAGCTCGGGGTAGCTTATGCGCTGCAGCAGCGCTTCCTCGTCGCGGAAATGACGCACCATCTTCCCGTACAGCACCTCGACGGTGGCGCGAATTTCCGCCGCCGGGTGCTGGGCGGCGATCAGCGTCCAGAGCACGTTGATTTCATCGAAAAGCGCGCGATGTTCCGCGTCCAGTGTGGCGTCGCCGCTCTCGAAGGACGCGTGCCATACCAGCCTGATGAATCCCTCCTGCGTTCCCCTGTGGCCCACGACCGCATCGTCAGCCTCGACGCGATTGCGCCCGCCCTGCTTGGCGCGGTACAGGGCCGCGTCGGCGCGGGCAATCCAGTCGTTGCGCGATTCGGCCTCGCCCAGTTCGGCAACACCGAAACTGGCCGTGACAGCGCCCACCCCGTCGATCGCGTGCGCCGCGATGCAGACCCGCGCGCGCTCAGCGAAGACCGTGGCGCTCGCCAGATCGGTCTCGGGCAGCAGCACCACAAACTCCTCCCCGCCCCAGCGCGTCAGCGAATCGGCCTTGCGCAGCGTGCTGCGCAGGCTGGTCGCCACCGCCTGCAGGACTTCGTCGCCCTTCATGTGGCCGTAGCGGTCGTTGATGCCCTTGAACAGGTCCACGTCGAGCAGGATCAGTGCGAGGGGATGGCGGTAGCGGTGCGCGCGCTCGACCTCCAGCGCGACGACCTGGTAGAACTGACGTCGGTTCCACGCCCCGGTCAGCGCGTCCGTGCCGGCGAGCGCGTCGAGCTGCTTCAGCGTCTGCAGCAGCGCCTGCTCCTTGTCGTGCAGTCGCGTCACCAGGTTGTTGAAGCCGAACAGCAGGTCGCCGAACTCGTCCTGACGCGTCACGGCCACGGGCGCGAGTTCCTGCTTGCCGTCCGCCATCTCCCGGATCGCGCGCGACGCATTCGTCAGCGGGCGCAGCATGTGCGACAGCACCCCCAGCAGGATCAGGCTCAGCACCGCCATCGTCGCGAACGAATTGCGCCACAGCAGGCGCCGCAGCTCCGCGACCGGCTGCGATACCTCCGCCGTCGGCCGGCGCGCGACGACGATCCAACCGATGTCGGGCACCGCCGCGATGGCCGCAAGCTCGTCCTCGCCCTGCGCATCGACCGTCAGGCCCGTGCCGCGGTATCCCGTCAGCGCGCGATCGAGCATCGGATCGACGCCCGGGCCGGGTGTCGGCCGGAGCACCATCGCCGCATCGTTCGACGCCACGAACAGCTTGTCGGCTGGCGAGATCACCACGAATCCCCCGCTCTCGCCCAGCTGCGTCTGCCGCAGATCCTCGAGAAATCCCCCCTCATCGAGCCGCAGCTCGCCCGCCACCACGGCCAGCGCGCGCCCGCCGCCGTCGCGCACCGCCGCCGCCATCACGACGACGGGGGCGCCATCTCCCTCGGCGCGCTGCGGTCGGCTGATCACCGCGCCCTGCGTGCCGAGCGCCGCCTGCAACCAATCCGCTTGCGGCGCGGCGGACCCCTCGCCCCAGGCCGCCCGCGAGCTGCCCGCCACTCGCGCGCCATCCGGGCCCAGCACCCGCAAGCCGCGATCGAAGAGCGGATTCAGCCGCTCGCGCTCGTCCAGCCACGCCCCGAGCTGCAGCGGCTGCGACAGCAGCGCCGCCGGCAGTGTGTCCGCCAGTTCCCCGATCAGCGTGCGGCGCGCCTGAAGGGCATGGGCAAGATCGCGCGCCACATGGTTCACAATCGACAATTGCGCGTCCGCCACCACTTCATGCACGCGATCCCGCACCGTCGGCAGGATGACGAGCTGACGCACCAGAACGCCGATGACGATAAGCACGACGCCGAGCGCGATGAGGCGGAACTTGAAAGTGCGGAAGAACGACATGGGTAGGTCGCGACGGTGCGGGCGGTGCGCCCAGTGTATCCACGTCCTGCGCGCGTTCAAGCATCGGGAGCTCGCGCCCGGCGCTCCACGGCAACAGGGAAGCGACTTGATGGATTCGCTTCCGCCGGGCTTGCTCGATCCTTGCTCAGGCCGGCGACAGGATGTCCAGCACCCGCTCCGGCGGCCGGCACAACCGCGTGCCCAGCGGCGTCACGACGATCGGGCGGTTGATCAGGACCGGATGCGCAAGCATCGCGTCGATCAGCTCCCCGTCGCTGCGTTCCGGCGACCCGAGGCCGAGTTCGGCGAACACCGCCTCCTTGTCGCGCATGATCGCGCGCACCGCGAGGCCGCTGGCCGCGATCAGGCGGATGAGCTCGTCGCGGCTTGGCGGCGTCTTCAGGTACTCGACGACACGCGGCGCGATGCCGCGCTCGCGCAGGATCTGCAGGGCGCCGCGAGAATTGCTGCAGCGCGGGTTGTGATAGATGGTTACGTCGGTCATGGAAGGCGTGCTCGTGGAAACGGGTGATGGGACGTCGGCGCCGACGGGGCTCAGAAAATGCCCAGCGCGAGCCCGGCTGCAATCCCTGCACCCAGCTCTTCGCAGCGCTTGAGCTCGTCGGCCCCGATGTGCTTCGGCCGAAGTATCTCATCGGGCGTCTGCGCATGCGTGCACAGGATCAGGGTCGGCGCGACCGGCTTCAGCCGCCACCCGGTCGCGATGCGATCGATCTGCCGGGCGGCATTGCTGCCGTCGCTGCCCGCACACACCAGCGTCGCGTAGGGCCGGCCGTTGATGCGGTCCAGCACAGCGTAGTAGGTGCGATCGAAGAAATCCTTCATTTGCCCGGAAATCGCGGCCAGGTTCTCCGGCGTCGCGAAGATGTAGCCGTCCGCGCCCAAAACGTCTTCGGCGCCCGCCTCGCCTGCGTGCAGCAGCCGAACCGCGACCGAGCCTTCGGCAGCGGCGCCCGCGGCGGCGGCTCGTGCCATCTGCAGCGCACCGCCGGTCATGGAGTGATAGACGATCAGCAGGGTCTTCATGGGGGGAAACGGTCCGACAAGACCGGAAGTGCCCGGAACAGCTTAGCAGCCGTGCGGGAATCGTGGTCTGTCCCTGTTTTCGTGCTCTGCGACAGTGAATAGGATGCCAGTCAATGATCCAGGAGCTGGTCACAAAAGCGTATAGCGATTCTTGGCAGCGTGACGGACGTCCGATAATCGTCGCGGCGTTTCGTGCCTGGCTCCGGCACGCGGTCACCCTCGGCGGTGCCGGTCATTTCCGCCGAGCGGAAGGATAGGGTCACCTAGGGTCACCGACGCGTTGGCGCCGTCCACGCCCGCGACGGACCGCCCGTGGCTCGCGTGGAAAATGCCCGCCGAATGCAATGGGCGGAAAGGATGCGGCCGCTTGGAGCACGTCTCGAGCGATCGCGGAACTTGGCACGCCGGCCATCTATCATAAACGTACCTCGATCCACTGGCTGCCCTAAAAAAGCCGCCTCGACGCGCGGAAACAAGCCTCGGGGACATCAGGATCGATACCAGGCGTTCGCCCGTGAGGGTGAGCGTCCCCCACAGACGGAAAGACGAAGCAGGAGGTTGCCATGAGTGCCAAATATCGCAAATATTTGTTCGCCGGCACGATTGCGGCAGTCACCGCAGTTCCACTAGCGGCCAGCGCTGAGACATATGAACTTTTTGGTGAGCGGGGTCCGGCCTCGCACCAGTTGAATTACGACGTCCGCTCCGAAAAAGGAGCCGAAATGATGCGGGCTAAGCCGGCGGGGACGAGCGATGCCAAGGGGGAGTTCTCTGCCTTTGAGACCGTCCCTGCCGAAACCGCGGCGCCGCGGCGCATGGGCACTTCACTGGAAACCGGTTGGAGCACAAACCCGGCAGCCGTGTATCCTGAAGGCGAGCGCATCACGCCGTGACCGCTACCGGATGAAGCCGTTCGTGACGGGTATGAACCGTCATTTCGCAGATGCCGGCGGGCCCGAGGCCCCGCCGGCATCTTTTCATTCGGCGAATGCCGCGAGATCGGGATTGTCGCCCGACGAGGCTTCCGCGGTGGTGGTGCAGTGGCTGAGCTGCAGACGCGGCGGTTCGAACGAGAAGATGAACGGGGCCGTCCGCTGCAACACATTGAGGCCCAGAATGGCGCGGGTCGAGCCCGGGAAGACCGCCGCTTCGACATCCTTGAGCCAGCAACCGCCGCCAATGCTCAACGCCTCGATCGCATACACCGGCACATCGATTTCGGACCCGTTCGCGAGCCGACCGCGCAATTCCTTTACGTAACGAACCGCACCCGAACTCTTGAGCTGGGCAAGCATTTCTTCGTTGATCGTCGTGTAGCCTGAACCCGTGTCGACCATCAAGTCCACGGCGCCGAGACCTGCGATCCGGCCTTCGACATAGAACGTGGTGCTGCTCGTCGCACGCATGTCGACGCTCATGTCGAACTCACCCGCCGATGCGAGGTGGACAGTGCCTGCAAGGAATGCGAAGGCCAGCCGCCGCGGGAGTGTCTTCATCCAATGGTCACCGAAGCAAGGGTTGACAGGTTGGGCGATCAATCATAACTGGAATTTCTTCCAGCACAATCAATATTTATAACGGCGCAAACAAGCTGTTGCTTTAGCCATTTTCGACGCCCGCGCTGGTGAGCATTGCCGGCGACAAGGCATCAAACGTCGATGTTCCGCGCAAACAGGGCATTCCCCTCGATGAACGCCCGACGCGGTTCCACGTCGTCGCCCATCAGCGTAGTGAAGATCTCGTCGGCGGCAATTGCGTCGTCGATCTGCACTTTCAGCAGGCGGCGCACGGCGGGGTCCATCGTGGTTTCCCACAGCTGCTCGGGGTTCATCTCGCCCAGACCCTTGTAGCGCTGCTTGCTGAGGCCGCGTTCGACTTCGGCGAGCAGCCAGCGGATGGCGTCGGCGAAGCGGGTGACGGGCTGGCTCTTCTCGCCGCGGCGGATCTCGGCGCCTTCGCCCATCAGGTCGGCGATGGCGGCGGCGGCGGTGCGGATGCTGCGGTAGTCGCCGGAGACGATGAATTCCTCGTCGATCCAGCCGCGCTTGCGGTTGCCGTGCAGCATGCGCTCGATGGCGATGCGCCAGGTCTCCGAGGCCTCATGGTACTCGGGACGGATCTGGACTTCGTCGGGCAGGTGCGGGCGGATGCGCGCGGCGGCGGCGGCGGTGGCGGCTTCGTCCGCGAGGCTGACTTCGATGTCGTGGGCGAGCATCGCGTGCAGCACCGCGCCGTCGATGTAGCCGGAGAGGCGGTTGATGACCGCTTCGGCGAGCAGGTAGCTGCGGGCCAGTCCCCCGAGGGTCTCGTCGACGATGGGGGCGGCGCCGGTGCGCGGCACGAGCGCGGCGCCGTCGAGGGCGAGCTTCAGCAGGTGCTGGTTGAGCGCCGCCTCGTCCTTGATGTACATCTCGTTCTTGCCGTGCTTGATCTTGTACAGCGGCGGCTGGGCGATGTAGATGTGGCCGCGCTCGACGAGCTCGGGCATCTGGCGGTAGAAGAAGGTCAGCAGCAAGGTGCGGATGTGCGCGCCGTCGACGTCCGCGTCGGTCATGATGATGATGCGGTGGTAGCGCAGCTTCTCCGGCTTGTAGTCTTCCTTGCCGATGCCCGTGCCGAGCGCGGTGATCATGGTGGCGATCTCCTGGCTCTGCAGCAGCTTGTCGAAGCGCGCCTTCTCGACGTTGAGGATCTTGCCCTTCAAGGGCAGGATCGCCTGGAACTTGCGGTCGCGGCCCTGCTTGGCGGAGCCGCCTGCGGAGTCACCCTCGACGAGGTAGATTTCGCACAGCGCGGGATCCTTCTCCTGGCAGTCGGCGAGCTTGCCGGGCAGGCCGACGCCGTCCAGCAGGCCCTTGCGGCGCGTCATCTCGCGCGCCTTGCGGGCGGCGTCGCGGGCGCGCGCGGCTTCGACGATCTTGGCGCAGATGGTCTTGGCGTCGATCGGGTTTTCCTGCAGGAAGTCGGTGAGCTTGCCGGCGACCACTTCCTCGACCGCGGGGCGGGCTTCCGAGGACACCAGCTTCATCTTGGTCTGGCTGGCGAACTTGGGGTCGGGCATCTTCACCGAGAGCACGCAGGCGAGGCCTTCGCGCATGTCGTCGCCGGTGATGTCGACCTTGGCCTTCTTGGCGATCTCGTTTTCTTCGATGTACTTGTTGATGACGCGCGTCATCGCCGCGCGCAGGCCGGTGAGGTGGGTGCCGCCGTCGGCCTGCGGGATGTTGTTGGTGTAGCACAACACCTGTTCGGCGTAGCTGTCGTTCCACTGCATCGCGACTTCGACGCCCAGCTCGGCGTCGTGGCCGTGGCCGGTGGGGATGCGCGTGCTGCCCGCGGCGTAGAACACGTTGGGGTGCAGCACCGACTTGGTGCGGTTGATGTATTCGACGAAGCCCTTCACGCCGCCGGCGAAGGCGAAGTCCTCTTCCTTGCCGGTGCGCTGGTCGACGAGGCGGATCTTCACGCCGTTGTTGAGGAAGGACAGCTCGCGCAGGCGTTTGGCGAGGATTTCGTAGTGGTATTCGACGGTGCCGAAGATGTCGTCGTCGGCGAGGTAATGGACCTCGGTGCCGCGCTTGGTGGTCTCGCCGATGACCTTCAGCGGGCTGACCTCGACGCCGTCGACGACGTCGATCACGCGCTCCTGCGGCACACCGCGGTGGAATTCCATGAAGTGCTTCTTGCCGTCGCGGCGCACGGTGAGGCGCAGCCACTTCGACAGCGCGTTCACGCACGATACGCCCACGCCGTGCAGGCCGCCGGACACCTTATAGCTGTTCTGGTTGAACTTGCCGCCGGCGTGCAGCACGCACATGACGATCTCGGCCGCCGAGCGCTTGGGCTCGTGCTTGTCGTCCATCTTCACGCCGACCGGGATGCCGCGGCCGTTGTCGGCCACGGAGATCGAGTTGTCGGCGTGGATAGTGATGACGATGTCGTCGCAGTGGCCTGCCAGCGCCTCGTCGATGGAGTTATCCACGACCTCGAACACCATGTGATGCAGGCCGGTGCCGTCGGAGGTGTCGCCGATGTACATGCCGGGACGCTTCCTCACGGCTTCCAGGCCTTCGAGCTGCTGGATGCTGGATTCATCGTAGTCGCCGGACGGAGCGGGAGCGGGGACGGGGGCGGACTGAGGCAGGTTTTGCGGATCGGACATCGTCAATCTCTATGAATCATCAAAGAACGCGCCCCGGGAGGGCCCGGGGCGTCAGAACGCTGCGGCGGCGGGCGCCGTGTGCGTCAAATTCGCATCGGCATGACCACGTACTTGAAGCGGTCGTTGCCCGGCAGGGTCACCAGCGCGCTCGAGTTGCCGTCGTTGAAGCGCCACTCGACCTGGTCCTCGTGGATGTTGGTGAGCACGTCGAGCAGATAGGTGACGTTGAATCCGATGTCGAGCGCGTCGCCGTGATAGTCGACTTCGAGCTCCTCCTGCGCTTCTTCCTGTTCGGCGTTGGTCGAGGCAATCTTCAGCATGCCGTCGCCGAGCACGAGGCGCACGCCGCGGAACTTGTCGTTGGTGAGGATGGCGACGCGCGACAGGGTCGCGAGCAGCGGTGCGCGCTCGAAGGTCAGCAGCTTCTGGTGGTTCTGCGGGATCACGCGCTCGTAGTCGGGGAATTTGCCGTCGATGAGCTTGGAGACGAGCTCAATCGGGCCGAAGCGGAACACCACCTGATTGCCGGCGAGGACGACTTCGAGCGGGTCCTCGCTGTCGGCGAGCTGGCGCGCGAGCTCCATGACCGTCTTGCGCGGCAGGATGACCTCGGTGCGCGGCACTTCGGCCTCGAGCGGGCTGGAGGCGAAGGCGAGGCGATGGCCGTCGGTGGCGACCATGCGCAGTTCCTTACCGTCGGCGATCAGCAGCAGACCATTGAGATAGTAGCGGATGTCCTGCTGCGCCATCGCGTAGGCGACCTGGGCGAGCTGGCGCTTGAAGCTCTTCTGGCTGATGCTGAAGCGCGTGGCGTCGCCGTCGGGCAGGTTCATGCGCGGGTAGTCGGCGGCGGGCAGGGTCTGCAACGCGAAGCGGCTGCGCCCGGCCTTCACCGTGAGGCGCTTGTCGTCGAGCGTGAGCACCACTTCGCCGGCGGAGGGCAGCGCGCGCAGGATGTCCTGCAGCTTCTTCGCGGCGACGGTGATGTTGGCGTCCTCGCCGCCGATGTGTCCGCCCGTGGTCGTGCGGATCTGGATCTCGATGTCGGTGGCGAGCAGGGTGAGCTGGTCGCCGTGCTTCTCGATCAGCACGTTCGACAGGATCGGCAGGGTGTGGCGCTTTTCGACGATGCCGGCGACCGACTGCAGCGGGGCGAGGAGCGCATCGCGGGTGGTGGTGAGCAGAAGCATGGCGTCAGGATCTTCCGTTTGAAGTTATTCCGTTTGTCCGGGCAAGGAAGCGGTGCGGCGCGGCACACTCATCCGCGCAGCACCTGCGTCAGCACGTGCACGTCGTGGTTGAGCTGCTGGTCCGCGAGGCGCAGGTCCGCGATCGTGCGGCAGGCGTGCAGCACGGTGGTGTGGTCGCGTCCGCCGAAGGCCTCGCCGATCGCCGGCAGCGACATCGGCGTGAGGTCCTTGGCGAGCCACATCGCGACCTGGCGAGGGCGGGCGATCACGCGCGTGCGCTTCTTGGAGTGCATGTCGGCGACCTTGATCTTGTAGTAGTCGGCGACCGTCTTCTGGATATGCTCGATGGTGAGCTGGCGGTTGTGCGCGTTGAGCAGATCCTTGAGCGCGTCCTTCGCCACCTCGAGCGAGATGCCGCGGCCGTGGAAGCGCGCGAAGGCGACGACCTTGTTGAGCGCGCCTTCGAGCTCGCGCACGTTGGAGCGCAGGTTCTTGGCGATCAGGAAGGCGACGTCGTCGGTGAGCTCGACGCGCAGCGCCTCGGCCTTCTTCTGCAGGATCGCGACGCGCATCTCGAGCTCGGGCGGCTCGATCTGCACCGTGAGGCCCCAGTCGAAGCGGGAGATCAGGCGATCTTCCAGGCCCTGGATGTCCTTGGGATAGGTGTCGCAGGTGATGACGATCTGCTTCCTCGCCTCGGTGAGCGCGTTGAAGGCGTGGAAGAACTCTTCCTGCGTGCGGTTCTTGTTGTTGAAGAACTGGATGTCGTCGATCAGCAGCAGGTCGAGCGAGCGGTAGTAGCGCTTGAACGCGTCGAAGCTCTTCTGCTGGTAGGCGCGCACGACGTCGGCGTAGTAATCCTCGACGTGCACGTAGCGGATCACCGCGCGCGGGTTGCGCTTGTACACGGCGTTGCCGATGGCGTGCACGAGGTGGGTCTTGCCGAGGCCGACGCCGCCATAGACGAACAGCGGGTTGTAGGACGTGCCGGGGTTCTGCGCGACCTGCATCGCGGCGGCGCGGGCGAGGTCGTTGGCGCGGCCGGTGACCAGGGTGTCGAAGGTGAAATCGGGGTTGAGACGCGTCTTCTCGTAGGCGAGATCGGCCGAACTCGCGGTGGGTTCGGGCTCGGCGCGCACGATGATCGCGGGCGCGGCGACCGGCGCTGGGGCGACGTTCGCGGCCGTCTTCTCGGCGGCGACCGGCATCACCGGTGCCACCGTGCGGGGGGCGGCGCGCGTGTTGCCGGCTTCGGACATCACGAGCTCGAGCGGCATCGGGCCGCCGTGGAACTCCTCGCCGAGCTCGGCGATGCGCTTGAGATAGCGTTCGCGCACCCACTGCATGACGAAGCGGTTGGGCGCGAACAGGCGCAGTGACGGTTCGTCGCTCGTGCCGGCCTCCGCACTTAGCGTCTTGATCCAGGTGTTGAACTGCTGCGGCGGCAGTTCACTTTCAAGGCGCGACAGGCAGAAGGACCAGAAATCTTGACTCACGGACTCGAAGGCTAGGGCTTGTGACACGATTTCCAATAACGCCTCGTTCCGGCCGGCCGCTGCGATGGAAGGCAGCGACAAGGAGCAACGATGGCGCGAGTGTGTTTCGGGGGCATCCCGGCTGCCGGTGGCGCGCGACGGGCCGTGATCGGCAGTGCGCGAAGGGCGGGCGGGAAAGGAAACGCTCGATTCTACCCCCGCACGTCAGAGTTATCCACAGCCTGGGGTAAAAATTGTGCTTGACAAACAGGGTATTATCCAATTAAATCCGCGGTTTGACCCTTTCACTGGCCAACCGAAATGAAACGCACCTATCAGCCTTCCGTCGTCCGTCGCAAGCGCACCCATGGTTTCCTGGTCCGCATGAAGACCCGTGGCGGTCGCGCCGTCATCCGCGCTCGTCGCGCCAAGGGCCGTCATCGCCTCGCCGTCTGAGGTGAGCAGCCCGTCGGGCGTTGATCAGAGATTCCTCAGCGCCTACAGATTACGCAAAACGGATGAGTATTCATCCGTTTTTGCTTTTCGGCGGGCGATCAAGGGACGCTTCTTCGTCGTTCATTATCGTCCCAACGAACTCGGCACGGCGCGCCTCGGCGTCGTGGTGGCGAAGAAGCTGGCGAAACGCGCCAACGTGCGCAACCTGGTGAAACGCATCGTGCGCGAACAGTTTCGCAAGATCCGTGCGGTACTCCCCCACCACGACCTGATCGTGCGCCTGCACGCGCCGGTCAGGGATGCGACGCGCGCGATGATCAACGAAGACATCGCGCAGCTCTTCGCGCGCCTGCGGCCATGATGAAGTCCCTGCTCCTCGGCCTGCTGCGCGTGTACAAATACGCGATCAGCCCGATGCTGGGGCGCAACTGCCGTTTTCACCCGAGTTGTTCCGAATACGCGGCCGAGGCCGTCCAGCGCCACGGCGCCCGCAAGGGCGGGTGGCTGGCACTCAAGCGGGTGGGCCGTTGCCACCCATTCCATCCGGGCGGGTATGATCCCGTTCCCTGACTCTTCCCAGAACATAAGAATCCGATGGACCAGCGTCGACTGATACTCTTCCTCATCTTCTCCTTCGCCGTGATCATGCTGTGGGACGGCTGGCAGAAGCACAATCGTCCCGCTCCCGCGCCGACTGCGGCGGTAGCCGAGCAGCAGGCGCCGGGTTCGTCCGTTCCCGGTGCGGTGCCGACGCCCAGCGCGAGCATGGCCGGTGTGTCGGCGGTGCCGGAAGCGCGTGGGGCGGTATCCAGCGCTCCGCGCGTGACGGTACGCACCGACGTGATGACCGCCGAGGTGTCCGCCGAAGGCGGCAGCATCGTTCGCCTTGAGCTCGCGCAGCACAAGTCCAAGGCCGACGTGTCGCGCAACTTCGTGCTGTTCGACGACGGCGCCGAGCACCTGTACGCCGCGCAGTCCGGCCTGATCGGTGAGGGCTTGCCGAACCACAAGACGGCGTTCGCACTGCCGGCCGGCGAGCAGGTGCTCAAGGACGGCCAGGACAGCCTGACGCTGCGCCTCGAGGCGCCCGAGCAGAACGGCGTGAAGGTCGCGAAGCTGATGACGTTCCATCGCGGCAGCTACCTCGTCGACGTGGCCTACGAGATCGTGAACGGTGGCGGTGCGCCGCTCAATGCGCACGCGTATTTCCAGATGACGCGCGACGGCAAGCCGGCGGAAGCGGTCGAAGGCTTCGGCGTGAACGTGTTCACCGGCCCCGCGTTCTACAGCGAGGCGGAGAAGTTCCAGAAGGTGAAGTTCGAGGAGATCGACAACGGCAAGGCGAAGTTCGTGAAGAAGGCGAACGACGGCTGGGTGGCGCTGGTGCAGCACTACTTCGTCAGCGCATGGCTGCCGCAGGAAGGGGTCGAGCGCGAGTTCTTCGCGCGCAAGGTCGGCGACGGCCTCTACTCGTCGGGCCTGATCCTGCCGGTCGCGGCCGTTGCGCCGGGCGACAAGGGCATGGTGGCGACGCGCCTGTATGCCGGTCCGCAGGAGCAGGACAAGCTCGAAGGCATCGCCAAGGGGCTCGATCTGGTGGTCGATTACGGCTGGCTGACGGTGATTGCGGCGCCGCTGTTCTGGGTCCTGTCGTGGTTCCACAAGCTGCTCGGCAACTGGGGCTGGGCGATCATCCTCGTCACCGTGCTGATCAAGGCGGCCTTCTTCCCGCTGTCGGCGGCGAGCTACAAGTCGATGGCCAAGATGCGCGTGCTGGGTCCGCGCATGCAGCGCCTGAAGGAGCTGTACGGCAACGACAAGGTCAAGCTGCAGCAGGAAATGATGGAAATGTACAAGCGGGAGAAGATCAACCCGCTGGGCGGCTGCCTGCCGATCCTCGTGCAGATCCCGGTGTTCATCTCGCTCTACTGGGTGCTGCTGGGCAGCGTCGAGATGCGCCACGCCCCGTGGCTGGGCTGGATCCAGGATCTTTCGTCCAAGGACCCGTACTTCATCCTGCCCATCATCATGGGTGCGACGATGCTGATCCAGACCAAGCTCAACCCGACGCCGCCGGACCCGATCCAGGCCAAGGTGATGCTCGCGATGCCGATCGTGTTCACCGTCATGTTCCTGTGGTTCCCGTCCGGCCTGGTGCTGTACTGGGTCGTGAACAACACGCTGTCGATTGCCCAGCAGTGGCAGATTACGAGGATGATCGAAGGTGGAAAGTCCGGCGCGAAGCCTGCCTGATACCATCGCCGCCGTCGCGACCGCGCCCGGTCGCGGCGGGATCGGCGTGATCCGCGTGTCGGGCGCAGCGCTCGTGCCGATGGCGCGGGCGCTCACCGGCAAGACCCCCGAACCCCGCGCTGCGGGGTTCGCGCGTTTTCTGGATGGCGAAGGGCGCGCGATCGACGAGGGGCTCCTGCTGTACTTCCCCGCGCCGAACTCCTTTACCGGTGAGGACGTGCTGGAATTGCAGGGCCATGGCGGGCCGGTGGTGATGCAGATGCTGCTCGCGCGCTGCGTCGAGCTCGGCGCGCGTCTCGCGGAGCCGGGTGAGTTCTCGCGCCGCGCCTTCCTCAACGGCAAGATGGACCTGACGCAGGCGGAGGCCGTTGCGGATCTGATCGAGGCGTCGACGGTCGCGGCGGCGCGCTCGGCCCTGCGTTCGCTGTCGGGGGCGTTCTCGGACGAGATGCACCGCATCACCGACGCGCTGATCGACCTGCGCATGCTGGTCGAGGCGACGCTGGATTTCCCCGAGGAGGAGGTCGAGTTCCTCGAGAAGGCGCGCGCGCTGGAGCGCCTCGAGGGCATCCGCAGCCAGCTGGTCGACGTGCTGGATCGTGCGCGCCAGGGGGCGCTGCTGCGCACCGGCATGAACGTCGTGCTGGTGGGGCGGCCCAACGTCGGCAAGTCCAGCCTGCTCAACTGCCTCGCCGGCGAGGAGCGGGCGATCGTGACCGAGATCGCCGGCACGACGCGCGACGCGCTGCGCGAGACGATCGCGATCGAGGGCATCCCCATCCATGTGATCGACACCGCGGGGCTGCGCGACACCGAGGACCCGGTGGAGAAGATCGGGGTGGAGCGGACCTGGCGCGAGATCGGGCGTGCGGACGTGATCCTGCGCCTGGTCGATGCGCGCAGCGGCGGGGATGGGCCGGACGACGCGATCGACGCGGCGCTGCCTGCCGGGGTGGAGCGCATCACCGTGCACAACAAGATCGACCTGTGCGGGATGGCGGCCGAGCGCAGGGAGTCCGAGGGCAGGGTGTCGGTGTACCTGTCGGCGCAGCGCGGCGAGGGTGTCGATTTGCTGCGGACCGAGCTGCTGCGCGTTGCGGGCTGGCACGCGCACGGCGAGGATGTGGTGCTGGCGCGCGAACGCCACCTGGCGGCGCTGCGCGCCGCGCTCGGCCATGTCGAGGCGGCGCAGCTTCAGAGTGCGGCACTCGAGCTCTTCGCCGAGGAGCTGCGCCAGGCGCAGGAGCGCATCGGCGAGATCACCGGTGAGTTCACGGCGGATGATCTGCTTGGGGTGATCTTTTCGCGCTTCTGCATTGGAAAGTAGGCGAAATGCATGATCGCGATGCGAAACGCATGAGGGGGTGGCCGCCCTTGTTCCACGTGAAACGGGTTCGGGATGCTGGACTCTGAATGGCTGTTCGCCGGCCTCAGTCTGGCGGCCTTCTTCGCCGGTGTCGTCGATGCGGTGGTGGGTGGCGGCGGGCTGATCCAGATTCCGGCACTGTTCTCCGCCTTTCCGCACGGGAGCCCTGCCACGCTGTTCGGGACGAACAAGCTGTCAAGTGTCGTCGGCACCACCAGTGCGGCGATCCAGTACGGCAGGCGTGTGGCGATCCCGTGGCGGGTTGCGTTGCCCGGGGCCGTCGCGGCTTTCATCGGCTCGTGGTTCGGCGCGCGGACCGTCGCCTACCTGTCGCCCGAACTATTGCGCCCGCTGGTGCTCGGCTTGCTGATCCTTGTCGCGATCTACACTTTCCGCCGCAAGGATTTCGGTACCGGCAGCGACCTGCTGGGCGACGGGCGCGGGCCGGTGCTCACGGCAGTGGGTATCGGGGCGGTTATCGGTTTCTACGACGGCTTCTTCGGGCCCGGAACCGGGAGCTTTCTGATCTTTCTGTTTGTCCGACTGCTCGGGATGGATTTCCTGCGCGCGTCGGTGAGCGCGAAGATCCTCAATGTCTCGACCAACGTCGCGGCGATCCTGTTCTTCGCGAGCTCGGTCGAGCTGTTGTGGGCGATCGCGGCGGTGATGGCGGCGTGCAACCTCGCGGGAGCCTTGGTCGGATCGCGCCTCGCGATCCGGCACGGTGCGGGTTTCGTGCGCAAGATGTTTCTCGCAGTGCTGTGTGTACTGATCGGGAAAATGGCGTATGACTTGGTGATGCGTCTGCACTGAGCACCTTGCTGTTCCACGTGAAACACTTGTCAGGCGAGAGACGATGAAAGACGACGAGACCCCGGCAGTACCGCGCCTTGTGTCGGATGCGTTGGTCGAGGAGCTGGACGCGCATTACGGCTTCTTCTGCCGCGGCGCGCGCTTGTTGGAGCAGGGCAAGTCGCCCTATCAGCGATACGAGGTGTGGGATACCCCGACCTTCGGCACGCTGTTCCGCCTCGACGGCAGCCTGATGAGTGCCGAGCGCGACGAGTTCGTCTACCACGAGAACCTTGTTCATGTCTCCGCGCTGAGCCATCCGGCACCGTGCCGTGCGCTCGTGGTCGGCGGCGGCGATGGCGGATCGGCGCGCGAGCTGCTGCGCCATCCCGGTATCGAGCGAGTGGTCGTGGTCGAGCTCGACGAGACCGTGGTCGCCCTGTCGCGCCGCTATCTCGGTGCGATCCACCAGGGGGCTTTCGACGACCCGCGCACGGAGCTGCATATCGGCAACGGTCTCGACTACGTGCGGGCCGCGGTCGCAGCCGGGGAGACCTTCGACCTGATCGTGCTCGATCTTACCGAGCCGGAGAGGGGGCCGGCGGCGGCCCTCTACCGCGAGCCCTTCTTCGCCGACTGCCGCGCGCTGCTGCACGGGCAGGGCGCGCTGACGCTGCACCTCGGCGCCCCTTGGCTGCAGGCGGGGCAGGTGCGCGCCCTCGTGCAGCGCTTGCGCGGCAGCTTCGCAATTGTGCGGCCGTACTTCATGTTCATCCCGTTGTACGGAGGGTTGTGGGGGCTTGCGTGCGCGTCCGACCGCGTCGATCCGCTAGCATGTCCGCCTGCGGCGATCGACGCGGAGCTCGCGCGCAGGGGGATTGCCGGTCTGCGGTATTACAATGGCGAGATCCATGCCGGGCAATTCGCCCTGCCGAATTTTGTGCGCGAACTGCTCGCCTGAGTGTTTGCGTGAGTGAGCCCCGAGTCTTGAAGAATCAAAGATCGAACCGTGCCCAGCGCCCTGAACGACCGGCATCCGCGCTGCCGGCCGACAGCCTTGCATTCAGCTTCAGTCGCGCGGCAGAGTTGGTGGAAGCGGTGTTGGGCGGTGCCAACCTGACCGAGGTGTTTGAGGCGATGCTCGCGCGGCATGCGGACTGGTCCGACGCGACGCGCGGCGCCGTGCGCGACCTGGCGTGGGGTACGCTGCGCGACTATGGGCGCGGCGATGCGGTCTTGCGCTGCCTATTGCACAAGCCCTTGCCCGAGGCGATTCATGCCCTGCTGCTGGTCGCGCTGCACCGCCTCGAAACCCGTCCGGAGCAGGCGCACACCGTCGTCAATCAGGCGGTGGAGGCCGCAGCGGCGATGATGGCACCCTTGAAGGGGGTGGTTAACGCGGTGCTGCGCAATCGCCAGCGCAACGCCGCCGAGCTAGATGCGGAGCTCGGCGCCGACCAGGCGGCGTATTACCGTCATCCGCCGTGGTGGGTGGAGCGCCTGCGCGCGTCGTTTCCGCAGGACTGGGAGGCGGCGCTCGCGGCCGGCAACGAACGTCCGCCGATGGGCCTGCGCATCAATCGCCTGCGCGGCGGCGTCGATGCCTACGCGCGCGAGCTGGAAGAGCTCGGCTTCGCCTGCCGCCGTCTGGCGAACGACGCGCTAGTGCTCGCCAAGCCGGTCGCCGTCGCGGCGCTACCGGGTTTTGCCGAAGGCCGTGTATCGGTGCAGGACGGCGGGGCGCAGTGGGCGGCGCGCTGGCTCGACCTCGTTCCGGGCCAGCGGGTGCTGGATGCCTGCGCCGCGCCGGGCGGGAAGTCCGCGCACATCCTCGAGACCGCGGCGGTCGAGCTGCTGTCGCTGGAACTGGATCCGGTGCGCAGCCGCCGCATCGCCGACAATTTCGCCCGCCTCGGCCTCACGGGCGAGGTGCGCACCGTGGATTGCCGCGCCGTCGCCAAATGGTGGGACGGTCGTCCCTTCGACCGCATTCTCGCCGACGTCCCATGCTCGGCCTCAGGGGTCGCGCGCCGTCATCCGGACATCAAGTGGCTGCGTCGCGCCGACGACATCGGACGTTTCGCCGCGCAGCAGGCGGAGATCCTCGACGCGCTGTGGCCGACGCTGATGCCCGGCGGCAAGCTGCTTTACGTGACCTGTTCGGTGTTCGACGAGGAGAACACGCGCCAGGTCGCGCGTTTCTGCGCCCGCCACCCGGATGCCCTGCGCATCGATATCGACGGCCGGCCGGAGTCTCAGCTCCTCCCCGACGCGGATCACGATGGCTTCTACTATGCCTTGCTCGCCAAGCGCGCTTGAAGGGATGAGGCGCGCGCTCGCCGCCGCCGCCCTGTGTCTGCTGGTGCCGCTCGCGGCCCTGGCCGAGGGGCGCATCGATCTCGCCGAGATCGTGGTAGGTGACGAGGGCTACGTCGTCAATGCCGATATCGACCTCGAGCTGAATCCGCGCCTCGTGGATGCGGTCAATCGCGGGGTGTCGCTGTATTTCAGTGCGCAGTTCGTGGTCGAGCGCGACCGTTGGTACTGGCTCGACGAGGTCGTCGCCGAGCGCACGCTGAATTTTCGCCTTACCTACAACGCCATCGCCCGCAGCTATCGTCTGTCGGTCGGCAACTTCCATCAGAGTTTCGAGACGCTCGAGTCTGCTGTGCGCACCATGCAGCGCATCCGCAACTGGCTGATCCTGCCTGCGGGCGAACTGAAGCCCGGAACGATCTATCGCGCGGCGCTGCGCTTCCAGCTCGACACCAGCCTGCTGCCCAAGCCCTTCCAGGTGACAGCGATCGGCAGCCGTGACTGGAACATCGGCACCGAATGGCAGCATTGGACTTTCCAGGCAGGCGGTACTCCATGAAGCGTGCGCTCCTCGTCGTCGTCGCGGCGATCGCCGGCATCTCGCTCTTCCTGCTCGCGTCGGCGACCTCGAACACGGATCTCTTCGCGGCGGGCTATCCCTACCTGCTGGCGATCAACGGTGCGATCGTCGTCGCCTTGCTCGGCCTCGTCGCCTTCCAGCTGCGTCGCCTGTGGCGCGAGTACCGCACACGCCAGTTCGGTTCGCGCCTGAAGTACCGCCTGATGCTGATGTTCGCGCTGATGGCGCTGGTGCCCGGCGTGGTGGTCTATGCCGTGTCGCTGCAGTTCGTGGTGCGCAGCATCGAGTCGTGGTTCGACGTGCGCGTGGATGCGGCGCTGGAGGGCGGCATCGCGCTGGGGCAGAACGCGCTCGACTACCTGACCAGCCAGGTCAGCGACAAGGCGCGCGAAATGGCGCTGGATCTCGAAGGCATCGACCCCGTGCCACCGACCCTACTCAACCGCCTGCGCGAGCAGGCCGGGGTAGGTAGCGCGACCTTGATCGGACCCTCCGGGCAGGTGGTGGCGACCGTGTCGGACGGACTCGGCGGACTGATTCCCGAACTGCCCAGCGCCGCCCAGCTGCGCGAGGCGCGCCAAACCCAACGCTACCACGTCGTGGACAGCCGCGCGGGCGAGGGCCTGACGATCCGCGTCGTGGTGCCGATCCCGTCGCGCACGCTGAACATGGACACGCATTACCTGCAGCTCATGCAGGCCGTGCCGGAAAGCTTCGTGCGCAACGCCGAGGCGGTGCAGGAGGCCTATCGCGAGTACCAGCAGCTCACGCTCGGGCGCACCGGCCTGAACCGCATCTACACGCTGACGCTGACGCTGACCCTGCTGGTCGCGCTGCTCGCCGCGGTCGCGGTGGCCTTTGTGTTGTCGCGCCGGCTGGCGGCCCCGCTGCTGATTCTTGCCGAGGGCACGCAGGCGGTCGCGCAGGGTGACTTCAGCCCGCGCCAGGCGCTGCCGGCACGCGATGAGCTGGGGGTGCTGACGCAGTCGTTCAACCGCATGACGCGTCAGCTCGTGGAGGCGCGCGACCTCGCCGAGCGCAACCGGGCCGCGGTCGAATCGTCGCGTGCCTATCTCGAGAGCGTGCTGGCGAACCTGTCCACCGGGGTGCTGGCCTTCGCCGTCGACGGCAGGCTGCGCGCGGCCAACGCCGGCGCGATGGCGATCCTGCAGGACGAGCTGGAGGGCTACGAGGAGCTCACGCTGGCGCAGTGGCCGAAGCATCACGGCTTCCGCGACGCGCTCGTGCGGGGCTTCGCCGACAACGCGGGCGACTGGCACGAGGAGCTGGAGCTGGTGTCCCAGGAGGGCGGGACGCAGACCCTGCTGATCCACGGTGCGCGCCTGCCGCAGGCTTCGGGCGGCGGCCTGGTGGTGGTGTTCGACGACATCTCGCGCCTGATCGCGGCGCAGCGCACCGCGGCGTGGGCGGAGGTGGCGCGCCGGCTCGCGCACGAGATCAAGAATCCACTCACGCCGATTCAGCTCTCGGCGGAGCGGCTCGCGTACAAGCTCGCCGACCGGCTCGACGATGACGGCCGCGAAGTGCTCGAACGGGGCACCCGCACGATCGTGAACCAGGTCGAGGCGATGAAAAACATGGTGAACGATTTCCGGGATTATGCGAAGCTCCCCAGTCCGGTGCTCGGCAGCCTCGACCTCAACGCGCTCGTCGGCGAGGTCCTGAACCTGTACGAAAGCTCGCCGGTGATGATCCGCGCCGAACTGGGGCGCAACCTGCCGCCGGTGGCGGGCGACGCCAGCCAGATGCGGCAGGTGATCCACAACCTGCTGCAGAATGCCGAGGATGCGCTGGCCGACCAGGACAACGGCGTCGTCACGCTGACGACGCGCCTCGAAGGCGATCGCGTGGTGCTCCACCTGCGCGACAACGGGCCGGGCTTTCCGGCGGCCGTGCTGACGCGCGCTTTCGAGCCCTATTTCACGACCAAGAGCCGCGGGACGGGCCTGGGTCTGGCGATGGTCAAGAAGATCATCGACGAACATGGTGGCGAGGTTCGCCTGCTGAACGGCGA
The DNA here is from genome assembly GCF_017894385.1 of Aromatoleum petrolei. Taxonomy (NCBI): domain Bacteria; kingdom Pseudomonadati; phylum Pseudomonadota; class Betaproteobacteria; order Rhodocyclales; family Rhodocyclaceae; genus Aromatoleum; species Aromatoleum petrolei. The sequence goes on from NZ_CP059560.1 coordinate 2,718,803, forward strand.
AGCGGGCGGTGCCGAGGTGCGCATCCGCCTGCGCCTCGCCTCCGCGGAAATGTGATAGTGACAGATGGCAAACATACTTATTGTTGACGACGAAGTCGGGATCCGCGAACTGCTGTCGGAGATCCTGCGCGATGAAGGCCACGACGTGGTCCTGGCGGAGAACGCTGCCGCCGCACGCGCGGTGCGCAATGCGCGGCGCCCCGATCTCGTGCTGCTGGACATCTGGATGCCGGATACCGATGGCATAACGCTGCTGAAGGAGTGGTCGGCCAACGGCCAGCTCAACATGCCGGTGGTGATGATGTCGGGACATGGCACGATAGACACCGCCGTCGAGGCGACGCGCATCGGCGCGATCGACTACCTGGAGAAGCCGATCGGCCTGCAGAAGCTGCTGTCGGCGGTGAAGCGCGGGCTGCAGCGCCCGGCCGCGCCCGGCGCGCCGGCGCCGCTGACGCTCGCCGCCTTCACCCGCTCGGCACCGCTGCGCGAACTGCAGCGCCTGGTGCAGCAGGTGGTGGTCAATTCGCGCGTACTGCTGCTGCGCGTGGGGCCGGGCAGCATCGCGGAGCTTGCCGCGCGCAGCGTGCAGCCGAAGGCGGCGCCGTGGCTGGACCTGGCCACAGTGTCGGCCGCGCTGGACGTGAACCAGTTGCAGGCCGGCCAGGGCGGGGTACTGTTCGTCGGCGAGCTGGCGCGCCTGTCGCGCACGCAGCAGAAGAACCTCGCTTTTGCGCTCGAGCGGCTGGAACGTTACGACCTGCGCCTGGTGGTGGCGACCGACCACACATTGGAGTCGCTGGTGCGCGAGGGCTGGGAGGAGGCGCTGGCGGTGCGTCTGTTCGAGGTGAGCCTCGCGCCGCCCTCGCTCGCGGACGTGCGCGACGACCTGCCGGAGATCGCGGCGCAGTTGCTGCTGCACCTCGTGGAGGCCGGCGAGGTGCCGCGTCGCCACTTCTCGACCGCGGCGCTCAATGCGCTGCGCGCCCAGCCCTGGCCGGGCGGCTATGCGGAACTGCGCGCGGCGGTGAAGTCGCTGGCGCTCGGGACGCTGGACGAGGAAATCGCGCTCACGGATGTGCGCAGGCTGCTGATCCCGGCCAGCGAGGGGGCGGTTGCGGTATCGCTTGACCAGCCGCTGCGCGAGGCGCGCGAGGCCTTCGAGCGCCTGTACTTCGAGCACCACCTGCGCCTCGAGGGCAACAACATGACGCGCCTGGCGGAGAAGAGCGGGCTCGAGCGCACCCACCTGTACCGCAAGCTCAAGCAGCTCGGGCTGCACGGCAGTCGGCGCAGCGAGGAAGCCTGAGGGACTGAGGCGGCCGTGCAACAGTCGCACTGCGCGGGTCGGCAGCTCGCGTAGAATCGGGCTTCCTTAATGTTCGGGGCGACTCACCGGTGAAGATCATCATCCTGGGCGCGGGCCAGGTCGGCGCGTCGGTGGCGGAGAACCTCGTCTCCGAGGCCAACGACATCACGCTGATCGACACCAGTGCCGAGCAGCTCGAGGTGCTGCGCAACCGCCTCGAATTGCGCACGGTGATCGGCAATGCCGCCTCGCCGTCGGTGCTGCGCGAGGCCGGCGCGGACGACGCCGACCTGCTGATCGCGGTGACGCAGTCCGACCAGACCAACCTGTGCGCGTGTCGTGTCGCGAAGACCTTGTTCAACCTGCCCACGCGCGTCGCGCGACTGCGCTCGAGCGACTTCGTCGACCACCCCGAACTGCTCGACGACGACAACTTCGCGGTCGATTTTTCGATCTGCCCGGAGCAGGTCGTGACCGACTACATCAAGCGCCTGGTGGCCTTCCCCGAGGCGCTGCAGGTGATGGAATTCGCCGGCGGGGTGCTGAGCCTGATCTGCGTGCGCGCGTTCGAGGGCGGGCCGCTGGTGGGACACCCGCTGAAGGCGCTGCGCTACCACATGCCCAACGTCGAGGTGCGCATCGCGGCGATCTACCGCGGCGACGGCGAGGCGATCATCCCCGAAGGCGACACGATGATCCTGCCCGGCGACGAGGTCTTCTGCCTCGCCTCGACGGTGCACATCCGCCAGGTGATGCGCGAGATCCGGCGCGAGGACCGGCCGATCCGCCGCATCATCATCGCCGGCGGGGGCAACATCGGGCTGCGACTGGCGCGCGCCATCGAGGACGATCACAACGTCAAGGTGATCGAGGTCGATCGCCGCCGCGCCGATGTCCTCGCGAGCCAGCTGCATCGGGCGCTGGTGTTGCGCGGCGACTCGACGGACGAGAAGCTGCTCGAGAACGAGGGCATCGACGAGGCGGACATGTTCCTCGCGCTGACCAACGACGACGAGGACAACATCATGTCCGCGTCGCTCGCCAAGCGCATGGGGGCGCACCGCACGCTGGCGTTGATCAACCGGAAGAGCTACGTCGATCTGGTGCAGGGGGGGCCGATCGACATCGCCATCTCGCCCGCCCAGACCTCGATCGGCTCGCTGCTGCAGCACGTGCGCCAGGGCGACGTGGTGGCGGTGCACAGCCTGCGCCGCGGCGCGGCGGAGGCGCTGGAGATCATCGCGCATGGCACGCGCAAGGATTCCAAGGTGGTCGGCCGCACGATCGCGGAGATCGCGCTGCCCAAGGGCGCGACCATCGGCGCGATCGTGCGCGATGAGTTGCGGCCCGACGGCAAGGTCGCGCGCCGCCTAGTGGTGATGCCGCACCATGACACGGTGGTCGACAGCGGCGACCACGTGATCGTGTTCTGCACGCACAAGAAGCTCGTGCGCCAGGTCGAGAAGCTGTTCCAGGTGGGCTTCGGCTTCCTATGAGGTGGCGCGCGGATTCCCACCCGGTGCTCAACGCACTGGGGCTGATCGTGATGCTGTTCGCCGTGCTGATGCTCTTTCCGCTCGTGGTGTCGTGGTTCATCGGCGACGGCGCGACGATCGCGTTCGACCACGCGGTGCTCATCACGCTGGCCGCCGGGCTGCTGATGTGGCTGCCGACGCGCGGCAGGAAGCGCGACCTGCATACGCGCGACGGTTTCCTGCTGGTGGCGCTGACCTGGGTCGTGATGCCGGTATTCGGTGCGCTGCCGCTGCTCGACTTCATCCCCGACCTGTCGGTGACCGACGCCTACTTCGAGGCCGTGTCCGGCCTCACCGCAACGGGCGGGACGGTGCTGGTGGGGCTGGAGCACCTGCCGATATCGATCAATCTGTGGCGCACCTTCATGCACTGGATCGGCGGCATGGGCGTCATCGTGCTGGTGGTGGCGATCCTGCCGCTGCTGGGCATCGGCGGGCGGCAGCTGATGAAGGTCGAGGTGCCGACGCCGATGAAGGAGCAGAGCCTGACGCCGCGCATCGCCGAGACCGCCAAGGGGCTGTGGCTGACCTATTGCCTGCTCACGGTGGCCTGCGCGGTGAGCCTGTGGCTGGCCGGGCTGGAAGGTTGGGAGGCGATCATCCACACCTTCAGCGTCGTCGGCCTGGGCGGGTTTTCGAGCAAGGATACGTCGCTCGGGTATTTCGACAGCGTGCCGGTGGACATGATCGTGATCCTGTTCGCGCTGCTCTCCGGTCTCAACTTCGCGACGCATTACCTCGCCTTCGCACGCCGCAGCGTCAGGCCCTACCTCGTCGACCCCGAGCTGCCCTTCTATTTCGCGACGCTGGCGCTGAGCATCGTCGTGCTCACCGCGTACCTCATGCAGTTCGACGCGCACGAGGATCTGCTCAGCACGTTGCGCTATGTAGCCTTCCATGTCGTCTCGATCTCGACCTCGCTCGGGCTGGCGACCTACGACTACACGCTGTGGCCGATGTTCGCGCAGATCTGGGTGCTGTTCCTCGGCAGTTTCATCGCGTGCTCCGGTTCGGCCGGTGGCGGCATCAAGATGATGCGCGCGATGATCCTGTACAAGCAGGTGTTCCGCGAGATCGTGCGTTCGCTGCACCCGCAGGCGGTGCATCCGGTGCGCATCCGCAGCCAGCCGGTGTCGGACGACATCCTCCACGCGGTGCTGGGCTTCAGCTTCATGTACATGGTGACCATCGTGTCACTGACGCTGCTGCTCACCGCGACCGGGCTGGACATCATCAGCGCATTCTCGGGCGTGGTGGCGTGCCTCAACAACACCGGCCCGGCCCTCGGTGCGCTCGGACCGTCGTCGAACTATCAGGGACTGACGGACTTTCAGACCTGGGTGCTGGCCTTCACGATGATCCTCGGCCGCCTGGAGATCTTCACGCTGCTGGTGGTGATGACGCCGGTGTTCTGGCGGCGCTGAACGGGGCACGGTCCGACTTGAGCGCAGTCAAGGGGCTGCGCTCAATTCCGACTAAAATACTCAACATTAAATTCTGGCGCCACAGGGGGTGACTGTGTTCGGTGCGAAAACAAGGCAGGCGTTGGCGGCTGCGCTGACGGAAAACGAGCGATTGCGCGAGCGCATTGCGGCGCTCGAGAATGAGCGTAACCAGCTGGCGGCGCAGCTCGACAACGGTGAGGCCGAACGACTGGGGCTGCGTGATCGCCAAGCGCTGCTGGACGGCGTGGTCGCCAACATCCCGCGTTTCGGCGAATCCCTGGCGGGAATTCGCCAGTCGTTTTCCGGCCTGTCGGAGCAGTTGAACGAGGATGCCGCAACCGCGCGTATGGCCTCCGCCGAGTCGGACGCCAACCGTGCGGCGTTCGAGAAGATCGCGGACAGCCTGCATTCGATGGGCGAGCGCATCACTGCCGCCGGGGAAAGCGTGACGGGCCTGTCGCGGCGTGCCAGCGAGATCGGCGGCATCGTCACGGTGATCCGCGAGATTGCCGACCAGACCAATCTGCTTGCGCTGAACGCGGCAATCGAGGCGGCGCGTGCGGGTGAAGCGGGGCGCGGCTTCGCGGTCGTTGCGGACGAAGTGCGCAAGCTGGCCGAGCGCACGGCGACCGCGACGACGGAGATCGGCACGCTGGTCGCGGCGATCCAGCGGGAGACGGCCGAGGCGCGTGCGCTGATGGAGACGGGGGCGGGCAACGCGGTGAGTCACGGCGCCGAGAGCGAAGCCGCGATGCAGAGCATGCAGCGGCTGATGGGGCTGTCCCAGCACATGCAGGCGACGATTGCGTCGTCGTCGCGCCTGGCCAACGCCGAGCTTGCCAACATCGAGGAGCTGACCCTGAAGCTCGAGGTGTACAAGGTGCTGCTGGGCCGTTCCGACCTGCAGCCGGCCCAGTTGCCGGACGAAACGCAGTGCCGCCTCGGGCGCTGGTACTACGAGGGCGAGGGGCGGGCGGAATTCTCGCGTCTGGCGGGCTTCCGCGAGATGGAGATGCCGCACCGGGCCGTGCACGACCATGCGCGCCAGGCGGTCGAGCGTTACCGTGCGGGAGACCTGCCGGGCGCGCTGCAGGCGCTCACGCGCATGGAAGAGGCGAACCTGACGGTGATGGCGGGCATGGAGCGCCTCCTCCAGTCCGGTGCCGCGCGGAGCGCGTGATGCCGGGACATCGGGATCCCTTCGCAGCCTCCGCCGCGGAACTGGGCGGGATTGCCGCCGAAATGGGCATCGATGCGGCGGAAATTGCAGCGCGGCGGGCCTTCCTGGAGTTGGAGGAGGCCGACGCGCAACGCCTGCGCGCGATGCGCGACAAACTGGCGGCCGCGCACCACGGCTTCGCCGACGGCTTCTACGAGTACCTGCGCCGCCTGCCGGAGCTGGCCGCGCTGCTGCCCGACGATGCGACGGTGGCGCGACTGAAGGCTGCGCACGGGCGCTATTTCGACAGCCTCGTCGCCGGCGACTACGGCGAAGCCTACGTCGCCGGCCGCCTGCGGGTGGGGATGACCCATGCGCGCATCGGCCTGACGCCGAAGTGGTACGTCGGCGCCTTTCGCAAGTACCTGTCGGACATGCTGCGTGCGACCTGGGATGCGACCGGCGGCGAGTTCGAATCCTTCCAGCCGGCGTTCGACGCGCTGCTGAAGGTCGTGATGCTGGACCTCGGGCTGACGCTGGACACGTACATCCACGCCGACACGCGTGCCATCGCCCTGCGCGACCGCGCGATCGAGTCCAGCGTCAATGGCATCTTCATCGCCGATGCGACGCCGCCGGAATGCCGTCTGAGCTATGTCAATGCGGCCTTCTCGAACATCCTCGGCAGCCCGCGCGAAGCGGTGCTGGGGCAGCCGTGCCTGTGCACCGGCGACGACGACGGTTTCGCGGTGATCCGCGACGCGATCGCGGCCGGGCGGGACGGCTACACCACGCTGTCGCGCACGCGGCCGGACGGCTCGCCGCAGTGGATCGAGCTCTTCCTCGCGCCGGTGCGCGGCGACGGGGGCGTCATCTCGCATTACGTCGGCATCCTGAACGATGTCACGGAGCGCAAGGAGGCGGAGGCGCAGCTGGCCTTCCTCGCCCACCACGACCGGCTCACCGGCCTGCCCAATCGTGCCTACTTCGACCAGCGCCTCGGACAGGTTCTCGCCGGGGCCAACCGCGGCCAGGGTTTCGCGCTGTGCTTTGTCGACCTCGACCGCTTCAAGGTGATCAACGACAGCCTCGGGCACGGAGCGGGGGACGCGGTGCTGGTCGAGGTTGCGCGCCGCATTGCCGGCGTGTGTCGCGGGGGCGACACGCTCGTGCGCCTGGCGGGCGACGAGTTCGTGATCCTGATCGAGGGGGCGGGTGAATCGGGCGATGCCGCGGCAGTCGCCGAGCGCGTGCTGCAGGCGCTGTCGCGCCCGGTCAGCGCCGCCGGGCGCGACGTGGATGTCGCCGCCAGCCTGGGCATCGCCCTGTGCCCCGACGACGGGCGGGATGCCGAGACGCTGTTGCGCAACGCCGACGCGGCGATGTACGCCGCCAAGGCGGCCGGGCGCAACACCTTCCGCTTCTACGACGAAGCGATGAACCGGCGCGCGCGCCTGCGCCTGAGCTTCGAGGCCGACCTGCGGCGTGCGGCCGCGCGCGGCCAGCTCGAACTCTTCTACCAGCCGCAGCTGCGCGGGGACGATGGGGCCTTGGTGGGAGCGGAAGCGCTGTTGCGCTGGCGCCATCCGGAGCGCGGCCTGGTGTCGCCGCTGGAGTTCATCCCGGTGGCCGAGGAGGCGGGCATCATCGCCGAACTGGGGGAATGGGCACTGCGCGAAGCGGCGCGCCAAATCGCCGACTGGCGGCGCAGGGGCGTCGCGGTGCCGCGCGTGGCGGTGAACCTGTCGGCGCGCCAGTTTCATGCCCCGGATCTCGTCGAACGAGTCACCCGCATCCTTGCCGAGGCCGAAGTGCCGAGCGCGTGGATCGAACTGGAAATCACGGAGTCGACGGCGATGCAGGATCCGGCCGGGGCGGTGCGCATGCTGCAGCGCCTGCGCGAGCATGGCCTGGAGGTGGCGATGGATGATTTCGGCACCGGGCATTCCTCGCTCGGGATGCTGCGCACGCTGCCGATCGACGTTCTCAAGCTCGACCGCAGCTTCGTGCAGCACCTGCCGGCTTCCGGCACCGATGCCGCGGTTGCGACCGCGGTGGTGACGCTTGCGCGCCAGCTGGGCCTCGCGGTGGTCGCCGAGGGCGTCGAGACGCCGGCTCAGCGAGCCTTTCTCGCCGACCTCGGCTGCGACCGCCTGCAGGGCTTCCTGTTTGCGCGGCCGCTGCCGGCCGCCGAGGTGGAGGCCTGGCTGTTGCGCCACCGGGGGGACGCCGGGTCCGGCAGTCGGGCAGGACGCGCGCCGATCCTCGCCGGGATCTCGTCCTGCACCACGCCGTCCTGAGGCGCGCACGGCGACAGAAAGCAGACTGAAAGCGAATTTGCGTTGAATGCCTCCACCCGGCCGCCAGGGGGTGGCCGAGGATCGGAAGATTCCCGAACCGGAGGAGCACAATGCACAAGAACATCATCGCCGCGGCGATCGCGGCGGCCGTCGCCATGCCGTTCGCCGCGCTGGCGCAATCCGCGCCTGCCAACGTCACGATCTACGGGCTGTTGGACCTCAACCTCGCGCGCGAATCGGCCGGCGACAAGAAGCACGTCGGCGTGGATCACGGCGAGCTGAACGGCTCGCGCCTGGGATTCCGGGGCAGCGAATCCCTGGGCGGTGACCTGAAGGCCATCTTCACGCTGGAGAGCGGTTTCGATCCCTCGACCGGTACCGCGGAGCAGGGCGGGAGGCTGTTCGGGCGCCAGTCCTTCGTCGGCCTGGAGAGCGCGACCTGGGGCCGGCTGACCCTGGGCCGCCAGTACTCGCCGGCCTTCGTCGCGATCGACCCCTTCGACGCCACGGGCTCGGCCGACCGCAGCCCCGGCCTGCTCAGCCGCAAGGCGGGCGGCATCAAGCCGGCCTACGAGACGCGCTTCGACAACATGGTGAAGTACCGCTCGCCGAGCTTCGCCGGTCTGGAATTCGACCTCGGCTACTGGCTGGGGGAGAAAACCGGCAGTGGCGACGCGATGAAGGAAGGCAACGGCCATGGCATCACGGCGCTGTACAAGAACGGTCCGCTGTCAGCCTCGCTCGTCACGCAGAGCGTATATCGCGATGCGACCGGCGGGCGCGTGCGCACCAGCGGCGGCGGTCTGGCCTACGACTTCGGCGTCGTCAAACCCTACCTCGCCTATACGCAGGACAAGGAGAGCGGCTCGGTCGGCAGCGGCAAGGCGCGCACCTTCGACATCGGCGCGGAGATCCGCGTCACCGGCACCGACACCATCGCGCTCTCCTACGCGAAACGCGACGAGCGCAACGATGCGGCCGCCGAGGATGCGCACGGCTGGTCGGCGTACTACATGCACGACCTCTCCAAGCGCACGACCCTGTATGCGGCGTACTCGCAGCTCAGCAACAAGGACGACGCCAACTACGCGCTCGGCAACCTCACGCCGGATGCCGGCGACGATCCGCGCGTCGTGATGGCAGGCATCCGCCACAAGTTCTGAGCGCGCACACCCTCTCCTCTTCACGCGTGCCCCGCGCGTGCTTTCCCCCGGTGCGGCAACCCGCGGCGCCGGGGGTTTTTCGTCCTGATCAGCCGCCGCAGGATCCGGCGCGATGCTCGCGGTCGACCAGGGCGACGATCGTGTCGACCGGCGTGTCCTGACTGCACACGCAGACGCCCTCGGCGAACACTTCCTGCGTCAGGCCCGACAGCACGTTGCCGCTCGGCATCTCGACGCTCAGTCGCGCGCCGCGTTCCCACGCGAGCCGGGCGGTGTCGTACCAGTTCACCGGGCAGGCCATATTGCTCGCGAGGTCTTCGGCCAGTGGTGCGGGGTGGATGATCGTCCGCGCCGAACTGGCGCTGAGGTAGTCGATCCGCGTCGGGCGCAGACGCACCGCTGCGAGCGCCTCGCGCATCGTGTCGGCGGCGGGGCGGAGCAGTTCGCAGTGTGAGGGCACACTGACGGCGAGCCGCTCGGTTCGCGTGGCGCCGTGCTCGAGCGCAAGCCGGGCGACGTCCTCCATCGCCGCCTCGGCGCCGGCGACGACCATCTGGCGCTCCGCGTTGCGGTTGGCGACGTACACGGGGCTGGCCGGCGCATGGACGCGCGCGACGAGCTGCGCGCACCGGCGGACGTCCAGCCCGACGATGGCCGTCATCCCGTAGCCGCGAGGGAAGCTGTCTTCCATGAGGCGAGCGCGCAGGGCGACGAGTCGCAGCGCGTCGCAATAGTCCAGCGCACCGGCGACGACGGCGGCCGGGAAGGCGCCGATGGACATGCCGGCCACCAGGTCCGGGCGCGCGCCGCGGGCGATCAGGCTGCGGGCCGTTGCGACGCCGGCGATCAGCAGGCTCAACTGGACCGCGACGGTCGAGGCCAGTGCCTCGGCGCTGTCGAGGCCGAGCGGGTCGAGGTGCAACACCTCGGCCGCCTCGGCGAGGGCCGCGGCGACTTGCTCGTCCGCAGGCAGGGCATGCAGCATCCCCGGACGCTGTGATCCCTGCCCGGGAAAGAGGAAGGCAGTGCTCATGCGGCCTCCCCCCGTTCATTGCGGTATGCCCACGGATCGGCCACCAGCACCGGCCCGCGGTCGGTCTTCAGCAGAACTCGTCCACGTCCGGCGAGCCACTCGTTGAGCGCGAAAGCGCCCGCGCCGGTTTCGATCTGGATGTCGAGCCGGCAGGCGACGCCGCCCTGCAGGGCTTGCAGGCGTCGGCGCTGCAGCGCCGATGGCGCGACGGCGGCGCGCAGCACGAGATCGAGATCACTGTTCGCATGCAGGATCGCTGCGCCGGTCGCCAGCGCGAACGCCGTGCTGCCGGCCGGCCCCCAGGCGAGGCCGATCTCGTCCAGCGGCGGCACGAGCCGGTGCAGCGTGTCGAGCACGGGATGGGCCGGCCGTTCGCCGCCTGCGCGCACGCCCTGCGCCAGTGTTTCCGGGGAGAGCGCGCGCAGGACGGCGTCGCGGGCGACCCAGCTCGCATGCCGTTCGGCACGCGAGCTGCCGCGCAGGCCCACGGCGACGAGGCCCGGCTGTGCGGCCTCGGCGCGCCGCACGACGACCGGCCACGCGGCACGCACCCACCCCGGCAGCGGTCCCCGCAATGCGCCAGGGTCGCGCAGCCACAGCAGGTCGTGGGGGCGGAACGCGGTGTTCATCGCGCGTGCCGCCGTCAGCCGACCAGCGCCTGGGTGGCGAGGAACAGCACCGACGGTCCCATCAGGCAGCCCAGCCCGGTGTAGAAGGTCGAGGTCATCGCACCGTAGGGCACCAGCTTCGGATCGATCGCGGCGAGCGCGCCGCAGACACCGCTGGTCGTGCCCATCATGCCGCCGAACACCATGGCGGTGCGGGGATTGTCGAGATGGATGCTGCGGGCGAAGAACGGGGTCCCGACCATCACGAGAATCGACTTCACCAGACCGGCGGCGATGCTCAGCGCCATCACGTCGGAACTCGCGCCGATCGCGGCGCCGGTGACCGGGCCGACGATGTAGGTCACGGCCCCGGCGCCGATCGTCGCCATGCTGACTGCATCGTCATAGCCGAAGGCCGCCGCCACCGCCGCACCCACCACGAAGGACAGCACGACGCCGGCGAAGAGGGACACGATGCCACTGAGCCCCGCCTTCCGGATCTCGGAGAGATGGACGCCGAAGGCGGTGGCCGTGATCGCGAAATCCCGGATCATGGCGCCGCCCATGAAGCCCACGCCGGCAAGCATGGGCACGTCGGCGACGCCCTTCTGGCCGCCGGTGAGCACGCCGCTGACATAGGCGAGGCCGAGGCCGAGCATGATCGCGATGGCCGACCCGTGCAGGCGGCCGCGGGTGAACTTCGCCGACAGCCAGTACGACACCATCATGGTCAGCGCGACGACGGCAAAGCCGGTGAGCAGGCCGTTCTTGACGAGGACATCGACAATGAGCTTTTCCATGGCGGCTTACTCCGTTACGACCTGGGTCCGAAAGGAAGACGCGTCTTCCTTGCCGATGCGCTCGACGAGCGGAATCAGCGCGAAGCACACGACGACGGCGAGCACGCCGGCGAGCACGGCCGCCGGTCCGCCCTTCAGCGCGGCGACGACGTTCTGCTGGGCGGCCATCGCGACGACGACCGGAATGTAGATGGCGCTCCAGAACTGAACGCCCTCCTTGGTCGGCTGCGGCAGCAGGTTGTGCTTGCGCAGGTACTCCGACGAAAAGATCAGCAACAGCATCGCGAAGCCGACGCCGCCGACGTTCGCCTTCACGCCGATGGCTGCGCCGAGGAAGTCGCCGACGATCAGGCCGGCGAGCACGCAGGCGGCCAGCAGTCCCGTTCCGTAGATGGTCATGGTGGATCTCCTTGTGGTGCGTGCGCTGCTGCGTGCAGCGCTTGTGTGGTTTGTGTGCGGCTCGGGCAGGCGTCCGGGTTGTCTCCTCCGTTCGGCCGTCCCGCAGCATGGTCCTGCGATGCTCCCCCGGTCAGTCCTCCCTCCATGGGGTGCGCAATCGGTCGCGCACCTGTTGCGATAGCTGCCGTGCCGGCTGCTTCAGCCGTCCCGACAAGTCCCTCTGCGTATCCGCCCGGATATCCGCGAGCGCCTCGGCGAGGCAGCTGTCCACGCGGTCCAGGTCGCGCGCGCTGGGCGCGTCCGGGTGCTCCACCCGCAGCAGGCGCCACAGCAGGCCGAGCTGCGCGAAGCTGCCGATGTCGTAGGCCATCGGCGGAATCGTCGCCGCCAACGCGTCCAGCTCCTCGACCGAGCGCAGCGTCACGCGCGCCGCGGCGGCCTTGCCCATGGCGTGCACCATGACCGCCGGATCGTCGAGCGCGATCAGCCGGTTCGCCTGGTAACCGTGCGCGAGCAGCGCCCCCGACATCGCCTTGCCGACGATGAGGCCGATGACCGGATGTCCGGCGAGCCGTGCGTCGGCGTAGGCTGCGGCGGCCCCCGCCAGCGCCTGGTGGATCCCGTAGGCCTCCTCGCGCCGGCCGTAGGCCTGGCTCGCGACGTCGATCACCGCGACGATCGGCCGCTTGCAGGCCTTGGCGGCGTCGGCGGCGATCACCTCGCGCACCGCGCGCGCAATCATCCACGCCTCCACCAGCCCGACCTCGCCATTGCGCACCCGCGGGAAGGGATTGGCGGCGTCGCGCACGACGGCGATGTAGCGCGCGGGCTCGCCCGCCAGCGCCGCGTCGACCACGCGCACGCTCGCGGCGTAGCCGTCCAGTGCCTTTCCATTATTGGTCAACGCGGCCAGCCATGCTGCCCCGCGACCGGGCTCCTTGCCCTGTTCCATGGTCAGAGTCCTCTCTCGTAAATGGCGCGGACGTCTTCCGGCCGGGCTTGTCGGGCAGGATCCACGGCCGCGAGGCAGGCGAGGAATTCCTCGTGCCGGTCGCTGCGATGCCGGGGCGGCACCCCGGCGTGCAGCGCGGCGCGAACTTCGGCCCGGATCGCGTCGGCGTCGTCCTCGACGAAGGCGTCGGCGAGTCGCGAGCGATAGCGTTGTTCGCCGCCGGTGATGCTCCAGATGAAGGGGCGGTCGCGCGAGTCGTATTCCGCGATGCCCGCCTCCTGCTCGATGACGGCCGGGCCGTTGAGGCCGAGTCGGGCCTCCTGCGTGACGATCAGCCTGCTGCACAGGCCCGCGGCGATCGACATCCCGCCGAAGCAGCCGACGGTGCCGGCCGTGATGCCGACGACGGGCCGATAGCGGCGCAGGTCGACGATTGCCGCGTGGATCTCGGCGATCGCCGCGAGCCCGAGGTTGGCCTCCTGCAGGCGGACGCCGCCGGTCTCGAACACGATCACCGCGCGCGTCGGCACGCCCCGGCGGTTGTCCTCGGCGGCCAGCTCGAGTGCGCCGGCGATCTTCGCGCCGCCGACCTCGCCCATGCTGCCGCCCTGGAATCCGCCCTCGATGGCGAGCACCACGGCGGGCTCGCCGTCGATGCGTCCCTTCGCCACGACGACGCCGTCATCGGCCTGCGTCACGACCCCCTGCTGCGCGAGCCAGGGCGAGGCGACACGGTCGAAGGGCCCGATCAGCTCGCGCATCGAGCCCGCGTCGAGCAGGTCCCGCGCCCGCGTCCGGGCATTCATCTCGATAAAGCTGCGGCGTTTCAGCAATGCTTCGGTATTCATCTCGTCCTCACTTGCCGTCGATGGCGTCGAGTTCCTCGAAGGCCTGCTCGATGCGCATCCGCACGACGCCCGGTGTGGCGCCAAAATCGTTGATCTCGATCCGCGAGGCAGGCAGCTCGCGGGCGCCGAGCACGCGTTCCAGCACGGCCGCCCAAGTGCGCCCCATCCCCTTCACCGAGGTCGTCACCGCGACCTCGGTGCGACCGTGCGTGCCCGGTTCGAGCAGCACCTCCAGATCGCCCGAGGCGACGACACCGACCGCGGCCCGGCCGCGTGCGGGGGTGCCGGCGGCGTATGCGAGAGTGATCCTTTCCATTCGTGTTCCTCCTGATCAGGCTGTCGCTTGCGCTTCGACGCGGTCGAGAAAGAGCGTCGCCGCGAGCAGATCGGCCGCGCCCCCCGGTGAGACGTCGAGCGCAAGCAGGTGTTTTTCCAGTGCCCGCAGGGCGCGTCGCCCCGCCGCACGGCCCGCGCCGCCGGCGGCCAGCACTCCGGCGGCGCCGTCCTGGACTGCCGCGAGGGCCGTCGGCCCGCCGCGCGACAGGACGCAGGTGTCGTCGAGTTCGGCCATCACCGCGAGCAGCGCATTGAGTCGCGCGGCGTCCTCGGGATCCCCGCGCTCGCGCGACGCGCGCAAGGTCGGCAAGGCCGCGCGCGTCACGTGCGGGAAACCGGCCTGGGCCTGCGCCCTGGCGCCGCCGACGCCGTAGGCGCGGCAGGCACGCTCCCCCTTGTGACCGGTGGCGGCGGGCGCGAAGCGGTCGGGCAGGCGCGCCAGCGCCGCGGCGCGTGCGGCAACGAGCCCCGCATCGCCGCGGCCGGGCATCTGCGCGACCGCCGTGACGAGCAGGCCCAGGGCCCAGATCGCGCCGCGATGCGTGTTGATCCCGCCTGTGGCGCGCAGCATTGCCGCCTCGCCGTCGCGGCCGATCGCCCCGATGCGCTCGCGCAGCGCCTGCAACTCGCCTTCCGCCTCGCCCGCCGCCGCCATCGCCGCGAACGCCGGATGCAGGGTCCGTGCGGAATGGCACATCAAGGGCCAGCTGAGGTCGCGGTGCGCGCCGCGCCCGCGGAAATCGACGAGTCCGGGCTTGGGGCTGAGGGTGACTTCGTCGATCAGGGCGGCGACGGCATGGTCCGCCAGCCGTGTCGCGTGCGGGCGGGCCGGCGTCGCGACCGCCGCGAAGGGCCGCGCAGTCAGTTCCGATGTCGAGCCCATCACCAGCTCCTGAACTTCGCGGGCGGGTTGTACAGGCCGCCCGACCAGGTGACGAGGTCCGCCACGCTCTTGGCGGCCAGCAGCGATCGCGTCGCCTCGCCGCGCTGCACGCCGAGGTCCTCGGGCAGCGCGATCAGCCCGTCGCGGCGCAGCTGCTGCGTCGTGCGCGGGTCGTGCGTCAGGCCGATCGGCGTCACGCCGGAGACCGCGGCGAGCATGGCCTTGCGCTCCTCCAGCGAACGCGCCTTGTACAGGTAGGCGATGCCTTCCTCGGTCAGCACGTGCGTGACGTCGTCGCCGTAGATCATCACCGGCGCGAGCGGCATGCCGGTGTCGCGGGCGACATCCACGGCGTCGAGCGATTCGACGATGGTCGGTTTGCCGCCGGCCTGGAAGGTCTCGACCAGTTGCACGACGAGCTTCCGGCCGCGTGCCAGCGGGTCGTCGGTCTCGACGAGATCCAGCCACGCCGGGGTCGGATGGCGGCGTCCGCGCGGGTCGTGGCCCATGTTCGGCGCCCCGCCGAAGCCCGTCAGGCGGCCGTGCGTGACGGTGGAGGAATTGCCCAGGCCGTCCATCTGCAGCGTCGAGCCGATGAAGAGGTCGACCGCGTACTGCCCGGCAAGCTGGCAGAGGGCGCGGTTCGAGCGCATGGAACCGTCGCGGCCGGTGAAGAAGACGTCGGGCCGCGCCGCGACATACTTCTCCATCCCCAGTTCGCCGCCGAAGCAGTGCATGCTTTCCACCCAGCCGCTCTCGATCGCGGGAATCAGCGTCGGGTGCGGGTTGAGCGTCCAGTTGCGGCAGATCTTGCCCTTGAGGCCGAGCTTCTCGCCGTAGGTCGGCAGGATCAGCTCGATCGCGGCGGTGTTGAAGCCGATCCCGTGATTGAGCGACTGCACCTGGTGCCGCTCATACACGCCGCGGATCGCCATCATCGCCATCAGGATGTGCATTGGCGAGATGAGGCGGGGGTCGCGCGTGAAGAGGGGCTCGATGAAGAAGGGCCTGTCCGCCTGGACGACGAAGTCGATCCACGAGGCCGGCACATCCACGCGCGGCAGCTCGCCGGGATCGTCGACGATCTCATTCACCTGCGCGATGACGATGCCGTCGCTGAAGGCGGCGGCCTCGACCAGCGCGGGGGTGTCTTCCGTGCTGGGGCCCGTGTACAGATTGCCCTGACGGTCGGCCGCATAGGCGGCAACCAGCACCACGTTGGGGATCAGGTCGACGAACAGGCGGGCATAGAGCTCGATGTAGGTGTGGATCGCGCCGACCTCGAGCCGGCCGTCGGCGAGGAACTGCGAGATGCGCAGGCTCTGCGTCCCCGCGTAGGCGAAGTCGAGCTTGCGGGCGATGCCGCGTTCGAACAGATCGAGATGCTCGGGCCGGCTCACGCTCGGCATGATCAGGTGCAGGTCGTGGAGCACCGCGGGGTCCGTGCGCGCGAGGGAACGCGAGAGGAAGTCGGCCTGCTTCTGGTTGTTGCCTTCGAGCACGACGCGGTCGCCCGGGGCGATGAGCCGCTCGAGCGCCTCGACGAGGCGGTCCTGATACAGGACGACGCCGTCGGCAAGGGCGCGAACCTGCTCGAGGCGGCGCTGTTTCTCGCGCCGCCTGCGGCTCCACCGCGGGTCGAGTTGAGCACTGGCTTGCATGTTCACTCCGTCAAGTTGGACTTCGTGATGGCAAGATAGGCCTGCCGAACGGTAGCTTCAATCAACCGAGAAGTTGTTTTATTAACTTGAGAGTAATTAAAATTTGTTGATCGTCCCTTGATTTCCCTTATCTACTCACCTTTGGGAGGCGCCCGCGATGCAGGTCGATGAGCAGGTGACGTTCCGCAAACTCGAAGTCTTTCTCGCGTTCCTGGAGCTCGGGAACATGAACCGCGTCGCCGAGGCGGTCGGCCAGAGTACGGTCAGCGTGCATCGCGCCCTGCATTCGCTCGAAGAGGGGCTGCGCTGTCCGTTGTTCCGCCGTGAGGGGCGGCGCCTGATCCCGCTCGCCGCCGCCTACGCATTCGCGGAGCATGCGGGGCGCGCGGTGCGGGCGTGCGTCGACGGCATCGAGGCGGCGCGCGAGGCGGCCGGCTTCACGACGGCGCGGCTGCGCATCGGCGCCCTGTATTCGCTCACCGTGCGCACGCTGCCGCGCCTGCTGATGCGGCTCAAGGCGCGCAGGCCCGAGCTCGACGTCGAGCTGACGCTCGGCTCCAACCGCGATCTGCTCGACAAGCTCAACGACGACCGCCTCGATGCCATCGTGATCGCGGTGCAGGCCGATACGCCGGTTGCCGAGCTGATCGCCATCCCGATGTTCGACGACGAGATCTGCTTCGCGACCCCGCGCGACTCCCGCTATGCCGACCGCAGGACGATCGACCTGCAGGAGATGCGCGGCGAGAAATTCGTCAGTCTCAGCGAGGACTTCGCCACCTACCGCGACTTCGTCCAGGCCTTCGAGATCGCCGGATTCCGGCCCGAGATCGCGATGCGCGTCGGCGACATCTTCTCCCTGACCAATCTGGTCAGTGGCGGGGTCGGCCATGCGCTGCTGCCGCGCCGGGTCGAGGAGTTCACGCCGCAGGTCAGGTTCATTCCGCTCGAGGCGCGCTATGCCACGAGCCAGCACATCGCGCTGCTGCTGCCGCGCAAGCGCGAGCGCAATCCGAACCTGCTGGCGCTGTCGGCCGAATGCCGCATGTTCAAGTGGCGCGAGTAGGCGCGCCGACGACTCGTCGGCCGGGCGGGAAAAGCGGGGGTCAGGGCACCGGGAACAGCGTGTGGTGCCACTTGCGCAGGAAGTCGCGGCGCTTGACCTGGTCGAGGTAGGTCATCAGGCCGGGCCCGATCGGGATCGGACGGAAGGCGCCGCCGAGCTGGCGGCGCAGCTCGGTGGCCGCGGCATCCTCGGGCACGTCGTCGCGCACCGAGAAGAAACCCGGGTTCTGCGCGAGCTGCCGTTGCCCCTCGTGCGACAGCAGGTAGTCGAGCCACAGGCGCGCGGCGTTGGGATGCCGCGCGCCGCGGGAGATGAAGGCGATGCGGCTGAGCACCAGCGTGTAGTCGCGCGGCAGCACCACGCCGATCGCGGGGTCGTCGTGGGCGCGCAGCAGCGCGTAGGAGCCGAGCACGTTGTAGCCGATCAGGGCCTCGCCCGACGCGATGCGGTCGAGCATGCCGGTGGTCGAGGCGAGGGTCACCGTGCCGGTGCGGCCGAAGGCTTGGGCGAGCTTCCAGAACACGACCGGGTTGGCGATCACGTCCTGCGTGTGCAGCATGAAGCCGAGGCCCGAAGTGGAGGGTTCGTAGGTTGCCAGCTTGCCGCGGAAGCGCTCGGGCTGCTGGGCGAGCAGGCGCAACAGCTCGGCATGGGTCGTGGGCACCTCGGCGGGAGCGAGGAGCTTGCGGTTGTACGCGATCGCCACCGGTTCGAAGGTGGTGCCGAAGGCCTCGTTCTTCCACACCGCCCATTCGGGCAGCGCGGCCGTTTCGGCGGAGCGGTGGGGCTGGGCGTAGCCGTCGTTGACGAGCTTCACCTGCAGGTCCACCGCCGAGCTCCACACGATGTCGGGCTGCTCGCCGCGCGCAGCCTCGTCGAGGAAGCGCCGCGACAGCTCGCCGCTGTTGAGGTCCTCGTAGTGCACGCGCACCCCGGGGTAGCGGCGTTCGAAGTCCTGCAGCAGCGGGCGCGCGATGCGCTCGTCGGTCACCGCGTAAATGATCACCCGGCCCTCGCGTACAGCCGCCGCGTACCGCGTGTCGTCACGTTCGGCGTGCGCTCCGGCGACAGGCAGCACGCACGCGCACGCAAGAGTGACGGTGCGGAGCAGGCGGGGCAGAAAGGAGCTCAATCCGGATTCCTCCTCGCAGTCGGCGGCGGTTTTGCGCGATGCGATCGTTTGCGGCACGATGATCCTTCCCACGGCTTTCGATTCACTTTCAGACGATGCGCCTGCTGCTCGTAGAGGATCATACCGAACTCGCGGAATGGGTTTCCAAGGCGCTGGTGCAGGCGGGCTACGCCGTCGACGTGATGCGCCGCGGCGACCACGCCGACCACGCGCTGCTCACGCAGCCCTACGACCTGGTCGTGCTCGACCTGTCGCTGCCCGGGCTGGACGGCCTGGAGGTGTTGCGCCGCCTGCGCGGGCGGGAGGCGACGAAGAACACGCCGGTGATCATCCTTACCGCGCGTGGCGCCACCGAGGACCGCGTGAAGGGGCTCAATCTCGGCGCCGACGACTACCTGCCCAAGCCCTTCGAGCTCACCGAACTGGAAGCGCGCATCAAGGCGCTGCTGCGCCGCGCGGGCAACCTCGTGCCGACGGTGAGGATCGGCCGGCTGGAGTTCGATCTCGGCTCGCGTCTCGCGACCGTCGACGGCAAGCCGCTGTCGCTGACACCGCGCGAGCTGGCGGTGCTGGAGGCGCTGATCGCGCGCCAGGGCCGGCCGCTCGCGCGCGAGGCGCTGTTCGAGAAGGTGTTCAGCTTCGACGAGGAGGCGCGCCCGGAGGCAATCGAGATCTACGTGCATCGCCTGAGGAAGAAGCTGGAAGGGTCGGGAGCGGTCGTCACGACCCTGCGCGGGTTGGGCTACCTGATCGGCGAGGCGGGCGGTGACTGAGGCTTCGCGCGGATGGGCATGCGCGCATCGCTGAGCCTGCGCGGGCGCGTCGCGCGCTGGCTGCTGCCGCCGCTGCTGATCCTGCTCGCGATCAATGCCGTGTTGTCCTGGCTGGGCGCGCGCCAGGCGGTCAACCGCGCCTACGATCGCTCGCTCACGGCCTCGGTGCGCGCGATCGCCGAGCAGGTCCATTCGCTCGAGGGCGAGATCACCGTCGATGTGCCGTACTCGGCCTTCGAGGTGTTCGAGGCGGGCGTGCAGGAGCGCATCTTCTACGCGGTGTTCGCCCCCGACGGGCGCCTCGTGACCGGCTACGAGGATCTGCGCGCGCCGCGCGTGCCGGCCGAGGACGGCGCGCTGCTGATCGCGGAGATGCCCTACCGCGGCGAGGAGGTGCGCATCGGCGCGATGAAGAAGCGTCTATACGACCCGGCGCTCGCCGGCAGCGATGCGGTGACCATCGTATTCGCCGAGACTACCGAGTCGCGGGTCGCGCTCGCGCGCGAGCTGTTCTTCGACAGCCTGCGCCGCCAGCTGCTGCTCGTCGGGCTGGGGGCGTTGATGCTGGCCCTGGCGTTGGGCACGGCCTTCCGCCCGCTGGTGGAGCTGCGCGATGCGGTGCAGAAGCGCGCCGAGGACGATCTCACGCCGGTGCCCACGGGCAACGTGCCGAGCGAGGTGCAGCCGCTGATCGGCGCGATCAACCACCACATGGAGCGCTTGTCGGCGATGCTCGTGGCGCGCCGGCGTTTCCTGACCGATGCCGCGCACCAGATCCGCACCCCCCTCGCGGTGCTCAGCACGCAGGCCGAGTTCGGCGCGCGCCAGGGCGATCCGGGCGAAATGCGGCGCATTTTCGAGAGCATCCTGGCGACGATACGCAGCACGCGCCGCATGGCCGACCAGATGCTGTCGTTGTCGCGCGCGGAGCCGGCGAACGGCCTGATCCAGGAGCAGGAGCCCGTCGAGCTCACCGACATCGCGCGCGAGGTGGCGCTGGAGCTCGTGCCGGTGGCGCTGAAGAAGCACATCGAGCTCGCGTTCGAGGAGACCGGGCCGGCGCCGATGACCGGCAACGCGGCAATGCTGCGCGAGCTCGCCGCGAACCTCGTGGACAATGCCATCCGCTACAGCCCGCCGGACACGCAGGTCGTCGTCGCGACCGGCGCGTCGGACGGGCGCGTCGTGCTCGCGGTGAGCGACGAGGGGCCGGGCATCCCGCTCGACGAGCGCGACAAGGTGTTCGGGCGCTTCTACCGCATCCTCGGCCAGGGCGGTCCGGACGGCAGCGGCCTGGGGCTCGCGATCGTGCGCGAGATCGCGCTCGCGCACGGCGGCGAAGTGCGCCTCGCGGACGCGGCGGGGGGACACGGGCTGCTCGTCGAGGTGGAGTTCCCGCGCCGCGAAGCTGTCGCCGGCTGAAAGCCAATCGAAAGCACTCCTCCGTATCGTCCGCCTCCATGCAGGGCCGGAGCGACCGGCCTCATTCCAAGGAGGAGACAAGCATGTTCAGGAACATCGTCAGGACCACCCTCGTCGCCGGCGCACTCGGCCTCGGCTTCGTCGCCAGCACCCCGGCGCTCGCGCTCGACAACGTGAAAATCCTCGTGCCGGCCAACCCCGGTGGCGGCTGGGACCAGACCGCGCGCGCGCTGCAGGCGGCAATGAACGCCGAAGGCCTCGCGAAGAAGGTCACGGTCGACAACAAGGGCGGCGCGGGCGGCACGATCGGGCTGGCGCAGTTCGTCAATGGCGCGAAGGGCGACGGCGGCGCGACCCTGGTCGGCGGCATGGTGATGGTCGGCGCGATCGCGACCAACAAGTCGCCTGTGAACCTGACCCAGGTGACGCCGCTGGCGCGCCTCTCCGGCGAGACGCTGGTCGTCGTCGTGCCGGCGAGTTCCAAGATCCAGACCCTCAAGGACCTGATCGAGCAGTTCAAGGCCAGTCCGGGCTCGGTCGCGTGGGGCGGCGGTTCGGCGGGCGGCTCGGACCACATCCTCGCCGGTTTGATCGCGCAGGCCGTCGGCGTCGAGCCGGCCAAGGTCAATTACATCGCCTATTCGGGCGGCGGCGAGGCCCAGGCCGCGATCATGGGCGGCCACGTCACGGCGGGCATCAGCGGCTTCGGCGAGTTCCAGTCGCAGATCAAGTCCGGCAAGCTGCGCGCGCTGGCGGTCTCGGGCGCCGAGCGCATCCCCGGCGAGAGCGTGCCGACGCTGAAGGAGCAGGGCGTCAATGTCGAGATGGTCAACTGGCGTTCGATCTTCGCCGCCCCCGGCATCAGCGAGGCGCAGCACAAGGAGCTCGTCGCCGCGCTCGACAAGGCGGTGGCCTCGACCTCGTGGAAGGAGGCCCTGAAGCGCAACGACTGGACCGACATGTACCTCGCCGGCCCCGAGTTCAAGAAGTTCCTCGACGCCGACATCGCGCGCATCACCAAGCTGGTGACCGACCTCGGCATGGTCAAGCCCTGAGCGGCCCGCTCGGCCCGCAGCACCCCTCCCGCGCGGGGCCGCGCCGTCGCGGCCCGCGGGAGCTCTTCCGGAGACATTCGAGATGCAAAGCAAGCGCATCGACGCCGGCGAGCTGCTGATCTCGCTCGCACTGCTGGCCCTGGGCAGCTTCGTCGTGTTCGAGACCCAGGGCATCGCCGAGACGCAGGGCTATTCGCAGGTCGGCCCGCGGCTTTTTCCCTACCTCATCGGCACCGGCCTGACGCTGTGCGGCACCTGGCTCGCGTGGCAGGCGCTCTCCGGCGGCTGGCGCGCGATGCCGGACGAGGCCGAGACGCACGCCGCGCCCGACCGCATGGGCTTCCTGCTGATCAGCGCCGGCGTCGTGCTGCACATGGTGCTGATCGGCTGGGCCGGCTTCATCCTCGCCTCGACCCTGCTCTTCGTGCTGGTCGCGCGTGGCTTCGGCAGCACGAAGCCGGTGCGCGACGTGGCGATCGCGGCGGTGCTGTCGACCATCGTGTATTTCCTCTTCACGCAGGCGCTGGGTCTGAGCCTGCCTGCGGGCCTGTTCGGAGGCTGAGATGAAACGACCCCCACGCTCACTTTGTTCGCGGAGGGCAGGCTTTGCACAGCCTGCCCGTTCGGCAGGCACGGCGCAGTGCGCCGCGAAATCCCTGCCTCACCCCCCCAAGGGGGCGCAGGCCTCCCTTGGGGCGGCCCGGCGGGAGGCCTGAATGGAAACCCTGAACGCACTCCTCTCCGGTTTTGCCGTCGCGCTGACGCTGCAGAACCTGCTGCTCGGCTTCGTCGGCGTCACGCTGGGCACGGCGGTCGGCGTGCTGCCGGGCGTCGGCCCGGCGCTGACGGTGGCGCTGCTGCTGCCCGCGACCGCGAGCTTCGATCCCACCGGCGCGCTGATCATGTTCGCCGGCATCTACTACGGCGCGATGTTCGGCGGCTCGACGACCTCGATCCTGCTCAACACGCCGGGCGAATCGGCGACCATCGTCACCGCGATGGAAGGCAACATGATGGCCAAGCGCGGCCGCGCCGGCCCGGCGCTGGCAACTTCGGCGATCGGGTCCTTCGTCGCGGGCACGATAGGCACGGTGCTGCTGACCTTCGTGTCGCCCTTCGCCGTGGACGTCGCGCTGAAGTTCGGCCCCGCCGAATACTTCTCGGTGATGGTGCTGGCCTTCGTGACCGTGTCGGCGGTGCTCGGCTCCTCGCCCGCGCGCGGTCTCGCCGCGCTCTTCCTGGGCCTCACGATCGGCCTCATCGGGCTCGACAGCCAGACCGGCCAGGCGCGCTTCACGCTGGGTGTGCCGGAACTCCTCGACGGCCTCGACATCGTCGTCGTCGCGGTGGGGCTCTTCGCAGTCGGGGAGACGCTCTACGTGGCGACCTACCTCAACCGCGGTGTCGACACCATCGAGCAGATGAAGGGCTCGATCTGGATGAGCAAGGAGGACTGGAAGCGCTCGTGGAAGCCGTGGCTGCGCGGCACCGCGTTCGGCTTCCCGTTCGGCTGCATCCCCGCGGGCGGCGCCGAGATCCCGACCTTCCTCTCCTATGCGACGGAGAAGAAGCTCAGCCGGCATTCGGCCGAGTTCGGCAAGGGTGCGATCGAAGGCGTGGCGGGGCCGGAAGCGGCCAACAACGCGTCCGCGAGCGGCACGCTGATGCCGCTGCTGACCCTGGGCCTGCCGACCACCGCGACGGCCGCGATCATCCTCGCCGCGTTCCAGCAGTACGGCCTGCAACCCGGCCCGCTGCTGTTCGACACGCAACCGGAGCTGATTTGGGGCCTGATTGCAAGCATGTATATCGGAAACGTCATCCTGCTTGCGCTGAACCTGCCGCTCGTGGGGGTCTGGATAAAATTGCTGTCGATCCCGCGCCCGCTACTCTACGCCGGCATCCTGATCTTCGCGACGATGGGTGCCTACGGCATCCGCAACTCGTGGTTCGACCTCGCGCTGCTGTACGGCATCGGTCTGCTGGGATTCGTGATGCGCCGCTACGACATTCCGGTCGCCCCGGTGCTGGTCGGCCTGATCCTGGGACCATTGTCGGAGCAGCAGTTCCGCCGCGCGCTGGCGATCAGCCAGGGCGACCTGTCGATCTTCGTGACCCAGCCGATCTCGGCGACGGTGCTCGTGATCACCGCGCTGGTCGTGATCGTGCCGCAGGCGTGGCGCCTCGTGCGTCGCATGCAGGCGAACGCGATCGGCCACCATTCCCCGATCTGAGGAGAGAAAAGTGATTGAAACCATGATGGATGCCGCCTTCTGGGTGTCCGTGCTGCAGATCATCGCCATCGACATCCTGCTCGGCGGCGACAATGCGGTCGTGATCGCGCTGGCATGCCGCAGGCTGCCCGAGCACCAGCGCGCCAAGGGCATCGCGTGGGGCGTGGTCGGCGCGATCGGCCTGCGCATCGTGCTGATCTTCTTCGCGCTGCAGTTGCTGGCGCTGCCTTTCCTGAAGGTCGTCGGCGCGCTGCTGCTCTTGTGGATCGGCGTCAAGCTGTTGCAGCCCGAGGACGACGACAGCCACGGCAACATCGAGGGCTCGACGCATCTGCTCGGTGCGATCAAGACCATCGTCGTCGCCGACGCGGTGATGAGCCTCGACAACGTGATCGCGGTCGCCGGCGCGGCCAAGGGCGATCTCGGCCTCGTCGTGTTCGGCATCGTCGTGAGCATCCCCATCATCGTGTGGGGCAGCAAGTTCGTGCTGAAACTGATGGATCGCTTCCCGATGGTCATCACGCTGGGGGCGGCCCTTCTCGGCTGGATCGCCGGCGGCATGCTGGTCGGCGACGTCGTCGTGAAGCCCTACGTCGAGCACCTCCCGGGCTGGCTGCACTACCTGAGTTCGGCGGTCGGGGCGCTGTTCGTCGTCGCGCTCGGCCGCTGGCTGGCGCAGCGGCAGACCGGTGGCGAGGTGGGCGAGCTCGCGGTCGAGACCGCCGGCGCGGGCGCCGGGCGTGACTAGCGCAATGACCGTCCCGATCGGAGACCTCCGTTCGCCCTGAGCTGGTCGAAGGGCCGTCGCAAGGCCCCGACAGGCACAGCCCGAACGGCGGTTCGTTGCCGCCCCGCGCAACAGCCGCCGTTCGCGCCACCCAGGCACCTCCCAATTCAAGAAGGACGCACCATGTTCAAGCACATCCTCGTCCCCACCGACGGCTCGCCGCTGTCCGATCAGGCCCTCGACCGCGCGATCGCGCTCGGCCGCAGCATGGGCGCGCGCCTGACCATCCTCAACGCGACCGCCGAAGCGCCGTTCCCGGTGACCAACTTCGGCGAGGACGGCCACTACGATCCCGAGAAGTCGCGTCGTTTCGCTAGTGAGGCCGCGACGCACGGCCAGCGCATCCTCGACGCCGCACTCGCGCGCGCACGCGAGGCAGGGATCGACGCGGAATCCGTCCTCGAAAGCAGCGAGACACCCCACCGCGTGATCATCCACACGGCCGAGCGCCGCGGCTGCGACCTGATCTGCATGGCCTCGCACGGCCGGCGCGGCATCAACGCGCTGCTGCTGGGCAGCGAGACCAACAAGGTGCTCACGCATTGCACGATTCCCGTGCTGGTGTGCCGCTGAACCTGCGGCCGTCCGAGGCCCCGTCCGTTCCGTTCGCGCCTGTGGCGGGGAGCCGACCGTCCGGGCAGGCTCCACTGGAAAGCGCCTGACCATCCGCGCTCGCCATCCGGAATGCGACTTGCCAGCGCCGGGTATCGGCTCCTTGTGCGGCCGCACTCCCGTCCGCTGGCACACAACTTGTATCGACCTCGGCTGATCCAGCAAACTGCGACCAACATTCCGAGGATATCGACATGACACCGCTCCGCCTCTCCACCGCCATCGCTCTCGTCCTCGTCGCCGGCCCGGCCCTCGCGCACGGCGACCACGGCTTCGTGCCGGGCCTCGCGCACATGTTCTCGTCCGGCATCGAGCACCTGCCGTCGGCGCTCGTCACGCTCGTGAGTGCGTTCTTCGCGGTCCGCTCGACCGGCGCGCTGCGCTGGACGCTGGGCGGGCTGGCGGCCGCCGCGGGCGCGCTGACCTTCGCGATCTGAGCGCGCGGCGGGGCAAATCCCCCGCCGCCTGTGCGGGCTCGGCATGACGGCGGAAAAACGGCGATAATTACGGTTTGCGCCCGCTCGGGCAGATTTGAGGACGTAACCGTGACCCGCCTGCAGAACGACACCTTCCTGCGCGCCTTGCTGCGCCAGCCGACCGAATACACGCCGCTGTGGCTGATGCGGCAGGCGGGACGCTACCTGCCCGAGTACTGCGAGACCCGCAAGCGCGCCGGCAGCTTCCTGAACCTGTGCAAGAGCCCGACGATGGCCTGCGAAGTCACGCTGCAGCCGCTCGCGCGCTACAACCTCGACGCCGCGATCCTGTTCTCGGACATCCTCACCGTGCCCGACGCGATGGGCCTGGGCCTGTACTTCGCCGAAGGCGAGGGCCCGCGCTTCGAGCGCCCGCTGCGCGACGAGTGGGAGATCCGCAACCTCGCGATCCCCGACCCGCACGCCGAACTGCAGTACGTGATGGACGCGGTCGCCGAGATCCGCCGCGCCTTGAACGGCAGCGTGCCGCTGATCGGTTTCTCGGGCAGCCCGTGGACGCTGGCCTGCTACATGGTCGAAGGCGGCTCGTCCGACGACTACCGCAAGGTCAAGGCGATGGCCTACTCGCGCCCCGACCTGATGCACCACATCCTCAGCGTGACGGCCGACTCCGTCGTCGCCTACCTCAACGCGCAGATCGAATCCGGCGCGCAGGCCGTGATGGTGTTCGACTCCTGGGGCGGTGCCTTGTCGGAAGCGGCCTACCACGAGTTCTCGCTGCCCTATCTCAAGCGCGTCGTCGATGGGCTGATCAAGGAGCGTGAGGGCGAGCGCGTGCCGAACATCGTGTTCACCAAGGGCGGCGGCTTGTGGATCGAGAGCATCGCCGCCATCGGCTGCGACGCGGTCGGCCTCGACTGGACCATGGACATCGGCCGCGCGCGCAAGCTCGTCGGCGACAAGGTCGCGCTGCAGGGCAACCTCGACCCGAACGTGCTGTTCGCGCCGCCCGAAGCCATCGCGCGCGAAGCGAAGCGTGTGCTCGATTCCTTCGGCAACCACCCCGGCCACGTCTTCAACCTCGGCCACGGCATCTCGCAGTTCACGCCGCCCGACTCGGTGTCCGTGCTGGTCGACACCGTGCACGAGCACAGCCGCAAGATTCGCGCGGGCGCCTGAGCGTTTCGCGGCGGTACCCGAACCCCGGCCGGGTTGCGCAGGACGCGCCCCGCCGGGGTTCCCTTTTGGGGCCGGGGAAAATTCCCCGTTTGTCGGCACCGTCACGCCGCGACGTGCGCAATCGGGGGTGTCCGGCCGACCCTTGTCAAGCGGAATAATATGCGTTGACCGCTTGACTTATGCACACCGGAGCACTCCCGAAGCCGGATCCTGCATGGAATCGGGGTTTATTCACCAGAAACTCTAAGTAATTGAAAAATATAAAATAAAAATTTGCCTACTGTTAAGGCAATGTGACACAAGGGCAGGACTGGCGCCGGGTTCAGGACGTTTCACCCATGCTATCAACAAAGTTATCCACAGGATTTGTGGACAAGCGTCGGAACGGTTTCGCGGCAAAGATTTACTCCCCGTTTCCGAACAACGAATTTAACAACGTGCCGTAAACATCTGATATTTAATTGAAAGCTGTGTAAGAAACGAAACCCGAATGCCCATCGTCCGCGTCGCGCTTCCCGTTCCTCTGCCGCAACTCTTTGATTATTCATCGCAAGATGCATGCGATGAGGATGTCGGCCGCTGCGTGCGGGTGCCCTTCGGACGGGGGGAGAAGAGCGGCCTGATCGTTGCGCGCGTCGCCGAATCGGACCTCGACCCCGCGCGCCTCAAGGCGGTGCGTCACATCCAGCGCGAGGTCGCGCCGCTGCCGGCGGACTGGCTGGAGCTGGTCGGCTTCGTCGCGCGCTACTACCACGCGCCGCTCGGCGAAGTGATCGCGCTCGCCTTGCCGCCCGGGCTGCGCCGCGCCGATGCGGTGAGCGACCGCGAAAGCGACCCGCTGCTGGACCTGAGCGAGGCAGGCCACGCGGCGCTGGCCGAGGGCCGCCGTGCGAGCCGGGCGCTGGCCCTGCTCGGCGAACTGCGCGCGGCCGGCGTGATCCGCCGCAGCGCCGCGCGCGAGCTGCCGGCCGGGGCGGCGCTGGGCGACGCGATGAAGCGCGGCTGGGTCGTCGCCGTGCGAGGTGCGGATCCGGCGATGCCGGCGGCGAACCGCCCCGAGCTCACCGACGAGCAGCGCGCCGCGGTCGAGGCGGTGTCGGCGGCGCCGCAAGGCTTCGCGCCCTGGCTGCTGCAGGGCGTGACCGGCAGCGGCAAGACCGAGGTGTACCTGCGCCTGGCCGAGCGCGCGCTCGCCGCCGGCCAGCAGGTGCTGATGCTGGTGCCCGAGATCGCGCTCACGCCGCAGCTCGAATCGCGCGTCGCCAACCGCTTCCCCGCCGCCTGCGTCGTGAGCCTGCATTCCGCGCTCGCCGAAGGGGCGCGCTCGCGCGGCTTCGTGCAGGCGCTCGAAGGCCGCGCGGACATCGTGCTGGGCACGCGCCTGTCGGTGTTCGCGCCGCTGCCGCGCCTGGGGCTGATCCTCGTCGACGAGGAGCACGACGCGTCCTACAAGCAGCAGGAAGGCGTGCGCTATTCGGCGCGCGACGTCGCCGTGTGGCGCGCGCGCCAGCGCGGCGTCCCGGTCGTGCTCGGCTCGGCGACGCCCTCGCTGGAGAGCTGGCAGCACGCGCGGCTCGAACGCTACCGCAGCCTGCGTCTCGACGCGCGCGCGCTGGCGAGCACGCTGCCCGCGGTGCGCCGCATCGACACGCGCCGCATGAAGCTCGACGAAGGCCTCAGCCCGCAGCTCAAGACCGCGATCGGCGAGCGCCTCGCACGCGGTGAGCAGAGCCTTGTCTTCCTCAACCGCCGCGGCTACGCGCCGGTGCTGTCCTGCCCCGCCTGCGGCTGGGTCAGCCAGTGTCCGCACTGTTCGGCCAACCTCGTCGTGCATCTCGCCGACCGGCGCCTGCGTTGCCACCATTGCGGCTGCGATACCGAGGTGCCGCACCATTGCCCGGTGTGCAGCAACCAGGACATCCAGCCCTTCGGCCGTGGCACGCAGCGCGTCGAGGCGCGCCTCGTGGAGCTCTTCCCCGAAGCGCGCGTGCTGCGCGTGGACCGCGATTCGGCGCGCACGCGCAACCAGTGGGAAAGCCTGCTCGCGCAGATCGCCAGCGGCGAGGCCGACATCCTCGTCGGCACGCAGATGATGGCCAAGGGGCACGACTTCCCGCAGCTCACGCTGGTGGGCGTGATCGGTGCCGACGCGTCCCTGCACGCGGCGGACTTCCGCGCGCCGGAGCGCCTGTTCCAGCAGCTGATGCAGGTCGGCGGGCGTGCGGGACGCGCGCACCTGCCGGGCGAAGTGCTGATCCAGACCGAATACCCCGACCACCCGCTGTACCGCTGCCTCGTGAAGCACGACTTCGACGCGTTCGCCGCGAGCGCGCTGGACGAGCGCCGCGCCGCGGGCTTCCCGCCCTTCACCTTCCAGGCGATGCTGCGCGCCGACGCACCGATGCTCGACGACGCGATGCAGTTCCTCGCCCACGCGCGCCGCCTCGCCCAGGAAATGGCGCCGGCCGGCGTGAGGGTGTTCGACGCGGTGCCGATGCGCATGACGCGCCTGGCGCGCCGCGAACGCGCCCAGCTCTTGGTCGAGGCCGACGAGCGCGCGCCGCTGCAGGGTTTCATCGCGCACTGGATCGAGGTGCTGCGCGGGCAGCGTACTCATCGCGAGCTGCGCTGGCAGCTGGACGTGGATCCGCTGGACGTCTGAGCCTGCGGCCGGCCCCCTCTCCGCGCATGTGGAAGGGGGCATTCGCGGCTGAAGCCATTCCCACGGAGCGCGTCGAGGATTCGCCGAACTCGATCCTACGCAGGCCCTCTGGAAAGGACAGTGGAAAGTAACTTTCCGGAGTTTGGTTTCAGCCGGCTCGAGGCTTGCCGGGTGAACTTCCCCAAATCCTTCAAACCCCTGTTTCGTAACGGAAAACCGCTAACCGGAAAGCAGGCACGCTTCTTGTGACCCTCCCCGCGTACGACGCGCACATGCGATGCGGTCCATGGACAAGAACAGGGGGGAGTGCATGCACCACGAATTGAAGGAACTGGCGGAAGCCTGGCAGGCGCGGCCGGTCGAGGAGCGCCTGGGGATGAGCCGGCGAACTTTCATGCAGTTCTGCGCGACGCTGGCGACGACGCTGGGCCTGCCGGCCACCGCCGCGGCGCAGATGCAGAGCGCGATCGAGCAGAAGCGCCGCCCCTCGGTGATCTGGCTGCACTTCCAGGAATGCACCGGCTGTACCGAGTCGATGCTGCGTGCGGAGCACCCGACGCTCGAGAAGCTGATCCTCGACATCATCTCGCTCGATTACCACGAGACGTTGTTCGCCGCCGCCGGCCACCAGGTCGAGGCCGCCCGCCGTCAGGCGATGGCGGACAACAAGGGCAAGTACATCCTCGTCATCGAGGGGGCGATCCCGACCAAGGAAGACGGCATCTACTGCAAGGTCGGCGGCCAGACCGCGATCGAGCTGACCAGGGAGTGCGCGGCGGACGCCGCGGCGGTGATCGCGATCGGCTCCTGTGCGAGCTGGGGCGGCATGCCTTCGACGGGGCCGAATCCGACCGGCGCGACCGGTGTCGCGGAGGTGCTGGGCAAGCCGGTCGTGACGATCCCCGGCTGCCCGCCCAATCCCTACAACTTCCTCGCCACCGTCGTGCATTTCCTGAGCTTCGGCGCGCTTCCCGAAGTCGATCAGCTGGGCCGGCCGAAGTTCGCGTATTCGCGCCTGATCCACGAGAACTGCGAGCGCCGCGCGCACTTCGACGCCGGCCGCTTCGCGATGGAGTTCGGCGACGAAGGCCACCGCAAGGGCTACTGCCTGTACAAGCTGGGCTGCAAGGGGCCGGAAACCTACGCGAACTGTCCGACGGTGCTGTTCGGCGATGCCGGCGCGGGCACCTGGCCGGTCGGCTGCGGGCATCCCTGTATCGGCTGTACCGAGCAGGGCGTGGGCTTCCAGAAGCCGATCCACATGCTCGCGAAGGTGAAGAACGTCGAGCCGCCGGCGAGCTATCCCTCGGTCGGCGAGCCGCAGGGCAAGGGCGCATCGCTGGGCTCGGCGGCGGTTCTCGCCGCGGTGGCCGGGGCCGCCGCGGGCGCCGGCGCAATGTTCGCGAAGAATCTCGGCAAGTCTCACGCGGAGCAGCAGGCCGCGAAGGACAAGGACGGCAAGCAGGACGGCAAGAGCGCCGGACGGGAGTGACGATGAGCTCCCGACGCGACTTCCTCAGATGTGCGCTCGCGGGCGGCGCGGCCGTCGCAGGCGCCGCGGCGAGCCCGGCCGTGCAGGCGCGCGGCAACGCCGAGATCTCGCCCGACGCGGTGGGGCTCCTCTTCGACGCGACGCTGTGCATCGGCTGCAAGGCCTGTGTCGCGGCGTGCAAGACGGCCAACAACCTGCCGGTCGATATCAACACCACGCCGGACTCGCCGTGGGACGTGCCGCTCGACACGACGGCGCGCACCTTCAACGTGATCAAGGTGTACAAGGACGGCAAGGCGACGCTGAAGGACACGGAGCAGGGCGGCTACGCCTTCATGAAGAGCTCCTGCCTGCACTGCGTCGACCCGAGCTGCGTGTCGGCTTGTCCGGTGTCGGCGATGCTCAAGGATCCGGTGACCGGCATCGTCTCCTACGACAAGGACGCCTGCATCGGCTGCCGCTACTGCGTGGCGGCCTGCCCCTTCGGCATCCCGAAATACGACTACGACTCGCCGACCGGCGCGATCGGCAAGTGCCAGCTGTGCCGCCATCGCATGAAGGACGGCCACTACGCGGCCTGCGCCGAGGTGTGTCCGACCGGCGCGACGCTGTACGGCAAGGTCTCCGACCTGAAGGTTGAGGCGCAGCGCCGCCTCGCGCTGAAACCCGGCGAGACGACGGTGTATCCGCGCGGCAATCTCACGACGGGCGACCAGCCCTCGTGGGAAGGCGCGGTGCCGGCCTACGTGCAGCACGTGTATGGCGAGAAGGAGGTCGGCGGCACGCAGATGATGAAGCTCGCTGCCGTGCCCTTCGACAAGCTGGGCCACAAGCCGCTGCCCGAGCGCTCCTTCTCGTCGAGGTCCGAGACGCTGCAGCACACCCTCTACGGCGGGCTCGCGCTGCCGGTGGTCGCGCTGGGGGTGATGACCTTCCTCGCCAAGCGCAACATGCCCAAGGACGACGACTCGACGGGCCAACACTCTGACAAGCGGGAGGGCGGCCAATGAGCGCTCATGTCCATGCCGCGCCGGCCCCGGTCGGCGGGCGGCTTCTCAACGCGGTGAGCTTCGTCTGCGCGGTGCTGATCCTGTCGGCCTTTGCGATCCTCGCGCTGCGCTTCTGGGGCGGCCTCGGGGCAGTGACGAACCTCAACGACGGCTACCCGTGGGGCATCTGGGTGGTCGGCGACGTCGTGATCGGCTCGGCCTTCGCGTGCGGCGGTTTCTCGGTCGCGATGCTGGTGTACATCTTCAACAAGGGCGAGTACCACCCGCTGGTGCGCCCGGCGCTGCTCGCGAGCCTGTTCGGATATTCGCTGGCGGGCGCCGGCGTTATCTTCGACCTCGGCCGCTACTGGAACTTCTGGCACATCCTGTGGCCGGGCTACGCGTCGCCGAACTCGGTGATGTTCGAGGTCGCCGCCTGCATCTCGCTCTACATCCTGGTGATGTGGCTGGAGTTCTCGCCGACCTTCTTCGAGAAGTTCGGCTGGACGAACGCGCAGCGCAAGGTCGGGCGCGCGATGTTCTTCCTGATCGGCCTCGGCACCGTGCTGCCGATGATGCACCAGAGCTCGCTCGGCTCGATGCTGATCGTGTTCGGCACGCAGCTGCATCCGCTGTGGCAGACGATGGCGCTGCCGGCGATCTACCTGATCTCGGCGATCACGCTCGGCTATGCGGTGGTGCTGTTCGAGTCCTGCGTCGCGGCCGCCGGCTATCGCCGCTCGATCGAGATGCACCTCCTCACCCCCTTGTCCAAGGTGATGCTGGGCATGCTGGGTGTGTATCTGGCGCTGCGCTTCGGCGACCTGATCGTGCGTGGCGCGATCGCGACGGCCTTCGAGCCGACGCTGCAGGCCTTCATGTTCTGGCTGGAGAGCATCGCCTTCGTGCTGCCGTTGCGGATCCTTGGCTCGCCCGCCAAGCGCGCGAATCCGGCGAACCTCTTCACCGGCGGCGCCGTGCTGATGATCGCCGGCATCCTGCTGCGCGTGAATTCCTATCTGGTCGGCTACCAGACCGGCGACGGCTGGTCCTACTTCCCGTCCATCCCCGAAATGATGGTCACCTTCGGCATGTTCGCGATCGAAGTGCTGGCCTACATCGTCATTACCCGCCGCTTCCCGGTGCTGCCGCGCGAGGACCACGCGCCGGCCGGGCAGGCCGCCTGACAAAAACCAGGAGACTGAACCCATGAGCCAACGCATCACCATCGACCCGGTCACCCGGATTGAAGGCCACCTCCGGATCGACGTCGAGGTCGACGGCGGCAAGGTCACCAAGGCCTGGTCCTCGGGCACCATGTGGCGCGGCGTCGAGAACATCCTGATCGGCCGCGACCCGCGCGACGCCTGGGCGATCACGCAGCGCATCTGCGGCGTGTGCACGACCGTGCATGCGATCTGTTCGGTGCGCGCGGTCGAGAACGCGCTGAAGCTGGACATCCCGCTCAACGCGCAGCTGATCCGCAACATGATCATCCTTGCGCACGCGGTGCATGACCAGATCGTGCATTTCTACCACCTGTCGGCGCTCGACTGGGTGGACGTGGTCTCGGCGCTGAAGGCCGACCCGGACAAGGCCGCCGCGCTCGGCGAGAGCCTGTCGACGTGGTCGGGCAACAGCAAGTACGAGATGCGCAAGGTCAAGGAGAAGCTCGCGAGCTACGTCGCGAGCGGCCAGCTCGGCATCTTCACGAACGGCTACTGGGGCCACCCGGCGATGAAGCTGTCGCCGGAGGTGAACCTGCTGGCGGTCGCGCACTACCTGCAGGCACTGGAGATCCAGCGCTACGCGAACAAGATCGTGTCCATCCTCGGCTCGAAGACGCCGCACATCCAGAACGTCGCCGTCGGCGGCGTCGCCAATCCGCTGTCGACGAACTCGCAGTCGGTGCTGACCGTCGAGCGCCTGATGGCGATCCAGGAGTGGATGACGAAGCTCGACGACTTCGTGAAGAACGTCTACATGGTGGATGTCGCCGCGATCGGCGCCTTCTATCCGGAATGGACGCAGGTCGGCCGCGGCGTCGTGAACTATCTCGCGGCGCCGGACATCCCGCTCGATTCGGCCGGCACCCAGTTCGCGATCCCCGGTGGCTACATCCCCAACGGGGATCTCACGCAGTTCAAGCCGATCACGGCCTTCGGCGACAAGTACTTCGAGGACGGGGTCTCGGAAGCGATCAAGCACTCGTGGTACGAATACGGCGGCGGAGATTCGACTTCGCTGCACCCCTACAAGGGCGAAACAACGCCCAAGTACACCGACTTCCAGGACGACGGCAAGTACTCGTGGCTCAAGTCGCCGACCTTCCTCGGCAAGCCGGCCCAGGTCGGCCCGCTCGCGCGCGTGCTGTGCGGCCTCGCGGCCAAGCACGAAGGCATCACGAAGTACGCGACCGGGATGCTCGACACGGTGTCCTCGCTGGCGAAGACCCAGGTCCGGCTGGACGCGATGCACTCGACGATCGGCCGCCACGCGTCGCGCGCGATCATGTGCGGCGTCGAGACCGACGCGCTGCAGGGCCAGTGGCAGATGCTCATCGACAACATGGCGAAGGGCGACCTCGACACCTTCAATGCGCCGGTCTTCCCCAAGGGCGAGATCCACGGCGTCGGCTTCCACGAGGCGCCGCGCGGCATCCTGTCGCACTGGGTGGTGATCGAGAACCAGAAGATCAAGAACTACCAGTGCGTGGTGCCCTCGACGTGGAACGCCGCGCCGAAGAACGAGAAGGACGAGATGGCGCCCTACGAGGCCTGCCTGATCGGCAACCCGGTGGCCGATGCCGAGAAGCCGCTGGAGGTGCTGCGCACGATCCACTCCTTCGATCCGTGTCTCGCCTGCGCGGTGCATATCCTGGATACGGAGAACACCGAGGTCGTGCGGGTGAAGGCGTCCTGATGAGCTCGATCGAAATCCGCCGCGCCGTCCTGCTGGGTGTCGGCAACATCCTGCTCACCGACGAGGGCGTCGGCGTGCGCCTCGTCGAGCAATTGCAGGCCGGGTACGAGATCCCCGAAGTGCTGACGGTGCTCGACGGCGGCACTGCGGCGATGGAGCTCCTCGAGGATCTCGAGAACCTCGACCTGCTCGTCATCGCCGACTGCGTGCGTGTCGGCCAGCCGCCGGCGTCCGTCGTCGTGCTGAAGGACGACGAGGTGCCGGCCTTCTTCCGCGCGCGCATCTCGCCGCATCAGGTCGGGCTGTCGGACGTGCTCGCGACGCTCGAGATCACCGAGCGTGCGCCGCGCCATGTCGTCGTCGTGGGCGTGCAGCCCTTCGACATTTCGACCTCGATGGAGCAGAGCGCGCCGGTGCGAGCGGCGATGCCGCAGGGGCTGCAGGCGATCCGCGATGCGCTGGCGGAATATGGGCTGCAGACGCCTCCCAAGGTCGCGGAGGCTGCGTAGCATGTGTCTGTCGGTGCCGATGCAGGTCGAGTCCTGGGTGGGCGACGGCGAGATCGCGTGGGTCCGGCGCGGTGATCGCCGCGAGCAGGCCAACATGCTGCTCGTCGGCCCGCAGCCCGTCGGCACCTGGCTGCTGATTGCGCTTGGTTTCGCCAAGGACGTGCTCGACGAAGAGAGCCTCGCGCTGACCGAGGAGGCGCTCGCGGCGCTGGCGGCGACGCTTGACGGCGACTACGACCCCGACGCGTGGTTCAAGGACCTGGGCGGGCGGGAAGCGGCATGAGCGAGGTGCTCCCCTTCGTCCGCGTGCCGGCGGTCCGTCCGGCGGCGGCGCAGGTCGCCGCGGTCTGGGATGACGACCCGAGCCCGACGATGGAACGCCATTTCCGCCGTGTGCACGAAACGCGCATGCTCGGTCTGCCCTTCCTCAACGAAGCCCTCGACGTCGCGGTCGCCGCGTGCGAGCGCGTCGGCGGGGACTGGCTGGCGGCGGTGGTGACGCCGTGGAGCATCCAGCTCGTGCTGCTGCCGGGCGGCGGCACGCTGTGGTGCGATACCGCGGCCGGAATGCGCCACACGCTGAGCCTGCCGGTGGGCAATCTCGTGTTCATCGGCGAGGCGGCCGAACACGCCTCGGACCTCGTGCCGGCCTTCCAGTACTGCCCCCTGATCACGCCGCCCGAGGGCATCGCGGACACCGACGCAGCCTGCGCGATCGCGCGCGAGGCGCTCGCCACCGTGCTCAAGCCGCTGGCCGCAAGCGTCGCCGATCCCACTGGGGCGCTCCCCTCCGAAGATGCCGATCCGAATCCGCGGACGCCGCCCTCGCCCTCGCGTCGCGCCTTCCTGCGCGGCCGCTCCTAGACATGCGTCAACGGTTGCCGTCGGCAGGCTTTCGCCCTCGCGCGTCTGCGCCTATCATCGTCCGCACCCGGCGGATGCGCGCCCACAGCGCGTTTTCCGGGCCGCGCGCGCATGGGGTGCGGCGGCATGCGTGTGGCGACCGGACGGCGGAACGGAGAAGGCGGATGAACCCGGGGGGAACGATGCGGCTGGTGGCGCGGCGGCAAGGGCGGAGGATCGTCCATGTCGAGGTCGACAACCCCCGGCCGCAGGCCGCGCGCGTACTCGTCGGGCGGACGGTCGAGGAGGCGATCAAACTCGTTCCGACCCTCTTCAGTCTGTGCTCGCACGCGCAGCGGATCGCCGCCACGGCGGCCTGTGTCGCGGCGGGCGCCGCGCAGACGGAGCGCCCCGAGGCCTGGGCCGAGGAGCGCGAACTCGCGACCGAAATGACGCAGGAGCACCTGTGGCGCCTGATGCTCGACTGGCCCACGCTGTTCGGCCACGCCCCGCGCCGCGACCGCTTCGCGGAACTGCACCGTCGCCTGGCGCGTCTCGTGGATGCCCGCGCAGCCTATGAATTGGGCGGAGATATCCTCGATCTGGTCGCGGTGGAATTGCTGCAGGGTTTCTTCATGGCCACGCGCGGACCGAGCAGCCTGCGCGAGTTCGTCGAGCGGGCGCGGCGCGGCGGCACCATCGGCGCGGCGCTGGGCGACCTGATCGAAATGGGCTCCTCGACCCCGAAAGAAGAGGCCGTGCCGCTCCTGCCCGTGCTGGCGGCGGGCGCGTGGGCGAACGAACTGGGCGGGGTGCCGTCGGCGGATTTCTGCGCGACGCCGACCCTCTTCGGCAAGGCGCACGAAACCGGGGTGCTGTCGCGTCACGCCGGCGAATTGATGGTGCGCGGCCTGCTCATGCATCGCCATCGCATCGCCGCGCGGCTGTTCGCGCGCGTGGTCGATCTGTCGGAATGTGCGAGCCGCCTGCGCCATCCGCTCGCGTCCGACATGGCCAAGCTGGTCGATGCGGCGCCGCTGGGCGAGCACGCCGGGCTCGCCTGCGTCGAGACCGCCCGCGGGCTGCTGATGCACGCGGTGCGCCTCGACGGCGATCGCATCGCCGAATACGCGATCGTCGCGCCGACCGAATGGAATTTCCACGCCGAAGGTCCCTTCGTGCGCGAAGGCTGCGGCTGGGAGGCGGAGTCGGACGAGGCGGCGCTGCTGCGCCTGAAGGCCCTCGCGTTGTCGCTCGACCCCTGCGTCGAGTACGAGATCGCGATCGAGGACGTGGCCGGTGCATGAGATGTCGCTCGCGGAGAGCATCCGCGGCATCGTCGAGGACGCCGCGCAGGCGCAGGGCGCCGCGCGCGTGAAGACCGTCGTGCTGGAGATCGGGGAGCTGTCGTCGGTGGAGATCGAGGCGCTGCGCTTCTGCCTCGACGTCGTGCTGAGCGATTCGCTGGCGGACGGCGCGGCGATCGAGATCGAGGCCGTCCCCGGCGTCGGCTGGTGCCTCGCGTGCGACCGCAGCGTGCCGCTCGCGCAGCGCTACGATGCCTGTCCCGAGTGCGGCGGTTACCAGGTGCGACCGACCGGCGGCACGGAGATGCGCGTGAGCGAAATCGAGGTGGAGTGAGGCGAAGATGCCGTCGAATATTCCTGGCGGCAAACGCAGTCGTTCGCCCTGGGCTTGTCGGAGGGTGGCGGCAGGGATTCGACAGGCCTGGCCTGTGGAAGGTCGAAGGGCTGAGCCCGAACGGTATCGAGTTGCAGCAGGCCGTGGAATGGGGGCTTGCGAACGAGTTGGAGCAAGGTGATGTGTACGGTGTGCGGTTGTGGTTCGGGCGAAGTGAGTATCGGTGGCGCGGGGTGGTCCAGGGGCGCGCGTGCGAAGGGCGGGGCGACGCGCGGGTGGAAGGTCGCGGCACCCGCGCACGCGCATGAACAGGCCAACGAACCCGCCGCGGAGGCCGCCGCCGACGACGCGCACATCCATCCCGCCCATCACCACCTGCACTTCGGTGCCGGCGCGGCCCACGCGCACGCGCCCGGCCTCACGCAGTCACAGATGGTGAAAATCGAGCGCGACATCCTAGGCAAGAACGACGCCCGCGCCGACGAAAACCGCCGCACCCTCGCCGCGCGCGGCATTTTCGCGCTGAACCTCGTCTCCAGTCCCGGCTCCGGCAAGACGACGCTGCTCGTGCGCACGCTCACCGAACTCGCCGGGCGCGTGCCGGCAGCGGTCATCGAAGGCGACCAGCAAACCGAATTCGACGCCGAACGCATCCGCGCGACCGGCGTGCCGGCGCTGCAGATCAACACCGGCAAGGGCTGCCACCTCGACGCCGACATGGTCGGCCGCGCACTCGCACAGATGGACCTCGCCGACGACAGCCTGCTGCTGATCGAGAACGTCGGCAACCTCGTGTGCCCGGCGGCCTTCGATCTGGGCGAGGCGCACAAGGTCGCGATCCTGTCGGTGACCGAGGGCGAGGACAAGCCGCTCAAGTACCCCGACATGTTCGCCGCCGCTGACCTGATGCTGCTCAACAAGGTCGACCTGCTGCCGTATCTCGCTTTCGACGTCGAGCGCGCGATCGGCTACGCGCGTCGCGTGAATCCCGCGATCGAGGTGATCCGCAGCTCCTCGACGAACGGGGAGGGCATTTCGCAGTGGCTCGCGTGGCTCGAGCGCGGCATGGCGAAGGCGCGCGTGGCCCGGCAGCGGGCCTGAGTCCGTCGGTGAGCATCGCGCACGACGCCCCTCCGTATGCCGTGACGCTGCCGCTCGCGCCGCGCGGCCCGGCCGTGCTCGCATTCGGCGCCTGGTACAAGAACGCGCTGTGCCTGGCTGCCGAGGGCGAGGGCCGGCTCGGCGCGACGGTCGGCGACCTCGACACGCCCGAGGCCTGTCACGACATGGACGCCTGGGCCGAGGCGATGCTCGCCCATCGCACGCCCGCCGCCGTCGCCCACGACCTGCACCCGGACTTCCACTCCAGCCGCCGCGCGGTCGAGCTGGCCGAGCGCCTCGGGGTGCCGGCCATCGCCGTGCAGCACCACCACGCCCACGTCGCCGCGGTGCTGGCGGAGCACGAGCATCCCGGCCCGGCGCTGGGCCTCGCGCTCGACGGCGTCGGCCTCGGCACGGACGGCACGGCCTGGGGTGGCGAGCTGCTGCGCGTCGACGGCGCGTCCTTCGAGCGCCTGGGCCATCTCGCGCCCCTGCCGCTCGCGGGCGGCGACCGCGCGGCGCGCGAACCGTGGCGCATGGCCGCGGCCGTGCTGCACCGGGCCGGCCGCGCCGGCGAGATCGCGACCCGCTTCGCCTCCCAGCCCGCCGCGGCGATGCTCGCGCAGCTCCTCGAGCGCGAGGCCTTGTGCCCGCCGACCTCCAGCCTCGGCCGCGTGTTCGACGCCACCGCGGGGCTGCTGGGCCTGTGCCCGGTGATGCGCGTCGAGGCGGAAGCCGCGATCGCGCTGGAGCGTGCGGCGGCCGAGTACCTCGACCACAACGGTGAAGCCCGGCCCGAGGCCGACGGCTGGACGACGGATGGGGCCGGGCGACTCGACCTGATGCCGCTCCTCGTCGCGCTGGCGGACGAACCGGACACGGGCCGCGGTGCCGCGCGCTTCCACGTCACGCTCGCCGCCGCGCTCGACGACTGGGTCGCACAGGCGGCGGCGCGCACCGGCCTCGACGTCGTCGCACTCTCCGGCGGCTGCCTGCACAACCGCATCCTGTCGCAACACCTGGCCGCCGGCCTGCGCGCGCGCGGCCTCACGGTGCTCGAAGCGCGGCGGCTGTCGCCCGGCGATGCCGGCCTCGCGCTGGGCCAGGCCTGGGTCGCGCTTCACCATTTGAACCAAGGACGCTGACGCATGTGCCTCGCCATCCCCGCCCGCATCGTCGAACTGTTGCCCGGTGACGCCTGCCGCGTCGACCTCGGCGGCGTGCGCAAGGAGATCTCGCTCGCGCTGGTCGATGGCGCCCAAGTCGGCGACTACGTGATCGTCCATGTCGGCTACGCGCTGTCGAAGCTGGATGAGGAGGAGGCCGAACAGACCCTCGCGCTCTTCGCCGAAGCCGGCCTCACAGGCTCCTCTCTCGCCGCCGCGGCCGACGAAGGGGCGGCATGAAATACGTCGACGAATTCCGCGACGGCACGCTCGCGCGCAAGCTCGCCGACGCCATCGCCCGCGAGGCCGACCCCGCGCGCAACTACGCCTTCATGGAATTCTGCGGCGGCCACACCCACGCGATCTCGCGCTACGGCGTCACCGATCTGTTGCCCGCCAACGTGCGCATGATCCACGGACCCGGCTGTCCGGTGTGCGTGCTGCCCATCGGCCGTATCGACATGGCGATCCGCCTCGCCCTGTCGCACCCGGACGTGACGATCTGCACCTACGGCGACTGCCTGCGCGTGCCGGCCTCGGACGGCCTGTCGTTGCTGAAGGCGAAGGCGCGCGGCGCGGACATCCGCATGGTGTATTCGGCCGCCGACGCGCTCGCGCTCGCGCAGAAGATGCCCGAACGCGAAGTCGTGTTCTTCGCGATCGGCTTCGAGACCACCACGCCGCCCACCGCGCTGGTGCTGAGCCAGGCGCAGGCGCTGGGGCTCGCCAACTTCAGCGTGCTGTGCAACCACGTGCTGACGCCGTCGGCGATCCTCACGATCCTCGAATCGCCCGAAGTGCGCGAGCTCGGCACCGTGCCGCTTGACGGCTTCATCGGCCCGGCCCACGTGTCGACGATCATCGGCAGCCGCCCCTACGCCTTCTTCGCCGAGGAATACCGCAAGCC
Source organism: Aromatoleum petrolei (assembly GCF_017894385.1). Lineage (NCBI taxonomy): Bacteria > Pseudomonadati > Pseudomonadota > Betaproteobacteria > Rhodocyclales > Rhodocyclaceae > Aromatoleum > Aromatoleum petrolei. The sequence continues at coordinate 2,760,163 of NZ_CP059560.1, forward strand.
GGTCGTGATCGCCGGCTTCGAGCCGCTCGACGTGATGCAGGCGATCCGCATGCTGATCCGGCAGGTGAACGACGGCCGCGCCGAGGTCGAGAACGAATTCACGCGCGCGGTGAGCGAGGAGGGCAACCTCAAGGCGCAGGGGCTGGTGTCCGAAGTCTTCGAGCTGCGGCGCAGCTTCGAATGGCGCGGCCTGCGCGAAGTGCCGTACTCGGCGCTGAAGATCCGTGCGCCCTTCGCTGCGTGGGACGCCGAGGCGAAATTCGGCCTCGAATTCGTCTCCGTGCCCGACAACCGCGCCTGCGAGTGCGGTGCCATCCTGCGCGGCGTGAAGACGCCCATCGACTGCAAGCTGTTCGGCACCGTATGCACACCCGAGAACCCCATGGGCTCGTGCATGGTGTCGTCCGAAGGCGCCTGCGCGGCGCATTACAACTACGGGCGCTTCCGGGACATCCCGGTCGTCGCCGGGACCGCCTCATGAGCCTCGCCGGAACGATCAAGAAGGGCTACGTGCGCCCGCTGGACCTCAAGCACGGACGCGTCGACATGGGGCACGGCGCCGGCGGGCGCGCGATGGCGCAGCTGATCTCCGAACTCTTCGCCGCGGCCTTCGCCAACGAACATCTCGACCGCGGCGACGACGCAGCCGTGCTGCCGGCGCCCGCCCCCGGCGAACGCCTCGTCGTCGCGACCGACGCGCACGTCGTCAGCCCGCTATTCTTCCCCGGCGGCGACATCGGCTGCCTGTCGGTGCACGGCACGATCAACGACCTCGCCGTGATGGGCGCGCGCCCGCTCTATCTCGCCGCGAGCTTCATCCTCGAGGAAGGCTTCCCGCTCGCCAACCTCGCGCGCATCGTGCAGTCGATGGCGCACGCGTCGCGCGAGGCGGGCGTGCCCGTCGTCACCGGCGACACCAAGGTCGTCGAACAGGGCAAGGGCGACGGCGCCTTCATCACCACGACCGGCGTCGGCGCGCTGCCGCACGGGCGCGACATCGGCGGAGCGAACGCGCGGGCGGGCGACGCCATCCTCGTCTCCGGCACCCTCGGCGACCACGGCATGGCGATCATGGCGCAGCGTGAGTCGCTCGCCTTCGACTCCGAGATCGCCTCCGACACCGCTGCGCTGCATGGCCTCGTCGCCGCGATGCTCGACGCCGTGCCTGCGATCCGCGTGCTGCGCGACCCGACCCGCGGCGGCCTCGCGACCACCCTCAACGAGATCGCCACCCAGTCCAGCGTCGGCATGGAGCTCGACGAAGCCGCGATCCCCGTCCAGCCCCAGGTCGCCGCCGCGTGCGAACTCCTGGGCCTCGACCCGCTATACGTCGCCAACGAAGGCAAGCTGATCGCGATCTGCGCACAGGAAGATGCCGAGCGCCTGCTCGCCGCGATGCGCGCCCATCCGCTGGGCGAACGCGCCGCGCACATCGGCACCGTCACCGCCGACCCCAACGCCTTCGTGCAGATCCGCACGTCCTTCGGCGGCCGGCGCATGGTGGATTGGCTGTCGGGCGAGCAATTGCCGCGTATCTGCTGAGAGCCGCGATGCGCATCCTCCTCCTCACCCACAGCTTCAACAGCCTCACGCAGCGCCTCTTCGCCGAGTTGACGGCCGACGGCCACGCACTCTCCGTCGAGTTCGACATCGCCGACCGCGTCGCCGAGGAAGCCGTCGCGCTGTTCCGCCCCGACCTGATCCTCGCGCCCTTCCTCAAGCGCGCCGTGCCCGAATCGATCTGGTCGCGCCACCTCACGCTGATCGTGCATCCCGGCATCGTCGGCGACCGCGGCCCCTCGGCGCTCGACTGGGCGATCACGAACGGGGAGACGGAGTGGGGCGTCACGGTGCTGCAAGCCGAAGCCGCGATGGACGCCGGCCCGGTGTGGGCGAGCGTCGGTTTCCCGATGCGCGACGCGACGAAGGCCAGCCTCTACCGCAACGAAGTCACCGCCGCAGCGCTGCAGGCGGTCCGCGCCGCCATCGAAAAGGTACCCGACTGGCGCGCCGGCACTTGGTCGCCGACCCCGCTCGCACAAATCCTCGACAATGCAGAAAGCGCCGTAAACCAAAACGCCCAAGACAACGAAACGCTACCCAGCCCTGCACTCCGCAGCCCCCTCCGGGCGCTGTCTCGTGCTGAGGCGTCCGCCACGCGTCCAACGAAGCGCGAGACAGCGCCCGGAGGGGGCGGTTCAGCACCCCGATACGCGCCCGTCGGCATCGAACGCCCGCTGATGAAGCAGTCCGACCGAAAGATCGACTGGCCTAACGACAGCACCCACACGATCCTGCAAAAACTCCGCGCCGCCGACGGCTTCCCCGGCGTCGCGGACGCGCTGTTCGGCATCCCCTGCCACCTCTTCGACGCCCACCCCGCCACGCCCGCCGAACTTCGCCCCGCAGAACCCGGCGCAATCACCGCCCGCCGCGACGGCGCCCTCCTGCGCGCTACGAGCGACGGCGCCGTCTGGATCGGCCACGTCAAACGTGCCGACCACGACCACCCCTTCAAGCTTCCCGCGACCGTCGCCTTCGCCGCCGAATCCGCCGCGTTGCCCGAGCTTGCGATCCCCCTGATGCGCGACGCCACCGACCCCCGCTGGAGCGAACTGCGTTACCGCGAAAGCGCCGACGGCACGACCGGCTTCCTCGCCTTCGACTTCTACAACGGCGCGATGGCCACCGACCAATGCCAGCGCCTCACGGCCGCGATTCGATTCGCCGCGACCCGCCCGACCCGCGTCCTCGTCCTCGAAGGCGGGCGCGATTTCTGGTCCAACGGCATCCACCTCAACCGCATCGAAGCCGCCGCTTCGCCCGCGGACGAATCCTGGGCCAACATCAACGCGATGAATGACGTCTGCCTCGCGCTGCTCACGCTCACCGACCGCCTCACCGTCGCCGCATTGCGCGGCAACGCCGGGGCAGGGGGCTGCTTCCTCGCGCTCGCCGATTTTGTGTGGGCGCGCGACGGCATCATCCTCAACCCGCACTACAAGAACATGGGCAACCTGTTCGGCTCCGAATACTGGACCTACCTGCTGCCGCGCCGCGTCGGGATGGAGGTCGGGCGGCAGATCATGGCCAACCGCCTGCCGCTCCTCGCACGTGACGCAAGGGCACTCGGCCTCGTCGACGCCACTTTCAGCGCCGACCTGCCGACCTTCGAAACCGAAGTCGCGCGCCACGCCGCCGCCCTCGCCGCCGATCCCGCGCTCGAAGCCCGCATCGCCGCAAAGGCCGCCCGCCGCGCCGCCGACGAAGCCGAAAAACCCCTCGCCGCCTACCGCGAGGAGGAACTCGCCGCGATGCGCCGCAACTTCTACGGCTTCGACCCCAGCTATCACGTCGCGCGCTACCATTTCGTGATGAAAAGCCCGCAATCCTGGACCCCGCGCCACCTCGCCCGCCACCGCGACCTCGGCTGGCGTGTGCCCGGAGAGGCCGAAGCCGCATGAGCAGAACGCTGCCCACCGTCCCCCTGCCGTCGGTCCTGATCGTCGACGACGAGGTCCGCTCGCAGGAATCCCTGCGCCGCACCCTCGACGAGGACTTCGACGTCTTCACCGCTTCGTCGGCCGACGAAGCGCTCGCGATCCTCGAACGCGAGTGGATCCAGATCGTGCTGTGCGACCAGCGCATGCCCGGCACCTCCGGCGTCCAGCTCCTGCGCCAGGTGCGCGAGCGCTGGCCCGACGCCGTGCGCATCATCATCTCCGGCTACACCGACTCGGAAGACATCATCGCCGGCATCAACGACGGCGGCATCTACCAGTACCTGCTCAAACCCTGGCAGCCCGAACAGCTCCTGCTCACGCTGCGCGGCGCGGCCGACATGTACCGCCTGCAGCGCGAGAACCAGCGCCTCTCGCTCGACCTCAAGGTCGCGAGCCCCGTGCTGCGCCAGCGCGTCGCCGGCAAGAAGGACACCGCCCGTCGCCGCTTCGGCGCCGACGCCTTGCTGCGCGCCCCCGACTCGCCGATGAACGCCCTGTGCGCGCTCGTCGCCAAGGTCGCCGACTTCGACATCCCGGTGCTGCTCACCGGCGAATCCGGCACCGGCAAGGAGTTGCTGGCCCGCGCGCTGCACTACGGCAGCAGCCGCAGCGAACAGGCCTTCGTCGTCGAAAACTGCGGTGCCGTGCCCGACACCCTGCTCGAATCCGAACTCTTCGGCGCCCGCCGCGGCGCCTTCACCGGCGCGCACGAAGACCGCGAAGGCCTCTTCCGTCAGGCCGACAACGGCTCCATCCTGCTCGACGAGATCGGCGAAACCTCCGCCGCCTTCCAGGTCAAGCTGCTGCGCGTCCTGCAGGAAGGCGAAGTCCGCCCGGTCGGCGCCGCGCGCCCGGTGGCCGTGGACGTGCGCGTCATCGCCGCGACCAACCGCGACCTCGAAGCCGACGTGCGCGAAGGGCGTTTCCGCGAAGACCTCTACTACCGCCTCGCCGCGATCACCATCACCGTGCCGCCGCTGCGCGAACGGCGCATGGACATTCCGCTGATCGCCCAGCAATACGTCGACGGCGCCCGGCAATCTCTCGGCCGCGAGTTCGAGCCGCTCGGCGCCGACGTGCTGGCCTGCCTTCAGGCCTACCGCTGGCCCGGCAACGTGCGCGAACTGCGCAACGAAGTCCTGCGCATGATCGCGCTCTCCGACGGCCCGCGCCTCTCCGCCGCCCACCTCTCGCCGCGCGTCCTGCGCGCCGCGGAGGACCATCAGGAACCCGAGCTGCAGCTCCTGGCCGGCCTCGACGGCGACCTCAAGACGCGGCTGGAGGCGCTGGAGGCGCGCATCGTCAAGGAAAGCCTCATCCGCCACCGCTGGAACAAGACACGCGCAGCACAGGAACTCGGCCTGTCTCGCGTCGGCCTGCGCAGCAAGCTCGCAAGATACGGTCTCGAAACGAATTGAGCTGACATGGACGTCCGGAAGCAGCAGTCCCAGTCCCGAATCGCACGGCGTAGCCCCCGACGGGGTGTATTTCGTGCCGAGGCGTCCGCCACGCGCCAACGAGGCGCGGAATGCACCCCGGCGGGGGCGGTTTTGGCGAACAATACGACACGCAAGCCATGAACCTCCTCTGGCTCCAATCCGGTGGCTGCGGCGGCTGCACGATGTCGCTGCTGTGCCACGACTCACACGACCTCGTCGCGATGCTGCGCGACGCCGGTATCAACCTCCTGTGGCACCCCGCGCTGTCCGAACAGACCGGCGCCGAAACCGTCGCGTTGCTCGATGCCTGCGCCCGTGGCGACACTCCTGTCGACCTGCTGTGCATCGAAGGCGCCATGCTGCGCGGCCCGCAGGGCACGGGCCGCTTCCACATGCTCGCCGGCACCGGCCGGCCGATGATCGCCTGGGTCAAGGACCTCGCCGCCCGCGCGCGCTACACGCTGGCCATCGGCAGTTGCGCCGCGTGGGGCGGCATCACCGCCGGAGGCATGAACCCGGCCGAAGCCTGCGGCCTGCAATACGACGGCGAAACCCGCGGCGGCCTCCTCGGTGCCGATTACCGCTCCGTCGCCGGCTGGCCCGTCATCAACGTCGCCGGCTGCCCGACCCACCCCGCCTGGGTCGTCGAAACCTTGCTCGGCCTCACCCTCGGCGAACTCGACCCCGATGGCCTCGACGCCCTCGGCCGCCCGCGCTTCTACGCCGACCACCTCGTGCACCACGGCTGCAGCCGCAACGAATTCTACGAATTCAAGGCCAGCGCCGAGAAAGCCTCCGACCTCGGCTGCCTGATGGAAAACCTCGGCTGTATGGGCACCCAGGCCCACGCCGACTGCAACGTGCGGCCGTGGAACGGCGGCGGCTCGTGCATCACCGGCGGCTACGCCTGCATCGCCTGCACCGAGCCCGGCTTCGAGGAGCCCGGTCACCCCTTCGCCACCACCCCCAAGGTCGCCGGCATCCCCACCGGCCTGCCGTCCGACATGCCCAAGGCCTGGTTCGTCGCGCTCGCCGCGCTGTCGAAGTCCGCGACGCCCAAGCGCGTGCGCGACAACGCGCGCGTCGATCATCCGGTCGTCGCACCGGCGCTGCGCAAGGCAAGGCCGAAATGACGCGCCTCATCGTTGGCCCCTTCAACCGCGTCGAAGGCGACCTCGAAGTCACGCTCGACGTGCAGGACGGCCGCGTCGCCGCCGCACACGTGAATTCCCCGCTCTTCCGCGGCTTCGAGCAGATCCTGCTCGGCAAGGACCCGCGCGACGCGCTCGTCTTCGTGCCGCGCATCTGCGGCATCTGCTCGGTGTCGCAGTCCGCTGCCGCCGCCCGCGCGCTGGGCGACGCGATGGGCCTCGTGCCGCCGCCCAACGGCGAACTTGCCGCGAACCTGATCCTCGCCAACGAAAACCTCGCCGACCACTTCACCCACTTCTACCTCTTCTTCATGGCGGACTTCGCGCGCGACGCCTACGCCGGCCGGCCGTGGTTCGACGCCGCGCGCGCCCGCTTCAAGGCCGTCGAAGGCGCCGCGACCGCCGACGCGCTCCCGGCCCGCGCCGCCTTCCTGCAGATTCTCGGCATCCTCGCCGGCAAATGGCCGCACAGCCTCACGCTGCAGCCCGGCGGCTCGGCGCGCGGCCTCGGCGCGTCCGAGAAGATCCGCGTGCACGCGCTGCTGCGCCAGTTTCGCGGCTGGCTCGAACGCCAGCTCTTCGGCGACAGCCTCGAAGCCATAGCCGCGCTCGACTCGATCGCCGCGCTGGAGGCCTGGAAAGCCACCCGCGCCCCCGCGGCGAGCGACTTCCGCCTCTTCCTCGAAATCGCCGACGCCCTCGCGCTCGACCGCCTCGGCCGCGCGACCGACCGCTTCCTCAGCTACGGCAACTACCCGCTAGCCGGCTCCCCGCTCTTCGCTCGCGGCGTGTGGCACGCGCCCAGCGCCACGCTCGCGCCGGTCGCCCACACCGACGTCGCCGAAGACGCGAGCCACGCCTGGATGGCCGACCCCCACGCGCTGCACCCGTGGCAGGGCGATACGCGCGTCGACATCGAACGTGCCGGCGCTTACAGCTGGTGCAAGGCGCCGCGCCTCAACGGCGAAGTGGCGGAATGCGGCGCCCTCGCGCGCCAGGTCGTCGATGGCCATCCGCTGATCCGCGAGCTCGTCGCCGCGAGCGGCGGCAACGTCGCCAACCGCGTCATCGCGCGTCTGCTGGAATTCGCCCGCGTCGTGCCGGCGATGGAAAACTGGATCCGCGCGATCGAGCCCGGCGAAGCCTTCTGCCACCAAGGCCCCATGCCCGACGAGGCGCAGGGCGTGGGTCTGGTCGAGGCCGCGCGCGGTGCGCTCGGCCACTGGCTCGTCATCCGCCAGGGGCGCATCGCCAACTACCAGGTCGTCGCGCCCACCACCTGGAACTTCTCGCCGCGCGATGCCGCCGGCACCCCCGGCGCGCTCGAACAGGCCCTCGTCGGCACGCCGGTCGGGGAGGGCGAGGCCGTGCCGCTGGCGGTGCAGCATGTCGTGCGCGCCTTCGACCCGTGCATGGTGTGCACGGTCCATTGATCTCCAGTCCAACGCCATGAGCGAGCAGCCGCCCCCCGACAAGACGCCCGGCCACACCGGCCACCCCGGTGAGCTGATCGCGGTCGACGAAGACATGTGGATGGACGTCATCCACAAGATGGACGAGGTGTACTCGGACCTGCTGCAGTACGAAGTCGCCCTCGAAGAGAAGAACGCCAAGCTCGAGGAATCGCAGCAGTTCATCCTCTCGGTGCTCACCTCGATGTCCGACATCATGGTCGTGTGCGACCGCAACGGACGCATCGAGGACGTCAATCGCTCCCTCGTCGACTTCTGCGGCCGCGACGCCGCCGAGCTGCGCGGCCGGCCGATCCACGACCTCTTCGCCGAGGACGTCCCGCAGGACCGCGCCCGCGAACTCCTCGGCAGCTTCGGCCAGCAGGCCGTGCACGACTGCGAACTGCCGCTGCGTGCGGCCGACGGCAGCACTGTGCCGGTGTCGCTCAACTGCACGCCGCGCTTCAGCGCCGTCGGCAAGTCGCTGGGCATGGTCATCACCGGCCGTCCGGTGGGCGAACTGCGCAAGGCCTACCACGCGCTGCGCCAGGCGCACGAAGACCTCAAGCGCACGCAGCAGCAACTGCTGCACTCCGAGAAGATGGCCTCGCTCGGGCGGCTGGTCGCCGGCGTCGCTCACGAACTCAACAACCCGATCAGCTTCGTGCTCGGCAACGTGCACGCTTTGAAGCGCTACGCCGAGCGGCTCGAACGCTACCTCGCCGCCGTGCATGCCGGCGAGCCGCCCGCGGCGCTCGCGGAGTTGCGCGCGGAACTGCGCATCGATCGCATCCTCGGCGACCTGCCGCCACTGATCGAAGGCACGATAGAAGGCGCCGAACGCACGCGCGACATCGTCGATGGTCTCAAGCGCTTCTCCGCGATCGACCGCGACGAGAACCGCCCCTTCGACCTGCGCGACGTCGTCGAACGTGCCGTGCGCTGGGTGTGCAAGGCCGCGCGCGACAACTTCCGCGTCGACGTCGACCTCCCCGACGAACTCCCGCTCACCGGCTCCTCCGGCCAGATGCAGCAGGTCGTCATGAACCTCGTGCAGAACGCCTGTGACGCCACCGCCGGCCGCCCCGACCCGCAACTCACGATCCGCGCCGAACGCGATCCCGCCGACCCCGGCCGCATCCGCGTCCTCTTCCACGACAACGGCCCCGGCCTCGCCCCCGACATCCTCGACCGCATCTTCGACCCCTTCTTCACCACCAAGCCGGTCGGCATGGGCACGGGCCTGGGGCTCGCGATCAGCTACGGCATCGTCGAGCGCCACGGCGGGCGGCTATCGGCGGCGAACCATCCGGCGGGCGGGGCGGTGTTTGTGGTGGAGGTGCCGCTGGCGCCTATCCCCAGCGGGGGCGCCTCCCCGTAACGAGGGAGTTGTGGTGGCTGGCCTTGTTCGAAATCGACGAAGGTGGCGGAAGGGCCGCTCCGTCGCGATCATTCACATTGTTCAGCTTCGGTCGAATACCACCCTGACGCGCACGTGTCCGTCGCTTTCGCGCCGCGTCGCGGTCATCGCCTTGACCACCGCTTCCGTGGACGCGCTTTCGAGGTCGAGAAGGTCCTCGAAATCACCGTCTGTCATGACCGGAAATTCCCCCGGTCGCATCGCGTCAAGTTCCAGCATGCGTTGCTCGAACGGCGTGAGCGCCTTGCCCCGCCTCTGCTTTTCCTTCACGAGCTTGAGTTTCTCGGACTTGTCGTACGCCGTCACCGGGCCTGCGAGGTAAAACGAGGCATGGGAGTCGTGGATGAAGCGGTCGAAGAATTCGGCCACGGCTTCCGGCACTTCGTTGTTTGCCCGTGCCTCTTCGGCAACTGCCGCATACAGCGGCGAGAGCGGTGGCGGAGTGGCCCCGCGGCGTTGCCGGAGTAATTCGGTCTGACGCTTGCGTTGCATCACTTGCTGCATATCGCGCTGGAAATCGCGTTCACTGGCGCGAAGATCCTCGCTGTCCTGCGCGTTCGCCTGCCGGACGCTCATGAGCTCTTCAAAGTGCGGTGCAACCTTCAGGCGCCACCGCCAATAGAGGCGCATGTGCTTGAAGAGCAGATCCTCCACGGAGGCGGACGAGGCTTTCGACCACGTGGCGTATTCGCGGAAACTTTGGGCAAGTTCCGGCGCAACTTGAAGATCGCCGATTACCTCGTCAAGGGTCTGGTGCGCTAATTCGCTCGGGCCCAATAGAGGTACTCCGGCCTTACGGGCCTCCGCATACATATTCGCTAGCGCTATTTGGGAGGCTAGTCGGTCACGGCCTCCCAGGGACTTTCCCTGGTCGCCGGGTGCGTAGCCGCCCCCGACGTCCGAGTGGGCGCCGGGGTAGACGATTTCTTGACAATTGGAGGGATAGGTCGTGCCTCGGCGAACGGAGGAGAGCGGGAAGGACTTGCGGATTTCGTGGGCTGCCACGTAGTGCACGCAGCGTTCGATTTGGGCACGAATATCTAACGTTCCGTCTGCCCAGCCCATCAGACCATCGACGAGATCGAAGCTGCCGGGGCTGCCGACCAAGGGTGTCGAATCGGCAAATCCGACTGATGCGACCGTGTCGAACAGTCCAAGAAACTGAAACCGGATGGGGATTCCGATGAACTGCAATCCCTGCCCGCCCTCGCTGCAAAGATCAACGATCCAGTTGCAGAAGGTACGCGCCTCTGCTGCGCCGCGTGAGAACCCGAACACGGACACATTGACCGCGTTGACGGCGGGGCGGCGGCCTTGGATTGCCGAACTTAGGCGCTTAGACAGGCCGTCGAAGAATCCTCGTCTGCGACTTGTAGGGAGCGTCAGCGTTCCCTTTGTGGCGAGGAAGCTCGGTCCATTGATATATCGACTTGCCTCGGCGTCCGTTACGAGCGGGCGACCGTCGGATGCTGTTGCTCGATGAATGGCATTGTATAGCTGGATCATCGCCCAATAGATGCGAGCCTCGCCGCCGTAGGCCATAGCTTTCCCGTCGGCCGATTCCGTCATCTCACCGATTTGCTCGAACGGCGTGCCGACACCTGGCATGTAGTTCTTGAAGTACCCGTTCTTCGCGTCGTCCCGAAACGCGTCGTGCAACACGACCACATTGGAGTGGCTGCGTTTGACAGGATCCGGGATGTCTTCCTGATCCCGCTTTTTATTGTTGTTGGTGCCATCGAAGAACGTCCCGACCCAGATCGGTCGCGAGCAGTCTGGTTGGTTGGCTCTCAAATCGCTGCCGAATCTCGCGGTTCGCCCGACGAGCTCTCTGGTCGTGAGCTTCAGAGCAGGAATATGCGCGCTGGGAGTGCTTGCAGTCATCGTGTGAGCAGCGATTGCGCTTCTGTGGTGGTCATGGGACGAGGTCCGCCAAGATGGGACGGATGTTCGTCCGCCCATGGATCTTCGTCTCGTACATAGATCTTGACGTCGTCGTCCGGCAGGAACATCACCTGAACTCTGCCGGGCGTTTCATACGGCTCGATAGGGATCGTCTTCTTGAAACTCTTCTTCGGCCACTTGCCCGCATTCTCTATCGTGCACTGAGGCGAGCGCGGGATGCCGCAATCGCTCCGACGCCACTCAAGCGTAACCGTGAGACCGGGCCGCCACTTCTTTGGTACCGAGACGCAGCATACGGCGCCGCCGCCCGCCCCGACGCCGACATTGCTGCCCCACGTTCCGTCCAGGTGGAACTCCTGGATCCCTTCGTTGCTGTAGTTGTAAGCGGATAAGCCGCTCGGGCTGAATGCGTCGTCACGGGCGTTGTGCGTGGCAACGTCGCAGCCGGTGAGGGCGAACGCCAGGAGTCCGACCAGGAGCGTCTGTCGGAAGAGGTCTGAGAGTCGTCTCGTCAAGGTGTTTGTCCTATCGATAAGTCGTTAATTGGAGGGGCATTGTCCTGATGTCAATTCAATAGTGGGCAGTAGCCGGGTCCGAATTCATCGTCTCGATCTCGTTCCACTGCTCGTCGGTCCACCGCATTACTGCATCGCGGAAGCGGAGTTCGCCGCTGCGCGTTGCGGCCCAGATTCCCGCGAGACTCTCGAGCTCGTGAAACTGCTCGGAAGTGCTCCAGGCTATGGTCACGAACTGCAGTTGATCCGGCGTGTCGTCAATTCCATATCGCCGTGCAGTCTGCAAGAGCGACGCCAGGCGGGCATGTATCGTCGAGGGCGCTCGCGCGGGGATGATCTCGGGGGAGATTTCGCGCAGCAGCCCGAACAGAATGTCGGGTTCGGCTGCCTGCATCAGGGCAGTGAATTGATCGTCGCTCAGGGAGAGTGCCGTTCGCGTTTCGCGGCTGCCCATGTTCGCCTCGGCGAGGTACTGCGCTTCGAGATGGCCGTCACGACCGATCCAAGCCCAGCGACGCACCGTCTGGGCCACCCGGCTGCGCTGGCTGTGATCGAGCACGCGGAGCACGCCCGGCAGCACGCGCGTATCGGTGAATCGGCAATACAGCTGGAGGCCGTCCGGGGTTTCCACGCACGCGAGTGTTGCCAACTGCTCGCGCCGGGGTTCGCAATCGTCGGTTTTCAGTTCGAGGAACGACAATGCCGGCAGGGTGTTGGCCATCGCAAGCAGACTCTCGGTGATCCGCTCCGAATCTCCGATTATGGGAATCAGGCGCGGGCCGATTTCCTCATAGGCGGCGTAACGGGTGCCATCCAGCAGGGCGAAGGTCGGCGACGCCAATCGCTCGATCGTACGCAGCGCCGTTGCACCCAGGATGCTCAGGTCAGCGAGTGCCCACAGTTGGAAGCCGGATGGGCACGGCGCGGAAAGCCAGGCGCTTAATGCTGCTGCAAGCTCGGCTTGATGGGGATTCTGCAGGTAGGTCGGCATTGAGTCGATCACTGCGCGGTGGCGAACGGTGATCCGGATCGCACGGCTCCGAGCAGGCATTCCTTGCATACACTCTGCGGGAACAGCGGCAAACCGTATTCCTCCCGCACAGGCCCGCTGAAACTCTTCTTCGACGCATGCACCGTGATCGTCCCCGGGCACGCCACAGTGATGCCGCCGTCGATCGTGATGCTCGCGCCGCCTTCCACGCTCAGCACGATCTTCTTCGCCGCGGCGAAGTCGATGTTTGCGCCGGCGCTGACGAGCTTCAACTCGTCGCGGGCGAGGAGTTTCAGTTCGTCGCTTTGCGCCTGCAACGCGATGTCGCCCTTGGCGGCGATGAGGCCGATGCCGGTGTGGTCGTCGCCGGGCCGGATGGCGCCGGCGACAAGGCCGATCGCCTGGCCGGCATGGATGCGCGCGGCTCCGGCCACTGCGAGGTTCGTGTCGGCGCCGCTCATGAGGGTGGCCGTGTCGCCGGCGGCGATCTGCACGCTCTGGCCGGCGACGAGGCCGATGCCGGCACGGGCGGCCTGAAGGATCGCGGGAGCGGCGAGGTGGGGGACGCGTTGGCCGGTGACGGTGGTGTTGCCGGCGTCTGCGTCGGCGGTGGCCTCGGCCGGATCGCGCGCCGAGACCATGCCGGCGGCGATCCGGCTCAGCGCCTCGAGGGGCGGGTGGTCCGGGTCGGCGGCGCTAGCGCGGGCCGCGGTGCTGCCGATAGCGGCGGCGAGCTTCACGGTCTGGTGTGTCGCGGCGGCGCGCGACAGGGTGTCGGCGAGCGTGCAGGCCTGTTTCAGCAGCGCCATGCCGGGCGCAAGGTCGCCGGCCGGTTCGCCCGTGTGGCGGGCGGGCCAGGTGCTCATGACGATGCCGCGGCCGGCGCGCAGCGCCCCCCAGGCGTCGGTGCGCAGTTCGGCGCCGCTGCCACGGAAGGATCCGCGGTAGTTGCCGGCCTGGTGGATGAGGTGGCCGAGGTTGAGCTCCGAGGCATGCTGCGTGCTCTTGAGCTGCACGCGCAACTGCTGGTCGCTGTCGTCGAAGACGAGCTGGTTGTGACCGGCATTGGGTCCGTGGGCGCCGAATTCCTTGCTCTTGAAGCCGCTCAGGGCATCCGGGTGGCGGTGGCTCGACGCGGCCGCGCCGTGCCAGGCGGGACTGTTGCCCCCCGTAGCGTGGGCAACGAGGTTGCCCTGTCCTGCGGGGCGGTGGTCGGTCGCGGCGTCGAATACGGCGGTGTCGGAAGCCGGCCCGGTGCGTCCGCCCGGAGTGGGCACGATTCCGCCTTCGCCACGCCCGTTGTAGAGGGCGCCGAGCACGACGGGGCGGTCGATGTCGCCGCCGAGGAAGCTCACCAACACTTCTTGGCCGATGCGCGGCAGCCACTGCCAGCCCATGCCCGCGCCGGCCTGGCGGCTGGCGACGCGCACCCAGCAGCTCGAGCGGTCGTCCAGGGTGTCCCCCGCCTGCCAGTGAAAGCGCACCTTGATGCGCCCCAGCGCATCGCACCACAGCTCGTCGGCGCCGTTCGGCACCGTTTCGCCCTGCGGGCCGACGACGATGGCGCTCATCGGGCCGGGGGCTGTGGGCCGCGGGTTGATGCGCAGGCCGGTGTCGTCCGCGAGTGCCGGGCGCCACGGCCGCTCGGCGCGTAGCGCGTCGAAGGCGTTGCCATAGCCGCGGCTGCGCGCGAGGTCGATGAGGGCGGGGGGGAGTTCCGACGGAGCCTTGACCGGCTCGAGCGTGTCGCCAGTGGCGAGCGCCGCGTCCTCTTCGGCTGCATCGCCTTGTGCGAGCCGCGCCGCGATCGCGTCGATGCGCTCGGCGTCGAGGTTGTTGATGCCGACGTGCAGGACGTCGAGCACGGCGTAGCGTTCGCCGTCGGGGGCGGGCGGTGCCGCCGGGTCGAGCGGCAACCCGCTTACCGCGACGAAGCTGCCAGGGCGCAGGCTGCGCACGGTGCTGCGGCCGAGGCAGGTGCTCGCGCGCGCTTCGAACGCTTCCATCGCGAGGCGCTGGTAGCGCTCGGCCTCGGCCACGCTCGCGTGGGCGTACTGGCCGGCGTAGTCGTAGTGTTCGAGCGGCGGCAGGTCCGCGCTGCCGACGCAGTGCGCCGTCGGCACGCTCGCCGCGATCGAGCGCTTGGCGCGGTAGTCGTAGCCGAGCACGGTGCCGAGGGTGGGCGCGAGGCGGTGCTGCGCGCCGAAGGCGACGATGCTGTCCTGGTCTTCCTGCGAATCCGCGCGGTGGAAGCGGATGCCGCGACCGCCGAGCGCATTCGCCGAGAGGGGGTCTTCCGGGAAGCGTGTGCTGTCGGCGAAGAGGCGCATGCGGTGGCGCGCGGGGGCGTCCGCATCTTCCTCGATGCACCAGCCCAGGCCCTCCTCGGCGAGCAGGCGCGACACGAAGGCGTAGTCGGATTCGCGGTACTGCACGCAGTAGCTGCGCGGGCGGGCGCTCGCGAGGAAAGGGGCGACGTCCTCGTGCCAGTGCCACGCGGCGTGTTCGCGGTAATCGGCGAACACGGCGTCGAGGATCTCGGGCACGGATTTGTCTTGGAACACGCAGTTGTGGCGGCCGCGCGTGAGCAGCCAGGTCCACGGCACCACGGTGAGCCGATAGCGGCTCCAGCCGCCGTCGCTGCCGATATGCGCCGCGGCCCGCACGAGGCCCGAGCGTTCGCTGCGGCTGCCGTCGGAGAGCGCGGTGCGCAGCGTCATCGCCTGCCCGAGCAGGGGCTCGAGGGCGAGGAAGGCATCCTGCGACAGGGTGTCGATGTGGAACTCGAAGCCGCCCGACAGGCTTTCGCGCCCTCGCCACGCTTCGACCGCGAGCGGCGGGCCGTCCGTGTGCCAGTGCAGGTCGTACAGGCGGGAGTGGGCGGCGAGCGGGGAGATCATCGGGAAAGCAGGCGCGGCCACCGCTTAAGGCAAGCGTGGCCCAAGGGTCAAGAAAGACCGATAGCATATCACGCGCATCCCCCTGAAAATGTCAATGGCAATATCAGGGCGTGCGGCGCGGCGTCTCCGCAGGTTTCGCGGGACGGTTGTCGCGGAGGATTTTCCTTGCATGCGCGCCGGCCAGCGGCAAGACTGCTGCGACCCGACAGAGCAGTCCAAGGAGAACAACACATGAACAAGCGCGCCTTTCTTCGCGCCGCAGCGGGTGCCGCCGCACTGCCGCTCGTCGCGCGCGCCGAGGCGGCTCCTGCCCCGGCCGCGGGGCCCGTCATGCTGACCGTCTCGGGCGGTATCGCGCATCCGAACCGCGGTCCGCTCGATTCCGCCCTCGATCAGCTGATGCACAAGCAGGGCCTGGCCTTCACCAGGGCGCGGACCTTTACCTTCGCGGACCTGGTCGCACTGCCCGCGGTGGAGATCAGGCCGACGCTCGAATACGACGCCAGGCCACATGCACTGCGCGGGCCCGCATTCGACAGCGTGCTGGAGGCGGCCGGTGCGCCGGTCGCGGACGATGCGCCGCTGGTGCTGGCTGCGTTCGACGGCTACCGGGTGGAGCTCAAGCGGGCCGATGCCCGGGAGCTCGGCTTCATTGTCGCCACCCATATCGACGGATCGCCCTTGCCGCTGGGCGGCCTTGGCCCCCTGTGGGCCGTCTTCGACGCGGACCGGATCCCGGCACTGGCGGCGAAACCGCTCAACGAACGTTTTGCCGCCTGCCCGTGGGGGCTGTATTCGATGCACCTGCCGGGAGGTGCCCCCTCGTCCACGGTGTGAGCGGGGCCTTCAGTTGCCCGGAGGATTGTTCTCCAGCCATGCGGCGCGTTCGGCCAGCCGCCTGGCCTGCGCGGGCGCGAGGCCGACGGCAGCAGAGATCGCGCGCAGCGCCGCCGCGTCGGGACGGTGCGCCTGCGTTGCACGCCAATAGGTGGCGACGCTGAGCTCGGGGTTCGGGCGCTCGACCAGTTCGAAGGCGTCGCCCTCCGCGATCGTGCCGGCTTCGCGCACGCGGTAGTACCAGCCGGTGATCCCCTCCTGCGCGACAAACAGCGAGGCGCCCTCGCTATCGAGGCGGTGGTCGATCTTCCAGCATGGCCGGCGCGGCTGGCTCAGCTGGACAAGGGCGGTGCCGATGCGGAACAGGTCGCCGATGCACACCGACTCTTCCGTCCAGCCCCGCGTCGACAGGTTCTCGCCGAGCACGCCCGCTTGCAACAGCGCGGCGCGTTCGGGGTAGCGCAGCGCGAGGCGCGCGTAATGCTCGACGGGAAAGTGGTGCAAGGCCTTCTCGGCGCCGCCGTGGTAGCGCCGGTCGGCCTGGCGGTCGCCGGCGAGGCCCTCGGCCGTGACGGCAACGGGGCCCTCGACCGGCTGCTTGAACATGCCCGTCAGCTGGCCTTCGGGCGGGAGCGGGCGCAGCGCGCCGACGAATACGTGGTCGATCAGGGTGTGCATCGCGCCATGCTACTGCACGGATCACTCGGTGGGCGCGAATCCGTAGTACGAGCCATAGGCGGACGGGGCCGGTGCGTAGGCGGCAACCTTGATGGCGTCCGCCAGCGTGACCCGGTTGGTGAAGCCGTCGACACCGCCTTCCGCGCCGCTCCAACGCTCCTCGACTTCCTCGTCGGTCAGGCCGTCGAGGTCGAGGTGGCGGTCGAAACGCTCGGAGCGGTATTCGAAAGCCGTGTCATGGGCGATGAACAAGGTGTGCGCGCAGGCGGTAATGCGCGTCTCGTCCGCCGGGTCGGCGCCCATGACACGCGTGCCGCAGAACGGGCAATGCACGGGGGTGTAGTAATAGGTGCGGAGTTCGGTTCGCTGGATGGGGCTTAGCATGGTGTGCTCCTTGTCGTGATGAAACGGCGGGTCCTGGCCGCTGTGGCCACGCCGAAATGAAGTGCACGGGCATGCACGCCGCGTGCGGGGAGGGACCAAGCCGTTACTTGATGATGCCGGGCGGAGCCTCGGGGTGAGGCGAGATCAAGAAGGCGAACTGAGAAGGGGAATTGACGCCGCAGAACTGCGGACACTAGACCAACAGGACAGCAACACTACTGGAAATCGCGCCGTGTACGATACGCGCGATGAGCGCCTATTGCAAGCTAAATATTTGAAAACATAAGATTTTGCCGGGCCGGCGTCGCGCGCCGGCCGCGGCGCGCCGAAACGCCGTTCACCCGCGCAGGAAGGTCTGCAGGTCGGCCAGCAGCGCCTCGGGGGCCTCTTCGGGGATGAAGTGGCCGCAGGGCAGCGGGTGCCCGGTGACGACGTCGGCCTTGTCCTGCCAGGTCGCCCGCACGTCGAACAGGTCGTGCATCTTGCCGAACTCTCCCCAGATCGCGAGCACCGGGCAGCGCACGCGCAGCGCGAGATCGCACGCGTCGTCCTCGAAATCGCGCGTCGCGGCGGCGCGGTAGTCCTCCAGCGTCGCGCGGATCGTCCCGGGCAGCGTGAAGGCGCGCAGGTACTCCCGGATCAGCGGCTCCTCGATGGCGCCGGCGCGGAAGGACAGCGCGCGGAAGACGTGGCGCAGGAAGGCTTCCGGCGCCGCCGAGATCATGACTTCGGGCAGGTCGGGCGCCTGGAAGAAGAACCAGTGCCAGTAGGCGGCGGCCAGATGGCGGTCGGTCTGCGTGAACACCGTGTGCGTCGGCACGATGTCGAGCACGCACAGCCGGGTGACGGCCTCCGGGTAGTCCAGCGCCTGGCGGTGGCCGACGCGCCCGCCGCGGTCATGACCGACCAGCGCGTACGCGGTGTGTCCCAGCGCCCGCATCACTTCGTGCATGTCGCGCGCCATGGTCTTCTTGTCGTAGCCGTCGCGCGGCTTGTCACTGTCGCCATAGCCGCGCAGGTCCGGGCACACGACCGTGTACTGCTCGGCCAGGCGGGGCGCAATCCGGTGCCACATCTGCGCCGTCTGCGGCCAGCCGTGGAGCAGCAGCACGGGCGGGCCGTCGCCGCCCACTCAGAGGTTGACCTTGATGCCGTTCGCCTTGACCGTGCGGCGGTCCATTCCGCTCATGAAGTCCATGGGCTGCTCTCCCGAGTGAGTTTGGATGCGGCGTGCGGGCGCCGGCAACTGATCGCAGGATAGCGCACGGAGCGGTGGACGAAAGGGGTGGTGCGGGGGCTGGTCCGGCAGGACGGGCGCAAGCGGCCTGACTCCAGGACCGCCCTTGCAAGGCTGCGTTCGGGGCTTCGGAATAAATCGCGATGGCCGGTTGTTCATTTCACACGCAGGCATGTTCGTCCGCGTTGTCCCGAAGGAGGTTTCCATGAAGAAGCTAGTCATCCTGGCCCTCGTCGCACTGTTCTCCGGCAGCGCGCTGGCCATGCATTGCCCCGCCGACATGAAGAAGATCGACGCCGCCCTCGCTACCAGCCCCAAGCTGACCGATGCGCAAATGAGTGAAGTCAAACAGCTGCGCGCCGACGGCGAAGCCTTGCACAAGGCCGGCAAGCATCAGGACTCCGTCGACACGCTGGCCAAGGCGATGAAGATTCTCGGCATCTGAGGCCGGAACTTGGCGAGGGGCGGGTCTTGCGCATCGCGACGACGTGAGTGGGAAATCGCCAAGACCCGGTCCGCATCGACTCGCCATGGCCGGGGATCGGGCGCTCCCGGCTTCGTCGTTCCTTGCGGTGTGGGCATCGAATTTCCTATCCTTGGATGAGGCCCGCTGTCGCGCCGGGAATGCCCCACGACGTGATGCAATCGAGCGGCCGAGCGATTCTCCCGGGACCCAGCCATGAAGTTCAGCACGTCCACCCTTCCCGCCTTGTCACGGCGGAGCAATCGGCGACGGATGCGCCTGCTGCATCTCGCCGCGGTGGTGCTGGGCGCCCATCTTGTGGGGCCCGCGAGCGCGCTGGAAGGCAAGTTCGACCACCGTGATCCGCTTGGCCTCGCCAAGAAGCGGGAAGCCCGCGACCTGCTGCTCACCATTGACGTCGCGCCCGGCGACTGGGGCAAGGCGTCGACGCAGGACATCCAGCTCGTCCTCGACGCCGTCGCCCGCGAGTTTCTTTCCGTGGTCGATTCGCCCCGCGCCGGCGACCTCACGATTCGCGTCGTCCCGCGCGCCGGATCGCCGAAGGTGCTCTATGAGCAGGGAAGCGACGGCGAATATGTCATGCACCTGACCGCGCGCGATGAACGCTGGTATCAATACGCCTACCAGTTCGCCCACGAGCTGTGCCATGTGGTCACCAACTTCGATCACAAGGCGCGAAACACCGGGCGGGTGGTGGAGCACAATCAGTGGTTCGAGGAGTCTCTGTGCGAGACCGCATCGCTCTTCGTTCTGCAGCAGCTGGCGGTGAAATGGGCGGGCAGTGCGCCGGCGAAGAACTGGCTCGGCTACGATCAGGCGCTGGCCGGCTACGCGCGCCGCCTGCTGTCGGAGCGCCACCGCTACCTCGCCGCCGACCAGTCGTTCCAGGCGTGGTTCGCGGCCCGCGAGGCGTCCTTGCAGAGCAACCCCTACGGACGGGAAGACAACGAGCTGGTGGCGACCACCTTGCTCCCGCTCTTCGAGGCCCACCCCGAGTATTGGCAGGCGATCAAGTACCTCAACCCGAACGAAGCGAGTGCCGGCAAGCCCTTCGCCGATTACCTGCGCGACTGGCTGGCTGCCAGTCCGGATAAACGGCTGCCCCGCGAAGTCCTCGCCCTTTTCGGCCTCGCGGGCGAGGTGTCGCCGGCCGTTGCGGAACGCGGCGGCGAGGCGGACACGACGCAGGAGTCTGCGGGCGCGCAACTGCTTGCCGGCGGTCCCGCGGGGCCCCGCGGCGAGCGGGAGGAGGACGACGGCGTCAAACGCTAACGCCTCACGCGCGGCCCGGCCCGTCGAGCCTACTGGGCCTGCTTGTCCTGGATGACGTGATTGATCGCGTCGACGTAGTCGTTGAACCAGCGCGAACCCGTATCGGGCATCCGGAATCCGGAGATGTAGCCCTCGAAACCGCTCAACGGCCCATTCGGACCGGCCGCGCCGTAGGGTTCGGTGCCCTGCCGCAATGCAATATCCTGGTTGAGCCGTTCGACGTAGTAATTGAACCAGCCCGAACCCGTGTCGGCGTTTCCGGCCATGAGGGCCTCAACCATCCTGTTGAATGCGGCGTCGGAGCCGCTCTCGAACGTGGCCGCACCCGCCGGTGCCGCCAGGAGAGCCGCGCATCCCGCCACGAGCAGCGAAATCTGCCTGATCTTCATTGTCCGCCTCCTGGTTGGTGCTGCAACGGACTCGAGCGTTCTGAGCTGCATCCGGCAGCGCACACGCGGTTTCCTGTCCCGGGAGATGAACGAAGCGCGGCGGCTGCATCACTCGTTCCGTAAATGCAGTCTAGGCCGGGGGATACCGGACTTCAACGCGACGCCGGGCGATATGGGCGGTGCGTGGGCGGTGCGCGCTCTGCAAAACCGGGGAGTGTCCACGCCATCGATCCTTGCGAAGGAAAGTAGCGAGGAGGAAATCGTAGTCTGTCCACGATTCCGCCGGTTCATGGGGGATGACTGCAGCTACTTGAGCTTCCTGTCTTCACGCTTCGCTTCCGCCATGGCTTCGGGTTCGAGTTCCTCCGCGTAGCGATTCATGCGTATGAATACCCCCCAACCGGCAAGCAGGCCTCCGGCGGCGAGCACGATGGAAGCTGCATACACCATGTGCGACGCGTCCTCGCCCGCAGCCTTGAACGTGGCAACAAGGCCTTCAATGACCAAAGCCACGACCACGACAACGAGGAATCTCGAGAGGAAGCGGCGTACGCGCGTCGGTCCGCTGATGTGCGCGTCGCGAACGACCTCCTCTTCCGCGACGGTCTGTGCAATCTGCAGTGCCACGACTGCCACCGTCAGCAGCCCGATCGCCTCAATGATCTGCTGAGCACTACCGCGGTCCAAGCCGCCCGCAAACGCCAGCCAGCCGACCTTGGCGGCGATGACGATGAGCATCAGTGCTGCACAGGCAAAGAGAACTGCCATGACGCCGTGGAAGATCGAGAACGTCCGCAGAAGTGCTTTCATCAGCTGGTCATGGGTAGGCATGCAAACGGTTGCGCAACCTGACAAATGAAATCGACTTCCCCTGAACCCGCGGCATCGATGTGCCGGATTGGGATTGCGAACGTCTCAACCACCGTGAGGAGGAGTGGAGATGAACGTTAACACTGTCGGCATCGATCGGGTGAGGAACGTACTCAGTGTGGATGGGGGCGGGAGGGATGGCAAGGTGTTGCGTCGGCGTGGTGCGGGGGAAAATTGGGAACAGACCACTTCGTTCTGCGGGCTGAACGATTCGTAAGGCTTCCTTCTCATGCGCCGAACGTATGTGCGGCGGACTTCCGTCTCCCCACCTGCCACGAATCGGGAAATCGTGGTCTGTCCGCGATTTACAGTGCCTATCTTTTGTTTCAATCGCGCAGTCGCATGGAACGGGGCGCTGGTTATGATCGACGTCCTTCAATGCGCAATAGAGGGATATCCAATCGATGAGCCCGCCATTGCCCATGCGGGCGCAGCTACGCTCCCGTTTTCCGGCCATTGCACTGATCGCCGTGGCGTCGGCGGTCCCGATCGGGATCGTGCTGCTGTTGCGGGTGTGGAAAGGGGTGCCGATCCATCTGCTGACGTCGGACGTGACGAGCATCGCCGGCGTGCCGGCCTACACCGGTTTCCTCTCGCAACTGGGGATCTTCGTCTGGGCCGGTGCGGCGGCCATCTGCTTTTTCTGCGCGCGACTGCTCGCGGCGCGATCGGACGCACAGGAGGAGCGACGCTTCCTGTTCGTGTCGGGACTGCTGACGGTGGTGCTCGCCTTCGACGATCTGTTCCTGCTGCACGAGGAATTCTTCCCGTCCCTCGGTATTCCGGAGAAGGGCGTGTTCGTGGCCTACGCGGCCTTCGTGCTGTTCCACCTGGTCAGTTTCCGGCGCCTGATCCTGCGGACCGACTACATCCTGCTCGCCATCGCGTTCGCCGCGTTCGCGGTCTCGGTCGGTCTCGATCTCGTGAATCCGGCGGGAATCAACCCTTACCTTTACGAGGACAGCGCCAAGTTCGTGGGGGTCGTGAGCTGGCTTGGATATTTCTTCCGTGCAGGTTCGGGGGCGTTGTCGGGCGTGCCGGGCTCGGTCACGCGCGAGCGTGCGCCCCGTGGCGCGTCGCAGGCTGCGTAACCGGACGCGGGGAAATCGTGGTCTGTCCCCTATTTCCCAAGCTCAAGCCAGTAGCATGGCTCGCAGCGGCGAACTGAGAACGAGAAACGCTAGAACATTCACGATCACAGTCACCCAAAATTTGGCACGGAATGTGGCCTTATTGGATTTGTGGCGGACGACCTGTTGGGCGACGATTGCACCGGGCCAACCACCAATAAGCCCCAGTCCCAGCAAAGTGTCTTCACTGACACGCCAGCGGTCGGCAGTCGCCGCCCGCTTATCTGCGGCGTACACGACGTAGCACACCACACTCGTTCCGAGATAGAGACCAGCCACCCAGCCCGGCACTTTCCAGAAATACGCGACGATGGTAAAGAGAACGAAAAACGCGGGAATTGCGAACAGCGTTGCCGTGCCCCATTGCGCCGGATTGTCATTTTGCACTCGGACACTCTGGCGTCTGCCTCGCACGACCTCGACACGCTTTGCGCGTTTTTTCCCATCTGGAGTCATTTCAACTTCAAATGTCACGCTCTGACCAACCTCGGGTCGGCCGGACCGTGAGACAAAGGCCTTGATGTGCACGAAGATCTCCTGACCTCCGTGCAGCGGTTCGATGAAACCAAAGCCTCGATCATCGTTCCATGTTTTTACAGTGCCGTCGATTCGCATGATGACTAGTTCAGCTCCAACGTTCGAAGTGAGGGGCAGCCGCAGCGCAAAGCGCGGAGGGAACCAAAAGCCTAGCTTTTGGCTGTCCCCTCGACCAGGGCCGGGTTAGGGCTTGCCATAAGCCCGCTCAACCCTTGCAACTCTGATTTCATAGTGCTCGTACCACGCACGTTTACCCATTTCTTGTGCGGCACAGTGCTCGACATCCGCCTTCCAAGCGGCAATGGACTCAGGGGACGTCCAGTATGAGACTGTAATGCCAAAGCCATCGACACCACGGACGCTTTCAGCCCCGAGAAAGCCGGGTTGCTTGGCGGCAAGAGCAACCATTCTGTCAGCCATATTTTCGTAACCGTTGTCCCCTTCAGTGCGCCGAGAAGAAAAAATTACGGCGTAATACGGTGGCTCGGGCGTACTGGCAAAGGCAGATGTTGTGCTCATGTCTGTGGCCTAACGTGAAGGTGACGGACGCCGGGCCGGCCCCGCCGGCACGGCGTCCCGGCGGCGAAGCCGCGCCTCGACGGGGTTAGGCGGCATTCGCGAGCAGTGAGAGCCTGTAGAACTTGGAGTCGACTGCCATGATAGGGAAGGTTTCCGGCAGGGTCGACTTGGCGACTTCGTGGAACCCGTTCTTCTCGTAGAACCTGTGTGCAGCCAGGAACTTGGCGGTAGTTCCAAGGTAGATGCTGGCTACTCCGTGCTCTGCCGCCCAAGTGAGGAGTTCGCTGAGGAGGCGGTGGGCGACACCGAATTCTCGACCACGGAACGGAGCGGCTACGAACATCTTGCGAAGTGCCGCTTCGTTGCAGCCGATGTCGAGCAGGGCGATGGTTCCGATGATCTGGCTGTCAATCTCGGCGACCCAAAAGTTGCCGCAGCCGTGCTGATAGAACTGTTCGACGTTGCTCAGGTCCGGCTGAGCTTCCAGTGTGATTGGGATGCCGAACTCCGATTGCTGAATGGGGAGGATGACCGCGGCGACTGCCTCGGCATCGTGCGATTCGTATGCGCGAACTTGCACCATGGGTGGGTCTATGCCTCCTGACGTGGAAGTGAGGGGCAGCCGGAGCGTGAAGCGCGGAGGGAACCAAAAGCGTAGCTTTTGACGGTCGGCTCGAAGCGTTTGTTAGGCTTGCTGTCAATTATGAGAAAAGCCAAGGCCATGGTGGTGGCCACTTTTCTACGATTCCTATGATTGGTGCTGCAATTGCGACTGCAAATGGAAGAATGTGATCTGTTGCATGATGGGTGTGAAGTCCAACATGTAGGGCTGACTGAAAATTCCAAAAAAATAGCCTCCATAACGGCAATCGCGAAGTCTTTATGTCGACAACACTCCCCTGTCCAGGGTTATATCCTTGAAGCGTGTAGGACCAACTCAAAAATCCAATGCGCGTAAGCTTGTAGTCGTTAAAACGTTGTCCCACGCCATCCTGAACAGCTTGGACTTGCGTGTAGGTGCGTGCGAGCGAGTCCAGATGCTTGGCAAATGATTTTCTAATGTATTGATCGGGCTCTGCGCGCCAGTATTGGTAGTAACGGAGAAGGAAGTAAGCCCAAAGACACCAAGCGCTATAGATAAGGACCTGAACATTTCCAATGATCAACTCATTGCCAAGAAGCGATACCTTGGCAATTTGCACATTTGCAACGTCAAATAACACTAGAAATGCGCTTGTCGCTATGAGATTCCTGCGTTGGCGCAGCAGATCTGGGTGCATATTGGTTTGGGTAGTATGCGCAGCCTAAAGTCTGA
This sequence comes from Aromatoleum petrolei, assembly GCF_017894385.1. Lineage (NCBI taxonomy): Bacteria > Pseudomonadati > Pseudomonadota > Betaproteobacteria > Rhodocyclales > Rhodocyclaceae > Aromatoleum > Aromatoleum petrolei. The sequence continues at coordinate 2,785,090 of NZ_CP059560.1, forward strand.
CTTCACAGGCCTGCGCGGCATTTTGCGCAGGTCCGGTGGAATGATTGGTTGGGCCTCGGGAAACTAGACGATGCACTGGTTGTTTCGGAGCCAAGCTTCAAACTGAGCCGTAACCACCGGAGTGGGAAGATCTAGTCTCCGCACAAGCCGTCTGATTCGCTCGTGACATGAATTTGGATTGGCGGGAACTTGAACGGCAGGGCCTCCGTGACATGTCCTCCAACGACGCACGAACGCCTGCTCCGCGCCTGGGGACTTTGAAAACTCGGCGTCAAGCGTTGAGACAAGGCGAAGAACAATATCTCCGAAGCCGACGACACCACGAAGGCTCAGCTTGATCTGACTTCCCGCCGTGTGACCATTGATAACTGGCACTTCCTTGAGTCCTACTTGCGCGGGTGTAAGCTGGTTATACGCAGCCTCTGCGGAAATAAAGTTCCTTGATGTACTGCCGCCAGCATGGACGAGGGAGTTCCGCGCCTCCTTGAAATAGCGGTAGCAGACCAAGAGTTGCTCGATATGCGGAGGCGAGTTCTTCTTATTCTTGGCGATAGCAGGATAGATGGAGCCAGCCATGATCTGCGAACCGCCTTGCACGATCAAATTGATAGCATGGAAACGGCCCCGCGAAGGAGCGCCGTTTTTAAACGTCGTTGGAAATTGCAGATGCTTCGATAGCGATGAGGCAGCGCCGAGTTCGTTTAGTGCGCCTTCGCACCAAGCTTCGTAAAGGGAGCAAAACTCGAAGAGTAGAAAGCGAGCGAACTCCTGCTGTTGATCTTGCCAAGAAGAGTCAATGCAAGATCGGCGCAAATTGGCCCCTCGAATACCGCTTCCAGCGACAAAGCGCCCAGCCAATTCGCTTTCGGTGGCAGTAGGAGACGCGGAGACATATCCGGCGACTTGCCACCGAAGATTCCAGATCGCTGTAGCGGTAGGCCATACGAAATCAAATACCTCAGTCAATCGACGGGCGACTTGTTTCGATGTGAGTAGAAACAACTTCTCTTGCATATTCGCGAAGCCTAAGAGGCCCAACGTTTGACGTAACCGGCGCTGCGCGGCTTCATCGCGCAGCGTCCGTGTTGATGGATGGGTTGGACGTCATAGTGGCTGCATATTCAAGAGCGTGATCCTGTTGTCACCAGCAGGACGGCAATCGCCAATTGCGACGTCAAATCCTTGAGACTTTATCGATGTGCCAAGCGCACGCAGGTATGTTTCATTAGGTTGGAAGTTCCCGAGCCTGAGAATTTGGCGCCCAAGGGACGTTACCTGATATATCTGAAGTTTTAGTTGGCGGGCAGGATCAGCATGCTTCACCAACAGGACGCGACCGTATGACACTAGAGCACGCTCAAAATGGTCGTTGGCAATTGAGGGCCACACAACTTCCAGCCCAAGGGCTTCAACACCTGAAACAACGCCAAGCTCTTGCATGGAAAACAGCAGCGAAAACGGAACCCCCTGAGATTCGAGAAGCGTCTCATCATCTCGAAAGATGATGTCATTAATAACGAACGGTGAGAGTCTCTCAATTGCCTTCGCTTCATCCTGCGAGAGATTTTTTAGAAACTCAAGTGTGCGTGGAGAGTACCGTCCCGGTTTCTTAATTTCACCCGCGAGAATCTTTCCCCAAAGCGACTGAAGTTCATCCGAAGATACACCTGCTGCATGTTCCCGCCACCGGTGAAGCCAGTCGTCGGAAACCTTCTCTTCAGGTGGCTCTTGAGTGTCATGAACGAGTTCTTGTTCTGCGAATACGACAACCTTGGCTAGGCTAATCTCCCGCCTAATAGCTTCGATACGGGCATTTTGCTGTGCAACCTGATCGATGCTAGGGAGAAGCAATGGTTGGGTTGGTGACGATGGCAGCAAGACAGGAGCGCTCTGCTGTTCTGACACCGTTCCATCAGGGAGTAGGAACTTCTGCCCAGAACGAATCGCTTCCGCATCAACCTCCGCTTGGGCAAGGACAAGTAGTTCTTCGCGCCTCATGTCAATTGCAGTGCGGCCTTCTCTTCGCATTTGCCATGGCTTGAGCAGGGATCCAATGCCCTTGTCTGCAATTGAATCCCAGAGCTTTATCAGCAGTTTTTCACCGGGTACGTCCATGGATTACTCCGCGGCAGTTGATGACGCCCAACGTTCAAGCTAACCGGCAGACAAAAGCGTAGCTTTTGGCTGTCCAGCGACCGAAGGGAGCGAGGTTGAGCGCCGGGTTAGGCCACGGTTCTTGGAAGGCGATCATCTTCAGCCACAGTGGGCATGATGCGCCGAAGCGCGGAGAGTGAGACTTGATACTGCCCGTTCTTCGGCCGCGGCTTGTGACTGACAAGCGACCAAACTAGAGCACCTGGACCGTTGTATTCCTCGGTGAATGTTCCATCGCGCGCAAGCCGAAGGACAAGTAGATGCTGCGGCTTACTAGATAAGGCCACCCGGTTACCTTGGGTCGCTTTGACCTGAACTTGGCGCTCGCCACAGATGCCATCATGGCATTCAGCAGATGCGTCGGATAGCGAGATGCCATAGTGATATGAGGCAAGCGCCTCGCCCAAACTGCCAACCAGATGTCCGTCCGGTGTGAAATGCCTGCCTGGAAACATTTTCTCCAGTTCGTCCACCGCTTCGTAGATCCTTCGTAAAAGCTGTGGGAAAAGTTGCTTGTCCATAAGCGCCTAACGTGAAGGTCACCGGCGCTGCGCGGCTTTATCGCGCAGCGTCCGGTGGACCGATGGGTTGGGCGTCTGCTGACGCGGCCTTGCCTTCTTGCGGAAAACAAGCAATTCCCACTCAATAGGGCGCGAATACTCGGGCTGTACTGAATTTCTCAGTAGGTCGGCTGCTTCTTTGGGTATGACGTCCCCTGCGTGCGCCTGCAAGGCGTCAAAAACGGATTTTGTAAGCGCCTTAAGACGCTCCCCATAGCCGTCCTTCCACGAGTAACCCATGACAGAATCACTGAGCATTACCCTTTGGCATCGAGCAACTAGCTTTCGATTGCTGTAGCGGCCTAAAACGATGGTTTTTTCGATCTCTCCGTAGACTTCCTTGTACTTCTTCGAGGAGCTCTTTGCACCGACCACAACAAGAATGCCATCGTTTCTTAGGTACCTAGCGCAGTTTTCAATTTCCTTTGAGAAGGCGGCGGTTTGTTCCTTGGTGGTAAGGAAATTACTAAACACAATTAGGTCGAAGCGGTGCCTTCTAACGTAATGAAAAGGAACTTGCTCACCATCGTCGTCTCGTTCCAAACGGATTTCTGTTTGATTGAATTCGAGGTTCTGAAAGTCGTCGAACGTACCGTGATGGAATGGAACGAGCCAAGGAATCTGGGTCGGGCAGTAATAATTAACGAACTCAGTGAAGTGATGCAACCAATTGCGAAACTGGTAACTGCGTTCCACGTAATCGATGGAAAACCCTGCCTGTTCACGAATGCTGTCTTCGTTTTGCCTCTTGGGTAGAGTGTTGCTATAGAAATCCGATACTGCGTACATCGAAGGGCCGGGACCGGTTCCAACGTCCAAGATCCTTACCCCGTCAGTACGCAAGGGCATTAGCTTGATCTGATGCAGGTACTCAAAGATCAATTGAAATCGATGGTACCTGTCAAGAAAGTGAAGCAGCGCATATGCCTCGGCTGTACCTGGCTCCTCATATGTGATTTGGTCACAGTGCTTCAGCACATTTAGGAGCTGACATGCGACGGATCTGGCGAATACCGGATCGTCATTCAGTCGTCGCAGCAGGAATTCCGCGAGAAGCGACTCCAATTCAAGAAAACGCCTCCCATTTACAGACCGAAGTGTTCTTCTAGCGCAAATGACGTTAATCCGATACGCGATCAATCTGCGCTGAACCATGGCCGCTCGTGCCAGTCGCCACTTCCACGAAGTCAACGTGCTTCGTATGCGTAACTGATATCGTCGTCCATGCTTATGGAGTGCTCCGATGATTGTTTGCATCTATCCTGCTTTTATCCGTGAAGGCGCCCAACGTCGGCCTTCAGCGGACGGCAAAAAGCGTAGCTTTTTGGCGGTCCGCTGCAAGCACTGGTTAGCGCGATGCTCGGCGAGCGGCACCGCGCGGAATGAACAAAGGACACGTTTCGCGTGCCACGGATGCTGGATCGAAGTGCCACTGCCCAAAGTCCCTTCGTGCAAGCAAGTTCCGGCGGACGGGGCAGAGCGCATAACGGCTCCCACCATGCCGTTGATTGCAGCGCATTGAGGGCGAGCTCGGCTGGAGCTTTTCGCAGCCCTCGGATTCTCAACGGACAATGCATTCATGCTACGCATAAATAACCGGCGCTAACGTTGGAGTTCAGCGGCTGCCGAAGGCAGTCCGCTGCAATGAGGGGTTAGCCTGCTGTGTGGGGACTTGTTTGAAGAACTCGCACAACCTCCTGAACAACATGTTCAAGGCCTTGATCCGTGGAAACGGCAAGGCGCCCAGCAAGAAGAGGCGAATACTGTTGAACCTGTGCTGCGGAGACGCGGTGCCAGATTGGCAGAACAACTTTGACTCCGTTGGACTCTCTGGCAACCAACCCGTCTAGCTCCATTTGTGGCCAGTGCTTCGAAAAAAAGGAGTGGCTGAGGATGACGATTCCGAAGCGTGAATTAGCCAGCCCGCGATCAATGGACTTTCGCAGGCTATCGCCGAGTGTCAATTCGAAGTTGTCGTACCAAACACGAACACCCTGCTGAACCAGAGCGACTGAGAGCGGTTCGGCAATGGACGCTTTGTCTTCGTGGGCGTGAGAAATAAAGACATCCCACTGTGGCTGTCGTGCTGGCACTAGCTGCTCCTTAAAAACAAGATCAACCGAACGTGGGCGCGGGTTTGCTACGGGATGACCAGATTGAGATGCGATCCATTCGAGCAGATACGTTTTATCTTCGACGCTTGGCGGCGAGTACTTTTGATAAATATCGGAGGTCAGCATGTCTTGAAGTAGCGCTAGCTGCTTTGCCTTAGGAAAGCGAGCAAGGCAGTCTTGCAGGATTTGCTTTCGGCTTGGGGCTCCGCCACTCCACGGGTACTGCTCGATGTTTTCATCATGGCGGGCGAAGTACTGCAACATTTCTGGACCTGAGAGCCCAGTCTCGCCAGCGAGCGTGGCGTCCAAACGCTTCTGGATTGCGAACGGGAGCACGAGGTTTTGTTGGGGCTTTGCGAGGCTCATCTTTTCAGCGGGCTAACGTGGAAATCACCGGACGGCAAAAGCGCAGCTTTTGACGGTCCGGTGCATTGCAGGGTTAGAACTTTTTTAACCAAGAGATATGCTTACACCGGAACATACCCTCAGATTTAACCCCTGTGCGCCTGCTTATTGGAGAAGGGATGCCGCCGGCTCAGGTAAAGAATGACGCGCTATTCTTCTTTCAGAATGGATTCTACCGATCCCCCATTCGCTGCCTTGTAGCACTGGCGATAAAGTTTAAGCCAATAATCCTTGGTTTCTTGAGCGCCTCTGTCAGTTGCGTAGCATTTTTCGCCAATGAACTTCATTAGATCAAAGGCAACTCGTTGCTTTGCGTCACTGACAACGGAAACGGGACCAGATACGGATACGGATTCATTCGCCATGATTACCTCGTGTGGTTGTGGTCGGTGAAAGTTCTAACGTCTGAGTTCACCGGCCTGCGCGGCTCTTTGCGCAGGTCCGATGGAATGACGGGTTGGGCCTCTACGCGGCCTTTGCCTGGGCGGCCTGATCCTGGGTTTCCATGAACACTCGGCGAAAGCTCATTGGATTTGAAATGCCAGGGATTGGCGCTTGCGGGTTGCCGGCACCGGAGACCACCAGCGAGCCGAAATTGAAGATGCGCCCAAGAATGCCTTGGTTAACTTGGATGCTCTCGACCTTGTTGATATTGAGTTCGATGGTCTGACGGCTGATGAAGCCGAACTTGGCGATGACTCGCTTGTTCGTTACGGCAAGCTCGGTCGTCTTGTAACGGACGAAGGCGACCAGCCAGAAAATTAAACCAAGACCATACAAGGCCAGAAACAGAAGGCCCAGAAGAATTAGCGGCGCAAGGGACCACAAGCTGATGTTTCCGGTATAAACAACCTTCTCGTCCTTGATGAGCGCGCCGTCGATGTAGCTTGCCATGTAGTTACTCCCTTTCTTGGTTGAAATGCGAACGGTGTTACGAATAAGAGGCCCAACGTTCAAAGTGAGGGGCAGCCGGAGCGCGAAGCGCGGAGGGGACCAAAAGCGTAGCTTTTGGCTGTCCCCTCGACTGCCGAGTTAGGCATTTCTATTGGCAAGCAAAGACTCCTTCAATTCATGGGCAGTCAATTGCACTTGGCTACCAACACACATTGCCACATCCAGTGCAAAGTGAACACTTTCCATGACTTGATCGCTCGCACCTGCAGAAATCAGAAACTCCAGAGCAAATCTAAAACGCTCTTCATTCGACGGGTGTGAGTTGCTCTCTTGTGTTTCGGTGAATAGGATTGCCTTGGTTTGTTCGCAGGTACGAAGTGCATAGAAAAGTAAAAGCGGACCAATCAGCTGAAATGCAAAGGCATTGCTCTCGCGAACTCCATACTCAGTGCAGACGGCAAGTCCTACAGCGTCACAGTCGAGTTCATGGTGCTTGGAATCTGCCCCATCTGGAATGCCACAAGTATCAGGATGCGCTTCATGAGAAATGAAGTGACCGAACTCATGACCAACTATGAACACCTCCATCGCGTTCAAGAGCAGTGTCCGAAACCCCAATAACTCATTCGGTTGCTCTATTCGACCAAACCCAAGCAACGATTCGAAGCGGGCATAGTGCACAGCAAGCCGGGTTGCATCGACCAATACCTGGCCCTTGCGTAGCTTAGCGATCACTGCCGCAGGGGACTCGCGTTCCTCATCGGGTAACTCCGCTACTTCAGCCATTGCTGAAGAAAATATTTTTGCCCAATAGTTGCAGAAGGCAAAGGTACCTTGCCCTGCGAATAAGACATGCTCAAAAGAAGAAGGGAGAGCAGCTGGCGAAGGTTCGGCTCCCGGGGAGTTAACAAATCTGACGGCGAAGCGAGGGGCTAAGTCGTGAGCCTCACATATTTCAAGGACTTTCTTAACGAGCGGCTCGAAGATCTGCTTCGCAAAAACATTGTCATAGTCACCATGGTCCGTATGTCCCATGATCGCCTCCGCCCATCGGTTCGGAGTGTCTTCTGGCTGCTTGCTTATTTCCAAGAATTTTCTTGCTATAGAGGATCGATTTTCGTCGAACCACTCCTTCTGCTTATGCCAGAAGTCTTCAGAACCTTCACGAACCAGTTGGCGTTGGAAGTATTCGATGTAGCGATGGTGCTTCAAATGTTCCATTTGGCGTAGTTGTAATGCCTAACGTTTGAAATAAGCGGCGCCGTTAGGCGTCCGCTTGATTGATGGGTTGGGCGTTATGCGACGGATCCGCACCTTCCCAGCGCGTATGCCAGGTCGTGAAGTCGAAGTTGTCCCTGTACCCGACTACGGCCGTGGCGGTCTCGACGATTAGGCGGTCTAAGTCCTGCATGACATCGCCGCCGGTAAGCACACCGACGATTGTTCCCCCGGTACCCGGTCCGCCAGGTTCGTGCTTTGCCCAGTGGAACTTGTACCTTTCGCGTACATATGCCTTGATATGGGCAGCGGCTCCACCTTTGCCGAAATGCTTGAAAGGATAGAACTCCGCAAGCTTCAACCAGATGATTTCGTAGAAGTCCACGACGTCGTACGTGGACTTGCGCATTTCAATGGTGACGCCAGAGTCCCATCCCGGTTGCGCGATTCGATGTGCAATTGCCTTTAGCTCTGGGAGTGACTCAAAAAGGCGGACATCAGTAGGTTCGTCCAGCGAACGTCGAATATAGTCGTCAGGGAGTTCGTCCTTGAACTCCGTTGGAAGTGACTGTTCGGCTATTTTGTCGTTCCGCCTGTGGAGGGTAATTGCTGCGAGGGCGAAGGCAAGTGCCAGGGCACCGGAACCTGCCGCATACGAGTAGTCTTTGATGGACAAGAAGTACCAAAGGGCACCGGTTGCAAATATCCCGGAAGTCCACCAGCAGGTTTGGATCACCCAATCGGGTACTGTGCGATTCATGACGCCCAACGTTCGAGCTCAGCGGACGGCAAAAAGCGCAGCTATTTGACGGTCCGCTGGAGCGGAGTGTTATGCTCTATTTGATAGCGGAAAGGACTTCTCGTTCTAGCGAGCCTGTTGCCACGCATTCGGTTGCTCGGCCATCAGCATTAGCCGCAAATGACGAGGTTCCTCCGGAATTAAATGAAATGCTGTCCGAGCCAGACTGGGGAAAATTGTTTGCGACACTCCTAACTGTCTGCTGTCGTTGCACTACATAGCGAGTGTTTGCCGTTACTTTGGTTTGATTTGGACTCAACTCTTCAAACACCAGATTGACGCGGCCATCAAGAGACATTTTGCGCTCGATAAAGAAGAGGCCATTCCCATTCATAACCTCATACGATTGCTGCGCCTTGGCCCCCGCGAAATCATATGTTCTCTCGCCACGAGCGTTCTTGACATACGAAGTCACCCTGCCACAGTCGATGTACTTCTCTGGATCTCCGCTATAGCTGATGTTGATAAGGCCTGATGATTTGTCGAGGTTATTGATAACAAAAAACTGCTTTCCGAGTTCCGGCACGCTTGCGTTCCATACAGCATCGCGAGGTTTGTCGATAATTTTGTAGTTTGCTGACGCGGGCGGCGGCGTGGTTGGACGAACGTAATCAATTTTCCCAGCACAGCCGGCGATAAGCAGGACAGTGACCATCAATGCGGTTATTCTCATTGGTTGCTCTATCCGTAATTGGCTAATTGCGAAACGCATAACGTTGGACGTGACCGGACGGTAAAAAGCGCAGCTTTTTGACGGTCCGGTTGGCGGACTTGTTATGCGTTCTCACGATTCCAGTCTGCTCCCTTGTGTAGGTTTATCAGTTCTTCTTCGATGTAATTTCGTAGAGATTCGGGTTCGACACTGACCCACGATATCTTTACCGCTCCACCCGCCTGAACATGTGAAATTATTTTCCAGAGCTTTGCTCCGGTTTTCTCGTTTTTCGTTATTAGGTGATTCCGAATTCTTTGGCGGGCAAGTTTTTTTGTTGTTTTACCAATGTATCGGAGAGTGAACTCATTGGTGTTCTTCGGGGCCGTGAAGATCGCATACACGTTGGCTGCGCCCGATACTGAATTGAGCAAGCCTTGATTCTCAGCATCGATCTGAGCCGCGTTCCACGGCGCAATGTTATGTGGTGAATACTTGACTGGCGTTCGCGCCTCTTCACTCAGAAGTGCGGCCTCCACGTCCGTCAAGAACTCTTCCAGACTCTGAAGTTGCTCATATTTCATCAGCGCGTGGCCTTTAACGCATAACGATTAAGCTAAGGGGCGGCAAAAAGCTGCGCTTTTTGACGTCCAGTGAGCGAAGCGAACGACCTTGAGCGCATTGTTATGCCCTTGCTCGTTGCCCCGGCTCTGGCAATGGGCGACGCTCACGGTAGCAGGTGTTTAATTCTTCGAAGGTTTCTCTGATGAGTTTGAAAGAGGAATTGGGGATTTCCATGCGCACCATAGCCGTGTTGCCAAATAGTGTTGGATACTCGAAAACAACGAATCCGCGCACTAGCTTCCAATCGTGCTGTCCGATGGCACCAGGCCACACCGCCCAGATGCCCATGGTCTTTGGCGGAAGGACTTTGCTGTGGGGATTGCTGTCTTCTTCCAAAGCCCCCTTAGAAATGAAGGTGCGCTTGAACTTTGGACGCACAACTTCATTAGACAACGGCGTTTGGAAGAGTCCGTGCTTTTCACTCGGGGTAAGTTCCATGTGCCATTTCTCTGCCACTAAGACTACGGACCAAACGCGAACGTACGCACTTGTGTAATTGTGGATTTGGATCGTGAACTCGGCAGAAAGCGGAGACAAGGAGTAGCCAACACCTACGCCATTTGGACTGATAGCGCTCTTGAGACTCCGTTCGAGCCTCAGATTGCGCCCCCAGCTATAGAGCCAAGCCGCAAGCGCGAGCAGTGCCGCCGCAGAGAGCGCTGACAAGACATCCGACAAGTACGATGAAAAGTTCATATAGCATAACGTTTGAATTCACCGGACTGCGCGGCTTCTCGCGCAGGTCCGGTGGAATGATGGGTTGGGCGTCTGCTCACGGGCGCACCTGCGCAAGCTCGCCGTGAAAGATAGCGTTGCCCTCGATGGCCGCATTTTCAAATAGCTGCGCGGCTTGATCGACTTCGGAAATTGGCCACTCGACTCCACCACCGCCAAGCTGTTGCTGTCCATCCTGGGCGGTGTAAGGATGCGCATGGAGTAGCTTGTTTCTGCTTCGGATAGCGGCAAGATACGACTCGTGAAATTTGATGAGACGCTTACGTAGCGGAGCAGGTAATGGCGGGGACGTGTTTTCAATTGCCTTGAAAAGGGCCGTAGCGATGACTTTCGCTGTTTCGCCACGAGGAACGCTGGCAAAACCATCGGCGCTCAGTTTGACGATTGTCCAAACTACGACCCACTCAAGGTACGTGAAGTTGTAGAACGCTGTGCCTACGGAATGAATGTATGTCGGATCGACAGGAATGCGGGATTGGTAGGCCATATCAAGACGCCCAACGTCGGAGTTGACCGGCACGCACCGGCAAGGCGCCGCGAGACGTATGCTCCCGCGCACGGCTCGCGGCGCCTTGCCGGTGCGTGTCCGCGTCGAACGACCTGTTAGACCTCACGCTCGCTCGGCCTCAGATCCATGAATGACAGTGTCGCTGGCAACCACTTCTGGATCAAGTCACGCTCTGCTCGGCGCATGGTCACCCACATGGCTAACTCCCGTTGAAGGATGTCCCGCTCTCTGCACACGAGGACGCGCGTCGCGTTGCCCTTGTCATGGCCGCACCAATCAAGAAAATACAGGCTGAGAAACGCGGTGGCTGCATCCGCCACCTTCTTCCCGTCCTCATGCGTCCATTCCCGATTGTCCAGCGCGATCCCGAGTGCCTTTGTCGCGCCGTAATCCACGTACTGCTCTTCCCCGACCCCGGCCAAGGACCCCGGTTTCAGCTTGGGATGGACGATGTGATCGCGGAGCTTGAGCACGTCGGCAGCCAATTCAGTTTCGCGGCAGCCGCGGTCAATGTGCTTGTTCGTTCGAGAAAAGAGGTAGTAGTCGAGCTTCGAGAGCGCAGGCAGCTTGTCTAGTTCTTCGAGAAGCCGTGTCGGGAGCGCCAGAGAGCCGATGCAGCTGTTAGATACGCACTCAAGAAGCAGCCCTGCGTTGGTAGCTGCGGATCGGGCAAAGGCACTACCCAGCCATGTCCCCTTGTTCTTCTCGCTCTGCTCCAAGAGAACCGCAATATCGACCACGAGCGTAAGTGCCCGCTGGTCAACGAACCGAATGTCTTGCACGCGCTTTGACATGAGGTCTAACGTTTGAGTTCAGGGGCGGAGAAAAAGCGCAGCTTTTTCGGAGTCCCCTGGAACGATTTGTTCGGCGACACCACCACTATTTCATCGCCACGCGCGATTAATAGGCCCATGCATTTTCTTTAAACAATTCAACTTCTTCTGGTTGAACCACTTCCATCGCCTCACCTGCATCAGCAATGACAATCTTGCTAACGTCTAAGGCTTTCTTGAGTGCATCGCTTGCGATCCAGCCGGACTCCCAGAGCTGAGGCGATGCCCCATTCACAATCTGACAAATCGGTTCGTTGCTTTCGAACTTGATGCCAACGGCCTTCGGTTGTGTGACGCGCTGCAGCCAAATCTCCAGGTAACCGTTGTATGGGACTCTTGCCATCTTCTCGCGCACTTTGGTCCACAAGCGCACTTTCTCTTCACTCGGTGCGAGTGAGATAAGGTGGCTCAGAATGCCTGCCACGGCCGGAAACGTCGATGGCGAAACAAACGCAATATCTGTAGCGATCGCGACCTGCACATCAAGGTCGTCAGGAGCTTCAGTCTGCTTTGAAACATTCGTGTGAAAATCACCAACCAACCGTCGTAACGCTCCGCTATTCGGAAACCGCTGACCAAAGGAATGTAGCCTCAAGAGCTGTTTTTGAATTGTCTTTGCGTTAGATGTTCCGAGGTCTTGTTGCTCAATGCCAGCCAACTTATCTGGCTTGATCGACCCTTCAACTACATTTCTGCAGGAGATTGTCTTTGACACCCCGAGCCTCATCCCTACTGCCCGTAACTTATCGCTGACTATCTTTAGCACCGCTTCTGCGCGTTCGTCACTATTTGCAAAAATTCTATAGTCGTCCCTATATCGGAGTACCCGGATGTCAGTGCTTCCTGTGAGCTCAAGATTAATCTGCTCATCGACGTATCCAAGGACGATCTCCGCGATGAAGTCCATAAGGACTGACCCTTGCGCAATACCGTTGGTCTGTCCGTAACGACTGGCCTGGATATGGGAATCGATTTTGTTGCCAAGCAGAGCTTTATTGGTTTTTTCTTCCTTGGCTTTCGATAGGCCGTGCAGAGCCCATGCAATGCTATGGGTATACATAGAGCCATAGCAGTCAGTCACATCAGTATGAAGAAGATGACTGAACTCCAGCGAATACGTCAGGGACCTTTGCTCAACGCTCTGCCACCAGCTTTTGATCTGAGTTGCGACGTCAGTCTGGTGATCAACCGACATCACCGGCGCGCTACAACAGTCAACCACACCGTCCTCAAATTCTTTGAGTCGCGCCCTTATGCTCGCCCAGTTTGCCTCCTCACAAATCAGATTCACTAACGAGACGTAGATGGCGGGGTGCAAAAGTTCATACGGGCGCCAAGCAAATTTTCCGTCCTTGTTCGCAATGAAGTTGTAATTCACGCTCGGAAATTCGTTGGGGTTTGCGTTCTTAAATTGAGCATAGTTCGCGCCCTTAAGAACCGCAGATACGTCATTCAGTATCGGCTCGAAACTGATGTATTTGGGCAGGTCCCCGTTGAAGTAGCTGCTGCCCTTCAGGAAATGGGTTCTTGCCTCGTCATTGGAAAGGTCAATTAATCGTTTCATTCGTCGACAGATCTCCTTGATGACGCCGAACAGTTGTAGTAGACCGAATCGGTCAATATTGAAATATGCCGATTCGGCCTATTATCCGGTGCGGAACCGCGGCGCAGCATTATCGTATTCGGCTAAACGTTCGTCATCACGTGACCATAGGCCACCGCTATGGTGTTGTCAATGCGCGACGGCCAGCCATCGCGAACGGGCGCATCCGATTGAACTCATTGGGAAAGTGAGGGGCGTCGGTGTGCGTCTCGCGGCGGGGGACGCCGCTTTGGGGCCGAGGTTGCTTGCGCGGATATTGTCGGCGGCGGTGATTTCAGGTGGTCGATGCGGAGGAGCCGCGCGGGGGAACGTCGCGAGATAGGCGGATAGTGTTTTCCGCCCGACGTCCGCAACGGCCCTTAGCATCGCCGCGTGCCCCGTCAGAAAATCTGCTCGCCCAACTGCTCCACCATCGCCGCCGGATCGACGTCCGGCACTTCGAACTCCAGATCGTCCAGTGACAAATCGAACGGTTCGCCTTCGCGGTAGGTGACCGGGAAGCGCACGCCGAATTCGAGGCCCGATCCCAATTCGTAGGCGGCGAGTTCGAAGCGTTCGTCGTAGAGGCTGGCGCCGAGCACGGTGACGGCGACGTAGCCGGAGACGTCGAAGCGGAAGCTGGGTTGGGCGTGGAGGGAGGCTTCGGCGTCGATTTCGAGGCCCTGGGAGGGCATCCAGTCGATGTGCACGCTGGCTTCGGCCGCGCCGGAGATGCCCAGCGTGCCGCCAATCTCCAGGCCGCCGGTGGCGCTGGCGCCGGTGATGCCGAGGCCGACGCCGGCGCGGGCGCCGAGTCGCAATCCGGCTTCGGCGGGGACGTTGAGGTGGGCGTCGCCGGTGACGTGGGTGTTTTCCTCGTGCGAGGGGTTGTATTCGATGCCGACACGCAGTTGGTCGAGGGCGCCGGGGCCGATGCTGGCGTTGGCGCTGAGGTTGCCGCCGACTTCGGCGACGACGCCGGGGATGATGGGGATCTGCGTCGACATGCCGAAAAGGCGCTTGTCGTATTCGAGCTTGGAGAAGATCTCGAGCGAGCTGGGCAGGGCGATTTCGCCGGAGACGGTGATCTCGCCGTTGGGGTCGAGGCGGAGTCCCGCGGTGCCTTGCAGCCAGGGGGCGATCTGGATGGTGGCGGAGCCGCTGCCGTAGACGACGATGGGGGCGTCGGGGCCGCTCGGGGGGCCGCCGGGGTTGCCGTCTTCGCCGATGCTGCGGTTGGTGGCGCCGACGGTGATCTGGCCGGAGAGCATGCCGCGTTCGAAGGCGCCGCTGAACTGGGCGTCGAAGGCGCCGTCCTCGTAGGTGACGGTGAGCTGCGAGTCGAAGCCGGGGATGGCGGGTTCGGCGGTGCCGCTGGCGGAGACTTTCCAGTCGCCGTCGGTCTGCTCGCATTCGACGTGGATGGAGCCGGAGCGGATCGCGGGGTTGGCGGTGAGGGCGACGTCGCCGGCGATGTTGAGGCCGTTTTCGCCCTGGGTGATGGCGATGGAGGCGGCGCTGACGCCGGGCACGGAGAGTTCGGCGCTGCCGTTGAAGGCCCAGCGGCCTTCGTTGACGCTGACGGTCGCGGTGGCGCTCTTGATGCCGCGGATCTTGTCGGGGGTGTCGATGCCGATGGTGCCTTCGGCGCCGAACTGGCCGTTGCGCCACCAGGCGCTGACGCGGGCGCGGTCGAAGAGGGAGCGTTCGAAGGTGAAGCCGCCTTCGAAGGCGACGCCGCCGGTGGTCGACACGGAGGCGGCGAGTTCGCCGCTGCCGGCGCCTTCGATGGAGTAGATGACCTGGCCGCCGAGGCCCAGGCCGCGCGCGGTGGAGTAGAAGACGCTGACGTAGGCGTCGTCGATGGTGGTGCGCGGGATGGGCAGGCTGATCTGCTCGGGGCCGTAGTCGAGCGAGAACGTGAGGTCCTTGCCGCGCAGGCGCACGGTGATCGGGGCGTTGAGCAGCGGGATCGAGGGGGTGAGCTCGCCGTCGGCGGAGAGTTCGCCGTCTTCGGTGGTGATGGTGGTGAAGCTGACCGGGCTGAGCTTGGCGTATTCGAGGTTGAGCGCGGGCAGCGCGGAGGGGTAGCCGCGGTATTCGCCGTCGCCGGTGAGGGCGATGGTGACCGCCGGGGTGGCGGGCTGCCAGTCGGCGGGGAGGTCCCATTCGGCGGAGAGCGAGCCGACCGGGCCTTCGGGGTTGCCGGTGTTGTCGGTGAGGTTGAGCGCGGTGATCCGGAGGCCGGCGAGCGCGCGCGCCTGCGTGCGGCTGATGCTCGGCGCGGCGCCGGGGCGGTGGCGGAAGCGGGCGACTTCGATTCCGCCGGGGCCGGAGCTGAGGATGAATTCCTCGGCGGTGCCGGCCGTGTCGTTGTCCTCGGCGGCGTTGGGCGGGCTGGCGGTGGCGAGCGGCTGGGCTTCCTCGATCTCGGTCTTGGTCCACCACGCGGAGGCGCCCGCGGCGGAGCCTCCGCCGGTGGCGGCGGCACTGGTGAAGACGACGTCGTGCTGGCGCAGGAAACGGCCGCGGTCGGGCTTGGGGTCGAAGGTGTCGAGGAAGGCGTCGACCTTGCGATAGATGCCGCTGCGGATGGTGCCGCCGGAGCTGCTGTTCGACGGCTGGTCGAGCAGTTCCATGTTCTCGACGCTGTTGCCGACGCCGGATCCCATCTGGCCGGAGACCTGCAGCTCGACGATGTGATCCACCTGGAACTGCGCGACCTTGCGGCCGCGGCGGTCCCAGCCGGGGATGCGCAGCATCGTCTGCAGCTCCGACAGGCGCTTGGACGTGAGGCGCGCGCCGCGGTGGGGCTTGAGGCGGATGCGGCCGTTGGCGTCGGCGGGGACAGGAATGTTGCGTTCGCCCAGGCGTGCGCGGATGGCGTCGGCGCCGACCTGGACCTGGCTGTTCCACACCGAGCGCTGGTCGGCGCCTTCGCGCCCGTAGCCGCGCACGCGCTTGAGGTTGCCGGCGCCGGCGAGGCTGCTGTAGAGCGGCAGGTGGCGTGACTTGACGGCGGGGATCTCGAGGCGTTCGAGCGCGGCGAGGGCGGCGGCGGTGCGATCGGTCTCGTGGTAGCGGGCGTTCATCGCCGGCTCGATCGCGCGCGCAAGAACTGGCGCGGCCTGGCCGTCCTGCTGCACGACGTGGGCGAGCTCGTGGGCGAGGAGGTGGCGGCCGTCCTCGGTGTCCGGGGCGAAGGCGCCGGGGGCGAGGTAGATGTCGCGCCCGGAGGTGAAGGCGCGTGCGCCCAGCGCGGCGGTGAGGCGGGCGGCCTCGGCGTCGGTGTGGACGCGCACGTCGGCGAAGTCGCGGCCGAAGTGGCCTTCGAGCGGGGCGCGGGCGTCGGGTGCGAGCGGTTCTCCGCGGCCGCGGCGTTCGGCGACGCGGCCCGCGGCGTAGGCGGGGACTAGTGTGGCAGATGAGGTGGCAGATGAGGCTGCGGTGGCGCCGCCGCCCGTCGGGGTGGCGGGGGATGCGGCCGCGGCGTCGGGTGCGGACGGGGCGGCGTCGGTTTCGCCCGATGCCGGGGCGGCGGTCGGCGGGGTGGCCGCGGTCGGCGTGGGGTCGGGCGTGCTCGCGGGGGCGACGGCGGCGGCGTGCGCCTCGGCCTCGCGTTCGATGGCTTCGCCGGGCTGGCTGATGCGGACGGGGGGGCTGGCGTAGGCGGGCAGCGCCGGGGGCGGGGCCGGCCTCGCCGCGGGGGAGGCCGCGGGTGTGGTCCCGCTGCTGCGCGCGGCCGCGTGCGGGGCAGGGGGCGCCGGCTTCTCGCTCGGCCGACGCGCGAATTTAGGCGACGGCGCTTCCATTGTCGCTGCCCGGTGTGGCGCCCGGCGGCGGGGTGCCCGGGTTCGTGCCGGGGGCCGGAGCGTTCGGCAGGTTCCAGTCGCCCTTGGGCGAGGGCGCGCCGCATTCCATCGCGACCTGCCACTTCGGCTTGTGCAGGCCCAGCGACCATGGGGACTGGGCGGTGACGGTGGTGAGCGCGTTGTGGAAGGTGGCGTAGTGCTGCGGGCGGATCTCGTTGCCGCCGGACATGATGCCGCCATTGTGTTCGCGGATCGCGCCGGGCAGGTGGGCGCCGCTGGCGTCGGTCATGGCCTTGACCATCGCGTCGTGGCCGGTCGGGTCACCGATGTTGGTGCCGGCGGTGGTGTATTCGTCGACCAGCCCCAGTGCGTGGCCCCATTCGTGCAATGCGCCGATCTGGCGCTGGCCGCCGTCGACGAGGAGGTCGACGCGGCGATCCTTGGGGCGGTTCTTGTCGAGCGGGTCGGCTTCGGCGGCGCCGCGGGCGGCGACGTGCACGCGTGTGGGCACGTTGGCGAAGCCGTTGTTGGTGAGGAAGTCGCGCACGGCATTGGCGCGGGATTCGGACAGCGTCTGGTTGTGGCTGATGGTGCCGGAGCCGCTGGTGTGGCCGATGATGTCGACGCGGATCTCCTGGTGCGCGGCATTGGCGACCGCGCCGTTGTATTTGGCGATGAAGTTGGTGAGGGTGGTCTGGGCGGTGCCGTCGAGCACGGAGGAGTCGTGCGCGAACTCGACCGATTCGCGCAGGGTGTCGTAGAAGTTGGGTTCCAGGCCAGTGGCGGAGAGCTTCATGGTCTGGTCGCGCGCGTTGGCGTTACCGCCGGGGTTGGTGGAGTCGACGGTGCCGAAGCTGGTGAGGTCTTCGCCCGAGGGCATCTTGTAGACGCGCGTGAACATGTGGTCGCTGGCGGCCTGGGCGCGCTTGCCGACGTCGAGGGTGACCTTCACTTCGGCACCAAGCCAGTTCCAGCGCGGCTTGTTGAGGAAGAAGCTGTGCTTGCCGCTCCAGCCGCCTTCAATGAGGGGCTTGAGCCTGTCGATCCAGGGTTGCTCTTCGGCGTTGTTCCACTGGTAGGCGCCGAGCGCCGTGGCGCGCTGGCCGGCGTCGGCGATGCCGTTGATGCGGGCTGCGAGGGCGGTGAGTTCGGGCGTGCCGCCGAGCAGCGGGTTGGGCGTGGCGACGCCGCCGGCGGTGGTGAGCAGGTCTTCGAACTGGATGGCGACACCCTGCTTGATGTCGAGCACGCCTTCGCCTTCCGTCGCGTCCGGCTTGTACTGGGCGTCGAAGCCACCACGCCCGGCGGCACCGACCATGGTCTGCGCTGCGGCCGGATAGGGGCCGGCCTTGGCCCATTTCTCGGCCTCGCCGAGTTCCTTGTTGCACGCGGCCATCGGATCGGCGGGGGCGCCGCCGCCGCCGAAGAGATCATCCCAGAAGTCACGCTGCAGTTTGGGCGCGGCGCTCTGCGGGCCGCCGGCCGCGGCCTGCTGGCCGACGTGCGTGAGTTCGTGCGCGAGGAGTTCGAGGCCGGCGTCGCTCTCGGGGGCGTAGCTGCCGGCGGAGAAGTAAACATCGTTGCCGACCGTGAAGGCGCGAGCGTGCATCTCGACGCACATCGCGTCGGCTTCGGCGTCGGTGTGGATGCGCACGGCGGAGAGGTCGCGGCCGAGCTGGGCTTCGAGCTTGGCACGCAGCTCGGGGTCGAGGGGCGTGCCCTGGCCCTGGCGAGCGGCGACGCGTTGTTCGGTTTCGGCGGGGGCGGTCTGGCCGGCGAGGGCGTCGGCGCCGGCGGTGGCGGTCTTGGGCGTGTCGGCCGCCTTTTCGGTGCCGGGGGCGGCCGGGGCCTTTTCCTCTTCGCCGGGCTTGGCTTCCCGTAGGAGCCGGGGCGCGAGGATCTCCTTCTTCGGCGGCGTGATCGCGGGTTCGAGGCTGCCGCGCGGGGCGGCGCCGCTGCAGGTGGGGCATGCCGCGCCGGGGCCGGTGTCCTTCGGCGTGCGCAGCGCGCGGCGGACTTCGCCGGCGACCTGATCGGCTTCCTTCTCGGCGGGGTCGTCGGGGTGGCTGACGGCGAGCTTGGCCTGCAGGTAGCCGGGGGCGCCAGGGCGTTGGTCCTTTGAGGTGCCGCCTTCGTTCGCGGCTGCGGGCGAGGGGGCGCCGCCGCTCGCGCTCTGGTCGGCGGCCGGTTTGCCGCCCGGATCCTTCTGCCCGGCGGGTTTGGGGGCGGGCGAGGCGGAGGGTGGCTGCTTCTCGGGCGCGCTCTTGCGGCGCAGGCCGGGGGCGAGGCTGCTCATGGTGTGCCCCGCGCGTGCAGGAGCTGGGGCGGGGGCGTGCGGCCGATCTTGCGGTATTCCTCGATCAGCGCGGCGACGAGCTGTTCGGCGGCGATGGGGTGGGTGGCGTCGCGGTCGTCCGGGGCGGCCGGGTCCAGCGCGGCGGCCTGCAGCACGGCGTTGCGGATGTGGCCGCCGGGCAGTGTGCAGTAGCTCGCGAGCTGGCGGCACAGGGCGGCGTCGGGGGAGCGCTGCCCCAGGTGCGACTGCCAGATGCGCAGGCGTTCGGCCACGCCCGGCGGGGGAAACTCGATGATGGCGTCGAAGCGCCGCGTGAAGGCGCTGTCGATGCGACCGCGGCTGTTACTGGTTAGGACCACGATGCCGGGGTGCTGTTCGATGCGCGTGAGGAGGAAGTTGGTGAGCATGTTGGCATAGCGCTCGCCGGTCTCCTTGCCTTCGCCGCGCCGGCCGAAGAGGGCGTCGGCCTCGTCGATGAGGAGGATGACGTCGAGCGCGGCGGCTTCGTCGAGCAGGCGTCCGAGGTTCTTCTCGGATTCGCCGATGTACTTGTTCATCACCGCGGAGAGGTCGACGCGGAAGAGCGGCGCGCCGAGCAGCGTTGCCAGGCGGCTCGCGGCGAGCGTCTTGCCGGCGCCGCTTTCGCCGCAGAACAGCGCGCGCACGCCCGGCGCGGGGTCGGCGAGGCTGGCGCCGAGGCCGTCGGCGAGGAGTTCGCGCTGGCGGCAGCGGGCGACGAGGGCGTCGAAGCGTTCGAGGAGATCGTCGGGCAGCACGAGGCCGTCGGGGCCGACTTCGCGCGTCACCGGTTGCGCGAGCTGGCGCAGGCGTTCGCTGCCGAAGCCGGCGCGCGCGCGGCGCAGGTGCGCGAGGCCGGGGGCTTCGCCGCGCACCCGGGCGTCGAGGCGCACGCGCTCGGCCAGCGTGTGCACGGTGGGGCCGTCGAGCAGGGCGTGGCCGGCGAATTCGCGCAGGCGGGTTTCGAGCAGGGCGTCGTCGGGGGCCTCGTCGGAAGTCTGGTCACTGAGCGCGAGTGCGCTGCGCCAGGCGTCGCGGCGTTCCTGCGGGGTGAGCGGCGGCAGGTCGATCTCGACCAGCGCGGGGGCCTCGATGGCGCCGTCGCGGCCGGTGACGAGGAGCAGCGGCACCGCCAGTGCGGGGTGCTCGGGCAGGACGTGCCGCTCGCCGGGGCCGAGCTCCAGCGCCAGCACCGGCAGCCAGCCGGCGTAGCGGCATGCGGCGGCGAGCGCGGGCTGGCGGGTCCAGGTGGCGGCCTCCATCTGCAGGGGCGGGCGACCCACGGCGGCAGCGAGCCGTGCGGCGGCGGCGAGCCCGGCGGCACGGGCGCCGCGGAACACGACGTGGCGTGTGGCGCCGCTGCGCAGCATGGTCGCGAGCGAGGGGAGCTGGTCGCAGAAGCTTTGCGGCAGCACGGCGTCGCTGACCGGCAGCGGGGCGGTGTCGCGCCAGGCGCTGGTGTCGCCGCACAGCAGCGCCCACAGTTCGGGGGCGGTGGCGAGCGTGCGGGTGGGCATGGGGCCGTCGCCGACGATGTCGAGCACGCCGGCACGCACCAGGCGGTGGTTGGGCAGTGCGAGTGGCGGCAGCTGGGCGCCGAAGAGGGCGTCGCTGGCGGCTGCGACGAGGTGCAGGCCGGGGCGCAGCGCGCCGGGGGATTGCAACTCGGCGAGGGCGAGGTTCAGCAGGTAGCTCGATTCGTTCTCGCCGCATAGTGCGAGCGCGAACCATTCGTGGAGCTGGAGCTGCAGGTCGGCGAGCAGGCGCCCGAGCGGGCCGCGGAGCTCGGGGGCGGTGCGCGCGAGGGCGCGGCAGGCGGCTTGCCAGTCGTCGCGCGGGGTGTCGAGCAAGGTCGCGAGATCGTCGCCGCCCAGGCTCGCGGCGAGGGCGTCGAACACCGCGGAGGGGGCACCGAGGCTGAGCCTTGCGAAGTGCGCGATGCCGGCATGGACGAAGGCACGCGACAGGCGGGCGCCGTCCATTTGGGGCGCCGATTGGGGGAGCAGGGTCGCGGGAGCGTTCATGACGGAAAACCTCCGCTAGTCGTAGTGGAAGTGCACGACCCGGCCGAGCCAGGGCAGCCAGCCGGGGTCGAGGTCGAGGCCGGTGCGGCGGATGTCGAGATTCACATCGGCCAGACGCAGGTGTACGTCGAGGTGGCTGCGGGTGGCGCGGACGCGCGCGGGGCGCTCGGCGAGCGCGGCGGCGAGGGCCGCTTCGCCGTAGTGGCGCAGGGCGGCGTGGCGGACCGGGGCGGGGTCGGCGTCGGGGGGTAGCGTCGTGAGAACGGCGATGGGGTCGTCGTCGCGAATGTCGTGCGGGTCGAGGGCGCAGGCGTCGGCGAGGAAGGCGGCGAGCGGGGCGTCGGGGGCGAAGTCGAGCCCGCGGGCGAGGCGGACAAGCTCGCGCCAGCCGGCGTGGGGCTCGGCGAGGGTCCCACGCCAGTCGTGCAGGGCCGGCAGGTTGAGCACGTTGAGCAGGAAGAAGAAACCGCCGCCGCGGGTGTGGAAGTCCACATCCGCAGCGGGCGGAAGTACCGCGGGCGAGGCCGCGGTGGAGGAGACTCGGGAGGATGAGGGGGAATCGGCTGCGGGCACCGGTGCGTCGGCGCAGAGGATGGGCCGGGCCGGGGCGGGCTCAGGGTGTGGCGCGGCGGAGGCCTGCGATGTGTCCGTTGCCGGTGCGGCGGTGTCGGGGGTGCCCGCTTGCGGGGGTGTCGGTGCGGGGGCGACCGAGTTGCCCGCGGCGTCGGCGGTGATGGTCTGCGGTTCGCGTGAGCTCGCCGTCGTCGCTTCGGCGGCGGGGCGTACGAGCGTCTCGGCCGTGGCGCGGAGGGCTTCGCCGGCATCGGTGCCGGCGAGCGTCGCGGGAGCCTGTGTCCACAGTGCGAGCACGGCTTGCAGCACGACGCGCGGATCGGAGGGCGGGAGGTCGGCGGACAGGACGGATCGCAGGGCGGATGAGCCGAAGGCCACATTGGGCCGCTGCGTCGCCGTATGCGTCGTTGGCAGGGGGGCGGGCGCCGTGTGGCGGGATGCGCTTCGCTTTTCCGCTGGATGTTCGTGCAGGCTCGGAAGGAGCGCGATTGTGACGGCGCTTTGCCACCCGGTTGCGCTGCCGATGGCATGCAGGACGGTGCGTGCGGCGGGGGCGTCGAGGGTGCGCCACAGCGCGGGGAGGCTATCGCGCAGCGCGGGGCGTTCGAGGAGGGTGGGAAGTGCGAGGGCGTCCTCGGCCAGCAGTTCGGCGAGTGCCTCGGCGGCGGGCCGCGCGAGGAGGGCGGCGCGATGGCGCCACAGCCAGCGGCGCGCCGCGGTGCCCTTGAGGAGGTCGCGCACGAGGCAGGCGCGGTAGTCGAGGGCGTCGCGGAAGCGCACGGCCTCGGCGGCGTCGGCAGAAGGGCTCCAGGGGTCGGCGGCGCGGCGGGCGAGGTGGTCGGCGGCGGTGGCGGCGCGGGCGGGCAGTTCGGTGGCGGTGCCGCCGACGGCGACGCGGCGGACGACGACGATGGCTTCGTCGGCGGGCCAGGGGGCGCGCGCGAGCGCCGCCGGGAGCGTCGCGCGTGCGTGCTCGACGGCCGGCGCGGTGCCGCGCAGCACGACGCGGCCGATCCGTAGGTCGTCGCCGGCGGTGAACATCGCCTCAGCCCCGGTTCAGCCCGCTGATGCGCAGCGCGGTGTTGAGCACTGCGCCCGGGTTGCGCTCGACTTCGGGGGCGAGGATGGTGGCGACCGAGGCGACGGTGCCTTGGTCGTCGTGGTCGTCGACGCGCAGGGTGGCGATGACGCGCTGGCTGTCGTCGAAAAGCTGCAGCAGCGTGCCGGGCGCGGCTTCGCGGTTGAGGGTGAGGCGCAGCGCCTCGCCGATGCGGAAGCGCCCCGGGAGGGTCTTGAGCGTGCCCTGGATGAGCTGTCGCGGATCGTCGCTGGCGGCGAGCAGCAGGCAGGCGCGCACGAGGTTGCGCATCGCGGTGCGGGCCACCCCCGAGGCGTCGGTGTCGAGCTGGCGGAACCACCAGGCGATGAGCTCGACCAGCGTGCGCACGCCGTTGAAGTCGCGCTCCTCGGCGTCGGCGAGGCCGGGCCAGCGTTCGGGGGTTTCGACGGCGAGGCGGTTGGCTTCGGCCAGGGTGGACCACTGCAGGCGGATCGACGGGGCGATGGTGCGCAGGCGCGCGAGGATGCAGCCGGCGGCGGCGTCGAGGCGCTGGTGCAGCGCGCGTGCCGGGTCGCGCAGCAGCGGCGAGGGGATCGCGAGGAGGTCGTCGAGGGCGAGGATCGCGCTGCCCTGGCGTTGCAGTTCCGTGAGCGCGCCGGCATTGAACGGGCGGGCGGCGACTTCGCGCACGAGGGCGTGGTTCTGCTGCACGAGGCTGGTGAGCACGGGCGTCTCCGCCGACACCGCGCGGTTGAGGCGCAGTGCGAGCTTCTGGCGGCGCGTGTCGACGAGGCCGGCGAGGATCGCGCGGCCCGGCAGCAGATGGCCGAGCGGGCGCAGGTTGGCCCAGTCGCCGGCGGGGATGTCGTAGACGGCCTCGATGAAGGGGCCGAGCGCGGCCGGCAGCGCGGTGTCGCGATTGGCGCAGCCGGGCACGAGGTCGTCGGGGCTCGCGGGGCGCAGGTCGAGCGGGTCGGGGAGCGTGCGCCCGAGCGGGGTTTCGCGCACCTTGACGTAGAAGAGGCCGCGGTGGCTCTCGATCACGCGCTTGCGCTCGGCGTAGGCGGCCTCGATCTCGCGCCAGTGTTCGGCGAGCAGGCGCTGGGCGACGGCGTAGTCGTCGAGGGCCTCGACGCGTTCGCGCTCGCGCACGTCGAGGCTACGGATCTCGCCGGGGATGTCGGTTTCGAGCGCGGCGAGGCGCGCGCGCAGGTCTTCGAGGGTCTGCTGGTGGCGGCGGCGCAGGGTCGTCAGCGCGCCGCGCAGGGCTTCGATCTTGCGGATGTCGTCGGCGACGACCTTGCCGGCCGCGAACAGCGCCGACTCGTCGTTGTGTGCGGTGCCGTCGGGGCCGGTGTCGCCCGGACGGGGAATCGCGAGGTCGAGCTTGGGGCGCAGCAGGAAGCCGTCGGCGTTGTGGAGATCGGGCGCGACCATCAGACGGAAGGCCGGCGCCTGATTGTCGTCGTCGATGACGCCCAGGCGGCGCAGTTCCTCGGGCTTCAGGTAGTCGTCGAGGAAGTCGCACAGGCGGTCGATCAGCGATTTCGCCTGGTTCTGACGTGCGTTGGCCTTGGCGCGCAGGTCGAGCAGATCGCGGCGGACGTTGAGGAAGCTGTCGCGGATCAGCTCGACGTGCGACAGCATGCCCTTGCCGGTGGTCGGCGCCTTGCTGAACACCGGCTCGGTGAGAGGCTCCTTGGGCTGTGCCTCGAACTGCAGGCCGGCGAGCGCGGCGAGCGTGCCGGCGGAGATCGTCGGCTCCATCTGCACGGCGCCGGAGAGGTTCAGGAGTGGCGCGTCGGCGGCGAGCTTCACCTCGGTGAATTCCGTGGTATTCGCCGTGAAGCGGTTGAAAAGCTCGCTCATGTCGGGTTCTCCGTGGAGGCCTTGGGCACGAAGTTGGCCTTGGTCGTCCAGCGCACCAGCTTCGCGCCGAGGCCGTCGCCGGGTACGCCGCCGGCGAGCGCGCTGAAGGACACGGTCAGCGCGTCGAGCTGCTGGCGCTGCAGGCCGAGGAAGTCGTTCACCTCTTCGAGCAGGCGGAAGCTCTTGTCGAGTGCGGCTTCGAGGTGGCGGATGTCGGCGCGCAGGTCCTCGCGCTGGCGGAAGAGGCCGTTGTCGCCGGGCTCGGTGTCGGGAACGACGTCGTAGTCTTCCGGCGCGGGATGCGGATCGGCGAGGTGGCTCGCGTAGGGTTCGGGCAGGTTGGGCGTGCCGGCCGTCGCAGCGACGTGGGTCGTCATGATCGGCGCCGATGCCGGCGGCAGCGTCTTCGCGCGGTCGATGACGAGCTTCATGCGGTACTGCTCGGGGTCGGGCGGCGCCTTGGCGATCAGCAGCGGCGCGCGCAAGGCCTGCAGCTGCTGTGCGGTGAGGCCGTGGAAGAGCGCGAACCACTGCGCTTTCCACGCCTGGTAGGCGCGGGTGGCGGCCTCGGCGCGGCGGAAGAGCTCGTCTTCGAGCTTCGTGTCGCGCTGCGGCAGGTCGAAGAGGTCGCGGCGGTAGTCGAGGTCGGGGATCGCGAGCAGCAGGCGGATGCGCTCGCCCAGGCCGTGGATGAGGTCGACCGTGCCGCGCGACAGTTCGTCGGCGACGACGCCTTCGATCGTGTTGGCGGGCACCGGCGCGAGCTCGACCTGCAGGTCGGCGGGCAGGAAGGCGAGCGTGGGCGTCTTGCCTGCGGGGTCACGCAGCAGCGCGGCCGGCAGGGGACCGGCCGCCGGCAGGTAGTCGAGGCCGAGCAGTTCGGCGAGCGTCTGCGTCGGCACGTTGGGCAGCGGGTCGCGATGCTCGCGCTGCCAGGCTTCGAGCGCGGCGACGGTGTGGGCGAGCAGGGTGTGGGCGGCGGCGTCCGGTTCGGCCAGGAGGCGCCCGGCGAGCGGGTCGAACCACACCGGGAGCTTGCCGACGACCTTCACGAGGCCCAGCGGCACGGCGCCGGAGTCCTCGCGGAAGGGCGATTCGCGCAAGAGGCGCGCGCCGATGCGGTTGGCGGCGCGCGAGCGCGGCATCGCCATGATCCGCGGGCTGCCGGCGATGCGTTGCAGGCCCAGCAGGCACACCGTCTCGATGCGACGTTCGCGCAGCGGGTCGGGCTCGTAGCGGGTGCAGGGTTCCTGGGCGGTCGGGTCGTCGATCGGCTCGACTGCGCTGCGGAGCGTGACGAGGAAGAGGCCGTCGCGCAGCGGGGCGTCCTGGTCGCGTTCGGCCTGCGCGGCGAGGTCGGTCCAGGCCTGGTCGATGGGGTAGAAGAGGCGGATCAGCTGCCCGGCGGCGCCGACGGCGAGACCCGTCTGCACGCGCACGCGGGTGTCGGCGCCGGTGCCGAAGAAGCTGCACGGCAGGCCTTCGACGATGCCCGGTTCGAGGCTCGCGAGCAGCGGCGCGATGCGGTCGTCGACATAGGCCTGCAGGCGCTCGAACTCGCGTTCGCCGAGCGCGCGACCGGGGAAGAGGTTGAGCCGGCGCGGGTCGTCGGGGCGCGTTTCCGGGTCGTGCAGGCGGATCTCGACCGGCACGCGCGGCAGCAGCGTCAGGGCGGGGCGCAGCGCGAGGGCGGCGAGCAGGCTCGGCGACAGGAAGCTTGATGAGAGGAAGCCGGGTGAGAGGAAGGACGGGGTGGCCATGGTGTGCTCCCTAGATCGTCAGCCTGCGACGCGCTTCCACAGTTCGAGTTGCGTGCCCGACAGCCCGAAGTTCTGCCCTTCTTCGAGGAAGAATTTCGGCAGGTCGAGGTCGCCGGCGGCGTCGAGGAAGCGGTCGCGCAGCTTCTCGAAGATGCCGAGGTCGAAGCGCGCGAGCGCGGGCATGGTCGGCCACAGCGCGGGATCCAGGCGGCGGTCGGCCAGCCCGACGATCTGCACCGCGGCGATGCGCGCGCGCTCGTTGCCGCCGATCATCGTGTCGGCGTTGGTCGCGGCTTTGATGCCGGCGTCGTCGGCGCCGCGGGCGCGCGCGAGGAGCGCCAGCGTGAGTTCGTTGGCGAGGTCGCTGGTCTGCGCGGCTTCGAGCTTGAGTTTTTCGATGGT
Source organism: Aromatoleum petrolei (assembly GCF_017894385.1). NCBI lineage: Bacteria > Pseudomonadati > Pseudomonadota > Betaproteobacteria > Rhodocyclales > Rhodocyclaceae > Aromatoleum > Aromatoleum petrolei. Next base: position 2,811,982 of record NZ_CP059560.1, read on the forward strand.
GGCGTTGGCGTTCGCGAGCTGGGTTTCGAGCGTCGCAATGCGGGCGCGCAGGGTCGCGATCTCGTTGTTCGCCGCGGCGAGCGCGTTCTGCAGCTCGGCGATACGGGTGTTCGCGGCCGCCTCGCGCGCGAGGCTGGCATCGAGCTTGGCGCGCGTGTCGGCGAGTTCGGCGCGGGTGGTTTCGAGCGTGGCGCGGGTCGCATCGAGCTCGGCCTTGAGCTTCGCGGCCTCCTCGCGCGCGGCCTGCAGGTCGGCGTCGGTGCCGCCGGCTGCCTCCAGCTTGGCGAGCGCGTCCTTCAGTTCGGCTTCGAGCTGGGTGATGCGTAGCTGCGCCTCCTTCAGTTGCGCGGCGAGCGTTGCGCGTTCCTGCTCCAGCGCCGCGGACTTCGCGCGCTCGGCTTCCAGCGCGGCGGCGAGTTCCTCGATGCGCTGCTTGAGGGTCTCGTCGATCGGCGCGCTGGTGGTCTTCAGGCGCTCGATCTCGGCGCGCGCGGCGTCGAGCTCGGCCTTGAGCGCGTCGATGCGGTCACTGGCGGCTTCGAGCGCGTTGGCAATGACAATGGCGTTGCGGTCGTCGGATTTGAGGGCCTCGATCTCTTTCTGCGCCGCGGCGAGGGCGAGTTTCAGGCGCTCGATCTCGGCCAGCGCGTCGGTGGGGGTGCCGCCGCCGGCTGCGGCCAGCGCCTTTTCGAGTTCGGCGATGCGCACTTTCAGGCGCGCGATCTCGGCTTCGAGCGCGGCGCGCGCCTCTTCGGCGGCGTCGACGTCCTCCAATGCAGCATCGAGCTGTTCCTCCAGCGCCGCGGCATCGGGCGGCAGCGCGGAGCCGGGCGGCGGCAGCGTCATGCCCAGCGCGAGCACGACGGCGCTGACGGCCGTCTCGGCGGTGCGCGGCGGGCGGCGCACGAACATCAGCTCGGCCGGATTCACCTCGGCCCAGATCGCCCGCCACACGTCGGCGTCGGTGTCGATGCGGTGGATCGGCGGCTGCGGCAGGATGCGCAGCGCGAGGCGGTCGAGGCGCGCGAGCCGGCCGAGCGCGCGCGGCACGACCTCGGCCGGCGCTTCGAGCTGGCGGGCGCGCAGCGCGAAGGCGGTGTCGCTCATCGGCACCAGCACCATGATGTCGCAGTCGGCGTCGCGTTCGAGATCGATCGGCGCGAGGTGGGCGGAGTCCGCGAGCACCGCGGCGAGCTCGGAACGGCGCACCGGCGCGATGCTGACCTCGTAGTCCTTGGGGAAGAACTGCTGGCGGCCGCCGATGGGGTCGACGCAGTCCTGCGGGATCGGCCCCCAGGGCGGCAGCACGCGGAAGTACTGGCTCGCGGCGAAGGCCCCGCGCAGGCCGGCGCTCTGGCGGCTGGAGAGCACCGTCTGCATCAGTTCGAGGTAGTGGGTCGCGAGGTCCTGCTGGATCGCGTTGGGCGTGTTCAGCGCGCGCTGCGGGCGGCGCAGCAGGCCGCGGTCCAGCCACAGGATGCGGCCGCGCTCGACGGCGATGAGGCCCAGCGGCACGGCGTCGTCGGAGGGCAGCGCGAGGCGCTCGCCGCCGGACAGCAGCTCGCGCGCGAGGGTCGCGCGCACGGCGATCTCGTCCTGGCGCGGCAGCGGCAAGGGCAGCGGCATCAGGCGCAGCTCGACGCCTTCGGCCCACGCGGCGACGTGCGGGCGGCGCGGCGCGGCGAGGTCCTTGGGGAAGGCTTCGGCGACGCCGTCGACGACCTCGGCGTGGGTCAGCGCCAGCGCATACAGGCCGCGCGCGTAGCTGCGGAAGCGGCCGTCGTTGAGCGTCGCGATCAGGCCGCTGTTGAGCAGGTCTATCGTCAACGGCTGGTTGTTGAGCTGCAGCACGCGACCCGAGGGGGCGATGGCGATGCCGGGCTCCACCTGCAGGACGTGGCCGGAGCGCAGGCTCAGGTCGAGCCCGCGCACGATGCCGGCGCCGAACACCTGGCCGAGTTCGAGCAGGCGCTCGTCGAGGTAGATCTGGTCGCGGTTGAGGTCGGAGGCCTTCAGCAGCTGGCCGTCGAAGTAATTGGTGCGCGACAGCAGCGGGTCGATGCTGGAGATGCGCTCGCCGGCCGCGTTGGTGGTGCCGATCCGGAACGGGGTGAAGCGGATGTTGGCCATGGCGGTTCCCTTTTAGGCGCGGATCAGCCGGGCGAGCGCGGCGGCGTTGAAGAGGAAGGGGCGCACGAGGTTGTCGACCTCGATGCGGCGCGGATTGACGACGAGGCCGGGGTCGGGCGCGGGCGGCGTGAGGCGGATCGCGAGGCGTGCGAGCAGCGTGCGCGCGAGCTGGGCCGGGTCGGTGAGGAAGGCCTGGCGCGCGACCAGCGACTGGTTGTCGTCGCCGAGCGAATGCAGCAGGCGCGCGCCGAGTTCGAGCTGGGCGCGCGTGGCGCCGGCGGCGGCCTCGACCTGGGCGCGTTCGCGCTCGCCGAGATTGGTTTCGATCTCGTCGTAGGGTTTGATGCGGGCGTGGGCGGCGAAGAGGTGCTCCTCCGCGGGCACGTCGTCCGGGCGTTCGGCGATCAGCTCGAACAGCACGCAGTCGGCGACGCGGCTGGGCTGTACCGGGTCGGTGCCGGCATTGACCTCGGTCGCGAGCACCGGCTGCAGGCCGCTCGCGCAGTCCTGGTAGCGCATCGTGACCTTGAGCCACAGCAGGTTGTCGGCCGCGGCATAGCCGTCGCGGATCAGGGCGCCCCACAGTTCCTCGTCTTCGAACTGGGCGGTGAGCCAGGCGCCGAGGTCCACACAGTAGGGTTCGGCGACGCTCACCTCGCGGCCGAGGCCGTCGACGCCCACGCCGGGGCTCACGACGAGGCGCACGCGCACGTTGTCGGTGTCGTTGCCGGGGTCTTCGGCACGGATGCTCACGCGCAAGCCGGCGACGGTGCCCGCGCCGTGCAGCCAGTAGCCGTGGCGCGTCGCGCGGCGGCGGAAGTAGTCCTGCTCGGCGCGCGTCGCCTCCAGCCCCAGCAGCATGCCGGGCGCGTAGTTCACGCGCTTCAGCGCGTCCTCGAAGCGGCCGTCGCCGGCGAGGCTGGTGTCGCAGTTGTCGTCGGGCTCGCTCATGCCCTTCTCCTTGGTTGTTCTTTACGGTGCTTCACTGGCGCTCGCGTCGATCGCCACGGCGTGCTCGGGGTCGAGCGCGACCGGGTTGTGCAGCAGGTCGCCGCGGCCGAGGCGGGTGCGGTCGAGCACGACGCGCCGCGGCGGCGGCTGGGTTTCCAGCCAGGTGTCGATGCCCAGGAGCGGCGACAGGCCCAGCACGAAGGGGTGGTCGCTCGCGCGGATCGCCCACTGCACGGTGGCCGGCACCAGCGCGGGCAGCGCGTCGCGCACGACGGCGGCGAGGCCCTTCGCCGGCCCGTGCAGGATCACCGTCATGCGCCGCGCGGCCTCGTCGAAGAAGCGCTCGACGACTTCCGTCTCGCCGCGCCGTTCGGCCACTTCCGGCGCGAATAGCGCGAGGAACTCGCGTGCCTGGTCGTCCGAAAGGATCAGGCTGTCGCCGACGATGCTGTTGCCGGAAAGCCCGGTGCCGAGCGTCAGCGGGTGGTCGCGGTCGTCCATGTCGATGCCGAGGATCGTTGCCATGGTGCGGCGCAGGCGGAAATGCTCGACCGGGATCACCGCGCCGCGCGCGACGGCGCCGTCGGTGAGGATGTCGAGCGCGAGCAGCAGCCCGCGGTAGCTGCCGTGCGTCTGCTGCATCGCGCCCTGGGCGGCGAGCCAGCGGCGGCGGCGCGCGTCGGGCCAGTGGCGGGGCAGGTGCGTGCCGAGCATGCCGGCGAGCCAGGGCAGGCGTTCGGTGGGAGTGGCGGCGGGGTCGAGCAGGATTTCGCTCGCGGCGATGCGGTCTTCGAGCGGCGTGAACAGGCCCTCGAAGCTCGCCAGCAGGCGTTCGCGGAAGTCGGCCCCGTTGGCGGTGATGGGATCGGCGTCCTCCAGCGGCAGCGGGCGTTCCTGCTGCTGGAAGTGGTCGGGCAGGTAGTGGGTCTGCCACGAGAAGCGCGGGTAGTAGACGCGCAGCGCGAAGATCGCCGGGCTGTGGCGGCCATCGCCGTGCAGCGTGATGCGCAGGCGCAGGTAGCGGCCGCGCACCTCGCGCACCGCGCCGTTGCCGCGCTGGAGCAGCAGTTCGTACAGGCCGGCGTGGCCGGCGTGGTCCTCGCCCTGCGGTGCGCGTCCCGGGGCGAAGGGCAGTTCCGAGGCGTGCGGCGTGAGCACCGCCTGCGGCTGGGCGATCCACTCGTCGGGCAGGTCTTCGCGGTCGTCGCCCGCCTGCACGGCGAAGTCGATGCGGCAGCCGGGCGGGACGCAGGCGTCGAAGCACAGGCGGTCCCACAGCGTGTCGGGCATCGCCGAGTCGAGGATCTCGGTCAGCGTGACCGTGCCGCGCGGCGCGAAGTGCGCCTGGGCGAGGCGGTAGAGACGGACCGGGCCGTCTTCGGTGAGCGTGCGCGGCGCGCCGTCGCGGTGGCGTACGAAGCGCACCGCGGCGGGCAGCGGAGCCTCGGAGCGGCGCGGCCAGCGTTCGGCGAGGAGGTCGGCGGCGGTGGCTTCGTCGTCGTCCGGGAGGGCGAGCAGCGGGCAGTCGCGCTGCTTGCCGCGCTCGGCGCCTTCCTCGAAGGGCACGAGCAGCAGGAAGCGTCCGTCGCCGATCGCGGCGAGGTCGGTTGCGAGCGGAAGGTCGTCGGGCAGGCGATGGACGCGGAAGCCTTCCGTCGGGCCGACGGCGAGCGCGCGGGTGAACACCTGCATGCGCGGCGCGTCGGCGGTGCTATCGGTCGTTTCGCTCAGCACGTAGAGGCGTTCGTCGTCGGCGGCCAGGCCCAGCAGGCCGCCGTGCGCGGGCAGGTCGACGTCCCACAGCAGGCGCAGCGGATCGGGGTTGGCCTGCAGCGGTTCGAAGCGCTCGGGGCGGCCGACGTAGGGCTGGGGCAGCGGCGCACCGACGGCGAGCCCGAGGCGCGTCTCGCCGAGCAGCCAGATGCGGTCGGCGCCGGTGTTGGCTTCGACGCAGGCGCGGCGCGGGGCGAAGGGCAGGGTGCAGTGCGTTTGCCAGCGGCGGCGCAGATGCACCGCGGTGAGGCCGTTCGCCGTGCCGCCGTCGCTCCACGGCAGCGCGACCAGCCCGCTGCCGCCGAAGGCGAGGTCGGTGAAGCGGCCGGCGGGCGCGTCGACCGGGTCGAGCACCAGCGCTTCCAGGTTCGGTGCGCCGGTCTCCGTGTCGTCGAGCGCGGCGAGCACGGGCTGCCAGTCGGCCGGGGCGTTCGCGGGCCAGCGCAGCGCGCATTCGAAGCGCAGGCCGTCGGCGGACAACCGCCCGAGCTGGCCGTGGTCGTCGAGGATCAGCGGCGTGGCCGTGGCGAGCAGTTCGCGCGCGCGCGCCGGTGGCATCTGCGGCAGGCGCGGGGCGTCCTGGCGCGTAAGCGTGAAAGCGCGCTGCTCGACGTCCCAGCTGCACTGGCGGCTCGCGTTGCGGAAGTCTGCCGCGCCGTCGAGGAGCAGGAAGCGGGTGCCGTTGCTGTTCATGTCAGCACAAATCCGGAATCACCGGCACCGGCACGGCACGCGGGCCGTCCTCGGGCGGGCGGCCGGGGCCGAAGCCGCGCGGCGGGGCCGGGCGGTCCTCGCCCGGGCGGATCGCGACCGCCATCAGCTCGGGCAACTGGAAGTCCAGCAGTGGCAGCGCCTGCGCGCCGGTGAGTTCCAGCCACACCGGCGGGTTCTGCTGCTGGTCCTGGTAGAAGAGGCGCAGCGCATTGACCGCCTCGACGCCTTCGACGCGGCCCGCCTGCGTGCGCAGTTCGTTGATCTCGACCGCCTTGCCGCGCGGCCAACCGGCCCCGCGCGGACCGCCCGGCGGCAGCGCCCACAGGTAGCGCAAGAGCGCGCGCTCGACCTCGGCATGCACCTGCTGCTCGGTCGCGGGATCGACGACTTCGAGCGACACCGCGACGGCGACCGGCACGAACTGTGGCGACAGCACGTAGAGCTCGGTGCCGAGCATGCAGCGCGCCGAGACGTAGTCATGCACGTCGGCGAGCAGGCCCGCGTTCGGGCGCGGCGCGGCGGCCATCGCCTGCGGCGCCGGCGGCATCACGAACACGGCGACGACGCCGGGGACGTTGCGGCGCACGGCGGTGAGGCTCGCGCCGGGGAAGAAACCGGCGACCGCTTCGGCGCGCGCGACCGGGTTGATCGGGTTGTCGCGCGCGATCACGCCGAAGTCCTCGGCGGTGACGGCGCGGTCGCGATGACTGAGGAAGGCCGGGATGCGGCGCTCGGCCTCGTCCAGCGTCTCGGCGTCGACGCCGCCGCGCGTGGGCCATTCGTGGCGCAGCGCGAGGCGGGCGCCGCTGCCGTGGATCTCCTTGATGCTGTCGGGCGGCAGGTTGCCCTTCGCGCCGCCGCCGTGGCGGTAGAAGGCCGCGCGGATGCGGGCGTTGGCGGGCGGGCGCTTGCCGCGGATGCCGTCGCCGAAGCGCACGCTGCCGTCGGCCGCGTCGACGACGAAGACGGTGTCGTCCGGCCCGCTGCCGGCGAAATGCGCGACCCGCGTCCAGGGGCGGAAGGCGTGCAGGTGTTCGACCTCGACCTGCACGCTGGCGAGTTCGACGTCGGCGTGCGGCAGCTCGAAGCGCTGGTCCGGGCGGCCGGTGCCGGCACCCAGCACGATGTCGCGCGCGATGCCCTGGCCGATCACGTCGACGGCGTTGAGCCCGAGGTAGCCGAGCGCGAGGTTCGGCTCGTCGGCGCAGGACACGCGCAGCCAGAAGAGGAGCTGGCCGGGGCGCAGGTCGGCGGGCGGCTCGGGCGGCGTGTCGCCGAGGCCGGCGAACTGCGGGTCGAGCGCGGCGGTGGCGCGCAGCAGGTCGGCGTTGCGCGGCAGGCGCAGGCGCGCGACGCCGGTCTTGCGCCCGCCGGCCGAGCTGTCGGCAAGGACTTCGAGCGGCAGGTACTGCACGTTCTGCGGCGCATTGTCGGGGTCGGGCCACCAGGCGAGTTCCCACGCGAGCTTGCGTGGCCGCAGCCCCGTCGCGAGCAGGCCTTCGAGTTCGGTCAGGGGGGCGAGACCGACGTTCAGCACGATGCCGGCGAGCTCGCGCCGCACGAGATCCGCCTGCGCGACGAAGGCGGGCTTGGCGAGGCAGATGCCGAGGTGGAAGGCGCCGTCGCGCGTGCCGGCGGTGCTCAGTGCGTCGTGGCCGGGCACCAGCGTCACCGGGCGGAAGGCCGCCGGTTCGACGCCGTACTGCGCGCGCAGCTGGTCGAGGCTGATGCCTTCGGCGGCGAGGGCGGCCTCGTCGAGCGTGCGTTTCACCACGACGCGCAGCGCCAGCGGCGTCGGCTGCACTTCGCCGACCGTCGAGAAGCTCGTCGTGCCGGCCTTGAGCGCCGATTCGGTGGCGATCAGCGGCGGCAGGGAACGCCCGCTCGCGTCGATGCTGACGATGCCGGTCGCGGGCCGCGCCGGGCGCAGCGGGATCTGCAGCAGATTGAGGAAGGCGCGGCGCTGGCGCTCGGGAATCTGGTTCGCGCGGTAGATGACGGTCTCGGTGAGCCACGCGAAGAGGTCGACCAGCGCATGCACCGGATCGCCCGGAGCGAGCGGCGCCATCTCCGGCACGTGGCGCGCGAGGCGGGCCTGCAGCTCCGCGACCAGCTCGTCGAAGCGGCGGTCGTCGAGGTCGGGGACGGGGAAGGTATTGGGAAGCTGCATGGTTCGGGCTCCCTCAGCCGAGGTCCAGGGCGAGTTCGAGCGTCTCGCGCCGGCCGTCGGCGAGCAGGCGGTAGCGCACCTCGAGATTCACGTGCGACAGGCGTTCGCGGTCCGGCACGGCGCGGACCTCCTCGATCGTCACACGCGGTTCCCAGCGCGTGAGCGCACGTAGTGCGGCGTCGGCGATCAGCGCGCGGGTGGTTTCGTTGTTCGGGTGGTGGATGAAGTTGCGGATGCCGGCGCCGAACTCGGGGCGCATCAGGCGCTCGCCGGGGCGCGTGAGCAGGATGTTGAGCATCACCTCGCGCACGCTCGCGTTGCCGCGCCGCCAGTCGGGACGGCCCTCGGCGCCGAGGCCGGCGAGCAGCGGGAAACTCGTGAGCAGGGATTCGGGTGTCGGCATCGTCATTGACCCTTATTTGCCTTTCAGCGCCTTCAGGCACAGCCGCGGCAGCGCGAGGAAGGCCCACGGCAGCCAGCCGAGGAAGAGGTTGAGCAGGTTGATCACGACCATCAGCATCAGCATCGCGCACAGCGTGATCGCCGGCAGGCTGAAGCTGAAGCTCCAGCACGCGCCGCAGTTGTTGCCCGGGCCGTCGCCCTTCATGTCGATGCCTGGGCTGATCTTGCGCAGCACGTCGGCGAGCGACTTCGGCGCGAGCATCGCGACGCCGCGCGGCAATCCGCGTTTGAAGTCGTCGAGCGAAGGCAGCACGACGGTGGTCGGGCGCTGCGCATCCGGGTCGAAGGGCGACGCGACGCGGAACACGCGGCTCGCCGGTCCCCACGCGACGCGCTCGCAGCCGCAATTGTCCAGCCAGCGCACGAAGGGGACGGCGACGAAGCGGTCGCCGTCGGTCTGGCCGTAGCGCGGCAGCGGCAGGCCGTCGTCGAAGCGCACCTGCGCGCGCGCCGTGCGCAGCGCGACGAGGCTGCGCAGGTCGGCCGCTTGCTGTTCCGAGATCAGGAGGCGGTCGCCGCGCGTGCCGCCGAAGCCGTCGGGCAGTGCAACGCTGCCGGCAATCGCCTCGCGGCGCACGATGCGCGCGAAGAGTTCGACCAGTGCCGCCGCGCTGCGGTCGAGCCAGGCGAGCACGGTCTCGCCGGAGACCTGCACGGGCTGCGGCAGGATGTTGTCCCCGAAGACGCGCCACTCGATGCGGTGGAAGCGCAGCTGGCCGAGCAGGGTGCGCAGGCCGGTGTTGTCGCCGTCGGCCGCATTGTCGGTGCGGAACTGCGCGACGAGCGTCTGCAGCAGCTCGATGAAGCCGACCGTCGCGACGCCGTTGTCCATCACCAGCCCGTCATTGTCGGCCCACGCCTTCGCGCCTCGGCTGCCGAGCGGCCAGGCGTGCTCCAGGCCGAAGTCCGGCCCCTCGGTGCCGTTCGCCTGCGGCAACGGCGCGTCGGCGCTCTCGCGTGCGGAGCCGCCGAGCGGCAGGTAGCCCCACAGCAGCGTGTGGCTGCGCTCGACCCCGCGCGCGTCGCGGCGACGCACAAGCAGCGGGTGCAGCGGCACGACCTCCTCGCCCGAATACGGCGGCTCGGGGAAGCGCGGCGGCAATAGGCCGCGCGCGGTGAGGCGGCGCACGTCGTCGGGGTCGTGATCGGGAATCTCGCCGCTGCGCCAGCCCACCGGCTGCCCGTCCGCGATCATCCAGCGCTGCGGCGTGCCGTCGGCAGGCACGCGGCGCACCACCATGCCGGCGCCGAGGATCTTCTTCGGGTCGAAGGCCGGCGCGCCCGGCACGGCGCAATGCACCTCGGCGCAGGCGAGGTAGAAGCTGCGGTGCATCGGCAGGCGCAGCGTCGGCTCGTCCTTGAAGCGGCCGAAGCGGTCCTCGCGGTACCAGGGCTGGGCCGCGGTGCCGTTTAGCCGGCCGGCCTGCGCGTCGTTGAGGAAGCGCGCGACGAAGTCCTCGTCGAGGTAGCGGTGCAGCGTCAGGCCGTCGCCGTCGCCGGTGAAGAAGGGGGCCACCACGCGCGGCTGGTGTGCACCTGCAGGCCCGGCGGACCGGGGCGCGCGCATCGGGCGCTCGGCGAGCAGGGCCGCGTCCAGGGTACGCGTCGCGCTCACCATATGTTCCCCGCCCCCGGCGTGTAGCTCGACGACACCACCGCGTTGCTGATCAGGGTGTCGCACTGCACGACGCCGGAAAACTTGCTCATCCCGGCATCGACCTTGACCATGCCGGCCGACACCGTGACCTGCGCGGCTTCGATCTTGACGATGCCCGAACCGGTGACCTTGATGTTGCCGGGCGACATCTCGACCTTCTCGCCGCCCTGCTCGATGGTGACCTTGCCGCCGCCCTGGTCGGTGATCGTGAGATGGTTGCCGGCGGGCGTCTCGATCTTCACCTTCGGTTCCTGGTCGTCGAGCAGCACCTTGATGCCGGCCGGGCTCTGCACGAAGTAGCGCTCCTCGACCGGGCGCGCGTCGGCGGGCTGGCTGCCGCCGCCGCTCCACACCGCGCCGAGCACGATCGGCAGGTCGGGGCTGACGAAGGCCACCACGACCTGTTCGTCCAGGCGCGGCAGCAGGCTCACGCCGTAGCCGCTGCCCGCGCTCGGCACCATCACCGCGGCCCACATCTCCAGCCCGGTCGCCGGCAGGCGCAGCTTCACGCGCCCGCGGTTGTCCGGGTCGGCGTTGTCGAGCACGACACCGAGGTGCAGATCCTGCAGGGGGCCGGGGCTGTGGCGTCCGCTCATGGATTCCAGTCCGGGCGTTCGACGCGTAGGCGCGTGGACAGCCCCTGCGCGTTGTCGAAGTGATGCCAGCACTCGGCGATGCGATAGCGCCCGGCGAGCCGCGGCGACACGCCGGCGAGCTCCACCTCGCGCCCGACGCCCAGCTCCGGCGTGCCGGTGCACACGATCTCGCCGTGCAGGAAGCGCTGCGCATCGCGGCGGAAGGCCCCCTGCGCGAGCGAATCGGCCTCGGCCTGGCTGCGTGCGAAGGGATGCGGGCGCGGCGAGCGGCCGTCCCAGCCCAGCTCCGCGAGCGTCGCGGCGGCGGTGCGTCCGGCGGGCGCGGGTGCCAGCGAGGCGCTGCGGCCGCTCGCGGCCGAATCCGCGGCGAGGTTGTAGCCGTCGGCCAAGACCTCGCGCGGCTGGCGGTTGAGGTCGGCGACGATGCGGATGCGCCGCGCGTTGTTGCCCGAGTCGATGCGCACCGGGTTCGCGTCGGTCTCCTCGGGCCGCGCACGCAGGCGCCCGCCCTGCATGCGCAGCGGGACGTCGTGCGGCGCGAGCACGCGCAGCAGGAAGGCGAGATGGCTCTCGTTGTGCTGCAGCCAGTCGGCGCTGCCCGCGTCGATGTTCACGTCGGCCTGAAGGCCCGCGTCGGCGGCGATCTCGCGCACCACGTCGGCCAGCCCCTTGTTCTCGAACACGCGGCTCGCGCGGCTGCGGGCGAGCTTGTGCAGCGCGTCCTCGGCGAGGACCACGAGCTGCGGCGCACCGTCGCCGTAGCGCTCCTCGAAGGCGGTGATGTCGCCGGAAAAGACTGCGCTGTCGGCGGTCTCGCCGAGCAGGATCTCGATGCGGCTCCCCAGGCGCAGATCCTGGAAAGCGAAGTCCGGCGTGCCGCTGCCGCCGGGCGCCCAATTCACGACGCGCAGCTCCGCGCTCGCCATGCCGCTCGCCGGCAGATGCACCGACAGCGCCGCCGCTGCCTCGCCGAGCGCGGCGCGGTCGGCTCCATCCACCCGCACGCGCGGACGGACGCTTACCAGTGCCGGATTAGTCGATGGCAAGGCGCGCCTCCCGTTCGCGGACGACAGTGAGGAGATCGAGCAGCGTCTCGCCGGGTTGACCCTCGGGCGGGCGCGGCTCGGCGCCGGCGGTCTGCGCCGGGTTCGGCTCGGGCTGCACTTCGGCGACGAGTTCGTCGATGATCACGGGCATCAGCGGCCTCCGAGCGGGATCAGCAGGGTGCCCAGCGCGGTGAAGCGCGGGTTGTCGAGGGCGTTCAGGTCGGCCACGCCGCGCCAGTCGCGCGGGTTCTGGCCAGCCGCCTGCGCCGCGCTGGCCGCGTTCTGGCCCTCCCCGCCGGGCGCGAAGGCCGGCATCGGGCGCTCCGCGGCCTGCACCGAAGGGTCGAGCGCGAACTGGTAGCGGTCCTCCTTGAAGGTCAGGGCGAGGGTCGCGCGCAGCGGGATGCCTTCGGGCGCGAAGAAGTCCAGCGTCTCCGAGTAGCTCGACAGCATCCCGGTGAACTGGAAGCTGCCCCATTGGAAGCGGCAGCGCTTGGGCGCCTTGGGCTTCTTCGACTCGGCATCCTGCGGCTTCATGAAGGCCTCGGCGATGCGCTTCGTCAGCGTGCGCACGTCGGTGTTGGCGGAGACCGTCTCGCGGTCCTCGCGGCTGTCCGAGCCCAGCTTCGCGGCGATGCTGGTGTCGAACACCAGCTCCACGGCGAGCGTCGATTCGCTCTTGTCGATGTACTGCGCCGCCGCGCCGCTGCCTCCGCTGCCGCCCTTGTTGTCGGCCTTCAGCGTGTTGGAGAGCGTCACACGCAAGGTGGCGGGGTTGAACTGCACGTCGATGTGCTGCGACTCGTCGGTCTCGACCTGGTCCCCGTTCATCGGGATCAGCTTGGCGCGGGCGATCTGCATGGCGGGCATGGTTTTCGTCCTCAGGTGCGCTCGAGTTCCAGCCCTTCATGCACCAGCTGCAACTCCTCGATCGCGACCTGGCTGGCGGTCGCGGAGAGGTCCGGCCCCTTGAACTTGGTCGGCAGCGCGTTCGTGATGCGCCAGCGCAGCAGTGGCTTGTCCGGATCCTCCGGGTGGAAGACGTCGATCGTGCCGCTCACGCGCAGCGCGTAGTTGGACTGGCGCGTGCTCATGTCGAACCACTGCCACAGGTCCGCGAGCTCGGTGATGCCGCGCTTGAGGATGACCGGCGCGAAAGTCGTCGGCCCCGACAGCTGCACCTCGCCCCAGTTGCGCCCGCCTTCCTTCAGCGCCTTGGGTGCCATCGTCGCCTCCAGCCCCGACACCTCGCTGAAGGCGCCGCGGCACAGCAGGTTGCCGCCCTCGCCGTCGTACAGCGCGACGCGGAAGCGAAAGGGGATGAACTCGCGCGGCGCGTCAGCCATCGACGGCCTCGATTCGGGTGTCCGTCACGGCGGCGTGGCGGTCGTGCAGGAAGGTCAGGCGCAGCCGGTCGATCGGGTAGGCCGGCGCGATCTCGATCTCGAACGCGATGGTCGACTCGGCCGACGGAATCTCGCGGATGCGGTAGGCGCTCTCGGGCCGCGCGCCGCGCAATGCGCCGGCCTCGTGCAGGCGCTCGAAGAAGGCGCGCAGCGCGAGCTCCGGGCGCGGATCGCGCGGATCGGCGTCGAAGAGCAGCTGCTCGCCCAGCGCCTGCAGCCCGCGCCGCAGCCAGCCCATGAAGCGCATCACCTCCGCCGAGCGCCAGTGCTCCTGCGCGCGCTGCGCGGCCGTCATGCTGCGCAGGTCGGCGGCGGGCAGGCAGGGCGCGCACAGCGCCTCGTCGTCCACCTGCAGCTTGCCCGCACGCGTCAGCAGCACCGTCACGCCGGGCACCTCGCGCAAAGCGGTCGCCTGCTGCTGCGTCACCGGCGGCCACGGCAGCGCGGCGGTGGGCAGCGGCCGGCCGGCGATCGAACGCCACACGCCATGGCGCTGCGACACGCGTGCCTGCATGCCGGCGACCAGCCCGCAGGGCGAGGCGAGCGGACTCTCCTCGCTGCGCAGGTAGGGCCACAGGAGCTGCAGGTGGCGCAGTTTCCCGGCGAGCTCGGCGTGCGGCGAGACGGCCGCGCCGCCACCCGCTTCGCTGCCAATCTCGCCGGCGATGAGCGCGAGGTGTGCGAGGAAATCGCGCGCCGGTGCCGGCAATTCGTCGCGCGGGCGCTGATCCAGCGGCAGCGTCAGCAGGCATTGCATGTCCGGACGCAGGCGCGCCAGCGTGCGGATGATGGGCGGCACGATGTCGATCGGCTCGAGCGGTGCGTCCGCGCCGAGCATCTCGTCGGAACGGCGGCGCTCGCGGTGCGTGTCGTCGATCTCGGTGCCGCAGGGCAGGAACACCGCCTCGGGGTTGTCGAGGCGCACGCGCGGGATGTCCGGCAGCGCGCGCGGCACCAGCAGGCGCTCGAGGTCGGGCAGCGCGAGGATGCCGGCGCGCTCGATCAGCAGCGCGCGCTCGAAGGCGCCCAGCGCCGACGGTTCGATCAGGCTTGCGTTCGGCTGCGGCAGGAAGGCGCGCACGCCGCCGGACTCGGGCACGCGGATGATCCACAGCGTGCGCGTGTCGCCGAAGCCGCGGTCCTCGCCGGCGAAGAAGTCCTGCACCGCCGCCGGCAGCCAGGCCGCGCGGCCGGCCAGCGCACTGCGGTAGGCGCCGTCGGTGTCGAAGGCCTGCGGGAAGAGCGCCTGGAAGTAGCCCAGCGAGCGGATCGGGATCGGCAGCCGGTACAGCGCGAACAGCGCCCCGTCGCCCGGTTCGGCCTCGGCCTCGCCGGCGTCCAGCGCGCGCAGGCGGTCGACCTCGGCGGTGAAGCCCAGCGCGGCGATCTCGGCGAGCACCGCGAGGTCGCGCGCCAGCCGCTTCCACTCGGCGCTGCCGTCGAAGGACGGGCAATGGCCGATCATCACGACCTCGACCGGCGCCAGCCGCCGCGGCGCGGGGCGGGCGTCCAGATCGATGCGCTTGTCGGCGAGCAGCACGGTCTTACTCCTGCTCGATCGTCTCGACGGAGAGCACCAGCTCCTCGATCGCGACGTCGCCGCCGCCCTTCGCGGTGAGCGTCGGCCCGGTCCACTTGATCGGCATCGCGCCGCGCAGCTTCCAGCTCACGACCACGTCGGCGCGGTCCTCGGACTGCAGCTTCACGACGATGTCGCGCTTGGCCTCCGAGATCTTGCCGATGCGCCCCTTCTCCAGCCACTCGTAGAGGTTCTGCGCGCCGATCACGCCGCGCTTGAGCGTGACGTCGCCCGCCTTGTGGATGCCCGGCACCTTGCGCACGTAGTTCACGCGGTCGTTGCCGGCGCGGTACTCGGCGACCGTGACCTCGGCGTTGAGGCCGGAGACCTCGGAGAAACCGGCGCGCACCTCGCTGCCCTGGCCGGGTTCGAGGTCGACCAGGAAATTGAACGCCGAATAAGGTGTTTCACGAAAAACGGCCATTTTTCATTTCTCCACGTTGTCAGGCGTCGGCGGTCTTCTGGCCGATGCGGAAGATCACGAACTCGGCGGGCTTCAGCGCCGCCACGCCCACCAGGCACACCATGCGGCCGTTGTCGATGTCGTTCTGCGTCATCGTCGAACGGTCGCAGCGCACGAAGTAGGCCTCCTTCGGCGTGCCGCCCAGCAGGCGGCCGTTGCGCCATTCGGTGAACAGGAAGTCCTCGACGCTGGTGCGGATGTTGGCCCACAGCGCCTCGCCGTTCGGCTCGAACACCGCCCACTGCGTCGATTTCTCGATCGAGCGCTCCAGGTACAGGAAGTAGCGCCGCACGTTCACGTACTTCCACTCGGGATCGCTCGACAGCGTGCGTCCGCCCCATACGCGGTGGCCGCGGCCGGCGAAGGAGCGCAGGCAGTTGATGCCGTTGGGGTTGAGGAGCTCCTGCTGGAAGGTGTTGATCTGCTGCTCGAAGCGCAGCGCCCCCATCACGATCTCGTTCGCCGGCGCCTTGTGCACGCCGCGATCGACGTCGGTGCGCGCATAGATGCCGGCGATGAAGCCCGCCGGCGGCACCGCGATGTCGCGCCGCGTGCCGGTCGGGTCGGGGATCACCACCCACGGGTGGTACAGCGCCAGGCGCGTGTCGTCGAACTGGCCGGCGAAGGCGCGCACCTCGCTGATGCTCTGGCCGAAGCGCGAATCGACCACGCCCACGCGATAGCGCATGCGCCGGCAATGCTTCTGCACTTCCATCACGACCGCGGTGTGCACGTCCTCGTCCGACTCGGCCGCGGCCGGCGTCATCACGATCGACACGTCTTCGACCATCTCCAGCGCCTTCAGGCCGGTGCTGCCCTTGATCTCGTCGGTCTCGCCGGCATAGTCGGTCGAGGTCGGCTCGGTGCCGTCGCTGCCGCCGGTGAGCGCGATCAGGTAGCGCGGCTCGTCGAGCGAACTCGCGCCGGGGTTCAGCGCCGCCGCGTCGCACATCGCGACGAGCGCCGTCTGGATGTCGTCGCCGGTCGCGTCGTCGGCCAGCACGCAGGCGATCGGCGAACTCAGCGCCTCCGCGCGGCGCTCGGGGTTGGCCGGCAGCACGCTTGCGAGACTCGTGGCGCCGGAGGGCGCCGTGCTCAGGCCCGCGTAGGTGCGGATCACTTCGCCGTCCTTGCCGCCGTTGCGCACGTCGAGATCGAAGCTGCGCAGCACGATCATCGAGCGCGCCGCACCCGGCTTGGCCGCGAGCGCGGCGAGGGGCAGCGTGATCGGGTTCGCGACGCCGGGGTTGAGCGTCGTGTCGCCGGTGACCGTGAAGGTCTCGCCAGCCGCGTCCAGCGTGCCGCGCAGCACCTTCAGATTGCCCCAGTTCACGCCGCCGGTGTAGGGGGCGAGGTCCGTCACGTCCGCGAGCTGCAGCTCCGCCGAAGTCCCCGCCGCGAGCGCGCCCGAGGCCGGCGGACGCACGAAGATGCGCGTGAGCCTGGCGTTGGCCGGCAGGCTCGCGACGACCAGCGCGGTGAGCTCGCCCGCGGGGACCGCCGCCGGATTGTCCGGATCGGCCATCGACGTGATCTCGGCGCGATTGCTCTGGATCGCGAGGTTCGCGCCGTCGAGCTTCACCACTGCCTTCACGTCGACGGGGAAGGCCCCATCGGCGATCGCGCCGGTCGCCTTCGCCGCCAGCGCCACGCCGGTCGCCTCGAGGAAGTACAGGCCGTCGCCCGTCGCCGCCTTCGGCGTCTCGCTGCGCAGCAGGTTCTCGCTGTCGCGCCAGCGCAGCTCCAGCGTGTATTCGCCCATCTTGCCGGGGAAGCGGCTGAAGAACTGCACGTCGCCCGCGCCGTCGGTCTTCGACGCCGCATTCGGCCACTTGCCATCCTCGTCCGGGCCGACGCCATTCACGCCCGCCACGACGCGCGCGACGAAGAGCTGCTTGCCGCCGTTGTCGAAGAAAGCCCGCGCCGCGTGCGCCGAGTAGTTCGGCACGCTCGCGCCGCCCTCGCCGATCGCCAGGTCCTGCGCGTCGCCGTAGATGCGCTCGAAGTCCGCGTAGCTCGTCAGCACCTCGGGCACGCCGCGCAGCGGGCCGGTGCGGGTCGGGCCCACCAGCGCCGCGACGCTCGTACCGACGCCTTCGATCGACTTGTTGCGGAAGCTCGTCTCCTCGACGAAGACGCCAGGTGCTAGGTACTCGGGCATGTCGCTTCTCCTTCGGTGCCGGTCAGGCTCGTGAAAGCAGCGGTTCAGGAAAACCGCAGGACGAGGGCATCCCGTCCCGGGCTGGCCAAGGTGGTGATGCGCCCTGGCGCAATGTCCACCGTCAGTTGAGTCTTGAATGCGGCGTTGCCGCTGCCGGTGCTGCGCACGCGCGCAGCTGGCAGCGTGTCCGGATCGGTGCCGTCGGCGGCGGCGCGCACCGTGAGCACTCCCGGGTAAGTCGTCGCCGGCGCGTCCTTCGTGAGCGACGGCAGGCGTTCGAGCGACAGGCGGAATTCGCCGTGGGCGTCGCTCTGCGCGACAAAATCGAAGGGCGTCGCAAGCGGCGGCGTCACGCGCAGCGCCAGCAGCGCCCAGGGTACGAGGGAGCCGTCCTCGAGCGTCGTGCGGCCGATCAGCCCGCCGGCGCGGCCGAAGCGCGTACCGAGCGGCGAGCGGAACAGGCTCAGGGCATGTTCGGTACGGCGACCGGCAGCGAGGGAGAAGCGTCGCGGCAGGAAGTGCCCGGCCGGGTCGGCAACCTCGCCCGCAAGGGCATACAGCGGCTCGTCGGCCTCCAGGGGCACCGCGAGGTCCGCGGGGCTCGCGGCGCCGTCGATCACGCGCCGCAGTTCGGCCGGAACCCGGCGCCACAGCACGGTGCCCGCGGTCTTGTGGATCAGTTCCAGATCGGCTGGCGGACTTTCAAGCCGGACCCTCAGGCCTTGAGCCGGCACGGGACGTCGTGCGCCGCCCTGTGCGCCGCTCGCGTCCACCCACTCGATGAAGTCGCTGGCATGCAGCACGAGGGTCTCGACGATCACTGCCCGCTCCCGCTGCGCTCGTCCATCGGGAACACCAGGGTTCTCACCGCCGGCCCTTCGTCATGGTCGATGTCCGGGGCCAGGCGTACCGTCTTGACCAGATAGGGGGCCGACAGGCGGTAGTCGCCCGGCAGGCTGTCCCACAGCCGCATCAGGTCTTCGGTGCTCATCTCCTCCGGCAGCACCTGCACGACGTCCTCGCGGCCCCAGTCGGGATCGGCGAGGCTCATGTCCGCGCTCTCCAGCATGAAGCCGCCGCCGAGGATCTGGATCGCCGCGGCGAGGTATTCGATTTCCTGATCGGTATGCGTGCACCATGCGATCAGCAACAGGTGCAGGTTGACCGGCAACTCCGGGCGGGGCTGGCGGCGACCGGGCAGCGGTGACAGATGACGATTGCGGCTGAACGGATCGACCGAGATGCGATGCAGGTAGATCCCGAGCGTGTCGGTGTTGGCCTGCGGCTTGCCGTCGAGCGTCTGCGAACCAAGGATCTCGACCTGCGGATTGCCGCCCAGGCGCGCCGCCATGCGGATCGCCAGGCGCTCGCGCAATGCCTGCAGGACCGACAGAATGCCGAGATGCGACGCCACCGTATCCTCCCCCTGTGAAGCGTGAGCTTGCGAGACAGCGTTGCGACGGGCCGTTCGCGGACCCTATGAAAATCGGGTTTTATTGCGAACGGGTTATCAAAATGTCACACCGTCACGAGCGGGCGCAAACCGGAGATGCAACAAGAAATTGCAGCTGACCATTACGTACGGAGGGGAATACCGTACGTACCGTAGGGGATTCTTACGGGTGTTGCAGTAGGGTGCGGGGGGGCGCTGAGGGCTCATGCGGATCGCTCCGGAGCGACCCGGACGGCTTGTTCCTGCGGGAATGCAGGCCCGGGCGCGGAACGGAAAGAGGTCCGCCGCGCGCTCGCGACGGTGCCGACCGTCAAGGCCGGAGGCGGTGTGACGCGCGGTCCTGGCCCGTTGCGCGCCGTCGATCCTGCTTACCAGATTCCCAGTTCGGCGAGCTGGCGGCTCGCCGCTTCGGACCAGCCGCGGTTCGCCGCCGGGCTCGCGGGGCTGGGATGCAGCACACGGCCGATGCGCAGCCTGCGCCCGCCCAGCGCCGCGGCCGCGCGCGATTCCGCCCAGGCGCCGACGCCGATCACCCAGTCCGGCGCCAGCGCGTCGATCATGCGCCGCAGGTGCTCGTCGCACGCCGCGAGCAGCGGCTGCGATTCGGCCGCCGGCAGCTTGTCCGGCGTCACGTTGCGTCCGCCGTCGAAGAAGGCCAGCGGGCAGTAGTTGGCGACGAAATGCTCGGCAAAGAAGGCCTCGGCCGTGCCGAAGCGTTCGCGGAACAGCCCCCACAGCCGCCGTCCGCTCACTTCCGAACGCGCGCAGTCGAAACCTTCGACCGGGCGCTTGGGATTCTCCACCGCCGGCTTGCCGATCGGCCCCGCGAGCCCCAGCCAGTCGCGCACCGCCTCGATCTCGCCGAAGGGCACGCCGGTCTGCGCCATGCCGAAGGGGCCGGGATTCATGCCGAGGAACACGATGCGTTTCCTGCCCGCCGCATAACGGCGCAGGTAATCCTCGTGGATTGCCCATGCATAGTCGAGCGGGTTGTAGACGTGGCTCACCGGTGCGGCGAAGCGCATCGCGTCCAGGGTGACCGACAGCGCGCGCGCCGCGGCGATCAGGGAATCGGCAGTAGTCGTGTTCATCTTTGCGGGAAGAGGATTCAGGCGCGTCCGGGCGCCGCCGCGATCGCCTTCGCCTCGCCGTTCCACGGCGCGACGCGAATCAGCAGCAGCATCCCCGGCAGCGCGAGGAAGAAGCACAGCCAGAAGAAGTCGTACCAGCCCATGCGCTCGACCAGCCAGCCGGCGGACGCGTTGATGAAGGTGCGCGGCACCGCCATCAGGCTGGTGAACAGCGCGAGCTGGGTCGCCGTGTAGGCGGGGTGGGTCGTGCGCGCCATGTAGGCGACGAAGGCGGTCGTGCCCAGGCCCACGCCCGCCGCCTCGGCCGAGATCACGATCGCCAGCGCCGCGAGGCGTGCCGCGTCGGACGGCGCCGGCCCCAGCCAGGCCATCCACACGAAGCCCAGGATGCTCACCACCTGCACCACGCCGAACAGCCACAACGCGCGGTTGATGCCCAGCTTCACCATCCAGATGCCGCCGAGGATGCCGCCGATCACCGACGGCCACAGCCCGGCGTTCTTCGCGATCAGGCCGATCTCGGTCTTGGTGAAACCCATGTCGAGGTAGAAGGGCGTCGCCAGCGCCGTGCACAGCGAATCGCCGAGCTTGTAGAGAAAGATGAAGGTCAGCACCAGCAACGCCGACTGCAGCCCATGGCGGCCGAAAAACTCGCGGAAGGGCTCGACCACCGCATCGCGCAAGGTGCGCGGCGCGCCCGCTGCGATCGCCGGCTCCTTCGCCAGCAGCGTCATCGCGACCCCCGGCAGCATGAACAGCGCCGTGATGGCGAAAACCTCGCTCCACGGCAGGCGGTCGGCGAGGATCAGCGACAGCGAACCCGGCACCAGCCCGGCGATGCGATAGGCGTTCACGTGGAGCGCGTTGCCCAGTCCCAGTTCGAGTTCGGGCAGGATCTCGCGGCGGAAGGCATCGAGCGCGATGTCCTGTGTTGCCGACAGGAAAGCGAGCGTCGCGGTCAATGCGACCACCAGCATCAGGTTATCGGTCGGTGACAGCTGCCCCAGCCACGCGATCGCCGCGAGCAGCCCCAGCTGCGACAGCAGCATCCAGCTCCGCCGTCGCCCCAGCCACGGCAGGATGCCGAAGCGGTCGAGCAGCGGCGCCCACACGAACTTCCACGTGTAGGGGAACTGGATCAGCGCGAACGCCCCGATCGCCTTCAGCGACAGCCCTTCGGTCTTGAGCCAGGCCGGCACCAGGTTCAGCAGCAGGTACAGCGGCAGGCCCGAGGAGAAGCCGGTGAAGATGCAGATCAGCATCCGGCGGTTGAACAGCGCGTCCAGCCAGGCGGGACGCGAGGATGCCGGGCCGGCAGGGGGCGGAGCGGAGGGAATGGACGACACGGGAAGCTTTGGGCGAGGGTTCGGCGCATTATCCCAGATTGCCGCAGCCCGCGTCGTCGCTGCAGCAGCGCCTTACATTCCGCGCCCGCGTCGAGCTGCGCCGCGGGCTTGCCTGCCCGCGCGACACACCCGAGAATGTACGTTCAACGCATAAACACCAATAAGGAGAGGAGAGAGGGATGACGCAGCACATCAACGTGGTATTCGGCGCCGAGCGCGAATACGAGACGATCGTGTCCGACGCGGACGCGGCCGGTCTTGCAAAGGACCAGGCGCGCGCCTGGCTGTCGGGCGAGTTCGAGCGGCTCGAATGCACGCCGTCCAACCCGATGGGCAAGATCCTCGTGCTCGACATGGTCCTCAACGTCGCCAAGTACGGCGGCGAGGATCGCTTCAAGGAGCGCGGAGACTGGGCGAAACAGTTCGCCGTTGCGACCGCCGTCGCGCTGGGCCGCCCGACCGTGAAGGTCGACGTTGCGAACTTCGTCGTCGGCTGAGCGCGCCGCGCCCCCGAAAAGACAAGGCCCGCTGCGCGCGGGCCTTGTCGCATCTGCGTGCCGGACGATTCAGCCGCCGCGGCCGAGCCGATACACCGCCACGCTGGCGAGGAAGTTCGGCTCGTCCAGGATCAGCTTGCCCTCGTCGAAGGCCAGCCGCTCGCGCACTGCGATGCCGTTCATCTCGCACAGCGCATCGAAGTCCGAGATCGTGAAGAAGCGCACGTTGGGCGTGTTGAACCACTGGTGCGGCAGGCTCTCCGACACCGGCATGCGACCGTTAAGGATGCTCTGGCGATGACGCCAGTAGCCGAAGTTCGGGAAGCTCACCACCGCCTCGCGCGCCACCCGCAGCATCTCCACGAGGATGCCCTGCGTGTTGTGCATCGCCTGCAGCGACAGGCTCATGATCACGTGGTCGAAGAAGCCGTCCTCGATCCCGGCAAGCCCCTTCTCCATGTCCATCTGGATCACGTTGACGCCGTTTCTCGTGCACGCGAGCAGCTTGTCCGGGTCGTTCTCGACGCCGTAACCCTGCACCTGGCGCACTTCCGCGAGATGCTTGAGCAGGCTGCCGTCGCCGCAGCCGAGGTCGAGCACCTTCTCCCCCGGCGCGATCCACTGGGTGATGACTTCGTAGTCGTAACGGTAGGACATGGCTAAACCTTGATGCGGTCGAAGTAGGCGGTGAGCAGCGCGTGGTACTGCGCTTCGTCGAGCAGGAAGGAATCGTGCCCGGCGTCGCTCTCGATCTCCGCGTAGCTGACATTGCGCTGGTTGTGCAGCAGCGCATAGACGATCTCGCGGCTCCGCGCGGGGGAGAAGCGCCAGTCGGTGCTGAAGGACACCACGAGGAAATCCGCCGTCGCGCGCGCCAGCGCCGCCGGCAGGTTGCCGCCGTGCTCGAAGGCCGGATCGAAATAGTCGAGCGCCTTGGTCGCCAGCAGGTAAGTGTTGGCGTCGAAGAAGCCCGCAAACTTGTCGCCCTGGTAGCGCAGGTAGGACTCGATCTCGAACTCCACGTCGTAGCTGTAGATCGCCTTGCCGTGGCGCAGGCTGCGACCGAACTTGTCGCCCATCGCGTCATCGGAAAGATAGGTGATGTGCCCGACCATGCGCGCGAGCTTCAGGCCGCGCGTCGGCACGACGCCGTGCGCATAGTAGTGGCCGCCGTGGAAGTCCGGATCGCTCAGGATCGCCTGGCGCGCTACCTCGTTGAAGGCGATGTTCTGTGCCGTGAGCTTGGGCGCGGAGGCGATCACGACCGCGTTTGCGACGCGCTCCGGGTACTGCAGCGTCCACGACAGCGCCTGCATGCCGCCCAGGCTGCCGCCGACGATCGCGGCGAAGCGCGCGATGCCCAGCCGGTCGGCGAGCCGCGCCTGCGCCTCGACCCAGTCTTCGACCGTCACGAAGGGGAAGTCCGCGCCCCAGGGCTCGCCGCTGGCCGGGTTGATCGACATCGGCCCGGTCGAACCGTGACAGCCGCCGAGGTTGTTCACCCCGATGACGAAGAACTTGCGCGTGTCGAGCGGCTTGCCCGGGCCGACGAGGTTGTCCCACCAGCCGATGTTCTTCGGCGCGTCGGCATAGTGGCCGGCGACGTGGTGCGACCCCGACAGTGCGTGGCACACCAGCACCGCGTTGCTGCGGTCGGCGTTCAGTTCGCCGTAGGTCTCGTAGACCAGCTCGTATTCGGGCAAAGAGCCCCCGCTGCGCAGCGGCAGCGGCTCGGCGAAGTGCGCCCGTTGCGGGGCGACGACTCCGACGGATTGGGGTTGGATCATGGTCGTATTCTTGTCAACGAAAAAACCCAGCCGGCTGCGAAACGCGGACTGGGTCGTCCTCGCTTTAGCCGGATTTATTGAGCGCCCGCAAGCTGTGGTTCAAATCGGCGCTGTTCGGCGAGAAATTAGCGTGCGCACCGGCGAATGTCAAATCGCGCTCGTGTCGGCCGGTGCCAGCTCCAGGCGGTTGCGCCCAGCATGCTTGGCGCGGTACAGCGCGTCGTCGACCCGCTTCATGAACGCCGTGACGTCTTCGTCGGCGTGTGCCGTGCCCGCGCCGAGCGAGACGGTGATCACGAGTTGGCGATCGCCGACCATGAAGGGGTCGCTGGCGATGCTCGCGCGCAGCCGCTCGGCGCTGTCGCGGACGCCGGATTCGGTGGTTTCCGGCAGCAGCACCAGGAACTCCTCGCCTCCCCAGCGCGCGCAAAGATCATACTCGCGCACCGAGGTGGACAGGCGTCCGGCGACGGCGGCGAGCGCCTCGTCGCCGACCTCGTGGCCCCAGGTGTCGTTGATCGTCTTGAAGTGGTCGATATCGACCAGCGCGATCGCCAGCGGCCGGCCGGTGCGCTGCGTGCGCCGGAACTCCTCGTTGAGGCGCGTGAGCGCATGCCGGCGGTTGGGCAGGCCGGTCAGCGCGTCGCGGTTCGACAGCCATTCGAGGCGCTGGTTGAGCTCGCGCAGCAGGCCCTGATAGCGATCGCTGATGCGCACGATCTTTTCCAGCCGGCGTAGCTGTTCGCGATAGTTCTGCGCATGTCCGGCACCGCGCGCGCGCTCGGCTGCCTGGTAGCCATCGCTGATGCGGGTGATGCGGTCCATCTGCCGCAACTGGTCGTCGAAGGCTTCGAACAGTTCGGCGAGCGGCGCGCGCAACGGGTTGTCGCCGTGTTCCGGTGCCGCGAGCAGGGTTTCGATGCGCTCGAACAGCGGAGGTTCCGGTCGGTGTGCGGCTAATGGCATGTTTCGCGAGCGGCCACGATGTCGAACGGGAAAGTGTAGTCCTCCTTGAATTCGCCGGCGAGATCGGCGACCCGTTCGTTGATGCCGTCGTAGCGCCACACGACCGCGACCTCACGGCCGCGCTCGTGCGCATCCTGCAGGGCGTCGAAGATTTCCATCATTGCGCGCACGCTGCTGGTGTTGAGGTACAGCAGGCGCAAATCGACCAGCAGCGGCCGTTCGCCCTCCGCCAGAAACGCGGCGATCCAGTCGAGCACCGGCTGGAACAGTTCGAAGGAATTTTCCGGGTAGGAGTCGCCGCTCATCTCCAGGCGGCCGGCGTCCCGGTCGGCACGAATACGGGGCGTCGATTCGCTGCCGGCAATGTCGATGTCTTTCACGGCGATCCTCTCTTCAGATCACGACGCGCAGGCTGAAGAAGGCGTGCGCATCGTCGAGCGGTTTCAGGTTGCAGGACAAGGGGCGGCTGGCGCGCCGCGCCAGGTCGATCAGGCCGAGGCCGGCGCCGGTTCTGGCGTCCGGATCACGTGGCGCGCGCATCTGCGCCTTGAACGCCGCCTTGAGTTCCGCCTTGTCCATCGCGGCGAGCTCGGCGATGCGCGCCTCCAGCGCGCGGCCGTCCGCGGCCAGCACGACATTGCCGGCGCTCACGACGTAGCGGCCCTCGTCGTCGCGCGACACGATGATGGTCGCCTCCGCCGCGCTGCCGCTGACGCCGCGCGAGGCGGCGTAGTGGCGGATGTTCTGGCTCAGCTCGATGTAGGCGGAGAACACGTCGGTCACTGCCGACGGCGATTCGGCCAGCCCTTCCATGTGCTTGCGCAGCGCCTTGCCGATTTCCTCCATCAGCGTCGCCGAAAACGGCCCGTTGAAGCCCAGCATGATGCCCTGGCGCGTGAATGCCTCGCGCAGCGTCAAGACGTCGACCTGTTCCATTCTCACTCTCCGGAAACCTGTCCGGGCGAGGCCGCCCGCGCAGGAACGCAAAAACCCAGTACCGCGACGTCGTCGCGCTGTGCCCGCGGGCCCTGATGCTCGCGCAGCGTGTGCAGCAAGGCCTCGGCCTGGGCCGGCATCGGCTGCGCGGCGAGCGTCGCGAGCAGCTCGGCGAAGCGGCTGGCGCCGAAGCCGAAGCCGTGCTGGCCGCCGGCCTGGTCCAGAAAACCGTCGGTGCTCAGATAATACGTCGCATCGCCGGCTGCCGGCATGATCTGGTTCTCATGGGTCGGGTTCGGATGTGCGCCGCGCCGGCGCTCGCCGAGGCTGCGCCGACCGCCCCGTATGCGTTCGCAGCGTCCGCCGACGCAGCGATACAGATCGAGATGGGCGCCGGCGAAGCGCAGCACACCGTTGGCGACGTCCACGTGGCACAGGCCGGCGTCCATGTTCGTCGCGAGCTGCCGCCCCGCGATCGCCTCGGGCAGCAGGCTGCGGATCGCCGTGTCCATGCGCGCGAGCAGCGCCGCGGGATCGGCGATGCCGAGTTCATGCACCGCGAGGTCGAAGGCCGCATGCGCGATCATCGTCATGAAGGCGCCGGGCACGCCGTGTCCGGCGCAGTCGATGAGCCCGAGGAGGAAGCCGTCGTCATCGTGCCGAAAAAGGTAGAGGTCGCCGCCGACCGTATCGCGCGGTTGCCACAGCACGCAATGCGCGCCCGGCAGTGCCCGCGCGAGCGCTTCCTGCGGCAGCATCGCGTGCTGGATCAGGCTCGCGTAGCGGATGCTGTCCTGGATCTGGCGGTGGGCTTCGGCGATGCGATCGCGCGCGGCGGCAAGGTCGCGCGTGCGTTCGGCGACGCGGGCTTCGAGCTCGCGCGTATGCGCATCGATCTGGCGCGCCATGCCGTCGAACACGCGCGTCAGCTCGCCCAGCTCGTCCTGACGGCCGGAGTGCAGGCGCAGGCCGTAGTCGCCCGCGGCGAGGCGGCGCGCCGATTCGGTCAGGCCCACCAGCGGTTGCAGGATCAGGCGGTTCGCACCGACGCTGACGCCCGCGGCGAACAGCACCAGCAGCGCCAGTGCCGCGAGCGCCAGCGGCCACAGGAGGTTCTCGTCGATCACCTGCGCGGCGTCGGTGTCGATGGCGCTGAGCACGTACCAGTCGAGTTGCGGCACGAAGGCGGCGCCGACGATCCGCCGGCGGCCGTCGAATTCGATCTCGAGCGTGCGGCTCGCGGCCGGGTCGGCACGCAGCTCGGCGAGCGTGCGCGCGAGCGCCGCGCGGTCGTCCTCGCGCGCGACGAGGCGTTGCAGGGTGCGCTGCGGGCTCGCCTTGGTGAGCGCCGAATACTCGATCAGGGCGGGATCGGGGTGCGCTAGGATCACGCCGTCGCCATTGACGATCAGGCTGGTGGCGCCCGCCTCGCCGGTGGCGACGAAGTCGGCGAGAAAGCGCGTGAGGTCGAGTCCGGTGCCGGCAAGGCCCAGGATTCGGCCGCCGTCGCCATCGTGCACGAGCACGTTGAACCACACCTTGGTCACCCGCAGCGTCTCGTCCACGTTCACGTTGAGGGCGTAGGGGCGTCCGCCGGCGATCGTCGCGTAGTACCACGCATCCTTCGGTTCGTCGCGGCGCAAGGTGTAACGGGGGCGCAGCGGTCCGGGCGCGGCCGGGCTGTCGCTGAAATAGTAGTCACCCGAGGCGTGCGCGATCAGGAAGGCCGAGCCGTCGGCAAATGCGGCGCGAAAGCGTTCGAGGTCGGCGAACGTCGCCGCCGCGCCCTCGCCGTCGCGCAGGAACTCGCGCACGCTGCCGAGTTCGGCCAGCCGCTGCGCCAGGCTGAGTTCGCGCGTGATCAGCGTCACCAGGCGCTGCGCGTGCAACTGCGCGTGATTGGCGGCGAAGGCCGCGCCGAAGCGGGTGCGGAAGGCCTCCAGTCCCGCGCGCCCGGCCAGCAGCGCGACGAGCAGCAGCAGCGCGAGCAGCACGCCCAGCCACAGCCCCGATTTCCAGCGCAGTCCCATGTGTTTTTTTTCGCCTCGCCGTCGTTCAGCCGGCGAGCCGCATCACCGCTTCCCGCACCTTCGCCTGCTCGTCCATCTTCAGGATGCGCTGCACGCGCGGCGCCAGTTCGTTGAGGTCGGCGCGCAGCACCTGCTGCTTGATCTCGAGGATGTGTCCCGGGTGCATCGAGAAATTGCGCAGTCCCATGCCCAAGAGCAGCAGCGTGTAGGCCGGGTCGCCCGCCATTTCGCCGCACACCGACACCGGCAGGCCGAAGCGTGCCCCCGCCTGGATCGTGCCGGCGATGAGCTTCAGCACCGCCGGATGCAGCGGGTCATAGAGGTGCACGACCGCCTCGTCGGAGCGGTCGATCGCGAGCGTGTATTGGATCAGGTCGTTCGTCCCGATCGACAGGAAGGACAGGCGGCGGATGAACATGCCCAGCGCCAACGCGGCGGCCGGCACCTCGATCATGCCGCCGATCTCCACGCGCGGATCGTACTTCAGCCCTTCCGCGTCGAGCTCCGCCTTCGCCTTCGCGATCAACTGCAGCGACTGGTCGATCTCGTGCGCGTGCGCGAGCATCGGGATCATGATGCGCAGCTGGCCGTGCACCGAGGCGCGCAGCAGCGCGCGCAGCTGCGTCATGAACATCTGCGGCTCGGCCAGCGAGTAGCGCACGGCACGCAGCCCCAGCGCCGGGTTCGGCTCGAAGCGCGCGCCGACGCCGTTGAGCGCCTTGTCGGCACCGACGTCGAAGGTGCGGATGGTCACCGGCTTCCCCGACAGCGACTTCAGCACCGCGCGGTAGGCCTCGTACTGCTCGTCCTCGTCCGGCAGCGAGTCGCGGCCGAGGAACAGGAACTCGGTGCGGTACAGGCCCACGCCGTCGGCATTGACCGCCTTGACCTGATTGAGGTCCTTCGGCCCCTCGATGTTCGCCAGCATCTTGACGTCTTCGCCGTCGAGCGTCGTCGCAGGCGTGCCCTTCAGGCGATTGAGCTTGGAGCGTTCCAGCTCCAGCTCGCTGCGGCGCAGGCGGTATTCTTCGACGATGCGCTCGTCGGGCGCGACGATCACGACCCCCCGCGTGCCGTCGATGATCAGCAGCTCGTCTTCCTCGACCAGCTGGCGGATGTGGTGCAGACCCACGACCGCCGGGATGCGCAGGCTGCGCGCAACAATTGCCGTGTGGCTGGTCGGGCCGCCGACGTCGGTCACGAAGCCGCCGATGTTGTGGTCGCGGAAGCCTATCGTGTCCGCCGGCGAGAGATCGTGCGCGACGATGATCGTGCCGAGTCCGTCGCGACGCTTGGGCGGCAGGTGGCCGGGATGGCCCAGCAGCACCTTCACGATGCGCTCGACCACCTGCACCACGTCGGCCTTGCGCTCGCGCAGATAGGGATCCTCGATCTGCTCGAACTGCTCGACGACCAGCTCCATCTGCTGCACCAGCGCCCATTCGGCGTTGCAGCGCCGCTCGGTGATCAGTTGGCGTGCCGCGTCCACGAGCATCGGGTCGCCCAGCATCATCAGCTGCAGATCGACGAAGGCCCCGACTTCGCTGTGTGGCTGTCCGGCGGTCGTGGCGGCCTTCAGCCCAACCAGCTCGCCCTGCACGGTCGCGACGGCTTCGTTGAGGCGCTCCACTTCCTCGGGCAGATACTTAGTCGCGACGTGGTAGTGGTTGACCTCCAGCATCGCGTGCGACACCAGATGCACGTGGCCGATCGCGATCCCTTGCGAGACGGGGAGCCCGTGGATGGTGAAGGGCATCGAGTTACTCCCCTTCGCCGAAGCGGTCGGCAATGAGGCCGAGGATTGCCTCGAGCGCCTTGTCCTCGTCCTGGCCGGCGGTTTCGACCGTGATCGTCGCGCCGCGCGCGGCGGCGAGCATCATGACGCCCATGATGCTCTTGGCATTCACGCGTCGGCTGTTGCGTTCGAGCCAGATGTCGGCGCCGAAGCTGCTTGCGAGTTGCGTCAGTTTTGCCGACGCGCGCGCATGCAGGCCCAGCTTGTTGATGATTTCGGCTTCCGCTTTCGGCATGTCCCTCTCACTTCATTCGCAGCACGCCCTCGCAGCCGCCGGTGATGGCGCGTTCGATGAGCGTGTTCATGTCCCTTTCCCGGTAGGTCAGCACCCGCAGCAGCATCGGCAGATTCACGCCGGCGATGCCTTCGACGCGCCCCGGCTCCAGCAGCTTGCGCGCGACGTTTGCCGGGGTTGCGCCATAGATATCGGTGAGTATCACGACGCCATGTCCCTTGTCGACCGTCGCGAGCAAGCGTCGCGCCTCGGGCAGGATGTCCAGTGGATCGTCCTGGCCCGAAAGTC
This sequence comes from Aromatoleum petrolei, assembly GCF_017894385.1. NCBI lineage: Bacteria > Pseudomonadati > Pseudomonadota > Betaproteobacteria > Rhodocyclales > Rhodocyclaceae > Aromatoleum > Aromatoleum petrolei. The sequence continues at coordinate 2,841,514 of NZ_CP059560.1, forward strand.
CGAGCTGGATGACGTTGTCGGGCCGCCGGTTCAGTACGTGGCAGGCGCATTGGATCAGCGCCTCGCCGAGCGTGCCGTGGGTGATGAGGAAGATGCCGATCATGGTGTCGTCGCGCTAGTTCAGGGGATTCTAGCCGACGTGCTCGCTGCCGCGCGCATCTTCGGGCACGGCGGCGCCCCGGGCGACCCGGCGGCGGGGCGCGCCGTGCTCAGCGACTGAGTCGCGCGAGCGCCTGTCGGCAGGGCGATCCCGGCGTCTCACCGGGGTCGATGAAGGGGAGGATGGCGGCGAACGGCGTGACGAAGCCGAGCGCAATGCCGGCCAGCGCCCTGGTCGCGAGCGGGCCGGCTTCCGGCCGTACGCGCGGAGTTTCGAAGGTGCCGGCGACGCGCACCGGTGTGCGCAGCGTGAAGGGCGAAACGTTGCGCGGCTTCGCCGTGAAGCGCAGGTCGAGCGCCTCGCGCGCGAGATCGATGTCGCCGTCGACCAGCACCAGGGTGACGGGCGTGTCGATCAGCGCGACGCGCGGGCTCAGCCGGCCGCCGCGCGCAACGACGTCGGCGACGGCGCAGTCCACGGGCAGCGCCTGGTCGCCGCCCAGCGCGAGGCCGAGGCCCTGGGCGACGTCGAGCCCCATGATCTCGATCAGCAGCCGCGAGATGCTGCCGTCGCGCACGCCTGTGGTCAGTTCGCCGTCGAGGGTTCCGAGCAGGGCCGCCGTGGACCGGCCGTGCCCGGTCAGCCGCGCGCGGCCGTGAAACACGCCGGTGAAGTACGGCGGCTGGGTTGGTTCCCCGCCACTGCCGCTGGCGGCCCGCGTCCGCGCCACGCTGATCCAGTCTTCCAGGCGGATGCCTTCCCACTTCAGGTTCGCAGCCCATTGCGGCGGACGGTGGTCAGCATCGACGGCAATCTCGCCACGCAGGCGTCCCCTTGCCGTGCTCGCATCGAGCTCGCTGAGTGCGAGTCGGCCCTTGTGCAGGCTCAGCGTCGCACGCAGCGGGGAGATCGGCTGCGAGAACGCGGTGCCGAGATCGACATGGCCGAGATCCACCGCGATGCGCGCGTCCATGGTCTTCAGCGCAGGCAGGTCCAGATCGCGCTCCGGTATGACTCGCCCGGGCGGAGGGGGCGCACGGCTGCCGTCTGGATTGCGGGTGCCGAACGCGGGTGCAAGATCGGCGAGGACGAAGCGCTTGCCGCGCAGTTCGCCTTCGAGCCGCGGCGTGTCCGCGCGTGCGTCGTAGGTGAAGACGCCCTGGACGGCGCTCTCGCCGACCTGTGCGTCGCTGACGCGGGCACGCCACAATTCGCCGTCCTTTTCCAGTGTGCCGCGCAGCGAGAATGGGTCGGTCGTCGGCAGCAGCACGCCAAAGAGCTCGCCGAGCACGCCGAGCGAGGCGCCGCGCGCCGCAATCCGGCCTTTCAGGTCGCGGCCACCGGAGAGGTCCGCCACGGAGCCGTCGAATTCCGCATGCACGCCGCCATAGTCGACGCGCCCGCTGACCGGCACGGGGTGTGCGTCGTCGCCTTGCGCAGCAAGCTGCAGGAAACCGGCGGCGTCGAGCTCGCCGTCGAGCGTGCGCCCGCGCAGCCGTCCGCGAACGGTCGCGCGTGCAGTGGGCGCCGCCTGTCCGGCGCCTTCATTGGTGGAGAAGAGAGCCCTGAGCGCCGTCCTGGCCGGCACATCGTCGAATTCGATCGTGCCGTTACGCACCGCCAGCGCATCCACCAGTGGTGGTGGCGCGCTCGCCTGTGCGGAAGTGCGTCCGCCGATCTGCCAGGTCGCGGCGCCGTCGGCACGGCGCTTGAGCCGCGCGTCGAGCCGATCGACGTCAATCGCGGCGATACGTAGCGGGTGCGATTCGCTGAGCCTCAACAGGTCGCCGTAGCGCAGGGTCACTGCGAGGCCGTCGGCCTGCACCAGATGGGGCGCGTCGAAGCCTTCCGGCGCCGCGATCCACACCCCACCGGTGCTGACGCGGACAGTGCCGAAGAGATGAACGCGAAATGGCGCGCTGATGCGGACCGGGCGCTCGAAGCTCCGCGTGAGGGCGGATTCGAGCGGGGCGCGCAGGAAGGGCCAGCCCAGGAACTCTCCCAGCGCGAGAGCGGCGGTCACGGTCGCCAGGATTGCCAACATTGCCCGGCGGACCGGACGCGTTCGCGAAGTGTGGGTCATCGCGGATGCCTGCTGTGGGCGATGCAGGTATGACCGCCGCACCCCCGACGGGAGTTTCCCGCCGAGCGTTCTTGTTACCGATGCGCAGTGCCGTGTGGCGTGGTGATCAGAGGTTGTGGCAGGTGATGCACAGCATGTGGCCGCCACCCGCGCCGCGCACGTAGTCGGCGGCGTGCTGGGGGTCGGTCGGCATCAGGCCGTGCTCGATGTGACAGGATGCACAGTCGATCACCCACGTTTCCGTGGTCACGCTGGTTTTCGGTTTGCCCTTCGAACGGCTTGTGGTGCCGGTGCCGCTCGTGCCGGACAGGACGCTGCTGCTGAACAGTTGGATCTCGTCCGGGTCGGGCAGGCCGTTGGCGTTGCGGTCGAAGAACAGGATTCCGCTCGTGGTCGTCGTGGCCGGCAGGTTGTAGTCGGGGCGTATCGGATAGCTGACTCGCACCGGATGATGCCCCGGGTCGACGAAATAGCCGGTCAGATCGGGGGTGGCGCTGTCGATACCCGTGGCGTAATGACAAGTACGACAGTCCGAATAATCGGCGTGCGCGGTCCCTGCGCCGACAATCGCTGTCGTTGCCGCCAGCATCAATGAGAATCCCCGCGTCGTAACCAAGAACAGCCGCCCGTGAAAATGACTCCCCGAGAGGGGATGCGAGCGGCCGAATATACATTTGGGTTAGACGGTTCGCAACAAGATATGCGAACGTACTCAAATATAACGCAAATCGACTATGCGTTGGGGAATTTCGCCCGGTCTTCACCGGGCCGCGAAAGACCTTATGCCAGCCCTTGGCTCGCGAGGTACTCCTCGTACGTGCCGCGATAGTCGATGATGGTGCCGTCGAGCTTGATCTCGATGATCCGGGTCGCCAGCGAAGAGACGAACTCGCGGTCGTGCGAGATGAACACCAGCGTGCCGGTGAACTTGTCCAGGCCGGTGTTGAGCGACTCGATCGATTCCATGTCGAGGTGGTTGGTCGGCTCGTCCATCAGCAGGACGTTGGGACGCGACAGCATCAGCTTGCCGAACAGCATGCGGCCCTGCTCGCCGCCCGAGATCACGTTGACGGGCTTCCTGACCTCATCGCCGGAGAACAGCAGGCGGCCGAGTGTGCCGCGGATCAGCGTCTCGAGGTCCTCGCCGGTCGCGGCGGCCGTGACGCGTGCGTACTCGGCGATCCATTCGGTGAGCTTCTCGGTGCCGGCGAAGTCGGCCGAGTGGTCCTGCGCGTAGTAGCCCGGCTTGGCCTTCTCGGCCCACTTGATCGTGCCCTTGTTCGGCTCGAGGGCGCCGACCAGCAGCTTCATCAGCGTGGTCTTGCCGACGCCGTTCTCGCCGATGATTGCAACCTTCTCGCCCGCCTCGATGGCGATCGAGAACTTGCCGATGAGCGGCTTCTGCATGCCTTCGTAGGCGAAGGACAGATTCTCGACCTCGCATGCGAGGCGGTGCAGCTTGTCCTTGTCGTCGTAGTCGAAGCGGATCCACGGGTACTGACGGCTGGACGGTTTGACGTCCTCGGGCTTGAGCTTGTCGATGAGCTTGAGGCGGCTGGTCGCCTGCTTGGCCTTGGACTTGTTGGCCGAGAAGCGGCGCACGAATTCCTGCAGGTCCTGGATCTTTTCCTTCGCGCGGGCGTTCGCGGCGCTCTGGCGCTCGCGCGCGAGGGTCGACGCTTCCATGTAGTCGTCGTAGTTGCCGGCATAGACGGTGATCGTGCCGTAGTCGAGGTCCGCCATGTGCGTGCACACCTGGTTCAGGAAGTGGCGGTCGTGCGAGATGATCACCATGGTGCTGTTGCGCTCGTTGAGCACGTCTTCGAGCCAGCGGATGGTGTTGATGTCGAGGTTGTTGGTCGGCTCGTCGAGCAGCAGGATGTCGGGGTTCGCGAACAGCGCCTGGCACAGCAGCACGCGCAGCTTCCAGCCCGGCGCGACGTTCTTCATCGGGCCATTGTGCAGTTCGGTGCCGATGCCCACGCCCAGCAGCAGTTCGCCCGCGCGCGATTCGGCGGTGTAGCCGTCGTATTCGGCGAACTTGCCCTCGAGCTCCGCCGCGTGCATGTAGTCTTCCTCGGTGGCCTCGGGATTCGCGTAGATCGCGTCCTTCTCCGCCATGCAGGCCCACATCTCCTCATGGCCCATCATGACGACGTCGAGCACCCGCATGTCTTCGTAGCCGAACTGGTCCTGGCGCAGGTAGGCCATGCGTTCGTGCGGGTCCTTGGAGACGTTGCCGGCACTCGATTCGAGCGCGCCGCACAGGATCTTCATGAAGGTCGACTTGCCCGCGCCGTTCGCGCCGATCAGGCCGTAGCGATTGCCTTCGCCGAACTTGACGGAGACATTCTCGAACAGGGGCTTGGCCCCGAACTGCATGGTGATGTTGGCGGCGACGAGCACGGCGGATCCTGATTTTCAGTTAAAACAAAGCTTTGCATTATAGCGCAGATGGGACAGGGCCGCCGGATGGCCGAGCAGCTGATGCGGCGAGCGGTCCGCCCAAGGCTCCCCGGGAAACGATGATTTTGCACAAATAGTTCGCCAAATCAGTCGGATAGGTACGACCTTCGCCATATGTACGACCCAAGGGGACAGGAATAGAGTGCACCCACCGGCGCTCATCCTGGGCCGGACGCCGACGCGCGGGCGCGGCGGGCCGTGAGGTCGGAAGGGGGATGAATCGTGGACAGCGAGGAACGGCCGCAACTGCGCAGGGGCGACAATCCGCTGTATGCAGTGTTGCTGCTTGCATGGGTGCTGTTCGGCGTCTCCCTGTTCGCGCTGGTGTTGCGCGGGGCATGGGAAGAGGTTCGCGCGGAGTTCCAGGCGGAAGCCGAGGCGGACATCGAGCTGTTGCGCGACCGCCTGCGCACCAACGACGCCTTGCTGTCGGGATTCGGCGCCTTTCTCGATGCGCTGGGTGCGCCGACGCGGGAGCAGATCGCCGGTTACGCGAGCCGCGTCCTGGTGGAGCATCCGCACATCTACATGCTCGAGGTGGTCGAGAAGGTGCCGGCGCGAGCGCGGGACGACTTCGAGCAGGCGCTCGCGGCGCAGGCCGGCCCCGGTGCGCGGATCCGCAGCTTCGCCTACCAGGATGGCTTGCGGTGGCAACCCGTCGGCGAGAAGGCGGCCTATTTCCCGATCAGCTTTCGGTGGCCGGAAACACCCGAGTCGCTCCCGGTGCTCGGGCTCGATTTCGATTCGGTGCCGCACCTGCGCGATGCCCTGCGGCGCGCCGAGGCGGGGCACGGCGCTGCGTCGACGCGGCCGTTCGCGCTCATCGAGGGGCCGCTGGCCTACGTGGTGATGAGGCGCACCGACACGGTGCACTCCATCCTGCGGGTTGCGGGTGCCGAGCAGCGTTACGCGCTGCTGGTGGTGAAGGCCGATGCCATGGTTCCCGGCCGTCGCAATCCGCGGACCGCGCACGTCCTGCGCATGCTGGGTGAGACTGGCCCGCAGGATCCGCCGCTGTATGCGATTCTGGCGGCACGGCCGGCCAGTGCGCTGGAGCGCCGCCTGCTGCCGCAGTTCACGCTGAACGTCGAGGATGTCAGCACCTCGCAGCCGGTGCGCCTAAGCGTGACGCGCCAGTTGCGCTTCCGGGACATCCGCAGCGAGCCGCTGCTGCTGGCGATCGGTCTGGCCCTGTCCACGCTCGCCGTGCTGGTGCTGTACCTGCGTCGTCACCGTGCGGCGGTCGCCCGCGAGCGTGAGCGCCTGGAGCATGCAACCCATAGTGCGCTGCATGATCCCTTGACCGGGCTACCCAATCGGCGGCTGTTCCACGATCGCGTCGGCCGCGCGAGCGCCTGCTGGCGACGCACCGGCGAAGGGTTCGCGTTGTTCTTCGTCGATCTCGACCGATTCAAGGACGTGAACGACAGTTATGGTCACGATGTCGGTGATGCGGTGCTTGGAACCGTCGCCGCGCGCATGCGCGACAGCGTGCGGGAGACGGATACGGTGGCGCGCATCGCCGGCGACGAATTCGTCGTGCTCCTGCCCGGCGTGTCGGAGCTTGCGACAGCGGAACCGCTCGCCGAAAAGTTGCTCCGCGCCGTGGGGCAGCCGGTCGAACTGCGAGACGGGCTGGTGCTGGAGATCACCGCCAGCCTGGGGCTGAGTGTCTGCCCCGAGCACGGCAGCGAGCCGGAGGAGTTGATCCGCCACGCGGATGCGGCGATGTACGGCGAGAAGCGCGCCGGGCGCATCCGTTCGGAGGATGCGTCGTCAGCGGCGGCAGAGCGTGCGACCGTGCGGGCGCCGCGTCTGCGCGTGGTGCGCAAACTGGTGCGCGGGCACAACGGCCCCGTCAGCGGGGGTGGCCGGAAGAAGGTCGCGCGCGGCGCTTGATCCCGCAGCTGCGAAGTACGGGTTGCTGCGTGCGTCAGAGCAGTCTGGCGATGAAGCACGGCGCGTCGGCTTGCACGCCCGCGGGCAGCGGCAGGCGGACGCGGCGCCCGGCCCCGGGGATGCGGCCGAGCGCCTCGCCTTCTAGGGTCTCGAGCCGTTCCAGCGGGGCGATGATGTTGCCCTGGGGCTGGACGAATTCGAGCTGGTCGCCGATGCCGAAACCGTTCTTCACTTCGATTTCCGCGAGCCCGCTGGCGACGTCGATGCCCAGCACCTCGCCGACGAACAGGCTGCGCCCGGACTCGGAGTGGCCGCGCATGTAGTTCTGGTGTTCGGGGGTGTGGTGGCGCTGGTAGAAGCCGTCGGTGTAGCCGCGGTTCGCGAGACCTTCGAGTTCCCCCAGGAGGCGCAGGTCGAAGGGGCGGCCGGCCACGGCGTCGTCGATCGCGCGGCGGTAGCCCTGGCTCGCGCGGGCGACGTAGTAGGGGCTCTTGGTGCGCCCTTCGATCTTGAGCGAATCGACGCCGATGGCGACGAGGCGCTCGATGTGCTCGATCGCGCGCAGGTCCCGGGAGTTGAGGATGTAGGTGCCGTGCTCGTCTTCCTCGATCGGCATGAGCTGGCCGGGGCGGGTGCCTTCCTCGAGGAGGTAGACGCGCGAGGCCGCTTCGTGGCGCGCGCCGCCGCCGAGCGCGGTGCCGGCGGCATCCGGCGAGCCCTGGCCGCAGGCGTGCAGGTCGCCCGAGCCGTCCTCGTTCGCTTCATGCACCTTGTAGTCCCAGCGGCAGGAGTTGGTGCAGGTGCCCTGGTTGGGGTCGCGGTGGTTGAAGTAGCCCGACAGCAGGCAGCGGCCGGAGTAGGCGACGCACAGCGCGCCATGCACGAAGACTTCCAGCTCCATGTCGGGGCAGGCCTGACGGATGTCCTCGATCTCGTCGAGCGAGAGCTCGCGCGACAGGATGATGCGCTCGATGCCGACCGACGCCCAGAAGCGCACCGCGGCGTAATTGGTGGTGTTGGCCTGTACCGAGAGATGCACGGCGACCTCGGGCCAGCGTTCGCGCACCATCATGATGAGGCCGGGGTCCGCCATGATCAGCGCGTCGGGCTTGAGCGCGATGACGGGCTCCATGTCGGCGAGGAAGCTTCGAACCTTGCTGTTGTGCGGGTAGATGTTGCTGACGAGGTAGAAGGCTTTGCCCGCGGCGTGCGCCTCGTCGATGCCGGCGGCGAGCGCGTCGAGCTTGTCGAAGCTGTTGTTGCGCACGCGCAGCGAGTAGCGCGGCTGGCCGGCGTACACCGCGTCTGCGCCGTAGGCGAAGGCGGTGCGCATCATCTGCAGCGAGCCGGCGGGGGCGAGGAGTTCGGGCGCGATGCGTGCGGAGGCGGGGAGGGAGGTTGTCATTGTTGTATTGGCTGCGTGCTGCCGGGGGAAGCGCGCAAGGATAACCGGAAACGACTCCGGCGCCCGCAGGCGCCGGAGGGGACGGCCCGGTCACACCGGGCCGTCGTGCGGGGGTCGGACCCCGCGGGTGATCAGGCCGACTTCTTGGCCTTGGTGGCGGGGGCCGGTGCGCTCACCGCATCGACGGCGGCGCGGGCCGTTGCCGTAACGTTGGCTTCGGTGAACTGGATGACCTTGCGGGTCGCCTTATTCACGGTGTCGTAGGCCTGGTTGGCCGCGGCGATCGCCGACTGCACCGCGGCGACCGCGGCTTCGGAGCCGGCCGGGGCGGACTTGGCGGCTTTTTCGAGCGCGACGCCGATGGCCTTGTTCACTTCCGAATACTGGGTTTCGTAAGGCGCGGCGGCTTGCTCGACGCCCTGGGCGAGGATCTCGTAGCTGCTGCGGAACCAGGCCAGCGTCTTTTCGGCCGACGGGCGGACGAGCGAGGCGGAAACGGCCACCAGCTCGTTCGGGGTCTTGATCGACAGCAGGGCATTCACGGTGGCGATGCCGTCTTCGAGGACGCCGCGGCCGACATTGATGTTCAGCGCGGTGAGGCGCTCGAAGGTGTCGAAGCTGCTGCGGGTGGACGCTTCGACGGTGGCGAAGGCGTTCTTGGTGGCGCTGGCGAAGGTGTCGGTCGTGGTAATCATGGTGTTTTCTCCTGTTGGGGCGGGGTCATCGTCTGCTGGCCCACTGCTGCCGGCAGGTTTGTTGCATTGCACAAATCCATTGTAGCGTGTCGGAACCTGGCGTCAAGCAGAATTTTGTGCGGTGCAACAAAACCGCCCCGTGAAGGGAGGCCGGAGGTCAGGTTCAGGGCCGGATGCCCTGCCCGGCGTGGTGGTCCGGCATGTCATGGGTAAAGCTGCCGGTGCGCAGGAAGCTCAGGACCTGGTCGGCACAGCGCGCGGACAGGAGCATTTCCATGTGGCTCACGCGCAGGGTGACGGCGTCGCGTGCCCCGGCGACGCGGGTTTCGTCGACCATGACGATGCCGTCGTGTGGCCGCGGCAGGCCGACCAGGAAACCGGCGAGCCCGAGCGGCCGGCTGCCGGAGATCACACCGACGTCGATGCCGGGGAGTGCGGGCCGCGGTGCCGCGAGCCAGTCGCGCAGCGAACGGCCGATGAGGACGGACATGCCGGGAACGCGCTGCAATCCGGTGGCGCTGCGTGAGGTGGTCCACGGCGTGCCCATGAGCACGCAGCGGCGCACGCGCGGGTCGGGATGGCGCGCGAGTGCGCTCGCGACGATGATCCCGCCCAGGCTGTGGCCGACGAGGTGGATGGGCCCGCCGGGCAGCGTGGCGAGGAAGCACGCCAAGGCGTCGGCGTTGGCGGCGAGCCCCTGCCGCACGGAGGGGTAGGACCAGGTGCGGGTGACGAAGCCGGCACGTTCGAGGCGGCGGCGCAGGAGGCCGAACACGACGCCGTGCATCCACAGGCCGTGCACCAGCACGACGGTTTGGGCCGCGGGGTTCATGCGGGACGAATGGGGCGCATTTCGCCCCGTCGCAGGACTCAGGCCGCGCCGCCCATGCCCAGTGGCGTGGGTGTGAGGCTGAGGATGCGCTGGTACAGCGTCTCGGCCTCGTCCTTGGGCTTGATGCCGAAGAGGGGGTTGTCGTTCTCGCGGAAGGCGATGGCGATCTCGGCCCAGTCTTCCGGCGTGAGCACGCGTTCGGCGATCGGGATCAGCGCGTCTTCCTCGGTGCGCAGATGGTCCCATTCGAACTCGGCGTAACGCTCGGCGGTGTCCCAGAAGGCTTCACCGGCGCGGGCGTCGCCGCCCTGGAAGGCGATGAGCTGCTTCTTGAGGTCCTCGACCATCGGGTAGCCCTGGCTGTGCTCGCGTTCGAGGCGGGCGATGAGCCCGTCCGCTTCGCGGGTGCGCCGTTGCACGGCAGAGAACAGGTACTTGTCCTCCTTCGGGTGGTGCCAGCGGTCGGGGTAGGACACGATGTAGTCGAGGATCGCGCGCAGCAGCGGGAAGTTGGGCGCATTGCCCTTGCGCATGCCCTTGACGAGGTAGCGCAATGAGTAGAGCACCGCGCTGATCGCGAGGTGCTCGTCGCGGATGATCTGGACTGCTTCCGGTTTCACGTACGTCTCCCGTGTGCCTTGTCGTGTGCTGGCCACTGCAGGGGGTGGAAAGGGGGGGGCGCAGGGCTGGGGTGGTCGCGGGAGCGGCTGGAGCGGCTCCCGCGAGGCCGCGCTCATGTTGCTTCTATCACACGCGCTCGATTGCGAGCGCGATGCCCTGGCCGACGCCGATGCACATGGTCGCGAGGCCGAAGCGGCCGCCGGTGGTTTCGAGCTGGTTCAGCGCGGTCGTCACGAGGCGCGCGCCGGATGCGCCGAGAGGGTGTCCGATCGCGATCGCGCCGCCGTTCGGGTTCACGTGCTCGCCGGCGTCGGGCAGGCCGAGCTGGCGCAGCACGGCGAGGCCCTGGGCGGCGAAGGCTTCGTTGAGCTCGACGGTGTCGAACTGGCCGATGCTCATGCCGAGGCGCGCGAGCAACTTCTGCGTCGCCGGCGCGGGGCCGATGCCCATGATGCGCGGCGGCACGCCGGCCGCGGCCGAGCCGAGGATGCGCGCGCGCGGCGTGAGGCCGTGGCGCTGCACGGCGTCCTCGGACGCGATGAGCAGCGCGCAGGCGCCGTCGTTGACGCCGGATGCGTTGCCGGCGGTGACGCTGCCGTCGGGGCGCACGACGCCCTTGAGCTTGGCGAGCGCTTCCAGCGTGGTGTCGGGGCGCGGGTGCTCGTCGGCGCCGAAGATCAGCGGATCTCCCTTCTTGCGCGGAATCTCCACCGGCAGGATCTCGCGCGCGAAGAAGCCGCGCTCGTTCGCCACCGACCAGCGCTGCTGACTGCGCAGCGCGAAGGCGTCCTGATCGGCCCGCGACACGCCGAACTCCTGCGCCACGTTCTCGGCCGTCTCGGGCATCGAGTCGATGCCGAACTGTGCCTTCATCAGCGGGTTGACGAAGCGCCAGCCGATGGTCGTGTCCTCGATCTTCGCGCTGCGCGAGAAGGCGGTGTCGGCCTTGCCCATCACGAACGGCGCGCGGCTCATGCTCTCGACGCCGCCGGCGATCATGAGCTCGGCTTCGCCCGAGGCGATCGCGCGTGCGGCCATTCCCAGCGCGTCGAGGCTGGAGCCGCACAGGCGGTTGACGGTGGTGCCGGGGACATCGACGGGGAGTCCCGCGAGCAGCGCGGCCATGCGCGCGACGTTGCGGTTGTCCTCGCCGGCCTGGTTGGCGCAGCCGTAGATGATGTCGTCGACCGCGGCCCAGTCGACGGCGGCGTTGCGCGCGACGAGGGCGCGGATCGGCAGTGCGGCGAGGTCATCGGCGCGCACCGACGAGAGCGTGCCGCCGTAGCGGCCGAAGGGGGTGCGGATGGCGTCGCAGATGTAGACGTGGCGGGGCATGTCGGGGGGCTCCTCTCTTTATGTCAGGGGCGCGCATCTTTTGGGCGGGCGTGCCGCGTGCCATTGTGGGGCAAAACTGCCCGGCGCCGTCAGGCTCGTCGCCTGTTCGAGGGCGGCAGCCCGCTTTGCGCAAGGCGGAAGACGAGGGTCCAGCCCCGGAAGCGCCGTCGGCCGCATACGACGGAAGGCGCTTCGCTTTCGGGTCAGCAGAAACTCGCTTTCCGCCCTGCGTTCAGTAGGTTTCGACGTGGAAACGGGCCTTGGACAGCAATTGGGGGCGCAGCTGTTCCCAGTCGGAGCCGTTCGCGCGGCAGATGTCGCGGAAGGCTTCCAGCACGCCGGCTTCCATGCCCTTGAGGCCGCAGATGTAGATGTAGCAGTTGTCGTCCTGCAGCATTTTGAACACCTTGTCGGCGCGCTCGCGGATGGCGTCCTGCACGTAGCGCTTGGGTTCGCCGGGCACGCGCGAGAACGCGAAGTTGATGTCGATGAACTCCTTCGGCAGCTTCTGCAGCGGGCCGAAGTAGGGCAGTTCCTCGGGCGCGCGGGCGCCGAAGAACAGCACCAGCTCGCCGCCTTCCTTGCGGTCCATGCGGCGGCGGCGACGCTCGGTCATCGCGCGCATCGGCGCGGAGCCGGTGCCGGTGCAGATCATCATGATCGACGAGCCGGGGTGGTTGGGCATCAGGTAGGTCGAGCCGTAGGGGCCGGTGACCTGCACCTTGTCGCCCTTCTTGAGGTCGCACACGTAGTTCGATGCGACGCCGCGGGTCGGATTGCCTTCGTGGTCCTCGACGACGCGCTTCACCGTCAAGGACAGGTTGTTGTAGTGCGGGCGCTCGCCGTCGCGCGGGCTGGCGACGGAGTACATGCGCAGCAGGTGCGGCTTGCCCTTTTCGTCGACGCCGGGCGGGATGATGCCGATCGACTGGCCTTCGAGCACCGGGAAGGGCGTCGTGCCGAAGTCGAGCACGATGTGGTGGATGTCGCTGGAGGCGTCCTCGGCGGTCAGACGGTAGTTGCCGGTGACGGTCGCGGTGATCGGGTTGGCCGGCGTGTAGAGATTCACGTAGGGGTGGGACGCGGACCACGGCGCCATCGCCGGGCCGCCCTGGCCGGCGGTCGCGACTTCGGTGATCTGCTGCACTTCCGCGGGGAGTTCCGCCGCTCCCATCACCGTCGCTTCGAGCTGGTCGAGCTCGGTGGTGTCGGGCAGGTAGTCCCAGGAATACTGGTCGGCGAGGCTGTGCGGCGTGGCCTTGTCGACGTTGCGCCATGAGTCGATTGCGCCCGTCGGACAGGGCGAGATGCAGGCGAGGCAGCCGTTGCAGGTGTCGAACTTGACGACGTAGTTGCGGCTGTCGTGGGTGATCGCATCGACCGGACAGATCTCCTCGCAGGTGTTGCAGCGGATGCAGATCTCGGGATCGATGAGGTGTTGCCTGGCGAGGTTGGCGTGCTCTGCGGGCGCGTTCATGGTTGTCTCTCTCCGTCGGACGGGGAAACGGGCCTCCGCCCGCTTCCCGTTCTTCTTTCAGGTCTTAATTAAAGCGCACGTACTCGAAGTTGACCGGCTGGTTGTTGATGCCGCGGCCCGGGGCAGCGATCCAGTTCGCGAACTTGCCCGGTTCGAGGCAGCGGCCCATCAGCGAATGCACGTACAGGCGGTCGCTTTCGGTCGGCAGCCAGTTGTTGTGCTGATGCGTCCATTCGGCTTCGGACAGGATACGGCCGTCCGGGCTGACATGCACGTCGGTGAACATGCCGATGCGGCGGTGGAAGCCCTTGTGCGGCAGCGTGAAGCGGAAGTTGAAGCCGAACTTGGCCGGGATGCGGTTCCAGCGGTCGACACCGGCCTGCACGTCGGTGATCCAGTCGTCGCGCAGGCGCTCGTTCAGCGCGGACAGCGCGGGCACGTGGCGGGTGAGGATCTTGTCGCCGGCCACATCCATGACCTCGTATTCCGAGTTCTGCAGCTTGTGGTCGTCGCCGATCTTCTCTTCCTCGAAGCGGCCCTTGAGGCCGTTCGTGTAGTAGGTGGCGGCGTTGGACGAGATCTCCGCACCGTACAGGTCGCTGGTGACGCTGTAGTGGAAGTTGAGGTACTTCTGCAGCGTCGGCAGGTCGATGACGCCGGCGCCGCGCAGCTTGACGGGGTCGTCGGTGCCGAGTTCCTTCATCACTTCGCAGGTGCGCTGGATCACGCGGGCGATGCCCGATTCGCCGACGAAGAGGTGGTGCGCTTCCTCGGTGAGCATGAACTTGCAGGTGCGCGCCAGCGGGTCGAAGGCCGATTCGGCGAGCGAGGCGAGCTGGAACTTGCCGTCGCGGTCGGTGATGAAGGTGAACATGAAGAACGAGAGCCAGTCGGGGGTCTTCTCGTTGAACGCGGTGAGGATGCGGGGGTTGTCCTCGTCGCCCGAACGGCGCTCGAGTAGCGCTTCGCCTTCCTCGCGGCCGTCGCGGCCGAAGTGCGCGTGCAGCAGGTACACCATCGCCCACAGGTGGCGGCCTTCCTCGACGTTCACCTGGAAGAGGTTGCGCAGGTCGTACAGCGAGGGGGCGGTGAGGCCCAGGTGGCGCTGCTGCTCGACCGATGCGGGCTCGGTGTCGCCCTGGGTGACGATGATGCGGCGCAGGGTCGAGCGGTATTCGCCCGGGACTTCCTGCCACACGTCCTGGCCCTTGTGCTCGCCGAAGCTGATCTTCTTCTCGCCTTCCTGCGGCGCGAGGAAGATGCCCCAGCGGTAGTCGTGCATCTTCACGTAGCCGAAGTCGGCCCAACCCTTGGGATCGACGCTGACCGCGGTGCGGAGGTAAACGTCGTAGTTGCTCGAGTTTTCCGGACCCATGTCGTCCCACCAGTTCAGGAAGGACGGCTGCCACTGCTCGAGCGCCCGCTGCAGGGTCTTGTTCTCGTTGAGGTTGACGTTGTTGGGGATGCGTTCGCTGTAGTTGATCATCTCTGTACTCCTCCGATTTTGTCGTCTCGGCCCGGGGCTTCTTGGCTCGCCGGGTCTGTACTTGCCAAGTTCTCCGCGCCGCGCCAGGGCGCCGGATGCAACGGCAGGGGGACGGCCTGCCGCGCGGTCGCGGAGTGATTCGTTTGTGCTTACACGCGGTTCCAGTCGAACTGGGCCTTCTTGCCCGAGCCGAAGAGCTTGAGCGCGCCGTTCTCGCCGACCGCGTTGGGGCGGTTGAAGATCCAGTTCTGCCAGGCCGACAGGCGGCCGAAGATGCGGGTGTTCATCGTCTCGACGGGGCCGAAGCGCAGGTTGGCCTCGAGGCCGGTGAGCGCGTCGGGCGACAGCGCGGCGCGTTCCTCGATCGCGATGCGCACTTCCTCGGCCCAGTCGAGGTCATCGGGGATCGCGGTGACGAGGCCCAGTTCCATCGCCTCGGCGGGCGACAGCAGGCTGCCCTGCTTGGCCTTCACCGCGGCGACCGGGGCTTCTTCCTGGTAGAAGCGGGCGTCGATGCGCGACAGGCCGTTCACCATCGGGAAGGTGCCGAAGTTCATCGCCGACAGGCCGATGACGTTCTTGGCTTCCGCGGCGTCGAGCATGTAGCTGCGGTCGGCGGCGAGCGCGACTTCGAGCAGCGTGCCGGCGAAGCACGAGCCCGGCTCGATCAGCGCGTACAGGCTGCGCGAGGACACGTCGATGCGGGCCAGCGTGCGGCGGAGCATGCCGATGGTCTCGCGGACAAACCAGTTGTCGCGGTTGGCGTCGATGGTCGCGTCCATGTCGAGCACGACTTGGGCGTCGCCTTCGGTGCGCAGCTGCCACAGGCCGACGTCGAGGTGGTTGGTGCGCAGGTTCAGGATGGCGTCGTCGAGTTCGCGCGCCATCTGCAGCGGCCACCACTTCACGCCCTGGGCTTCGATCTCGGCGGCGGTCTTGGCGGTGACGGCGGCCGGGGCGCGCACGGTCAGCGTCACGGTGCGCCCGGCGGCGTCGATCGTCGCATCGACGAACTCGTAGTGGTAGCCCTTCTCATCGACCGTGCGCTCCAGCGTCGTGAGCTTGACGCCCTTGGCGCCGGCCGGACGGTCCGAAGTCTGGGCGAGCGCCTTGGCGCGGGCCTGGATGTGATCGGCGAACTGCTGCTGCTTGACGACGTCGTCGACCAGGCGCCAGTCCTTGGCACGCTGGCCGCGCACGCCTTCGGAGATGGTGCAGAAGATGTCGGCGTGGTCGCGGCGCACGCGGCGCTTGTCGGTGACGCGGGTGAGGCCGCCGGTGCCGGGCAGCACGCCCAGCAGCGGCACTTCGGGCAGCGACACGGAGGAGTTGCGGTCATCGACCAGCACGATCTCGTCGCAGGCGAGCGCCAGCTCGTAGCCGCCGCCGGCGGTGGTGCCGTTGCAGGCAGCGAGGAACTTGAGGCCGGAATACTGGCTGGAGTCCTCGATGCCGTTGCGCGTCTCGTTGGTGAACTTGCAGAAGTTCACCTTCCACGCGTGGGTGGAGAGGCCCAGCATGTAGATGTTGGCGCCGGAGCAGAAGATCTTCGGCTTGCTGGAGGTGACCACGACAGTGCGCACTTCCGGGTGCTCGAAGCGCACGCGCTGCAGCGCGTCGTGCAGCTCGATGTCCACGCCCAGATCGTACGAGTTGAGCTTCAGCTTGTAGCCCGGGCGGATGCCGCCGTCCTCGTCGATGTTGAGCGTCAGCGTGGCGATCTCGCCGTCGGTCGCGAGCGACCAGTGGCGGTACTTCGACGGCTCGGTGCGGTAATCCACCAGTTCTGCGACCGGCTTGTTCGCGACTGCTTGCATGGTCTGTCTCCTCTCTCTCTGTTGAAGTTGCTCAGCTCAGTACGAGCTGGCGCAATTTGATGAAACTCTGATCCACCGTCTCGCCCGAGGTGTCGAGCACGGTATCCGCCTTGGCGTAGAGGGGCAGGCGCGCCTCGAGGATGCGCTTGAGGTCCTCCATCGCCTCGTCGTTGCCCGCCATCGGGCGCAGGTCGCCCTGGGCCATCACGCGGGCCATGTGTTCTTCCGGCTGCGCCTTGACCCACACGGTCATGCATTGCGCGAGCAGCATGTCGAAGCTCTCCGGCTGCGACACCACGCCGCCGCCCACCGAGATCACGGCGCGCGGGTTGTCGCGCAGCACGCGCTCGAGCGTGCGCTTCTCGATGCGGCGATAACCCGACTGGCCGTACAGCGAGAAGATCTCGCGCGCCGGGATGCCGGTTTCCTTCTCGATCTCGCGGTCGAGCTCGATGAAGGGCATGTTCTCTTCCTGCGCCAGGCGCTTGCCGAGCGTCGACTTGCCGGCGCCGCGCAGGCCGATCAGCGCGACGCGCTTCCTGCGCACGGCTTCCTCGTGGCCGAAGTCGCGCATCAGGCGGAACACGACTTCTTCCAGGCGGTGCTGCGGCAGGCGCTCGAGGAAGCGGCGAATCAGGCGCTTCTCGACGGTGTCTTCGGTTTCCGGCGCGAGCAGCTCGATCAGCGGAACGTTGAGCGCGCGGGCGATGTTGTGCAGCAGCACGATGGACACGTTGCCGTCGCCGCCTTCGAGGTGGGCGAGGTGGCGTTCCGAGACACCGGCTTCGCGGGCCACGAGCTTTCTCGTCATGCCACGGCGGTCGCGGATCTCGCGGACGCGCTTGCCGAGCGTCGGCAGGATGTTGCCGTCGGCGGCCTGGGCGGCCGTCTGGAGCTCTTCCTGCTGCTGTTCGGTGGTGGGTTCGAGGCTCATCTGGGTTCCTTGTCTGCAGCGAACTGCATCGGTTGAGTTGAACAATAGTGCATCAGATTCGTTGCGTCAACACCTAAAGTGCAGGTTTGTTTGTGGTGCGCTGCGTTAATCTGCAGTTTTCGTCCAGTATAGAAGAGGGTGTGCCGCTTCGCTGTGTCGAAAACTGCATCTTTGTTTAAGTGTTGCCGGGAAAAGTGGAAGTAAAGTGCTTGACGGAGAAAATTGCGCGTGTATTCTATCTCCACCGATTGCGCTCCGGCGCGACGCCAGAACATCAGACATCCGGCCCAGACCGCGATGCCTCAACAGAGAGAGGAGACAGACAGGTGAAGCTGGCCAATTATGTATACGGGCAGTGGGTCGAAGGGGCGGGCGCAGGCACGGCGCTGACGGACCCCGTCACCGGCGAGACGCTGGTGCTGGTTTCGTCCGACGGTATCGACGTCGCACATGCACTGGAGTTCGCCCGCACGGAAGGCGGGGCGGCACTGAAGGCGCTGACGTACGAGGAGCGTGCGGCGAAACTCGCCGCGATCGCCGAGCTGCTGCAGGCGAAACGTGCAGAATATTTCGACATCTCGCTGCGCAACTCGGGCGCGACCGAAGGCGATGCGTCCTTCGACGTCGATGGCGCCATCTTCACCGTCAAGAGCTACGCCCGCGCCGGCAAGGCGCTGGGCGCCGGGCGTCACCTGAAGGAAGGCG
Organism: Aromatoleum petrolei; assembly: GCF_017894385.1. Taxonomy (NCBI): domain Bacteria; kingdom Pseudomonadati; phylum Pseudomonadota; class Betaproteobacteria; order Rhodocyclales; family Rhodocyclaceae; genus Aromatoleum; species Aromatoleum petrolei. Next base: position 2,859,369 of record NZ_CP059560.1, read on the forward strand.
GCCGCGTCGCACTCGCGAAGACGGACGTGTTCCAGGGCCAGCACTTCCTGATGCCGCTCACCGGTGTCGCGGTCTTCATCAACGCGTTCAACTTCCCGGCCTGGGGCCTGTGGGAGAAGGCGGCGCCGGCGCTGCTCGCAGGCGTGCCGGTGTTCGCCAAGCCGGCGACACCGACTGCGTGGCTCGCGCAGCGCATGGTGGCCGACGTCGTCGAGGCGGGCATCCTGCCGCCGGGCGCGATCTCCATCGTGTGCGGCTCGGCGCGCGACACCCTCGACCACGTCAGCGAATGCGATGTCGTGTCCTTCACCGGTTCGGCGGATACGGCGGCGCGCATGCGCACGCATCCGAACGTGGTCGCGCGCTCGGTACGCCTCAACGTCGAGGCCGACAGCGTCAATTCGGCGATCCTCGGGCCGGATGCACAGCCCGGTACGCCGGAGTTCGATCTCGCGGTGAAGGAGATCGTGCGCGAGATGACCGTGAAGACCGGCCAGAAATGTACCGCGATCCGTCGCATCCTCGCGCCCGCCGGGGTTTCGCGCGCGCTCGCCGATGCGGTGTCGGGCAAGCTCGCCGGCTGTAAGGTGGGTAACCCGCGCAGCGAGGGCGTGCGCGTCGGCCCGCTGGTGAGTAAGGCACAGCAGGCCGCGGCCTTCGAGGGTCTGGCGAAGCTGAAGGAGGAATGCGAAGTCGTGTTCGGCGGCGACCCGGATTTCGAGCCGGTGGATGCCGATGCGGCAGTCTCCGCCTTCGTGCAGCCGACGCTGCTCTACTGCGACAAGGGACTGGCCGCGCGCCATGTCCACGACGTCGAAGTCTTCGGCCCGGTCGCGACCATCGTTCCCTACGCCGACACGCGCGACGCCATCGCGATCGCGCGCCGCGGCCACGGCTCGCTCGTCGCCTCGGTGTATTCGGGCGACGCCGCTTTCCTCGGCGAACTCGTGCCGGGAATTGCCGACCTGCACGGCCGCGTGATGGTCGTCGATGCCGCGGTGGGCGCGAACCACACCGGCCACGGCAACGTGATGCCGACCTGCCTGCACGGCGGCCCCGGACGCGCGGGCGGTGGCGAGGAGCTGGGCGGCCTGCGCGCGCTGGCGATGTACCATCGTCGCTGCGTCGTGCAGGGCGGCCCGACCGTGCTCGAAGCCCTGTCGCGTGACGCAGTCGACGCTGCGTTGCTCGGTGCATGAACTATAAAACATACACGCATCCCGCCCCCTGACCCCAACGCCCTTTCCGACGGAGAGACGGAGACATGACGCCAGACCAGTTCCAGGCGCTGATCGCGAAGGTGACCGGAGAGATCGCCGGCCGCCCGGTAGACGCCCAGCTCGCCGACTTCCTCAATGAACGCTTCCCCGCGAACGGAGCGGACTTTCAGGCCATTTTCGCCGCGTGCAAGGACGCCGTCGCGGCCGGCTGGATGTGCGAGCGCGAGCACGGCGGCATCAAGTTCGGCCGCGTCATCAAGCCGACCGATGCGCTCCACGGTTTCAGCGTCGACGTCGTCGAGATGGCCGACGTCGTCGGCCCGCAGCATGCTCACCCCAACGGCGAGATCGACATGATCATGCCGCTCGAAGGCGACGCGAAGTTCGACGGCCATGGCGCCGGCTGGTTCGTGTACGGCCCGGGCAGCGTGCACAAGCCCACCGTGATGGGCGGCCGCGCTTACGTGCTGTATCTGTTGCCGCAGGGCGCGATCGAGTTCACCCGCCCGTAAGCATGAAGCGATGTGCGCAGAAGCACGCGAATGGCGCCCGGCCCCCGGCGCGGGGTATTTCGTGCCGAGGCGTCCGCCACGCGCCAACTAGGCGCGAAATACCCCGTGACGGGGGCGGGTTTCTGCGAACGAAGATCCGAATGAACAACGCCGGCACCAAGACCGGCCACGAATACCCCGGCGCAAGCCGGAAGAACGGAGGAGAGAAGGCATGACCACGCTCAGCGCTGCGGACCACAGCACCAGTCCGCCGACCATCACCCTGCCGCGCCGGTACAACGCCGCGGACGACCTCATCGGCCGCAACCTCGACGCCGGCCGTGGCGCCAAGGTCGCCTACATCGACGACAACGGCCGCTACACCTACGACGAGCTTGCGACGCGCGTTAACCGCTTCGCCAACGCCCTCGGCGCGCTGGGCATCGTGCGCGAACAGCGCATCCTGGTGTGCGTGCATGACACGATCGACTTCCCGACCGTGTTCCTCGGCGCGATCAAGGCCGGCGTCGTGCCGATCGCGGTGAACACGCTGCTCACGCAGTCCGACTACGAATACATGCTCTCCGACAGCCGCGCGCGCATCGCCGTGGTGTCGGCGCCCTTGTACGACACCTTCGCGCCGCTGCTGGGCAAGGTCGAATCGCTCGAGCGCATCATCGTCGCCGGCGCGGAGCACGCAGAATCGGGGTCGGATTCCGTCGCCGCCCTGATGGCGAAGGCCTCCGACAAGTTCGAGGCGGCGGCGACGACCTGCGACGATCCCTGTTTCTGGCTGTATTCCTCCGGATCGACCGGCGCGCCCAAGGGCACCGTGCACATCCAGTCCAGCCTGATCCACACCGCCGAGCTGTACGCCAAGCCCATCCTCGGTATCAAGGAGAGCGACGTCGTGTACTCCGCGGCCAAGCTCTTCTTCGCCTACGGCCTGGGCAACGGCCTGACCTTCCCGCTCGCGGTCGGCGCGACCGCGATCCTGATGGCCGAGCGTCCCACCCCGGCCGCAGCGTTCAAGCGCCTGCGCGAGCACCAGCCGACCATCTTCTACGGCGTGCCCACGCTCTACGCGTCGATGCTCGCGGATGCCGACTGTCCGACGCGCGACGAACTGGCGATCCGCATGTGCACGTCCGCCGGCGAGGCGCTGCCGGAAGAGATCGGCCTGCGCTGGACCGAGCGCTTCGGTGTCGAGATCCTCGATGGCATCGGCTCGACCGAGATGCTGCACATCTTCCTCTCCAACCGCCCCGGCGACGTGCATTACGGCACCACCGGCAAGCCGGTGCCGGGCTACCAGGTGCGCCTGATCGACGACGACGGCAATGTCGTCGAAGGCCCCGACGAGCCGGGCGAGCTGCAGATCTCCGGGCCGACGAGCGCGGTGATGTACTGGAACAACCGCGAGAAGACGCGCGCGACCTTCCAGGGGCCGTGGACCCGCAGCGGCGACAAGTACTCGCGCAACGCCGAAGGCTATTACGTCTATGCCGGGCGCAACGACGACATGCTCAAGGTGTCGGGCATCTACGTGTCGCCGATCGAGGTCGAATCCTGCCTGATCCAGCACCCGGCGATCCTCGAGGCGGCCGTGGTCGGCCACGAGGACGAGGAGCGCCTGATCAAGCCCAAGGCCTTCATCGTGCTGAAGCCCGGCTTCCAGCGTTCGGAGCAGCTCGCGACCGAGATCAAGGCGCACGTGAAGGCGCACCTCGCACCCTACAAGTACCCGCGCTGGATGGAATTCGTCGATGAGCTGCCGAAGACGGCGACGGGCAAGATCCAGCGCTTCAAGCTGCGCGCAATGGCCGGAAAGTAAAACGTAGGGCGGGATGTGCTTTGCTCGCCCCGCCCTGCGCGATCCATGAATGACAAGGGGCAAAGCCCCGCCCATCCCACGTGGAGGAGACACCATGAGAGAAGCCCGAAAGACCCGCCGCACCATGATGCAACTGACGCTCGGCGTGATTGCCGGCGCGCTCGTACCGCTGGGTGCCGCGCAGGCCGCCGAGAAGATCAAGGTCGGCCTAATGCTGCCCTACACCGGCACCTATGCTTCGCTGGGCACCGCGATCACCAACGGCTTCAAGCAGTACGTGCAGGAGCAGGGCGGCAAGCTCGGCGGTTACGAGGTCGAGTACTCGGTCGTCGATGACGAATCCGATCCCTCCAAGGCGACCGAGAACGCGTCCAAGCTCGTCAAGCGCGACAACGTCGACGTGCTGGTCGGCACCGTGCACTCGGGCGTCGCGCTGGCGATGGCGAAAGTCGCGCGCGACACCAAGACGCTGCTGATCATTCCCAACGCGGGCGCCGACGAACTGACCGGTCCGCTGTGCGCGCCCAACGTGTTCCGCTCCTCCTTCTCCGCCTGGCAGCCCGCCTACGCAATGGGCAAGATCGTCGCCGAGCGCGGCCACAAGAACGTCGTCACGGTGACGTGGAAGTACTCCTTCGGCGAGCAGTCGGTCGCGGGCTTCAAGGAAGCCTTCGAGAAGGCCGGCGGCAAGGTCGCGAAGGAACTCTATCTCCCCTTCCCGAACGTCGAGTTCCAGCCCTTCCTGACCGAGATCGCCTCGCTGAAGCCGGACGCCGTGTTCGTGTTCTTCGCCGGCGGCGGCGCGGTCAAGTTCGTCAAGGACTACGACGCGGCGGGCCTGAAGCGCACGATCCCGCTGTACGGCTCGGGCTTCCTCACCGACGGCACGATCGACGCGATGGGCGGTTCGGGCGAAGGCCTGCTGACGACGCTGCACTACGCCGACAACCTGACCAACCCGAAGGACCAGGCCTTCCGCAAGGGCTACGCGGTCGCCTACAAGATGCAGCCCGACGTGTATGCGGTGCAGGGCTACGACGCCGCGCAGATGCTGAAGACCGGCCTCGACGCGCTGAAGGGCGCGAAGTTCGACAAGGACGCGGTCATCAAGGCGATGGAAACCGCGAAGATCGACAGCCCGCGTGGCGCCTTCACGCTGTCGAAGGCGCACAACCCGGTGCAGGACATCTATCTGCGCAAGGTCGAGGGACGCGACAACAAGCTCGTCGGCGTGGCCGAGAAGGCGCTGGCGGATCCGGCGCGCGGCTGCCGCATGTAAGACCCCGCAGTTCTTCCGACCGCTCCATTCCAACATATCCGGGCGCCCCGCAACGGTGCCCGGAGGGGAAGACTCATGGATTTCGTTTCCTTCCTGATCCAGGTGCTGAACTCGCTGCAGTACGGCCTGCTGCTGTTCCTCGTGGCCAGCGGGCTGACGCTGGTGTTCGGCATCATGGGCATCATCAACCTCGCGCACGGCAGTTTCTACATGGTCGGCGCCTACCTCGCGTTCGCGCTGACGAGCATGACGGGCAACCTGATGCTGGCGATCGCGCTGGGGCTGCCGCTCGCCTTCGTGTTCGGCGCGATCCTCGAATGGGCGCTGTTCTCGCACCTGTACAAGCGCGACCACCTCGAGCAGGTGCTGCTGACCTACGGCCTGATCCTGATCTTCGAGGAGCTGCGCAGCCTCGCCGTCGGCGACGACGTGCACGGCGTGACGATCCCCGAGCTGTTCTCGGCCTCGATCCCGCTCTCCGACAACCTCAGCTACCCGGTGTATCGCCTGGTGATCTCGGTCGTGTGCCTCGCGCTCGCGGGCGGGCTGTACTGGCTGATCCAGAAGACGCGCCTGGGCATGATGATTCGTGCCGGCAGCCACGACCGCGACATGGTCAAGGCGCTCGGCATCGACATCAACCTGCTGTACCGCACGGTGTTCGCGCTCGGCGTCGCGCTCGCCGCGCTGGCCGGCATGCTCGCCGCGCCGATCTCCTCCGTGTATCCGGGCATGGGTTCGTCCGTGCTGATCATCTCCTTCGTCATCGTCGTGATCGGCGGCGTCGGCTCGGTGTGGGGCGCGCTCGTCGCGGCGCTCGTGATCGGCTTCGCGGACACCTTCGGCAAGGTGCTGCTGCCGGATCTCGCGGGCCTGATGGTCTATCTGGTGATGGCCGTGGTGCTCCTGTGGCGCCCCGAAGGCATCTTCAAGAAGGGGTAAGCAGCCATGAATTCCCGTATCTCCACCATTTTCAAGCTCGCGGTGCTGGCCGGCGTGCTCGCCTTCCCGGCCTTCGGCTCGGACTTCTACGCCGAGATGATCGCCAAGGTGCTGATCCTCGCGATTTTCGCGATGAGTCTCGATCTGCTGGTCGGCTTCACCGGCCTGGTGAGCTTCGGCCACGCCGCCTACTTCGGCATCGCCGCCTATGCGGTGGCGCTGATGACGCCGAAGTACGACCCGGCGAACCTGTGGCTCGCGCTGCCGGCGTCCATCTTCGCGGCGGCGCTGGCGGCCTTCGTCATCGGGCTCTTCGTGCTGCGCACCAAGGGCATCTACTTCATCATGGTGACGCTCGCGTTCGCGCAGATGGCCTATTACGTGTTCCACGACACGCCGCTGGGCGGCGGCTCGGACGGCATCTACCTCAACTTCAAGCCGGATGCGGCAATCGCCGGCTGGGCGCCCTTCGACCTCAACGAACCGCATCACCTCTACTACTTCGTCGTCGCCGCGATGCTCGCCGTGTATGGCCTGCTCAAGCTCGTGCTGCGCTCGCCCTTCGGCCGCGTGCTGGTCGGCATCCGCAGCAACGAGCACCGCATGCTCTCGCTCGGCTACGCGACGTTCCGCTACAAGCTCGCGGCCTTCACGCTGGCGGGCGGGCTCGCCGGCTTCGCGGGCTTCCTGTACGCGGTACTGTTCGGCTTCGTGACGCCGGAATACCTCTCGTGGCACAAGTCCGGCGACGTGCTGCTGATGGTGATCCTCGGCGGCATGGGCAATCTAGCCGGCGCCATCGCCGGGGCGGCCGCGCTGGTCGGGCTGCAGGAGATCTTCACCGGCATGACCAAGCACTGGCAGCTCCTGATGGGCCTCACCATCGTCGCCGCGGTGCTCTTCATGCCGGGCGGCATGGCCGCGACACCCGCCCGCATCATGGCGCGCATCAATGGGGGAAAGAGCAATGAGTGAAGTCCTGCTTGCCGCCGGAGGCATGACCCGCCGCTTCGGCGGGCTGCTCGCGAACCGCGATGTCAATATCCAGCTCGAGCGTGGCGTGCTGCATGCGCTGCTCGGCCCCAACGGCGCGGGGAAATCGACCTGCATCAACATGCTGTCGGGCGACCTGCCGCCGTCCGAAGGCACGATCCGCTACAAGGGCGAGGACATCACCGCGCTCACGTCCTACCAGCGCTCGAAGATCGGCATCGGCCGCAGCTACCAGCGCACCAACATCTTCCCCAAGTTCACGGTGCTGGAGAACTGCCGGCTGGCCGCGCAGTCGCGCAAGCCGCGTCCGTGGAGCCTGCTGACCAACGCACTGCGCATGCCCGAAGCGGTCGAACGTGCACGTGCGGCGATCGCCGAGGCCGGCCTGTCGGGCCGCGAGGACCGCATCGCCGGCACGATGTCGCACGGCGAGCAGCGCCAGCTCGAGATCGCGATGGTGCTCGCGACCGACGCCGAGGTGCTGCTGCTCGACGAGCCGCTCGCCGGCATGGGCTCGGAGGAGTCGGCGCAGATGGTCACGCTCCTGAACCGCCTCAAGGCGACGCGCGCGATCCTGCTGGTCGAGCACGACATGGACGCGGTGTTCGCGGTTGCCGACCGCATCACCGTGATGGTCAATGGCCAGGTGCTGGAATCGGGCTCGCCGGAGCAGATCCGCAACAGCCCCGACGTGCAGGCGGCCTATCTGGGACACGAGGCGGAGCATGAATGACATGTCCATGATCAGAGTGAACGCAGCGGCCGACCCTGCCGCCAATCCTGCCGGGCAGGCGGTGCCCGACGAGCGCGAGATGCTGCTGGAGGCGATCGGCCTGCATACCTACTACGGCTCCAGCCACATCCTGCACGGCGTGAATTTCCACATCCGCAAGGGCGAGGCGCTCGGCCTGATGGGCCGCAACGGCATGGGCAAGACGACGCTGATCCGCACCATGATGGGTTTCCTGACGCCCAAGGCGGGCGGCGTGCTGGTGCGCGGCCAGCGCATGACGGGCGGGCCGACGCACAGGATCGCGAAGCTCGGCATCGCCTACGTGCCCGAAGGCCGCGGCATCTTCCCCAACCTCACGGTCCGGGAGAACCTCATCATGGCCGCGCGCGCCGGCGTCGACGGCCAGCGCGACTGGACCTTCGACCGCGTGATGACGACCTTCCCGCGGCTTGCCGAGCGCATCGAGAACGGCGGCGGCAACCTGTCCGGCGGCGAGCAGCAGATGCTCACGATCGGCCGCGCGCTGATGACGAACCCGGATCTGCTGATCCTCGACGAGGCCACCGAGGGCCTCGCGCCGCTCATCGTGCGCGAAATCTGGCGCGTGATCCGCGAGATCCGCGACAGCGGCATCGCCACCGTGATCGTCGACAAGAACCACGCGGCGGTGACGGCCCTCACGGACCGCTCGATGATCCTCGTGAAGGGCCAGGTCGTTTTCGACGGTCCGAGCCAGGAGGTGCGCAATAATCCCGAGCTCATCAAGAAACACCTGGGGGTCTGAATGAAACAAGTGCTGGTTGGCGGCAAGCATCTCGAATACGTCCGCCTGCCTTCGGCGCATCCGCGCGAGGGCGCGCCCGCGATCGTGTTCCTGCACGAAGGGCTGGGTTCGGTGTCGATGTGGCGCGATTTCCCGCAGAGGGTCGCCGACGCGACCGGATGCGAGGCCATCGTCTATTCGCGCGCGGGCTACGGGCGTTCCGATGCGGCCGAGCTGCCGCGCACCACGCGCTACATGCACGACGAGGGCCTCGCCGTGCTGCCGGCGCTGCTCGACGCGCTCCAGCTCGACCGGCCCATCCTCCTCGGCCACTCCGACGGCGGTTCGATCGCGCTGATCTGCGCGGGCGGCACTGCGACGCCACTTTCCGGCGTGATTCTGATGGCCCCGCACGTGCTCGTCGAGGACATCTCGGTCGAGAGCATTGCCCAGGCCAAGGTCGCGTGGCAGAGCACGGATCTCCCGGCGCGCCTGGGCAAGTACCACCAGGACGTCGAGGCCGCGTTCTGGGGCTGGAACGACATCTGGCTGCACCCGGATTTCCGCGCGTGGAACATCGAGGAATACCTCCCCAAGGTCGCCTGCCCGGTGCTCGCGATCCAGGGCGAGGACGACGAATATGGCACCATGGACCAGATCGACCGCATCGCCGCCCAGGCGCGCGACGTGGATCTCGTCAAGCTCGCCGACTGCCGCCATTCCCCGCACAAGGACCAGCCCGCGGCCGTGATCGAAGCCGTCGGCGAATTCGTGAACCGCATCCTGGACTGAACGACCATGATCTTCGAATGCAAGAAATCCATCCGTTTCCACCACTGCGACCCGGCCGGCATCGTCTTCTACCCGCAGTGCCTGGTGCTGTGCAATGAGGTGGTGGAGGACTGGTTCGACCGCGGCATCGGCGTCGACTTCTACAAGCTGCACGCGGAGATCCGCCGCGGCGTGCCGATGCGTCACCTGGAGGTCGACTTCATGGCCCCCAGCATGCACGGCGACGAACTGACCTTCACGCTCTACGTTTCGCGCATCGGCGGCAGCTCGATGGACATCGTCACGACGGCTTCCATGGGCGAGCAGGTGCGCTTCCGCGCGAAGCAGACGGTGGTGTGGGCCGACCTCGGCGGCGCCCCGCGCGCGACCGTGATCGACGACGAATGGCGGGCGCGTTTCAGCCGCTATTTGATGCCGCCGAAAGACTGAATCTGTAAATCGCGCCTCGAATACCGTTCGGACGGAGCCTGTCGAAACCCTGCCAATTGCCGGCCGACAGGCTCAGTGCGAACGGGGCATGACGTGACGAGGCGAATCAGGGACACACGATGGACTACAGCCGCTACACCAACCTCAAGGTCGAACTCCACGAGCACGGCATCGCCGAAGTGATCCTCGGCGAGCCGGGCAAGCTGCCCGCCGCCGACGCTGTCGGCCACGGCGAGCTGGCCGACATTTGGCGCGACCTCGACCGCGACCCGGCCGTGGCGGTGATCGTCGTGCGCGGCCAGGACAAGGGCTTCTCGGCCGGCGGCACGCTGGACCTCGTCGCCGCGATGGTCGACGAGTTCGAGCACCGCGCCCGCGTGTGGAAAGAAGCGCGCGACATCGTCTACAACATGATCAACTGCTCGAAGGTGATCGTCTCCGCGATCAACGGCCCCGCGGTCGGCGGCGGGCTAGCAGTCGCGTTGCTGGCGGACATCTCGATCGCGGCGAAGACTGCGCGCCTCATCGACGGCCACACCCGCCTGGGCGTCGCCGCCGGCGACCACGCCGCGATCATCTGGCCGCTGCTGTGCGGCATGGCCAAGGCCAAGCTGCATCTGCTGCTGTCGAACGAGGTGAGCGGCGAGGAAGCCGAGCGCATCGGCCTCGTGTCGATGGCGGTCGAAGCGGACGCGTTGCGCGACACCGCCTTCGACATCGCCAGGAAACTGGCCGCCGGCCCGCAGACCGCCTTGCGCTGGACCAAACACAGCCTCAACAACTGGCTGCGCCAGGCCGGCCCGATTTTCGACAACTCGGTGGCGCTGGAGATGCTCGGCTTCACTGGCCCCGAAGTGCGCGAAGGCCTGGCCGCGGTGCGTGAGCGCCGGACGCCGAATTTCCCGAGCGGCTCACCGATATGAACCCCTGACCCCGTAGGACGGGAGGAGCGAAGCCTCGCCCCGCCACGCGGCGCTGCCGATTCGACAGGCCCCTCAGCGGGAGTCTCCCGCCCTACGACACCCCAACGGCGCCGCAGAGCGCCCGAATCCCCCCCAACGACACAGAGAGACCGCCATCATGACCACCTACCAGTGCAGCGCCTGCTACTTCCCCTACAACGAGGCCGACGGTCTCCCCGACGACGGCATCGCGGCCGGCACCAAGTGGGAAGACGTGCCCGAGGACTGGGTTTGCCCCGACTGCGGCAACGGCAAGGAACACTTCAATCCGGCGCCCGAGCAGGAAGGCTGAGGCGTCGCCGCTCCCGCCCGCCGTCGACGTGCCGCTGTTCGTGGACGGAGGGCGGCGCCGGAGCGCCGAATCTCGCTGCGGGCCGGCCGCCGGTGTCAGGCGTGGGCCGTGCTTCGTCGCTTTTCCCTCTCCGCGAGAATCCGCGTTTCATCGCAGAAGATCGCGCGCGGGTCGTGCAAGGCACAGGGCCAGTCCGTGAAATGGGCGACCGAATCGTGGACATGGTCGGCCATGAAAGCGTCGACCTCTTCCGGAAGCCCTGACTGATCGTCCCAGGCAGCGACGATCAAATCTTCATAGGGGCTGCGTTGGCGATTCCATTTGGTGTCGCCATGCCATACGACTGGGTCGCGGATCGCGGGCATCTGGCGCACCAGGCGCCGATGCTCGGCCAGAAGCTGCTTCGCCTGCACATCCGGTTTACGCGGCAGTTCGTAGGTCCAGCTTGTTGGCGAACATGTCCGATGATTGTTCTGTGCAGCTACCGTGTCGCACAGCGTCGGGTCGACACGGCGGTGCAGCGCTCCCAACACGCGGACGTCGTTGTTCATCCGCGTGAGCGCCGCGCGCCAGAGGAACTTCAGCGCTCGGTGCGCGTGCAGCAGCGATTCCAGTGAATCACCCGTCGCGGTCGGCAGCGAGGCCATGTAAGTCTTATAGGCCTGCAATAGCGGTGCATCGGGCGGCAGGGCGATTTCATCGCGAACTTCCAGCGGCGCGTCGGAGAGCCTGCGGAGCATTACGCCGCTTTTCAGCGCCTCCGCGTACATGTCACGCAAGGGAATGCGCGACAGCGCATTGGACCGCCCCTGAAAGCCGTCGAAATACCCGCCGCCGACATCCGAATGCACGCCGGGGTAGATCACCTCTTCGCACGTCTTCGGGTATTCGCTGCCCACACGGACGGAATCGAGCGGGAAGGCCTGCCGTACCTCGTGTGCGGAAACGAAATGCAGGCAGCGCTCAACTCCTTCGGGAATCGCCAGTTCCGCGCCCCAGCCCAAATGCAGCCCGGGGCCGCCCACCGAGGCGACCGTATCGAACAGGCCCATGAAGACGATGCGCAGGCGCACCTGCGTGCCGTTACGGGCGGTCCACATCAAACGCTTGTCGGCAGTGCGTTCGCATTGCTCGGCGATCAGGCGGCGGACGAATGCGCGCGCGAGGGTCGCGCCGCGCGAAAAACCGAAGACCGAAAGCGTGATCCATTGCATGTGCGGCAACGCGCCTGAGCTCCAGTCGATCTCCAGGATGCGTCGGAATTCGTAAAGTGCGGCTTCGAGGCGCATCTCTCCGCCGGCGCCGAAACCCATTCCCAGGGCCCCGCCCTTGTCTTCATTCGGCGAGATGTTGCCATTCGCGTAGCGATAGGGCGTGCCGACGCCCGGAATATAGGTGGGGACTGCCTCCATTCCGTCCTTGTCCTTTATCGCGGCTTGATAGAGCTTCGCAATGTTGGATAAGGCGCGTTCCCCCTCGGGTTTAGCCATCTCCTGGTAGAGATTGTTGCCGGTGCCGTCGAAGAAGAAGGACAGCTTGGGATAGAGGCGGCAGCGGATGCGGTCGGCGGGCGTCGACGCAAGCGTACACCATGCGATCTGCTCTTCCATGCGCATCTTCGCGCCCTCGTGCCACGCGCTCGCGAGCTGTTCGTCCGTCGTTGGGGAGTTGGCTTGTCTGACGGTCATGTCTCGATCCGTGCAATCCGCTACTTGGCTTTACATCCGCTGCGCGTGGACGAAAACGCGAACTCGACCGTCTCCAGCGTCCGGAAAATCACGCATAGATAGATCTCGTCGGCTAGGAAATCCTCGCGTGACCAGTCGTCCTTGGTGCTCTTGTTGATGCGATGCGGGGCGCGGGGGAAGGGAACGAGGGCGGAGCGGTCTTCGCCGGCGAGGATGATCTTGCCCGTCGCGCGATCGTCCTCGGCGCCCCAGCGCCAGCGCACGAGGGCGGGCTTGGACCAGTCCTTGCGGCCTGCAATGCAGCATGTTGCGCCCGCGCCCCCTCCGAAAGCATCGACATTTCCCGCCCATGCGTCTTCCACGACGATGTTCGGCGCATAGCGATTCGTGTGGTTCACCGGGACCAGCATCTGGCCAGGCTCATTGCCCGAGGTGACGGGGTTCGCGCAGGACGCGAGAGCGAGGGCGGTCAGCGCCGCGAGCGCCGGATTCGAGATTCTCATGCTTGTGACGGTTACGTAATGGAAAGGCCGTTCATTTCGTGCGTCCACGGCGGTAGCCGTGATGACATCGGGGCAGGGAGTGTACTCCGTCCGCTAGAGAAAATGACAAATGAAATATGAGGGAGAGAGGGCAACGGGCATTTGCGTCGTCCTCCAACTGTTGGCGGTAAGGCTCAGGTCGATTGACCGGCCGCGCCCGAAGCGCGTTCACCTGCACTCCGCTGCATACAGATGAATAATTGTTCATTCAACACTTGATTTCGCAAAACCTCACGGGTAGAGTGAACGAACATTCAGTCAGTGGATGGACATCAAACAGACTGAAGTGAAGGCAAGAGCGGGTGGGGGTTGGAAGGATTTGGCCGGAAAGGCTCCCCGACAGGGCGGATCGCCCAGAGGGCTGGGCAATCACAAGGAGACGGATTCATGAACGACGGATTGTTTGACCAGTTCAAGGAGTGGTACGAGAAGCGCCATGACTACGCCCGCGCGTGGAAGGCACGCACTGGCGGCCAGGTCGTTGCGACGATGTGCACCTACACGCCCGAGGAACTGCTGATCGCGGCCGGCATGCTGCCGGTGCGCGTGCTGGGCGCGCACGAGCCGCAGAACGTCACCGAGCCGCACATCTTCGGCATGTTCTGTCCGTTCTGTCGCGACTCGCTGGCGCAGGGCCTGCTGGGCCGCTTCGACTACGCGGAAGGCGTGACGCTGACCCAATCCTGCATCCAGTACCGCCAGGCCTACAGCTCCTGGCGCCAGAACGTGCCGACCGTGAAGTGGGACTACTACGTCGCGATGCCCAACGACGTGCAATCGCCGCATTCGCGCAAGGCGCACCGCGCCGAAGTGCAGGCCTTCCGCGTGTTCCTGCAGACGCTGACCGGCAAGACGATCACCGACGACATGCTGCGCGAGGCGCTCGCCGTGATGGACGAGAACCGCCGGCTGCTGCGTGAGCTGTTCGACTACCGCAAGGCCGACGAGCCCAAGGTCACCGGCGTCGAGGCGCTGTATGCGTCGATCACCGCGCAGTTCATCGACAAGCGCGAGCACAACGAAATGCTGCGGAAGGTGCTCGCCGCGCTGCCGAAGCGCCAGGTCACGCGCCCGACCGGCGCCCGCTTCATGACGATCGGATCGGAAAACGACGACGTCGCCTTCATGGCGATGGTCGAGTCGGTCGGTGCCACCATCGTCATCGACGACCAGTGCTCGGGCACCCGCTACTTCTGGAACGCGTCGAAGAACGACGACGACGTCGTCAAGGCGATCGCCGAACGCTACTGCGACCGCCCGGCCTGCCCGACCAAGGACTACCCGGCGCACACCCGTTTCGCGCACGTGCTGAATCTCGCCAAGGAATACAAGGTGCAGGCGGCCGTCTTCCTGCAGCAGAAGTTCTGCGATCCGCACGAGGGCGACTACCCGGATCTCAAGCGCCACCTCGAGGCCAACGGAATCCCGACGCTGTTCCTCGAGTTCGACATCACCAACCCGATCGGCCCGTTCCGCATCCGCATCGAGGCGATGCTGGAGACGCTGAGCGAAGAAGAACTGTTCTGAGCCCGACAGGAGACAAGACATGGATACGAAGGCAATCTACCCGACCGAGCAGCTCAAGCTGTGGGGCAAGGCCAAGCAGTTGCGCGAGCAGTACTACCACAACTACGCCCGCGCCAAGGACAACGGCGGCATCCGCTGGTCCGCGGCGGGCTGGTCCTTCGACGCGATCCCGACCTCGCTCGGCGACGACGTCTATCCGCTGACCGGCGAGCCGTACTCGGCCGGCGTGTCGCTCGACAAGAAGTTCACCCAGCGCTGCCTCGACGCCGCCGAGTCCTACGGCTTCGCGCGCGACATGTGCTCCTACATGCGCATCTACTGGGGCAGCATGCACCTGGATGAATACTTCTACGGCGGCAAGTGGCCGACCTCGGACTTCATCTTCCAGACGCAGATCTGCTGCTCGCACGCGAAGTGGTACCAGCACGTCGCGCACGTGAAGAAGATCCCCGACTTCTATGTCGACGTGTCGGTCGGCGCGTACAAGGACCTCACGCCCGAGCGCCTCGACTACGTCACGAGCCAGCTGCACGACTCGATCGAGTTCGTCGAGAAGGCGACCGGGCGCAAGTGCGACGACGAGCTGCTGATCCGCGCGATCAGGAACGAGATGCGCTCGACCAGCCGCTGGGCGCAGATCTGCGAGCTGCAGAAGGCGCGGCCCGCGCCGCTCGACGAGAAGACCATGTACTCGCTGTATGTGCTGTGCATCCTGCACAAATCCTCGCAGTGGTGCGCGGACTTCATGGACGAGCTGTACGACGAGGTGAAGGACCGCGTCGCGCGCGGCATCGCCGCGGTGGCCAACGAGCGCTGCCGTCTGATGTCCGACACGCAGCCGCCGTGGCCCTTCCTGAAGATCTTCCGCTATCTGGAGAGCTACGGCGCGGTGTCGATCGGCTCGCTCTACACCTTCGGCCTCGAAGGGACGTGGGAGTACAAGGAAGACGGATCCTGGGGCGCGCGCACGGTGCCGTGGGAGAAGGGCATAGCGATGAACGACCGCGACACGGCGCTGCGCCTGTATGCCGACTGGAACCTCTCGAAGCCGCTGTGGCAGCAGTTCTTCGACCCCTCGGTGAAGTCCGAGATGATGCTCGACATCGCGCGCGACTGGGGTGTCGACGGCTGCATGATGCACCTCAACCGCGGCTGCGAAGGCCTCTCGGTCGGCATCATGGAAAACCGCCAGGCGATGGCCAAGGCCGGCATCCCGATCATGACCTACGAGGGCAACATGGGCGACGAGCGCGAGTTCGACGAGGTTCGCACGCAGGCGCGCGTGGATGCCTTCATGGAACAGCTGGGCCTGCGCCGCCTGGCCGCCTGAGATCCCCGGCGCACCCCCAAAAAACCGATAGAGAGCGGCGCAGCGCCGCCGCTTCCGGAGGCCGTCCTTGCGTCATGGAGGATCTGATGCAGATTCCCATCGCCGAGTTGGGTCCGCGCTCCCACCGATCGGACGAAACCGATGGGCGTCGCGTCCCTGGAGCGGATCCCGGCGTCTGGTTTGGCGAGATCCGCAGCGCTCCGACATGGGTTCGTACGGATGGCAGATTCCCGTTGACCTTCCGTGTAAAATGAACGAGTATTCATTCAACGCACTGCGGGGCGTCTCCGGAATGCGGGATGCCGCGGCTTCGCCGGGCAGTGGCAACGGAATGGGGGGGATGTGATGGCGGCAGAACTGTCTCGGGCGCTCGCAGGAAAACACGTGGTGATCACCGGCGGCGGCCGCGGCATCGGTGCCGCGGTCGCGGCGGCGCTGGCCGCGCAGGGTGCGCGGCTGACGTTGATGGGGCGCAACCGCGGGCAGCTCGAGGAGCGCGCCGCGGCGCTGCGCACCCTCGGCGGCCCGTCCTGCGAAGTGCATTGCGAAGCGGTCGACGTCGCGGACGAAGCCTCGGTCGCCGCGGCCTTCGCCGGCGCCGCCGAACGCCTCGGCCCCGTCGCGGTTCTGGTGAACAACGCCGGCCAGGCCGGCAGCGCGCCTTTCCTGCGCACCGATCCGGCGCTGTGGCAGCAGATGCTGGACGTGAATCTCACCGGCACCTATCTGGCGACGCGCGCCGCGCTGCCCGGCATGCTCGCCGCCGGCTGGGGCCGCGTCATCAACGTCGCGAGCACCGCGGGGGAGAAGGGCTATCCCTACGTCTCCGCGTACTGCGCCGCCAAGCACGGCGTGATCGGCCTGACGCGCGCGTTGGCGCTGGAAATGGCGCACAAGAACATCACGGTGAATGCGGTATGCCCCGGCTACACCGATACCGATATCGTGCGCGACGCGGTCGCCAACATCCGCGAGAAGACCGGCCGCAGCGAGGCCGAGGCGCTCGCCGAACTCGCGAAACACAACCCGCAGGGCCGCCTGGTGCGCCCGGAGGAAGTCGCCAACGCGGTGCTGTGGTTGTGCCTGCCGGGTTCCGAGGCGATCACCGGCCAGGCGATCTCGGTGTCGGGCGGCGAGGTGATGTAGGCGGACCCGTCAGAGCGGGCGCCGCACTGGACAGCAACCATAAGGAGGAGGGCGGGCGCCGCCGGCGCACCACCCCGAGAGGAGACGCAACGATGAGTGATCGAAGCTATCTGGAGTGGCCCTTCTTCGACGAGCGCCACCGCGGCATGCAGATCGAACTGGAGGCCTGGGCGGCCGCGCACATCGACGGCCACCCGCATGGGGACCTCGACGACGCCTGCCGCAACCTGGTGAGAAAGCTCGGCGCCGACGGCTGGCTGCGCTACATGGTCGGCGGCACGGCCTACGGCGGCCGTCACGACACCATCGACACGCGCGCCGTGTGCCTGCTGCGCGAGACGCTGGCGCGCCATTCGGGGCTCGCCGACTTCGCGTTGGGCATGCAGGGGCTGGGTTCGGGCGCGATCACGCTGCACGGCAGCGACGCGCAGAAGCGCAACTACCTGACCGATGTCGCGGCGGGGCGGGCGATCCCGGCCTTCGCGCTGTCCGAGCCCGATTCCGGGTCCGACGTCGCGGCGATGGCCTGTGCCGCGCGGCGCGACGGCCAGGACTACATGCTCGACGGCGAGAAGACCTGGATCTCCAACGGCGGCATCGCGGACTTCTACGTCGTGTTCGCCCGCACCGGCGAAGCGCCCGGCGCGCGCGGCCTGTCCGCCTTCATCGTCGAGGCGAACCTTCCGGGTTTCGAGATCGCCGAGCGCATCGACGTGATCGCCCCGCATCCGCTCGCGCGCCTGCGCTTCATCGGCTGTCGCGTGCCCGCCGCGAACCTGCTCGGTGCGCCGGGGCAGGGCTTCAAGGTCGCGATGCAGACGCTGGACATCTTCCGCACCTCGGTCGCCGCCGCCGCGCTCGGCTTCGCGCGCCGCGCGCTGGACGAAGGCCTGCGCCGCGCCACGACGCGCGACATGTTCGGCAAGAAGCTCGCCGACTTCCAGATCACGCAGGCCAAGCTCGCGCAGATGGCGACCCACGTCGACACCGCCGCGCTGCTCACCTACCGCGCCGCGTGGATGCGCGACCAGGGCAAGAACATCACCGGCGCCGCCGCGATGGCCAAGATGACCTCCACGGAGACCGCGCAGCAGGTCATCGATGCCGCCGTGCAGCTGTGGGGCGGCTGCGGCGTCGTCAGCGAGCACCCGGTCGAACGCCTGTACCGCGAGATCCGCGCGTTGCGCATCTACGAGGGCGCGACCGAAGTGCAGCAGCTCATCATCGCCCGCCAGACCCTCTCCGCCTGGGAGCAGGAACAGGCCGTCTGAGCCTGGCAAGGGTTCGCGGCGGACGTCCTGCGGCGTCCGTCGCGGACCCCCTTTTCTCTCCGTACGTAAAATGAGTGAACGTTCAGCCAGTGAGCGCGCGAATGAGGAGACAACACATGCATACGAGCGTAGTGAGCCTGGATGCTGCTGCCGCGGCGGGGTTGCGGCCCGCGAAGGTGTGCGGCGCGGGAAGCGTGGAGGGGGAGGGCGGGGATGAGGACGCCGGCGTCCAGCTCGAGCCTGGGTCGATCGAGCACGTCGCCCACCCGGAGGCCTTGCCGCACGGGCCGTGGGGCCGGCGCCTGTATGCGGCGAGCAGGGTGTCCGCGCTGATGGGCGGGACCATCTTCATGCTGCTGATCGGCATGTCGCTGGCGTCCATCGTCGGGCGCAAGCTCTTTGCGTTGCCGGTGCCGGGCGATTTCGAGGTCCTGCAGATGGGCGCGGCCGTCGCGTCGGCGACCTTCTTCTCCTACTGCCAGATGGTCGACGGCCACGTGCGCGTCGACTTCTTCACGCACTGGCTGCCGCAGCGCGGGCGCGCCTTCCTCGACGGGCTGGCGGCGCTGCTGATGGGTGCGGTCGCGCTGCTGATCGCGTGGCGTACCGCCGTTGCGGCCGTCGCGTCCTACGAATCGGGCGAGGCCTCGCTGATGCTGGGCTGGCCGGGGTGGGTGTCGATCGCGCTGATCGTGCCGGCCTTCCTGTTGTTTGCGACGACCAGCCTGTACATCGCGGGCCGTCGCTTCCGCATCGTGACCGGAGGTGAAAAATGAGCGGCATTGCGATCGGCGCGACGATGTTCGGGGTGCTGCTGGCGCTGCTGGTGCTGCGGGTGCATATCGGCATCACCATGTTCCTCGTCGGCGCAGCGGGCTACCTGACGATGATGGGCGGCGAGATCACGCCCTTCCTCAACATGCTGAAGAACCTCGCCTACGCGCGGCTCTCCAACTACGATCTGGCCGTCATCCCGATGTTCCTGCTGATGGGCCAGTTCGCGACCCACGGCGGCCTGTCGCGCGCGCTGTTCCGTTGCGTGAGCTCGCTCGTCGGGCACTGGCGCGGCGGCGTCGCGATCGCCTCGACCGGCGCCTGTGCGGGCTTCGGCGCGATCTGCGGCTCCTCGCTCGCCACCGCGGCGACGATGGGCCAGGTGGCCTTGCCGGAGTTGAAGCGCTGCAACTACTCCGGCGCCCTGTCGACCGGCGCGCTGGCCGCGGGCGGCACGCTGGGTATCCTGATCCCGCCCTCGGTGCCGCTGGTGATCTACGCGGTGCTCACGCAGGAGTCGATCGGCAAGCTCTTCATGGCGGCGGTGCTACCGGGCCTGATCGCAATGCTCGGCTACATGCTGGTGATCCGCATCATCGTCACGCTCAAGCCCGAGGCCGGACCGGCCGGCCCGCGCGTGCCGGTGGCGGAGAAGCTGCGCTCGATTGCCAACGTCGCCCCCGTCGCGCTGATCTTCCTCGTCGTCATCGTCGGCATCTACGGCGGCTGGGCCAACCCCACCGAGGCGGCCTCGATCGGCGCGGCGGCCTGCGGCATCCTCGCGGTGGTCACGGGCGGCATGCGCGCCGAGGGCATCCGCGAAAGCGTGCTCGGCGCCGCCGAGGCCACGGCGATGATCTTCCTTGTGCTGCTCGGCGCCGACATGCTCAACACCGGCCTCGCGCTCACGCAGATGCCGGTCGAGCTCGCGAATTGGGTCAAGGACAGCGGCCTGTCGCCGCTGCTGGTGCTCACGGCGATCCTGCTGATCTACGTGTTCCTCGGCTGCGTCATGGACGCGCTGGCGATGATCCTGCTGACCATCCCCATCTTCTATCCGATGGTCATGGGGCTGGAATTCTGGGGCCTGACGCCGGACGAGAAGTCGATCTGGTTCGGCATCCTGGTGCTGATGGTGGTCGAGATCGGCCTGGTGCATCCGCCGGTCGGCATGAACATCTACATCATCAACAAGGCCGCGAAGGACGTGCCGCTCACCGATACCTTCCGCGGGGTGATGCCCTTCCTCGCATCGGACCTCGCGCGCATCACGCTGCTGCTGTTCTTTCCCGCCATCACGCTGTATCTGGTCCGGACCTTCGGCGGCTGACAAGCTGAGGCCGGCCCTTCATTCCAAGGAGGAGACGCGATGAATACCGGAAAACTGCTCAAGCCGCTGCTGGCGGCCCTGCTGTTCGCGGGCGGCGCCGCCCAGGCCCAGTCGGACAAGGTCGTGACGCTGCGCGTGCATCACTTCCTGCCGCCGTCGTCGAACACCCAGGTGAAATTCCTCGAGCCGTGGTGCGCCAAGATCGGCGCCGAATCGGGCGGACGTCTGAAGTGCCAGATCTACCCGGCGATGCAGATGGGCGGCACGCCGCCGCAGCTCTTCGACCAGGCCAAGGACGGCGTGGCCGATATCGTGTGGGCGCTGCCGGGCTACCAGGCGGGGCGTTTCCTCGTCACCGAAGCGTTCGAACTGCCGTTCATGGGCAGCTCGGGCGAGAAGTCGAGCCGCGCGCTGTGGACCTATGCGACCAAGAACGCGCGCGACGAATACAAGGGCGTGCGCCCGCTGGTGTTCCACGTGATCGCTGGCATGGCGCTGCACACGACCACGAAGCAGGTCAAAACCATGGCCGACCTCAGCGGCCTCAAGCTGCGTGCGCCGACGCGTCTGGCAACGCGCATGCTGAGCGCCCTCGGCGCGACCCCGGTGCCGATGCCGGTGCCGATGGTCACCGAAAGCCTCGCCAAGGGCGTGATCGACGGTGCCATGATCCCGTGGGAGGTCGTGCCGGCGATGAAGATTCAGGAAGTCGTCAAGTTCCATACCGAAACCGACCCCAGCCTGCCGCTGCTATCCACGTCCGCCTTCATCCTGGCAATGAATCCGGCGAAATACGACAGCCTGCCGGCGGACCTGAAGCAGGTCATCGACGCCAACAGCGGCCCCGAGGTGTCCGCGTGGGCCGGCAAGATCTGGGACGACGCAACGCTGACGGGACGGCAGGCCGGCGTCGAGCGCAAGAACACGTTCTACACCGTGCCGGCCGAAGAGCTGGGCAAGTGGCAGAAGGCGTCCCAATCGGTCACTGCGGACTGGGTCAAGGAGGTCAGCGCCAAGGGCTATGACGGCCAGAAGCTGCTGGCCGAGGCTCGGACGCTTCTTGCGAATTGAGGCGCGGGCGCCCCGCCCGAACCCCGGGATGCCCGCCGGGGAACCCTTTGGTCGTCCTGGAGTAGACATGAGTTTTGACAATACCGCGCGCTGCGGCGCGATGAACGCCGCCGACGAGATCATCGGCCGCCCCCTCGCGCTGGGTCTCGCCGACCGGCCCGCGATCGTCGGCGCCGGCCGTTCCGTCACCTACGGCGAACTCGATGCGATGGTCAATCGCAGCGGCAACGCGATGAAGATGCACGGCCTGGCGCGTGGCGAACGCGTCCTCTTCCTGATGGACGACTCGCCCGAGATGGTGGCGGGCTACCTCGGCGCGATGCGCATCGGCGCCGTCGCGGTCGCCCTCAACGTGCGGCTCGCGCCGCGCGACGTGCGCTACGTGATCGAGGACAGCGCCTGCCGCCTGCTGTTCGTGGATGCCGAATTCGCGCACCTCTATCAGGAGATCGCCGCCGAGCTCGCCGCCCCGCCGCAGGTGATCGTGCGCGGCGCCGCGCCGCGCGTCGGCGTGCCGCTCGAGGACTTCCTCGCGGGCCAGGCCGACACGCTGGCCTCGACGCCGGCGGCGCCCGACGACATCGCCTTCTGGGTGTATTCCTCGGGCACCACCGGGCGGCCCAAGGCGGTGATGCACACGCACGCGTGCGTGCTGATCGCCGACCGCATGGAGGCCGAATACTTCGGCGTGGGCCCCGGCGACCGCATTTTCGCCACCTCCAAGATGTTCTTCGGCTGGGCGCTGGGCCATTCGTTGATGGGCGGGCTGCGCTGCGGCGCGACGGTCATCATCGCCGCCGGTTGGCCCGACCCGGTGCGCATCATGGGGGTGGTCGACACTCACCGCCCGACGCTGTTCTTCAGCACCCCGGTGATGTACCGCAACCTGTTGCGCGAGGGGGCGGGCGACAGCGAGGCCTTCCGCGCGGTGCGCCACTTCCTGTCGGCCGGCGAGAAGCTGCCCGAGACGCTGTACCAGTCCTGGCTCGAGGCAACGGGCCAGCCCCTCATCGACGGCATCGGCGCCTCGGAGACGATCTTTCTCTTCCTCGTCAATGACGGGGCAGCGCAGCGGCCCGGCTCCTGCGGCAAGCCCGTGCCCTGGGCGGAGGTGCGCCTCGTCGATGAGGCCGGCGCGGATATCGTCGAGCCGGATGTGCCCGGGCAGATCGCGATCCGCATGTCCTCGCAGTTCAGCGGCTACTGGAATCAGCCCGAGCAGACGAGGAAGGCCCTGCGCGACGGCTGGTATTTTCCCGGCGACATGTTCAGCTTCGACCGAGACGGTTACTGGTACCACAACGGCCGGGCCGACGACATGCTGAAGATCTCCGGTCAGTGGGTGAGCCCGTCCGAAATCGAAGGCTGCGCGATGACCGCGCCCGGCATCGCCGAGGCCGTCGTCGTCGGCGTGCCGCAGGAAGACGGGTTGACGCGGCTTGTGCTGGTGGCCGTGGCGAAGGATCCGTCCGCGAGCCATTCCCGCCTGTCCGCGCAGGTGCAGGACACGCTGATGGCGAACCTGTCGATCTACAAATGCCCGCGCACCGTCCGGTTTGTGGACGAGCTGCCGCGCACCGCGACCGGCAAGATCCAGAAGTTCCGCTTGCGTGAGCTGCTCAAGGCGGGGCGGCTGTAGGACGTCCATCGCCCGATCCCGACGGAAATTTGTGTAAAGGGCTTGACTAGATTTATTGAATGAACGAACATTCATTCAACTACTGACGGAACCGGAAACGGGGCGCTGCAGCAAACAGGTAGCGGGGCGACGCAAGCGAAGGCGCCCCGGGATGCGAATGACTGGTGAATGAGGAGACAGACATGAACCTGCAAGGCAAAACGGCCGTCGTCACGGGCGGCGCATCGGGGATCGGCCATGCGACGGCGGAGACGCTGGCGCGGGCGGGCGCCAAGGTCGTGATCGGCGACATCGACGCGGCCAAGGGGGCGGCCGCAGCCGGCCTGCTCGCGGAGCAACACCTCGACGTCGATTTCGTCCGTCTCGACGTGACCGACATGGACTCCATCCAGGCCTTCCGCGACGAGACCTATCGCCGTCATGGCCAGGTCGACATCGTCGCCAACGTCGCCGGCTGGGGGAAAATCCAGCCCTTCATGGAGAACACGCCCGACTTCTGGCGCAAGGTCGTCGACCTCAACCTGCTCGGGCCGGTCGCCGTGTCGCAGGCCTTCCTGCAGCAGATGGTCGAGCGCGGCTCGGGCAAGATCGTCACCGTGTCGAGCGACGCCGGCCGCGTCGGCAGCCTCGGCGAGACCGTATATTCGGGCGCCAAGGGCGGTGCGATCGCCTTCACCAAGTCGCTCGCCCGCGAGGTCGCGCGCTACAACATCAACGTCAACTGCGTGTGCCCCGGCCCGACCGACACGCCGCTGCTGCAGGCGGTGCCCGAGAAGCACCGGGAGGCCTTCGTCAAGGCCACCCCGATGCGCCGCCTCGCCAAGCCGTCCGAGCTCGCCGACGCCGTGCTGTTCTTTGCCAGCGACCGCGCCAGCTTCATCACCGGCCAGGTCATCAGCGTCAGCGGCGGTCTCACGCTTGCTGGCTGAGTGACTGTTCATTCGAATTCCCAAGCGCAATCCACCTCCAGGAGAATCACATGTACAAGCTCAAAGCTGCCGAATGGCGCCCGGAACACTTCAAGTTCGACGTCGTCGATCGCGTTGCCACCATCACGCTGAACCGTCCCGAGCGCAAGAACCCGCTCACCTTCGAGAGCTACGCCGAACTGCGCGACACCTTCATCAAGCTGCAGTACGCCGAGGACGTGCGCGCGGTCGTGATCACCGGCGCGGGGGGCAACTTCTGCTCGGGTGGCGACGTGCATGACATCATCGGCCCGCTGACGAAGATGGACATGAATGGCCTGCTCGCCTTCACGCGCATGACCGGCAACCTCGTGAAGGAGATGCGCAACTGCCCGCAGCCCATTATCTCCGCGGTGGACGGCATCTGCGCCGGCGCCGGCGCCATCATCTCGATGGCCTCCGACCTGCGCTACGCGACGCCCGAGGCCAAGACCGCCTTCCTCTTCGTGCGCGTCGGCCTCGCCGGCTGCGACATGGGCGCGTGCAGCATCCTGCCGCGCATCATCGGCCAGGGGCGTGCCTCCGAGCTGCTCTACACCGGCCGCTCGATGAGCGCGGAGGAGGGCCGCGCGTGGGGCTACTTCAATGACATCGTGCCGGCCGAAAAAGTGCTGGCGAAGGCGCAGGAGCTGGCGCTGTCGCTCGCCAACGGCCCGGCCTTCGCGCATTCGATGACGAAGAAGTGCCTGCACCAGGAATGGAACCAGACCATCGAGCAGGCGCTCGAGACCGAAGCCGAAGCCCAGGCGATCTGCATGCAGACGCAGGACTTCACGCGCGCCTACAACGCCTTCGTGAACAAGCAGGTGCCCAAGTTCGAGGGCAATTGATGTGTCGGCGCACCGGGCGGCCGTCCCCGCGGCTCGGTCGCGTCATGTCGTACGGCCGCGCGTGGTGCAGCCAGGCGCCGGCCGTTTCCCGGGGCGTCGCGCAAACGGCCAAAGCGACCGTGCAACGAACTCTCCTCCGATGTGCGCAGAGGCCGGCGACGCCCTCTTTTTCCCTCAACCCGGCACCGATACCCGTTCGGGCTGAACCGCCGACGCCCCGCGCCTTCGACAGGCTCCGGACGAACGGCTGGAAGAACGCCCGCAGCTCCCGAGGATACCCCAATGATTTCGCTGAGAATCGATGATTCCGTCGCATCGGTCACGCTGTGCCGTGCGCCGGTCAACGCGATCAACGAGGAATGGATCGAGGCGTTCGACCGCATCCTCGCCGAGCTCGAGCATACGCCGCGCGTCAACGTCCTGTGGATCCGCAGTGCCGAGCGCGCATTCTGCGCCGGCGCCGACCTCGACGTGATCGGCTCGCTCTTCGCCACCGCCGCCGGGCGCGAGAAGATGATCGCCATCACGCGGCGCATGCAGCAGCTCTACGCCCGCCTGGAGCGTCTGCCGCAGGTCACGATCGCCGAGATCGGCGGTGCGGCAATGGGCGGAGGCTTCGAGCTCGCGCTCGCCTGCGACCTGCGCGTCGTCGCCGACACCGCCAAGGTCGGACTGCCCGAAGCGCGCCTGGGGCTGCTCCCGGCGGCAGGCGGCACGCAGCGCATGACGCGTATCTGCGGCGAGGCCGTCGCGCGGCGGTTGATCCTCGGCGCCGAGGTCGTAGCCGGCACGAACGCCGTGAAGCTCGGCTGCGCACACTGGGTCGCGCCGGCGGCCGAACTGGAAACCTTCACGCGCGCCCTCGTCGCGCGCATCGCCGCACTGCCGCCGCGGGCGCTGGCGGAATGCAAGCGCTGCATCACGGTGGCGGTCGAGGGCGGTCAAGACGGCTACGAAGTCGAACTCGCCGGCAGCGCGGCGATGCTCGCGGACGGCGAAACGCAGCAACGCGTGCGCGCCTTTCTGAACGGTCATTAAGGCGGGGTCGCAGGCGAAGCGGAAACCCGGCCCCGCCGGTGGCACAATACGGACGTTCGGCCCATGCCGGACGTCGTGGTAACGGTTCACCTGAGGGAAGGGACATGAGTTCAGCAGAAAGCGTCAAAAGCGTGGTCAGCGACCCGAAGCTGGTCGAGGAGCGTCGTCACCAGATCATCATCGCGGCCACCAAGCTCTTCTCCGAGCAGGGTTACTACACGACGACCATTCTGCAGATCGCCCGCGAAGCGAAGGTCAGCACCGGCCTCATCTACCAGTACTTCGGCGACAAGGACGACATCCTGTTCCTGACGCTGAAGAACGTGCTCGACACCTACGAACACGACATCCCGCTTCAGCTCGAAGGCCTGACGCATCCGGTCGAGCGCCTGTGCCGCGCGGTGTGGGCCTACTGCGCGGTGGTCGATGCCCAGCGCGAAGCCACGGTGCTCGCCTACCGCTCGACCAAGTCCCTGCGTGCGGACCGGCGCGTGCTCATCAAGGACGGCGAGACGCGCACCAACCGCATGATCGAGAAAACGATCCGCGCCTGCACGACGGGCGGCTTCATGCGGCCCGTGAACGAATATCTGCTGAGCTACCAGATCGTCAATTTCGCCCATGCCTGGGCGCTCAAGCACTGGGCCTTCGACGACCGCTACACCCTCGCCGAATACGTCGAGGAAGGCCTGCAACTCCTCGTCGAGCCCTTCCTCACCGCCAAGGGCAAGACCGCGCTGGCAAAGATCGCGAAGAGCGCGGACGCGCCGCAGCACGAACCGGGCTGACGTCGCACGGCGCCGGCGCGCGCAGCGAATAGGCCCTGCGGACCGCCATCGCGGCCGCCGACCCGTTCAGCCCTTCCTCAACAGCCAGACGCTCTCCGTGGCCGGGCACTTGCCCTTGAGGCCGCCGGCGACGTCGATCTGGGCGAGCCGCGTCAGGTCGAAGCGGTCGGCGTAGTGCTGCCGTACCTCGTCCGCGTCGATCGAGAACGGTGGCCCGGCGTGCTGGCGCTGGTCGTATTCGAAGCAGATGAGGAGTTGCGGCGCCGCGAGCGTGATGGCGGCGAGATGGGCCGTGTAGCGCGGACGCATGGCGGGCGGCAGGGCGACGAGGGCGGCACGGTCGTAGACTGCATCGACGGGGCCGAGCAGTTCCGCGGTGACTTCGAAGATGTCGCCCACATACACGTCGAGATCTTCCGTCGAGTAACGCTCGAGTGCGCCGACGCGTGACACCGTGGGTTCCACGTCGAGTTCGGCGAAGAGCTGCTGGATCGCGAGCGGGCTCAGTTCGGCGCCGACGACCCGATGGCCCTGAGCGAGCAACCAGTGGATGTCCAGCGTCTTGCCGCACAGCGGCAGGAAGATGCGGCTGCCGGGCGGGAGCCCAAGCGCATCGAAGTGATCGACCAGTAGCGAATGGGCCTCACTGCCGTGGAAGCCGATTTCGTTGCGTTCCCATTTTGCGTGCCAGAAGCTGGCGTCCATGAACAGGCTCCTGCGGTGAGGGTGTGGCGTGCGGGATAGTGTATTGAATCAGCGCAGCAGCGCCGCCGCCAGCGTTCGCATCATGCGTTCGGCCTGGCCGAGGTAGCCGCGGCCGAAGAGGTTGAGGTGGTTGAGGATGTGGTACAGGTTGTACAGCGTCTTGCGCAGCTCGTAGCCGTCGGCGGGCGGCCAGGCGTTGCGGTAGGCGGCGTAGAAGGCGGACGGGAAGCCGCCGAAGAGTTCGCTCATCGCGAGGTCGGCGTCGCGGTCACCGCGATACACGGCGGGGTCGAAGATGACGGGGGTGCCATCCGCGGCGATAGCGGCGTTGCCGTTCCACAGGTCACCGTGCAGCAGGCTTGCGCGCGGGCGGTAGTCGAGGAACAGGGAGGGGATGCGTTCGAGAAGCTTGTCGGCGTCGCGGCCGAGGGCACCGGCGTAGCCTTTCGCGCGGGCCAGTTGCAGTTGCGGCACGAGGCGGCATTCGACCAGGAAGCGGGCCCAGCCGTCGTGCAGGGTGTTGTGCTGGGGCGTGGCACCGATGTAGTTGTCGCGCGTCCAGCCGAAGCGCTCGTCAGTGTTGCGGTGGAGTTCGACGAGCGCTGCGGCGAAGCGTCGGCCGTCTTCGGCGCTGGCGAGGGGGCGCAGTTGCACATGCTCGAGCAGCAGGAAGGCTTCGCTGTCGGTGGCACCCCAGGCGAGCGGGCGTGGCACGCGGAAGGCGTCGCAGGCGGCGAGCGCGGTGAGGCCGTCGGCCTCGGCCTCGAACATCGGCAGCGCGGCCGCGTCGTTGAGCTTGAGGAAGTAGGTCCGGTGACCTGCCTGCACCTCCAGCGTGCGATTGATGCAGCCGCCGCCGACCGAGTTGAGCCGTGCGCCGACGAAGTCGATGCCGCTGGCGGCCTGGAGCGCGCGGGCGAGGCGGTCGTCGGGAGTGTGGGCGGGCGTCACGGGCGGAGCTTCCAGGCGAGGCCGGCGCGGGTCAGGCCGCGGCGCGGGTATGGTGTGCAGCGATGCTGTCGACCAATTTCCGGTCGGCGACAGTCGTGTGCATTGCGAACCAGTCGAACATGAAGTGCGCGAGCTCTTCGAGCGGGGCGCTGTCGGTGTAGAACAGGTTGGTTTCATGTTCCAGCCGGCGCAGCAGCCACGCGTGTTCGTCGCGATGCTCCTCGTAGCCCGGATAGCCGACGTCGAGCATGAGGTTCTCTTCGCTGACGAAATGGAATTCGGCGTACTTGCGCACTTCGAGCAGCAGGCGCATGGCCTTTTCTTTCGGGCAGTGGCGCTCGGCTTCCACGGATACCGCACGGATGAGATCGATGAAGGTGCGGTGCTCGGCGTCGATGCGCGGATGCCCGACCTCGAATTTGCTGTCCCACTTGATGTCAATCACGTCCTTCTCCGCCTGGCGAGTCGGGGGGGCGCGCGCGCCGTGCGGCGGGACCCGCGTGGCGGGCTGCCCCGGCCGTATCCTAACCGAATACGGGCGCGGGGGCAGCCGGGAACGTGTCTGCGCGGCCCGTCAGGCGCCGGGGCGCGCGCCGCCGACGGCGAGGGACGGCGCGGGGGCCGCCGCTTCCGGTTCGGCGCGCGGCGACGTGTGCAGTCCCGGGATGTGGCGTTTGACCATGGCCAGCGCGAGGAAGGTGAGGACCATGGCGCCGCCGAGCAGTGCGAGGTAGCTGTCCGCGCCGCCCGAGGTGATGACGGCGGCGCCGGCGAAGGAGCTCAGAATCGCGCCGAGGCGGCCGAAGGACAGGGCCGAGGCGGTGCCGGTGGCACGCATCATGGTCGGATAGACGTAGGCGCACAGCGCGTACATGGTGGCTTGGACCGCGATCACGAACATGCCGTGCACACCCAGTCCGATCATCAGCCAGGTGGTGTTCGTCGCGAAGTCGACACCTTGCAGCATGAAGGCGCTGGCGGCGGCGCCGAGGCTGGACAGGATCAGCGGCCAGCGCGAGCCGTAGCGCGTGATGGCCAGCGCGCAGCCGAGCGAACCGATCACGCCGCCGAGGTTGTACGCGGTGAGGCCGGAGCCGGCCAGCGCGGCGGGCAGGCCTTCGGTGGCGAGCATCGTCGGCAGCCAGCTGAAGGCGGTGTAGGTGGCGAGCATGACGAGGAAGAAGCCGACCCAGATCGCCAGCGTGTCGCGCGCGCGGCCGTTCTGGAACAGGGCGGCGAAGCCGGCGCGTTGCTCGGCGCCGGTTTCCGCGGCATCGACGAAGGCCGTGTCGGGAGCCGCGGGGCGCTCCATGCGTGCGAGCAGGCGGCGCAGTTCCGGCCAGCGGGCCGTCTTGCGCGCGAGATAGCGCGCGGATTCGGGCAGCAGCGCGAGCAGCACGAGGCTATACGCCACCGGCAGCGCGCCGCCGATCCAGAACAGGCCGCGCCAGCCGAGCAGCGGCAGCACGGCGCCCGCGAAGAGGCCCGCGAGCATGCCGCCGAGCGGGTAGCACACGATGGTCGCGGTGACCGCGAGGGTGCGGCGACGGGCCGGCGTGAACTCGGCGGTCATCGTCGAAGCGGTCGGCAGGGCGCCGCCGATGCCGAGGCCGGCGAAGAAGCGCAGCACGGCGATCGCCGTGACGCCGGGGGCGAAGCCGATCGCGATGGTCGCGGTGCCGAACAGGAACACGCTGGCGACGAGCACCAGGCGGCGGCCGATGCGGTCCGCGACGATGCCGGCGCAGGCGCTGCCGACGGCCATGCCGACCAGGCCTGCGGCGACGGCGGGCGCAAAGGCGGCCTTGGTGATGCCCCATTCCTTGATCAGGGCCGGGATGGCGAAGCCGATGAGCTGCCCGTCGAAGCCGTCCATCACGATTGCAAGAGCGGCGAGCATCACGACGAGCCGCTGCATCGACGTGAATGGCCCGTAGTCGAGTATTCCGCCGATATCGACGGGCGTGGACGAGGACTTCTGCTGCATCGGTGTGTCTCCGGTGAATGGCGGGCTCGCTCCGGGGGCGGGCGATCCGTTTCGACGAAAACGATACTATTTTGATTGATGGACAGCAAGCTGTTTGTATCACATCGATAACGCGCGCCCCCGGCAACGCGTGCACATGCGTGCGGGGCCGGGGTATCGCGTGCGGATGAAAAAATACGTCACACTCGGACGGGAATTCCTTTGCGTGATTGTGGTCTTTTGGATGGGTTCGCACGTTGAATGGACGTGTCATCCTCTCCACAGGGAGGCCACCATGAAATACCTGAGACTTGCGCTTGCGGCGGCCCTCGCGCTGGGCGTCGCGTTGCCGGACGTGGCATCCGCCGATCGCGGCCGCATCGCCCGGCATCACAGCCACTCGCGCCTGGGCGTGCACATCGGCATTCCGCTGTTCTGGGGCTGGCCCGGCCCGTATTACGGTTATCCGTACCGCTACTACGAGCCCTATCCCTACGTCTACCCGCCTTATTACGCCTATCCGCCGATCGTCTCCGCGCCGTCGTCGCCGCCGACGTATATCGAGCGCGAGGATGACGACGCGGACGGCAACGGCAAATCTGCCGGCAATTACTGGTACTACTGCGACCGCCCCGAGGGCTATTACCCTTACGTCAAGGAATGCCCCGGCGGGTGGGAGCGCGTCGCCCCGCGGCCGTCGCGTTGAGGGAGGATCCGAACATGAAGAACCGTTTCCGTTTCATTCCGCTCGCGGCGGTTGTCCTCACCGCGGGTTGCGTGTCGATGCCGTCCGGGCCGAGCGTGCTCGTCCTCCCCGGAACCGGCGCGAGCTTCAACGAGTTCCGCGCCGACGAATCGGCCTGCCGCCAGTATGCGTATGAATACATCGGCGGCCGTTCCGCGGGCCAGGCTGCAGCCGATGCGGGCGTGCGCAGTGCGGTCGTCGGCACGGCGATCGGTGCGGCGGTGGGGGCCGCGGTCGATGGCGGGCGCGGTGCGGGCGTCGGTGCCGGCACCGGGCTGCTGATCGGCAGCGCCTCGGGCGCCGGTGCGGTCGAGGTGTCCGGCTACGAGGCGCAGCGGCGCTACGACCACGCCTACGTGCAGTGCATGTACGCGAGCGGTCATCGCGTACCGGTGTCGGGCCGCTATTCGCCCGGCCGCGCGGACCGCTATCGCAGCACGCCTCCGCCACCGCCGGCCGGCACGCCCCCTCCGCCGCCGCCGGGCGTGCGCTGACCGGCTTCGACTCCGGACGGTCCGCCGCGGCTGGGCGGGGTGATCGTTGAGCCTGCGTTCAATACTTCACGCCGGGCCGCTGCGGCCGCTCGCTATGCTGGAGCCTCCCGGCGTCGGCCAGCGAGTCCGACCGGGCGAGCACCGCTGCACCTGCGGCCAATCCAGGCGCCGCCGCGCGGAGGTGCGACCGTAGCGGAGGACCGCCATGCCTGCTGAGTCGAATTCCCGCACCGATGCCCCGGCCGGCGCCTGGCTCTGGCTGAGGAAGTCTGCCAGCCGCCTGCAGGACTGGTTCGTGATCCAGTCCATGCTGGTGAAGGTCCTGCTCGTCGCGACGGCCGTCCTCATCCCCCTCACCGGCATCCACTCGATGATGCTCGCGCAGAAGCGCGCGGCGCTGGCCGAAGAGGTCAAGGCGATGGCCGTCGGCGGCGGGCCGGGGGCGGGCGTGTGGACCTTCGACGAAAGCGTGCCGGTCGTGCTCGGCAGCGGTTCGGTGCTCGGCTTCCTTGATGCCAATCAGGTCGAGCGCGTCACGGTGATCTACGAGCCGCTGATGTGGAACCTCTCCGAGCGCATCATCCTCGTGCAGTCGCGGGGGCAGCAGCACGCCTATTACCCGAGCGACCTCGAGACGAAGATCTTCGCCGACAAGGCGGTGTCCGCGCCGTGGTCGGCCCGGCTCGCCTTCGTGCCTCGCGCCGAACTGGGCGAGAACGCGTTGAAGGTGTTCGAACGCCTCGACCAGCGCTTCGCCAACGGTCGCCCGCGTTCGGCCGACGACGGCTGGCGCTCCGCGCTGAGCGGGGTGCTGTCGACGGCGCTGATGCTGGGCCTGCTGGCCTTCCTGTTCATGCAGCTGCGCGGGCAGTTCAAGTCGCTGAAGTTCATCGAACCCGGGCAGGTGCGCGGTTCCATCGACGAACTGGTCGGCATGGATGACATCAAGGCCGAGGTTGCGCAGATCAAGGACCAGTACGCGCGGCGTGCGCTGTACGCCGAATACGGCATCCGCAAGCCCTTCAACGTGATGTTCAGCGGCCCGGCCGGCACCGGCAAGACCAAGCTCGCGAGCTACCTCGCGAAGGAGCTGAACCTGCCCATCCTGTTCCACTCCGCCGCGAACCTCGAGACCGGCTACGTCGCGGGCGGAGCGAACACCCTCAACCGCATCGTGTCGATGGCGAAGCGGCGCAAGCGCTGCATCGTGTTTCTCGACGAGGCGCAGGATCTCTTCATGAAGCGCGGCGGACGGCGCAAGTTCGACGACGATACGGCCAATACGCTGCTCGCGGTGCTCGACGGCGTGCGCAGCAAGGACGAGGCCGAGATCATCTGGATCGTGGCGAGCAACTTCAACAGCCAGACCATGCAGATGGACGAGGCGATGCTGCGCCGTTTCCAGATGAAGGTCGATTTCCGCCTGCCCAACCGTGAGGAGCGCTTCGCGATCATCCAGCACTACCTCGCCCAGCGCGCCGACAAGGTGCTTGCCGGCCTCGACCTGAGCCATCTCGTCGGCGTCACCGAAGGGCGCAGTCCCGCCGATCTCGAGACCATCGTCAACCAGGCCGGCATCACGGCGGTGCAGGCGGGCGAGATGATAGGCGCCGACACCCTCATGCAGGCCGCGGAGCGGGTGCTGGTCGGCAACGTCAACTCCAGCACCACCGACGAGCGCGAGCGCGACCGCCGCATCATCGCCGTGCACGAGTGGGGCCACTTTCTCGTCGATCTGCAGCGCGAGCGCGAAGTGACGAACGACGACTGGGACCGCATCCTCGCCGACATGAAGACGATCAAGATCTCGCTGAAGGCCATCCCGCGCAGCAACGCGCTCGGTTTCGTCTTCCACAAGCAGGGCACCAACCTGCTCAAGACCAAGGGCGACATCGAGCACGACGTGCGCGTGCTGCTCGGCGGCATGGCCAACGAGGAGCTCTTCTTCGGCGAGGACGGCACCACCAACGGCGCCCACAACGACATCACCCGCGTCACCCAGCTCTTGCATCACGCCGTTGGTGAGATGGGCATGTACCGCAAGACGCGCCTCAACTTCGGCGCACTCACGAACGACGGCCAGGGGCCGAGCCGTGCGCTCGACGAGGAAACGCGCGCCATCATGGAGGCGCAGAGCGAGCGCCTGTATGGCGAAACCAAGGTGCTCCTGGCGGCGCTCAAGCCGCTCACCGAACATCTGGCCGGAAAGCTGATGGCGGCCGGCGAGATGGGCCTCGATGAGGCGCTCGCCGAGATCCGGCGCTTCGAGGCGGCGCGCGCGGCAGTGGGAAAGGGGGAGGGACTGCGCGCTGCCGGATGAGGCCACAAAGCCGCGTCGCGGGACGGGGGATGGCGCGCCGCTCAGGACGCGAGCCGCAGTTCCCAGATCCCCGCCGGCGGCGTGTTGCGCCAGATCACCGAGGTTCGCCGCCAGCGCAGGTGGCGCGGTGCCGGAAAGGGCGCGCGCGGATGGTAGGTGAACTGCACGAGCTTGCGTTCCGGGCTGTGCGCGAGGAAGCGGCACAGGCTGTGCGCGGTCTCGTGCACGACATGCGCGGGCAGCGAGCGGAACGGCAGGCTGGACACGAGGACGATGCGGCCGGGGTGATCGTACAGCGAATCCACCACCTGCCGTGCCGTCGCCTCGCGGACGTCCGCGGCCGGGTAGCGATGGCGCAGGCGTTGTGCGAGGGCGGCCTGCAATTCGACCGCGATCAGCGGAACGCCGGGCAGTTTCGCCAATAGCGCGTCGGTGACCGGGCCGGTGCCTGCCCCCAGTTCGACCACGAGATCCGCGCCGTCCGCGGCACTCGCCAGCGCATTTGCGAGCGCGCGCGACGACGGCAGCAGCGTGCCGGTCGAACCCGGATCGCGCAGCATCGCGACCAGCAACTGCAGGCGTGCGGAGGGGGTGGCGAGGCGGAACATGGATGCCATCTTAGTCAGGCCTTCCTGTCCGTGGGTGGATGCTTGCGTGTGGAGTTGTAACGGCGCGCGGTGGCCACGCCGGTGGGGCAGGCGCGACGCGGAGCGACGCCTGTGCTGCAGTGTAGTACCGCAGGAGCGTTTTTACGCGCGAATACCCGGGCAGGTGCGGGCGCTTACGGCCGCGCGTGGCCGAGCCGAGGTCGCGGGCGGCGTGTCTTTCAGCGGCTTGCCGGTTCGGCGGGCTTCTGCGGCTCTTCTGCCACGTCCAGCCCCCAGTCGCCGTATTCGTACCAGTCGTCGCCGAGCATCTCGGCGGGGTGCAGGGTGCGGCCCGAGCCGTTGCCGCAGGCGAGCGAGTCCGCCGGGCAGTACTTGTCGCAACCCCAGCAGATGCGCTCGGGGTGCTTCGGATGCAGGGGAAACTTCTTGGCCATGTCGGGGAGCCTCGTGACCGCTTGGAATGCGGATTCTGGAAATGTCCGACAATTTTACTCGGTCATGGTTGGCTGGCTTTGACGTCCGTCAAAACCGGTCGGCGCGGCTGCATCGTGCGCGCGGGCGGCGTATAGTCGCGTCTCCGCGAGAATTCCCCGCGACGACCCCTCATCGATCCTTCGGCGCCCGCGTCCGCCGCTCCGCCCGGAGCGCTCCCGCACGGCGCCACCGCCGCCGAATCAAGATGTCACTGCCCAGCTTCGACCCCGCCGAATACGCTACCCTGCTCGCCGACAAGGCGGCCCGCTTTGCGAGCGACTTCGCGCCGCTGGGGGTGCCCGCTCCGGAAGTGTTCGCGTCCGAGCCCCTGCATTACCGACTGCGCGCCGAGTTCCGCATGTGGCACCACGGCGACGGCCTGGTCGACTATGCCATGTTCGCCCCGGACGACCCCAAGACGCCGGTGCTGCTCGACGACTTCCCCGCCGCGGCGGCGCCGATCTGCGCGCTGATGCCGCGCCTGCGCGACGCTCTGCGCGCGAACGGGGTGCTGCGGAAGAAGATCTTCCAGGTCGAATTCCTTGCGACCTTGAGCGGCGAACTGATGGTGAGCCTGGTCTACCACCGCGCGCTCGACGCGGACTGGGAAGCGGCCGCGCGCGCGCTCGCCGCGGAGCTGGGCGTGCAGGTCATCGGCCGCAGCCGCAAGCAGAAGATCGTGCTCGATCGCGACTGGCTGCTGGAGGAGTTCGAGGTCGACGGCCGGCGCCTGCGCTATCAGCAGATCGAGGGCAGCTTCACGCAGCCCAACGGCGGCGTGAACCGCCAGATGCTGGGCTGGGCGCGACGCCAGGTCGCGAGTGTGGGCGGCGACCTGCTCGAGCTTTACTGCGGCAACGGCAACTTCACCATGGCGCTGGCGCCGCTCTTCGACCGCGTGCTCGCGACCGAAGTCAGCAAGTCCTCGGTGCGCGCCGCGCACTACAACATCGAGGCGAACGGCGTCGACAACATCACGATGGTGCGCATGTCGAGCGACGAGATCAGCGACGCCTTCGCCGGTGGGCGCGAATACCGGCGCATGAAGGACGTCGAGCTCGCCGGCTACCGCTTCTCGAGCTTGTTCGTCGACCCGCCACGCAGCGGCCTCGACGACGCCACCGTCAAGCTCGCACGCGGCTTCGACCGCATCCTGTACATCTCCTGCAACCCGGTGACGCTGCGCGACAACGTCGCCGCCCTCGCCGACACCCACGAAATCTCCGCGGCGGCGGTGTTCGATCAGTTCCCCTACACCCACCACGTCGAGGCCGGCCTGCTGCTGACGCGGCGCGGCTGATCTCGGTGGCCGTCGCCCCACTGGCGTCTTCCGGCACCAACGCGAATCACGGTCTACGATGAATAGCCCCCCGGCATGATGCCGGGGGGCAGTCCGTCCCCGATGTCGTCGCGGGGATGCGTCCTTCCTGTGTCGGGTCGGGCGCATCTGCGCAGCGACATGGACGGCAAGGCCACAAGAATCACAAGACGAGGGCGAACGTCATGGCATGGTTCGACAACATCAGTCTTCGCGCCAAGCTGCTCATCAGCCTGGGTGTTTCCTGTGGT
This sequence comes from Aromatoleum petrolei, assembly GCF_017894385.1. Taxonomy (NCBI): domain Bacteria; kingdom Pseudomonadati; phylum Pseudomonadota; class Betaproteobacteria; order Rhodocyclales; family Rhodocyclaceae; genus Aromatoleum; species Aromatoleum petrolei. Next base: position 2,895,873 of record NZ_CP059560.1, read on the forward strand.
TCGTTGATCCTCGCGATCGCCTTCTGTCTCTACCAGCTCGACAGGATCATCCGCACCTCGGACGAGATCGCGGATGCCTGGCTGCCCGCGGTCCAGCTCGTCGGCCGGATCAGCCAGGAGCGGCTGCGCTACCGCGTGCGCAGCCTCGAGTTCATGCTGCCCGGCAGTCCCGCGGAGAAGGCGAAGATCGAGCAATCCCTGTCCGAACTCGACGCCGCGCTCGGCAAGGCGATCGACGAGTATGAGCGCCAGGACATGTCGGAAGCGGAGAAGCGGCTCCTCGGCGACATCCGTGGCGCGGTCGCGAACTACCGCGAAGCGGTGCGGAAGGCCGTCGCGCTCGCCAAGGAGGGGCGCGAGGACGAGGCTCAGGCGCTGCGCCGCGACGAGTGGGTGAAACGCGCGAACGAGCTGCGCGACAGGACCGATGCGCTGGTGCGATTCAACCGCGATGGTTCGGCCGCGTCGAAGGCGCGAATCGCCGCTTACGCGCAGGACGCCCGTGTGTGGACGCTGGCGGCGACGGCGATCGCCCTCGTGATCGCGGCCGGCGTGTCCTACCTGATCTCCCGCCGCATCATCGAACGAGTCCAGTCGGTGGCCGAAACGTCGCGGCGCATCGCGGGCGGCGACTTGACCGGAGCGATCGCCGGTGGCGGCCGCGACGAGCTCGGCCAGCTGATCCGGTCGATGCGCGAGATGCAGGAGTCTCTGCGCAGCGCGCTCGGGGAAACCCGCCGCAACGCCGACCGCATCACCGATACGTCGCGAGAGCTCGCCGGCAACGTCGAGCAGCTCGAACGCAGCGCAGGACAGCAAGCCGAGGCGTCGACGTCGATCGCCGCGAACATCGAGCAGCTCACCGTGTCGATCAACCACATTTCGGAGGCGACGACCGACGCGAGCCGGCTCGCGGGCGACTCGGACCGCCTCGCCGGGTCTGGCAGGACGAACATCGAGCGGCTCGTCGGCGAGATCCAGGGCGTGGCCGTGAGCGTCGAGCAGGCGGCCGACGAGGTGCGCAAGCTCGCCGAGCAGTCGCAAAAAATCTCGCAGCTGGTGGCGGTGATCAAGGACATCGCCGACCAGACTAACCTGCTCGCCCTCAACGCCGCGATCGAAGCGGCGCGCGCGGGCGATCAGGGGCGAGGCTTCGCGGTGGTCGCCGACGAAGTCCGCAAGCTCTCGGAGCGCACGGCCCACTCGACGACGGAAATCGCCGCCACCGTCGGCTCCATCCTGTCAGCCACGCGCCAGGTGGTCGACGGCATCCAGTCGGGCGTCCATGCCGTGAACACCAGCGTCGGTCACGCGCGCGACACCGGCGCAGCGATGGCGCTGATTCAGGACAAGGCAATGGAGGTCGCGACGGTCGTTGCCGGCGTCGCCGACGGCCTCAAGGAACAGACCGCGGCGGCCAACGACGTGGCCCAGCGCGTCGAGCAGATCGCGACCAACGCCGAGGCGTCAAGCAGTGCGACGTCTAGTACTGCGGCCTCGGCACGCACGCTGAGCGGCATCGCGGAGGAGATGCAGGGCATGGTCGGGCGCTTCCGCGTGTGACGTGCGGCCGCCTGCGGACTTCAGCGCCGGCGGGCCGGTGTGCGCCGGGCCGGGGCGGGTGGGTCGGGGTGGTCGGCGTCCTGCAGCGGATAGGAATCGGCGAAGTAGGCCGGCCCCTTCATGATCAGCACGATCACGGCCCCGATCGCCAGCACGGCGACGCTGCTGAAGGTCAGGCCCAGGATGCTGAGGCCGATGATGTCCGCGGTGGTGATGCTCGCCGTAGGATCCGGGCCGATGCCGGCCCACGCCATCAGGCGGGCGAGCGCCGGCGCGAGGGCGGCGATCAGCGTACCGCCCGCCAGCACGAAGGGGAGTCGTACGAGCAGGCTGCGTTCGAACGCCGTCGAGACGGCGTTCCTGTCGGGGGATGCGGGGGAGTTCATGGCGACTCCTTTGGTTCTGGTCGGGGTTTGACGCTGGGGGGAGCGGATGATTCCGTTTTCCCGCGACAACGCACTCCGACCCGAACTCGATGAGATGTGTAATGGAGCGCGCCTACTGGGGGGCAGCCGCTGCGACCTGCGCAAATAGTGCGCGGATTGATACCTCGGCTAACGGATGCGCGAAACCGACCGCCACCCACACAGTCCCTGCGTACTGCTATTTGTCGTCTCAAGCTCAATCGCGGTCCCCATTCTGGAGCAATACGGGTTTCCCGGAACGACGTTCTATTTGATAAACGAGGTAGACATGGAGGTAAAAGCCGCAAACAACCTTTGAGAAGAACCATAGAAGGAGTGGCAGCCCAAGTACTGCGAGTACCAACAGCACTGCCTCGATACCTCCGGTGCTATCAGCGACCCGAGAAATCGCATAGCCTGCGCTGGCCAATGGTGCGATCGCGACAAAAAGTTGTGTTCCATGCCGATGCCACAGGCGTCCCAGCAGAGTCTTGTCAGTGACGGGCGGCGCATCGAGATTGGTTTTACACTCCGACCTCAGGGCAACATGGTCTTCGAACTCGATAAATTCGTGCTCGACATACCCCTTTGCGGTGACTCGTCGTCTAAGATCCCTTAGGTCAAGCCAGCACCACAGCGTACCTGCGAACACGATGGCACCCCATTGCATGAAGCTGACCTGGGAGGGGTGGGGTATCAGTAGGAAATATGCAAGTCCAAGAGTGCCGAAAACAATGAAATACGGCGAGATTGCCAATAGGCCCATAGCTATTGCCCAGCTGATGACTCGTCGAATTTCGATGCGAAAAAGGCTGGCAGAAAAAAGACAAGCTCCTGCTATTATTCCAGAGGAAGCAAGCGTGATTGAGGGCGTGGTGTCCTGTCCTAGCTCTTCGCTGAATATCCAGAGTATTGCTGAAGAAAATAGACAGGATATCGGCCAAAATAACGAAAGGGCTTTGAATAAGGCCGAATCGAAAGTTTTCCTTTTTGCGCGTCGATGACTCATGGCATTCCCCTAAGGAGCATCTCGTCGACGGAAGATTGATAGTCATGGTAGTCGGTGGAGAATTTGGCATCGAGATAGGCTGCTCCGGCTCGTGCACCGTGCGCTAATTTCTGAGTTACGCCGAGTCGTGCATCGAACCAGGCCAGCCCTAATCCAACGCCAATTGCCACAAGCACTGCGCCAATTATCACTACGCCGCCAAGAATTGCGCCGGCACCAAGGGCAGCGCCGATATGTAACGTCCACATGGATGAAAGTCCAGCAACGAGGAACGAGCCGATCCATGCACCAAGCGCAGCCCAGGCTACGTCGGTAAAGATCTTTGCTCCAAGATCGAAGAAATCTCGTTTTGACCGACCACTTGTTGGATCGCGCGCTTCATAGTCGGCAAGCCATTCGGCTACGTCGAGGCCGATCGTGAACATCACAGCCCAACCGGGGGCGCCTTTGAAACTGCCTTTGGACGCATCCCACGCGGCCTTGTGCGCGCCTTTAAGCGTACCTGCTCCGGCACTGATGGCAATGATCTTGCTGTTTTCAGAAAGGTAACGCGTGCCTTTCATGTGCTCGCGCAGTTTGTGGTTTCCCTTGAAAATGATGTAGGCCTTGTCCTTGACCTTCGTAATCAGGAACTTCTGCGCCCACAGTTCTCGTATCCAGGCCTTGTTGCTGTCGAAAAACGCGACGGCGCCTGTGATCTGCGCCCACAGCCAGTTTCGCGTCATCAGTTTCCTTGTGTCGATGGCAGTTTCCTCGCCACCTTTCTTAAAGAAATCGGCGAGATCATCCGGTAACGAACCAAGATCCCGCCTGACCTCCAATACATGCATGGTCTCTGTCGATCCTGAGGCACTGCGGCTTGTTCCCGCATCGGGGGTAGTGGAATCGACCACCACGATCATAGGAGCCGGTTTTGTTTTCGGGTCCGATCCATAGGGGAAGGCATCGAATACGTTTGGCTCAAAGCGGCCTGCGACCTCATCGCCCCGCTTGACCAGCAACACCCCGTTGAATTCGCGTCCGACCCAGAGATGTAGTTGCTCACCATCCTGGAAATGGACTTTCTGTTTCAGTCTGGCTTCAACCAGTTTCTTGTCCCGGGCATTATAGAAGTCGCGTTGGGAAAGGATCGATTCGTGCGGACGGCCGGCCGATGCCGCTCTCAAGACCGGGTTCGGCTCGCTCTCAACGGTATACGTCGAGCCCGCCTTCATCTTGAACTGCAGGATGACGTCCCGGTGTTTTCGCAGGATCACCTCAACCTTATCGTTTGACCGCCAGCAGCGAACGGCCTCGCCGGGCAGGTCAATACAGACGCGCTGGTACGCAGTTTCAGGCGTCGCTTGACGTTTGGATGGTTCCGCAAGCATCTTCATTTTCATTCCTTACGTGCGACGACGCGGCTGGCGTCCATTAAAAGGCCCTAGTGGGACGTTCCTAAGAATTGTCTTGCCGGTGGCGTCCAAAGTCGCTGCCTTGCTAGACCCGTCGTTGAAGGACAAGGCAATCTGTTCTCCTGCGGCGGGCTGGCCATCAGCATCGAGATAACGAATTTCCATGTCGCGCTTGAGGCGCAGTTCGTCGACCTTGGCAGCATGCTCGGCGGTTTCAATGCTCGCTGGTCCGGTCAAAACTTTCTGCGAGGCTTTGAGTTTGACTGCGCCGGGTGCATGCAACTGGATGTTGCCGCCCTCGATCCTGAGATATGCCCCCTGTGCTGTGGCGAGAATGTGCATCTTGGCGCTGGCGGACAGCGCGGCGTTGGTGCTGGCGACGGTCACCCGCTTGTCGGCGGCGGCGCTGAGTCTGCCGCTCTGGCTGTGCACGCTGACGCGCCCGCTGGCGGCATGCAGGTGGATGCCGGTTTCGGTGTTGGGTTTCTGCCCTCCCGGCGCCTTGCCGATGGTGAAAAGCGCGAGGCCATGCGCGATCGCCATGGCGTGATTACCTTGGCTGACGAGCTGGGCGTCGCCCGACGCGGTGACGAGGTGTTCCCCGGCGGCGAGGATGAGATCTTGCGGGGTGAGCTGGGCGATGCCGGCGGGGGCGCTGTACTCGATGCGGGGGGCGGACCAGGCGGGGACGGTGCCAGTGCCGCCGCCAGCGGCGAGGAAGCTGCCGCGGTTCTCGGCGTCGTCGGTGCTTTGGCGTTCGGCGGTGCTGCGCAGGAAGTCGAGGGCGCGGTCGAGCGAGGTGGTGGCGGGGCGGCTGTCCGGGGCGTCGCCGGGCAGGGCGGCGTGGTGTTGGTGGGCGGTGGCGGCGAGGTCGTGGGCTTCGTCCGTGCGCTCGATCGCCTCACGGCTGGCGTTGCGGGCGTTGCCGCTCTGCTGCTTGTGGTGGCCCAACTGCTGGCGGGTGTCGTGGGTGGTGGTAGAGAGCTCGATGCGCGGTTCGTTCGCGGTGTCCGGGGTGCCCGTGCCGTTGTTGAGGCTGCCGATGACGACGGCGCGATCAATTTTGCCGTGCCGGAAGGCGATGAGCAGTTCCTGGCTGGGACGCGGGACGAAGTTGGGTGGGCGACGTTTCACAGTGATGTGCGATAAAATGCAATAAACATACGCATGCTATCCCGGAGAAATGAATGTCTCACGCCCCCGAGCGCACCTGCCGTCGGTTCACCGCTCTGACGATTCTTGCGTGCATCGCCCCTGGGATTTCCGTTTCAGCCCCCGGGGATTTCTCCGCATTGCCGCGCACGGAGTCGCCCAACCTCCGCAAGGTCAAGCCACCGAAGCATCCCCGTGTCCTGAACGAGCACCTGCCGCGAGACGAGATTGAAAAACTGCCCCTTCCCAAGCAACCCCCAGCACTGACCGCGGCGCTGCTCGATCTGGAAAAGGGGAGCCTCGACGAGCGCATTGCGAAACTCAAGAAGAAGGTTGTGGGCGATCTCGTGTACGTGCGCGGCGGAAGCTTCATGCGCGGAGATTTTCATGTCCAGGCTGGCTTGAGTGCGAGCTTCACACCCAATCTCGACGATAAACACGTCAAGAAGATCACCCTGAGCGACTTCTGGATCGGCAAGTACAAGGTCGCCTACGCTGAATTCGATGTATTTACGGATGCCACGGGACGCAAACGGACGGGGATGGAGCACGATGCCAAATTCCGGCATCCGCTTCTACCTGCGGGTGCCTACTGGCAGGAGGCCAAGGATTACTGCCAGTGGCTGGGGGAGATTAGCGGTTACCCGTTCGATCTGCCGACCGAGGCGCAATGGGAATATGCGGCACGAAGCCGCGGGCAGTTCTTTGCAACGGCCACGGACAATGGACATCTGGAGTACGGCCGGAACACGCCGCGCCCATCACAAGCTGAGGCGCTTGCATCTCAATACGTCCAGTCAGGCTCGCGCTATCCAATCGGGCTATATCCGCCGAATCCGTTAGGTCTTTACGACATGGCTTACCTCGAATTTGAATGGGTCAATGACTGGTATGCCGAGGATACATACGAGAAAGCGGCGCCGCGCGACCCCGGAGGCCCAGAGAGCGGAGAGCAGAAGGTCATGCGCAGTTGGTACATCTGGAATGGGCAAGTCTTGGGAACCAACCTCTGGCGCAAGTTCGAGAAATTGATTCCAGATGGAACAGAAGTCTTCGATAGACTTGTGCCAAGCGCAACCAACAGTTCCCCTACGCTGCGCTGTGCGATTAATTCGACGCGATGAATGCCCCTGCGACATCCAGAAAGGATGCGTCACACTAATAATGCTTATGAATAAAACCCGCCGGCGGCCGACGCGTAAAGTGGATGATCATCGCGCATGTTCCGCTGGAGGGCGTAGGCGACCGTGTCGTTCCCTACCGCTACGTAACCGCGGGTTGGTTCGTCCTTGAGCGATGCATGGACTTTGTCGTACCAAGCTCCGAAGTTGCCAGCCATAGCGATTCGGTCTGCCCCACTCCCCAATGAGTGTCGAGCATTCGACAGTTGCAGGGCATTGAAGCCCGTCTCGTCCAAGTATTCGTATAAGTCGGTTTCGTGCGTCGTCATGCCCGGCAAATCCAGGCCGGAAGGCCCTTCCACGGCGAAAAACGCCTTGAGTTCGGAAAAATTCCTCTCGAAGCTGCCCTTGCTCCCGTCTGCGCTGATGTGCTGAATGACATTCTCAATATCCGATTTCAACTGTGTCTGCCGAAGGATAGAGAGTACGGCCTGTTTCTGCGTACGCAGGTAGCTGCTCCCCAGACCCGGTTCGGTGGCGATGCTTTGCCAACGGTGCCGCGTCAGCTGGTAAATAAGCATGCCCTTGGCTTCAGGCGGACTGAAGCGGGTTGCGGCAGGTTTTCCTAGAATCTGTTTGCCGAGCGCATATGAATTTTCGGCTCGTTGATAGGAGAGCTCAATGTCTCGAAATACCTTCGCTAATGCATTGCCGCCGACAAGAAAATACTCTTCAACCTTTTTTCCTTGACATACCATCAGATAGGTCAGGTGCTTCAGTGCCCTAAAGCCCTGCTCGGAAATGATCACGAGATTTCTGAACCCCACGTGCAGCAGGTTGTAGTAGATCCAGTACATGAAGCTCGCCAGCTGCTTCACGCCCACGGCGAAGCTAACAGTCCCTTCGGCCCCGACACCGAAGCAGATCCCCGCGTGAGCGGTGATACGGAAGACCCCGTCGACATAGTCGACCATCCATCTCGCACTCGCACCAATACCGGCCTGGCCCTGGATTTCCGGCGCAATGCTCGCCATGACTTCGAACTCTTTCTGCTCGTTGTGCGGATTGCGCCACTGAAGGGCGCCCTTGAGTTCAAGACCTCCCTTGGCGCCCGCGAAAAACTCGACCTCCGCTGCGGCCGAGGCGACGTTCTTCCACGCATCGCCCTGCCCATTGACGTCGATATTGCGGGCTCGGCGGGTCCTTCTGCCCTTGCCCGAGAGGCGGGCCGCCCTTCCACGTTTGCGCCTTCCATCCAGGTCTGCGACATCGACGTCCTTCATCGCGACTTCCAGTGAAAGCTCTCCTGCGAGGCAGACGCCGATCACCCCCTTGAGCTCGGCCGCGGCGACGACGCGCACGGCGCCCATGTCGTAGGGCTTGCGGGGCATCGCCTGGCCTTTCGATATTGCCGCGATCTGTTCGATGTCGAGCAGGTAGAGCATCACACCCTCTCTGGAGGGCAGGTAGAGACTGGCGCCCGCCTTGCCTTCGGCGAAGGCGATTTCGGCGCTGCCTTCCGCCTTGACGCTCACGTTGCCCTGGAGAGGGGCGATCTCGCCCGACAGGCTGGCGCCGCTGAAGTACCGCATCGCGGCGGCCTCTGCGCCGAGGTCGATATCGCCGATCGGCGTGTCGCCGAAGACGAGTTTTCCCTCCTTGCTGAAGGTCGCGCTGGCGTTCCAGTTGGCTAGTGCCTCGGGTCCAAGCGTGCCCGTATTACTGATCTCAAGGGTGCCGAAATTCTTGCTATCGACCTTGAGCTTCATGACCTGCTCGCCGAGGTACTGCCGCATTTTTGTGCGGTCGATCTTGCGCTGGCCGTTTGCGTCGGTCTTATAGACGTCGGCCCATTTCATGGACTGTTTGTCCTTGAACCTGGGCCAACGCGCCTTGAGCTTGTCCGAACTGAGCACGCGCAGAGGGCCCAGGCCTTTGTAGCGTGCCTCCTGCATGAAATGGTCGCGCAGCCCCGCCCCTGTCTTGAAGCTCCAGGCCGTCTTCAGATCGGTTCCGTCGCGCTTCCACTGCCCGTCATCGGCGCCGCGTTCGAATCTGGCGGGACTCGCATTGTTGCCGTCGAGCAAGGGAATGAGTTCTATGAGCTTCTTGCCGTTGCCGCCCAATCGGTCGAGCGGCGCGAGCTCCTTGCGCAGCGATTGGGTCGCCTCTTCTCGCCACTGGATCGCGAGTGCCTGTGCCTGCTCGGCCTGCTCGATGGTTGCGCGATTCACGGAGCGAGGTCTTGCGGCTAGCTCTCGCGCGATGACGCTCAGCCGTTCGTCACAAACGGCAAGCACTTCATTCGCGAGCATCTGTTCGTGCATGAGGCGATTCCACTTGTCGAACTCATTATTCAGTGCGGTCGTGTCGCCGGCAGGAACTCCGATCACTTCGCCAGTATCGAGCCGCAGATAGGCGTTGGGGGTGGGCGCCACCTGCGCGTAAACCTGGCTGCCGGGCGTCGTGTTTGCGGTGCCGGTCTGGAGGGCCGTGAGCGTGGATCCGTAAGACATGGTTTGAGGGATTTCAGGTCTGGTGAGAGATCGGGATGAGCTATTTGCCCCAGAAGAGCCGGAGCTTTTCGGCTTTGCCGAATGTCAGACGAGCCGTCCGGCCTTGTGCGTCGGCAAGGCCGGCAAACAGGACATTCCCTTTGTCATCCTCGATGCGATAGGGCGCTCCGGCGATGGGCTCCTGCGTCACCTCGTCACGGATTACAAACTGTTCGTCAAAGAGATCCTTCGTTTTCGGAAAGGAGAGTCCGTCCGCGTCGGCACTCGCCGGCCCGGTCAAATTTTTCCTGCTCGCCTTGAGTGCGACCTTCCCGGGCGCATGCAGCTGGATGTTGCCGCCCTCGATCCTGAGATACGCCCCCTGTGCGGTGGCGAGGATGTGCTTCTTCGCGCTTGCCGACAGCGCGGCGGTGGTGCTGGCGACGGTCACCCGCTTGTCGGCGGCGGCGCTGAGCTTGCCGCTCTGGCTTTGCACGCTGACCCGCCCGCTGGCGGCATGCAGGTGGATGCCGGTTTCGGTGTTGGGTTTCTGCCCGCCCGGGGCCTTGCCGATGGTGAAGAGGGCGAGGCCATGCGCGATCGCCATGGCGTGATTGCCCTGGCTGACGAACTGGGCGTCGCCGGAGGCGGTGAGGAGGTTGTGCCCGGCGGCGAGGATGAGGTCTTGCGGGGTGAGCTGGGCGATGCCGGCGGGGGCGCTGTACTGGATGCGGGGGGCGGACCAGGCGGGGACGGTGCCGGTGCCGCCGCCGGCGGCGAGGAAGCTGCCGCGGCTCGAGGCGGCTTCGGTGCTTTGGCGTTCGGCGGTGCTGCGCAGGACGTCGAGGCCGCGATCGAGCGAGGTGGTGGCGGGGAGATTGTGCGGGGCGTCGTCGCCGCTCAGGCCCGCGTGGTGCTTGTGGGCAGTCGCGGCGAGGCCGTGGACGAGGTCGCGGGCTTCGTCCGTGCGATCGATCGCCTCGCGGCTGTCGAGGTGGGGGCCGCGCGCGCCGGGCTGCGCGTCGGCGCTGACGAGCAGTCCGCTGCCGGCGCGGGTGGCGAGCGCGGCGCGAGTGGCGAGTTCGGCGCCATGTCCGCGGCTGGCTTCGCGCGCGTTGCCGGTTTGGTGCTTGAGGTGGCCCAGTTGCAGGCGGGTGTCGTGGGCGGTGGTGGAGAGTTCGATGCGCGCTTCGGTCGGGGTGTCGTCGAAAACGAGCTGGTTATGGCCGCCCTGTCCGCTGCGACTGGCGGAGAGCTCCTGCGTCTTGAGGCCGGAGAGGCTGGCGCCGTGGGTGTGGGCGGGATCCGAGCGGCCGGCGAACCACGCGGGTGCGTTGGCGGTGGCGCGCTGGGTGCCGCCGGCGAGGCGGTTGCCTGCGGCGTCGGCGTTGCCTTGGCCGTTGTAAAGGCTGCCGATGACGATGGGGCGGTCGATGTTGCTGTTCTGGAAGGCGACGACTACTTCCTGGCCGGGACGCGGGACGAAGTGGCCGCCCCAGTCGGCGCCGGCCATGGGCGAGAGCACGCGCAGCCATACGCCGCGGGTGGCATTGGCGGGGGCGTTGTCGCTGCCGCTGGGGTGGGGCTGGCGGGCGGCCGAGCGTTCGCCGCGCTGCCAGTGGAATTGCACGCGGATGCGTTGATCGCGGTCGGTGTGGGTCGGGGTGGGTTCGCCGGTGGCGGCGCAGTCGCCGACGACGATGGCGGTGGTGGGGCCGCTGGCGGTGGGGCGCGGGTGGAGGGCGCGGCCGTGGCCGTCGCGCAGCAGCGGACGCCAGGGTAGGGCGGCGGGAACGCAGCGGAGGCGGTTGCGGTAGAAGTCGGCTGTGCCGCCTTCCGGGGCGGGGCTGCCCGCGATGCCGGGGAGTGTCGCGAGGTTGTTGCGCGCGCGGTGCGTGACGGCGGTGATGAGGAAGCGGCGCTGGTCCGCATCCGTGCCCGAGTGCCGTGCGTGGTCGCGCAGTTCGAAGGTGGTGCCGGGAGCGGCGCCGCGCACGGTGCCTTCACCGAGCATCTCGCGCTGGCGGGCGTCGATGGCTTCTCGCTGGCGCCGGATCATGCGTTCGCCGTCGGCTGCGGTCTGCCACGCGTAGGGGCCGGGGTCGTCGGTGGCAGCTGTGGCGGGCGCTGCGCCGTGGTGGGCGCTGTCGACAGCCTGGGGGCGCGTGGCGAGGCTGCGGTAGTCCCAGCTCGCGGCGCGCGTGGAGGCGGTGTCGAGGCGCGCGGTGGCGCTCCAGCGGTCGATGCTGTCTGCGGCGAGTGTTGCGCCCGCTTGGGTGAAGCGCACCCGCGGCTGCGGGCTGTCGCGGAAGGCGGCATTGTGGTCGGCGATGACGAGGGTATGAGTACCGAGCGCGGGGCCGCTGTCGGCCTGGTGCTCGAACCAGTAGAAGAGGCCCTCCTCGGCGAGCAGTCGCCGCAGGAAGGCGAGGTCGCTTTCGCGGTACTGGGTGGTCATGCCGCGCCGCGGGTAGGCTGCGGGATCGGCGAGCTCCCAGCGCCAGGCGGGGGCGAGCCGTCCCTGGCCCTGCCAGTCGCCGAGTAGTTCGTCGACGATCTCGACGACGCTCATGTCCTGGAAGAGGTAGCTGTCGCGGGTCTCGCCGAGGAAGCTCAGCCAGGGTTCGATCGTCAGCCGGTAGCGCGCGAAGCCGCCGTCGGCGCCGAGGCGGGCGGCATGCGTGATGTGGCCGTGGAAGGGGCGGGCCTCGGTGCGCGAGGCGGCGGTCAGGAGATCGACGCGTGCCGGCTGCCCGAGCAGGGCGGCCAGCGGCAGCCGGACGTCGGCGCTCAGGGCGGTGAGCTCGATGCGGAAGCCGGCATGTTCGGCGAGCGAGCCGAGCGCTTCGTCGATGGTGACCGTTTCGGCGAGCAGGACGTCGGGGCCGAGCGGCGTCGTCAGGGTGAGCAGGCGCGCGGTCTGACGCCAGCCGGCGCCGCCGGCGATGAGGTCGGGAATGCTGTGCATACGGAGTCAGGGACGCGCCGCGGCGAACAGGGGCAGCAGCAGCGTTTGTGCCTGGGTGCCGAAAAGCCCGTTAGCATAACGTAAATTAATGTCATCGGGATTGTCGTTAAGCGGGTCGCGGGGCGATGCGGTGGGCGTGGGAGCAGCTTCAGCCGCGAATCGGCGGCATCGCACGCGCCGCGGTTGCACGGAGCGAGCAAAACCCGGTCGAAGTTGGTGGCGGATGCCTGCTGCCGACCTCACGCGCGGCTGGCGTGCGCGTGGAGGGGCTGCGCTGCGAAGAATGTTGCCTACATCTTTCGGGTGTCTGTGCGCAATGACGGCAACGGGACTTGGTGCGAGGACGGCCATGCGACTGCACGGGTTTCTGGTGGCGCTGCTGGGCCTTGTGGGGGCCGGCCCGTTCGCGTCCGGGGCGGGCTCGGCCGATGCGAACGGCCTCAGCGTCTATAACTGGAACGATTACATCGCGCGCGACACGATCCCCGCCTTCGAGAAGGCGACCGTTATCGCGGTGAAGTACGACCTGTACGACAGCAACGCGACGCTGCAGGGCAAGCTGCTGACGGGGGCGAGCGGCTACGACGTCGTCTATCCCAGCGTCGAGTATGCGGGCCGGCAGATCCAGGCGGGCATCTTCCAGCCGCTCGACAAGGGGCGCCTGCCGAATCTCGCCAATCTCGATCCGGTAATCCTCAAGGCGGTCGAGCGCGCGGACCCCGGCAACCGTTTCGTGGTGCCTTACATGTGGTACACGACCGGGGTTGCGATCAATGTCGACAAGGTCGGGAAGGCGCTGGGCGGCAAGCTGCCGGACAACGCGTGGGACCTGCTCTTCGACCCGGCCGTGACCGCGCGCCTGAAGGGCTGCGGCATCGCGCTGATGGACGAGGCGAGCGACGTGATTCCGGCGGCGATGCTGTATGCGGGCGCCGAAACCGCGAAGATGGATCCGGCCGAAATCCGCGCCGCGCTGATCGCCGCGCGGCGGGCGGCCGAGTCGCACACCGGCGCGAAGGTGCGCTACCTGATCCCCGAGACCGGGGCGATGATGTCGGTGGACGTGATGGCGATTCCGCGCGACGCGCCGCACGTCGCCCACGCGCACGCATGGATCAACGCAATGCTCGATCCGCAGGTCGTCGCGCAGATCTCCAACGAGACCTACTACCTCAGCGCGAACAAGGCGGCGCTGCCGCTGACCTCGGCGGAGATCACCGGCAACCCGGCGATCAACGTGCCCGAGGCGCCCAAGGCGCGTCTGCACGCCAAGCCGGTGCTGACGCAGGAGGTTCAGCGCGAACTCACGCAGGCGCTGAACCGCTTCAAGACCGCGAAGTAACGCGGCCGGGCCGGGAGGCGCTCGTGGACCACAACGGCGACGGGGCGGCGGCGGGGAGGGCAAACCGGCGGGCCTACCTGCGCATCGAGGGCGTGACCAAGCGCTTCGACGAAATCCTCGCGGTCGATGAGGTGTCGCTGGAGATCGCCGAGCGCGAGATCTTCGCGCTGCTGGGCAGTTCCGGCTGCGGCAAGAGCACGCATGCTGCGCATGCTGGCGGGGCTGGAGACGCCCGACGCGGGGCGCATCGTGCTGGATGGCGAGGATCTCGCCGAGGTGCCGGTGTATCGACGCCCGACCAACATGATGTTCCAGTCCTACGCGCTCTTCCCGCACATGACGGTGGAGGCGAACGTCGCCTTCGGGCTGTGGCACCTGAGCCCGCGCCTCGCGCGTGCCGAGGTCGAGACGCGCGTCGCGGAGATGCAGGAGCTGGAGCTGGTGCAGATGCAGCGCTACGCGCGCAGGAAGCTGCACGAGCTTTCGGGCGGGCAGCAGCAGCGCGTGGCGCTCGCGCGCAGTCTCGCGAAGGAGCCCAAGCTGCTGTTGCTCGACGAGCCGCTCGCCGCGCTGGACAAGAAGATCCGCAAGCGCACGCAGCTCGCACTCGTGAACCTGATCGAGCGTGTCGGCGTGACCTGCATCCTCGTCACGCACGACCAGGAAGAGGCGATGACGATGGCCGGGCGGATCGGCGTGATGAATGAGGGGCGGCTGCTGCAGGTCGGCACGCCGGGCGAGATCTACGAGACCCCGGACTGCCGCTTCACGGCCGAGTTCATCGGCGAGACCAACCTGTTCCACGGGCGCGTTGCCGACGGGGCGCTCGCGTGTGCGGGGTTTCCCGCGGCGATCGTGCTGCCGCCCGATGCGGGCTTGGCGGAAGGGGACGAGGCCTGGGTCTCGGTGCGCCCCGAGCGCGTGACGCTGAGCCGCGCCGGTGCCGCATCCGGTGGCGTGCAGGCGGGCGCCGGCTGCAATGGTGCGACCGGCGAGGTCGCCGAGATCGCCTATCTCGGCAGCCATTCGGTGTATCACGTGCAGCTTGCGAACGGCCGCATCGTGATCGCGAGCGTGCCGTCCGTGCATTGGGGCGATTCCGCGCCGCCGACCTGGGGCGATGCGGTAGGCGTCGCGTGGTTCGCGCCCGACGGCGTGGTGCTGACGCGATGACACGGCGGCGCTTCGTCCTCGCGCGCGGGCGCTTCTGGACGGGGCTGCTGCCCTGGGCGTGGATGCTGCTCTTCTTCGCACTGCCCTTCGCGCTGATCGTGAAGGTCAGCCTGTCCACGCCCCAGCTCGCGATTCCGCCCTACGTGTCGCCCTTCGTCATGGAACCGGGCGAGATGCTGCCGCATTTCCGCCCGGACTTCGCGAGCTACCGCCGTCTGCACGACGAACTCCTCGCGCTCGGCACGCCCGGCGCGGACCTGCAGTACCTCTCCGCGTGGGGCGGCTCGCTGCTGCTGGCGGCGCTGACGACGCTGCTGTGCCTGCTGATCGGCTATCCCTTCGCCTACTACATCGCGCGCTCGCGCGAGGCCGCGCGCAACACGCTGCTGATGCTGGTGATGCTGCCGTTCTGGACCTCGTTCCTGCTGCGCGTGTATGCGTGGATGGTGCTGCTCGACAGCAGCGAGCTGGGGCTGATCAACCGCCTGCTGCTCGCCGCCGGCGTCATCGACGTGCCGCTGCAACTGCTCTACAACGCGGGCGCGGTGCTGGTCGGCATGGTCTACAGCTACCTGCCCTTCATGGTGTTGCCGCTCTACGCGAACCTCGTGAAGCTGGATCAACGCCTGCTCGAGGCAGCTGCCGACCTTGGCGCGCGGCCGTGGACGACCTTCCTGCGCGTGACCCTGCCGCTGTCGCGGCGCGGCATCGTCGCCGGTTCGATGCTGGTGTTCATCCCGGCGGTGGGCGAGTTCGTGATCCCGGATCTGCTGGGCGGCGGCAACGTGCTGATGATAGGCCGCAGGATTTGGGACGACTTCGGCCCCAACCAGGACTGGCCGATGGCGGCGGCCGTTGCGGTGACGATGGTGCTGGTGCTGATCGCGCCCATCGTGCTGCTGCACCGGCACGGCCGCGCCAATGGCGGCGACGGGGAGGAAGGGCGATGAGCGTGCGCTCCCGTCCCGGCGCGACGGCCTGGCTGTTGGCCGTATATGCCTTCCTGTACGTGCCCATCCTGTGCCTGATCGTGTTCTCCTTCACGGCCGGCGAGATCACGACGCAGCTCGACGGCTTCTCGCTGTGCTGGTACGCCGAACTCGCGCGCGACGAGGAGCTGATCGACGCGGTGCTGCTGTCGCTGCGTGTCGGTGCGCTGGCGGCGACGGCGGCGGTCGTCGTCGGCACCGTTGCCGCCTTGGTGCTCGCACGCTTCGGGCGCTATCCGGGCAGCACCGCCTTCGCCGCCATGACGACGGCGCCGATGGTGATGCCCGAGGTCGTCATCGGGCTGTCGCTGGTGCTGCTGTTCGCGCATCCGCTCTTCCCCTTCCTCGGCGGCCGTGGCGTCGTGGCGATCTGGGCCGCGCACACGACCTTGTGCACGGCCTATGTCAGCGTGCTGGTGCAGTCGCGTCTGCGCGAGATGGACCGCTCGCTGGAGGAGGCAGCGCTCGACCTCGGCTGTCCGCCCTTCAAGGTCTTCTTCGTGATCACCGTGCCGGTGATCGCGCCGGCGTTGCTGGCGGGGTGGCTGCTCGCGTTCACGCTGTCGATGGACGACTTCGTGCTCGCCGCGATGCTGTCCGACCCCGGCAGCACGACGTTGCCGGTGCTGGTGTTCGCGCGTCTGCACCACGGACTGAAGCCCGAGATCAATGCGCTCGCGACGGTCATCGTCGTGCTTGTGTCGCTCACCGTCGTCATCGCCAACCGCGCGATGCTGTCGGCGCAGAGGAGGCGCGCGGCGGCGCTGCGTCATGCGGCGGGAATTTCGCCGACGGCCGCGCCAACCGTTACACTTTCGATTCCCGACATGCGGAGGTGAGTGGATTGCGCGTTCCCGAAACCGTCGAGATCATCGACGAGCAGGATGACGAGAAGGCCGTCCAGGCGGCCGCCGCGGTCGAGGAGCATGTCGCCGATGAGCGCCCGGCCAGCCTGCCCGGGATGTACCGCGCGCTGTGGCAGCACGCGGAGGGCGTGCGCCACCTGATCTTCGGGGCCTTCGGCCTGCTGTTCGCCTCCCAGCTCTTCAAGCTCGCCGTGCCGTGGTTCGCCGGCAACGCGATCAACGCGATCCAGAAGGGCGGGCTCGGCGCGCTGTCGGACGCCGGGCGCTGGCTGATCCTCGTCTTCACGGCCATCGTGGCTACCTGGCTGCTGCACGGCCCCGGGCGCATCCTCGAGCGCAACGTCGCGCTGCGCGTGCGCGAACGCCTGTCGGCGCTGCTCGTCGGACGCCTGATGCGCGCGCCGCTGGCGTGGCACGAGCGCCACCACTCGGGCGAGATCACGCACCGGGTACAGCAAAGCACCAGCGCGCTGTACGACTTCGCGCAGAGCCAGTTCATCTACCTGCAGAACACCGTGCAGCTCATCGGCCCCATCGTCGCGCTGTGGCTGATCTCCACCCTGGTCGGCGGCGTCGCGGTGATCGGCTACGGGCTCATTGCGCTGCTGATCACGCGCTTCGACCGCGTGATGATGAAGATCGCCGTCGACACCAACCGCGCCGAGCGCGCCTGGTCGGCGACCCTGGTCGACGTGCTCGGCAACGTGCTGTCCGTGCTCGCGCTGCGCCGCGCCGAAGGCGTCGCGCGCCTGATCGCCGCGCGGCTGGAGGCGATGGCAGGGCCCCTGAAGCGCAGCATCGTCATCAACGAGGCGAAGTGGGCGTCGGTCGATCTCCTCGCGAGCCTGCTGTGGTGCATCCTCGTCGCCGTGTATGCCGCGCAGGCGGCCGGCCTGGTCGGTGCGGAAGCCGCGGCGGGGGTCGCGACCGGCATCGCGCTGGGCAAGGTCTTCATGGTGTACGAGTACTCGCAGCAGGCCGGTGGCGTGATCACCGCGATCGCCTCGCACTTCCAGTCGCTGTCGCGCCAGCGCGCGGACTTCGCCTCGGCGCAACCGGTGTTCGCGGCGCGCGAGGCGGCCGAGCCCGCGCGCTGCAGCGCCGAGGGCGAGCCGTGGCAGCGCATGACCGTGGCGGACCTGCGCTTCGCCCATGCCGGAGCCGAGCGCGCCGGCGCGGCGATCGACATCCCGCACCTGGAACTCGAACGCGGCCGTCGCTATGCGCTGGTCGGTCCCAGCGGCGCGGGCAAGAGCACGCTGCTGCGCCTGCTCGCGGGGCTCGACACCCCGGCCGACGCGACCGTGAGCTTCGACGCGATCCCCGCGCCCGAGGCCGCATCCATCCTGCGCGGCATCGCGACGCTGATCCCGCAGCAGGCCGAGATGTTCGACGGCACCGTCGCCGAGAACCTGCTGCTGGGCGGCACCGCCAATCCCGACGCGATCACCGCCGCGCTGAGCGCCAGCTGCGCGGATGCCTTCGTCGAAGGACTGCACGGCGGGCTCGCTGCGCGCGTTGTCGAAGGCGGCGCGAACTGGTCCGGCGGCCAGCGTCAGCGCCTCGCGCTCGCGCGCGGCGTGCTCGCGGCTGACGGAAGCTCCATCGTGCTGCTCGACGAGCCGAGCAGCGCGCTCGACCCGGAAACCGAGGCACGCGTGTATGAGGGCCTGTTCGCGCACTTCGCCGATGCGATCGTCGTGTCCTCGGTGCACCGCCTGCATCTTCTCGACCGCTTCGACCAGGTGATCCTCATGCAGGCCGGGCGCATCGAGGCGATGGGGTCGGCGTGGGAGCTCGCGCAGCGCTCGCCGCTTTTCCGCGAGATGCTCGCGGTGCAGGGCAGCGCGGGCGGGTGATGCCGCCGAGGCGGCTGCGCCGGGCAGCCCACCGCCGTCATCGCGATTCTTCGGATGCCCGCGCGTCGGCTTCTTGCTGCGCCACGGCCTCGAGCCGGGACTCCTCGATCCATTCGCGCCATACCGCCATCATGACCGCCAGGATGACCGGGCCGAGGAACAGTCCCACCAGCCCGAACGCCGCCAGGCCGCCCAGCACGCCGAACATCACGAGCAGGAAGGGAATGCGCGTCGCGTTGCTGATCACGAGCGGGCGCACCAGGTTGTCCACCCAGCTCACCGCCAGCGCTCCCCACAGCAGCAGGCCGATGCCGCCGACCATGTCGCCGTTGACCAGCATCCAGGCGCCAATCGAACCCCACACGATGGGCGCGCCGAAGGGGATCATCGCGATCAGCGCCGTGACCGCGCCGAGCAGCACCGGGGCCTGCAGGTCCGCCCACCAGTAGCCCAGCCCGGCGACGAAGCCTTGCGCCAGCGCGGTGGCGAGCAGCCCCCACACCACCGCCTTGGTCATGCCACCGACGGCGGCGAGGTAGGCGTCGATACGGCTGCCGAGAAAGCGCGACAGGACGCGGTGCACCTGCTGCAGCACCTGCTCGCCGTCGCGGTACAGGAAGAAGACCGTGATCAGCGCGAAGCCGAGCTTCGCCGCATTGCGCCCGACATCGCCGACGAGGGCGACGAGCTGGTCCGCACCCTGGCGGCCCCAGGCCGCGAGCTCCGTTCGCAGCGTTGCCGGATCGTTGCCGATCAGGTCGAGCTGGTCCTGCAGCCAGCCGCCCAGCCAGGGCAGCGTGCGGATCGCCTCGGGCAAGGTCAATGGTCCCTGCGTGAGCCGCTCGATCACCGCGGCGTAGGCCGTGCCGATCTCGCCGCGGAACAGTCCACCCAGCCACAGCGCCGGCAGGATGAAGGCCGCGCTCAGCAGCAGCGTCATGACCAGGGCGCTCGGCGTCGGGCGGCGGAGGGCTCGGCGCAGGCGTCGGTACAGCGGCCACGTGGCGTAGGCGATGATGACCGCCCACGCGACCGGCACGATGAAAAGCTGCAGCACGGCGTAGGCCAGCACCAGCAGCCCGCCGAGCAGGAAGCCGAGGATGACGCGGCGCACCAGCTTTTCGGCGACCTGGTCGATCATCTTGCCGGCCTTGCGCTGCGCGTATCCATGGTGGCGGTCCTTGAACTGGGGGGCTGAAGGGCCCGATCAGTGCATCACCCAGCGTCGTCCTTCCGCAGCGACCTTGTACAGCCGCCAGCCGTCGGCGCCGGGGGTGCCGCACAGGCCGTAGATGAAAGGCAGTTCGGCACGGCCGGGGATCTCGAAGCGCAGATCGCGGAAGCCCGCACACAGGCTGCCGGAGGCGTCCTGCTGTGCGTGGTCGAGCACCGGGAACATCGCGAACCAGCGGTAGAAGGCGAAGTTCTCCTTGCTCCACACCTCGCGCACGACGCGCTGCAGGTCGCCGTTGCCGAAGCGCGGGCGCGTCTCCCATTGTGCCAGCGCGACCGGACGGTAGGGGGCGGAGAAGCGGCGGATGAAGTTGTCGTCGGGGCCGGCGACGAGGATCTCGCTGCGGCGTGTGTTGAGGTGGGCGAAATGGTACTGCTCGCCGTCGAACACGATCGCGGTCCAGTTGAAGGGCGAGGCCGGGCGCGGCGCGGCGTCGACGTCGACGACGGGCACCTGGTTCGCCGCCGCCCAGGCGCGCGCGGCGGCGATCGCCTCGCCGCGGCCGACCGCGCCGACGCCGATCCAGGCGATGACGAGCGCGAGCGCGGTTGCCGCGGGGAGGCGGCTCGTGCGCCACAGCGCGCTGCCGGCAAGGCCAGCGACGAGCAGGCCGGTGATCACCAAGTCGATGATGAAGGTGGTGCCCCAGCCGAAGCGTTGGTCGGAGAAGGGGGCGAGGATCATCGTGCCGAACTGGGTGATGAGGTCGCCCGCGATGTGGATCAGGATGCCGGCGCAGGCGACGGCATAAAAGCCGCGCCAGTCCGTCCCCGGGCGGCTGCGCCGCGCGAGGCGGCCGAACAGCCAGGCGAGCAGCAGGCCCCATAGGGGCAGCAAGACGAGCGAGTGGGTGACGCCGCGGTGACCGCGCAGGTAGGCGAGTTCGGAGACGTAGCCGAGGACGAAGTCGAGGTCGGGAAAAGTGGCGGCTGCCGCACCGGCGGCGACGCTCTGCCACACCGGCAGGGGTGGGGTCGTTGCGGAGGGGAATGCGGCGGTGCCGGGACGCCGTGCGGCGAGCAGGCGGCCGGCGATCGCGCCGGACACGGCGTGGGTGAGTGTATCCATGCGCGATTGGAGGGGAAGCCGGGCGCTTCGTTCCCGCCGCGCCCGGATGCACTCAGCGTTCGCGGAAGGCGCGCATCATCGTGTCGGTGACCGGCTCGAGCAGGTATTCGAGCGCGGTGCGCGGCTTGGTGCGGATGAACACCTCGGCGGCCATGCCGGGCTGCAGTTGGGCGAGCGGCGAGTCGGCCTCCGCGGCGTCGGGGACGAGCTGGACGAGGTAGAAGGTCGCGCCGTCCTCGACCGTGAGCGCGTCCGGCGAGATGTAGCTGACCTTGCCCGGCAGCAGCGGCGTCGTGCGCTGCGGCAGCGCGGTGAGGCGGATGTCCGCGCCCTGCCCGATGTGCAGCTCCTTGATCGCATCGACATGTACGCGGCCTTCGAGGACGAGCGGGCCGGTGTCGGGGACGATCTCCATCAGCGTCGCGCGCGGGGCGATGGTGCCGCCCGCCGTATGCACGGCGAGGTTCAGCACGCGGCCAGCGACCGGCGCGCGGATGGTGAGGCGCTGCAGCAGGTCGGACGCGGGGCGCAGGCGGTCCTGCAGTTCCATGATGCGCGTCGTGCTGGCCTTGGCTTCCTCGGCCGCCTGGCGCACCAGGTCGCTGCGCAGCGTCACCGCGCGCAGGCGCAGTTCCTCGCGCTGGCTCTGCGCGTGGGCAATCTCGGAGCGGCGCTCCTCCTCGCGCGAGCGGTAGTCGGAGATCACGCGCTTCTGCGTCAGCAGCCGGGTGTTGGCGACGAATTTCTGGTCCTTCAGCGACGCGAGGCTGGCCATCTCCTCCTCGGCGGCGGCGGCGCCCATGCGCTCGGCTTCCATCTGCGCCTTGAGCGCCTCGACTTCGTCGCCGACGCTCTTCGCCTGGTTCTCCAGCAGTGCGATCTGCGCCGCGAGCGCGCGGCGGCGTTCCTCGAAGAGGGCCTGCTCGCGGCGCATCATCTCGGCGGCGACGGGCTCGTCCTTGCGCTGCAGCAGCGCCTGCGGGAATTTCGGGGTGCTGCCGGTCATCTCCGCTTCGAGGCGGGCGTGGCGGGCGAGTTCGGCGTCGAGCGCGGTGTGCGTGACCGAGTACAGCGCTTCGGCCTGCGCGTCGCGCAGCACGATCAGCGGCTGGCCCTGGGCGACGATGTCGCCGTCGCGCACGAGGATCTCGTTCACGATGCCGCCCTCGTTGTGCTGCACGGCCTTGCGGTTGGCGTCGACCTTGGCCTGCGCCATCATAATGACGGCGCCCTGCAGCGGCGCGAACGCGAGCCAGATGCCCAGGCCCACGAATGCGATGGCGATGATGAGCTGGCCGACGCGGATGAGGCGTTTCGTCTGGTCGATCATCATGCCCCCTGCGCGCGCGAGGGGGAGACGGGGGCGACCGGCGCAACGCGCTGCGGCGCGATGCGCGCGAGCAGTTCCTCGCGCGGTCCGTAGCCTTCGACGCGGCCTTCGCGCAGCACCAGCACGCGGTCGATGCAGTCGAGCAGGCTGGGCTTGTGCGTGACCATCACCACCGTCACGCCCTCATGCGTGATCTGGCGGATGCAGCGCACCAGGCTCGCCTCGCCGTCGGCGTCGAGGTTGGCGTTGGGTTCGTCGAGGATCACCAGCGCGGGTTCGTCGTACAGCGCGCGCGCGAGGCCGATGCGCTGCATCTGGCCGCCGGAGAGGATGTAGTCGTTCTGCCCGATGCGCGTGTCGTAGCCTTCGGGCAGGCGCAGGATCAGCTCGTGCACCTGCGCGCGCTGCGCGGCGGCGATGACGCGCTCGGCGTCGACGCTGCCGAGGCGGGCGATGTTCTCGGCGATGGTGCCGGGGAAGAGCTCGACGTCCTGCGGCAGGTAGCCGATGTGGCGGCCGTGGCCGCTGGCGACGAGCTGGCGCACGTCCGCGCCGTCGACGCGCACGGTGCCGTGCGTCGGCGCCCACACGCCGGCGAGCAGGCGCGCGAGGCTGGACTTGCCCGAGGCGCTGGGGCCGACGATCGCGAGGGACTGGCCGGCCGGGAGCTGGAAGCTCACCTGGCGCAGGATGGTCTGCATCGCGGTGCGGCCGGCGAGCGTGACGGCCTCGACCGAGAGTTCGCCGCGCGGTTCGGGCAGGCTGGTCGGTGCCGCGGCCTCGTCCTCGTCGAGGAAGGGCTTCATGCGCGCCCATGCGGCGCGTGCGAGCACGAAGTTGTTCCAGTTGCCGATGACGCTCTCGACCGGGGCGAGCGCGCGGCCGAGCAGGATGGTCGAGGCGATCATGATGCCGGGCGTGACGTGCTGGTCGATCACGAGCCACGCGCCGGTGCCCATCACCGCGACCTGGATGAGCTGACGCACGAAGCGCGACAGGCTGGTGACGCCGCTCATGGCGCCACTGGTGGCGAGGGAGCTGGCGATGACCTCGTCGTTGAGTGCATGCCAGCGTTCGACGAAGGGCACGGTCATGCCCATGGAGTTGAGCACGTCGGCGTTGGCCATGCCCTTGTCGATGTACTGGCCGGCGCGGCGCGCGCGGTCCTGCACCGCTTCGACCTTCTTGCGGTTCATGCGCTCGTTGAACAGTGCGAGCACGAGCAGCGCGAGCATGCCGGCGACGGCGACGATGCCCATCAGTGGGTGGAACAGGAAGATCAGGACGACGAAGATCACGCCCCACGGCGCGTCGAACAGCGAGATGATGCCGCTGCCGGTGAGGAAGCCGCGCAGCGTCGCGACGTCGCGCAGGCCGTGCAGGTTCTCGCGGCGCTGGATGTTGGAGGCGTTGCGGATCAGCGCGACCAGCACGCGCCGGCCCAGCGTGCGGTCGAGCAATGCGCCGGCCCGTTGCAGCAGCAGGCCGCGCAGGTAGTCGAGGGCGAGCGCCAGCAGCAGGGCGCCGGCGGTCGCGATGCTCAGCATCAGCAGGGTCTCGTCGCTGCGGCTGGCGAGCACGCGGTCGAAGACCTGCAACATGTAGAGCGAGGGGGCGAGCAGCGCGACGTTGATCGCGAGGCTGAACACGCCCGCGTTCATGAAGATGGAGCGGAAGGCGGAGACGAACTGCCGGGTTTCTGACATCACGGATGGGCGGCGAAGGAGCGCTGCGGCGAATCGAACATATTGGCATGAAAAAGGCTGCCCGGGGGCAGCCTTTCGTGGTCGCCGGCGTACTACCGCGTCAGGCGAACAGCGTGGTTTCGTCGATGAAGTTGCCACTGGAGGCGGTACTCACCGAACCCTTCACGACGGCGATCTGCACTGCGGCGCCAGCGCCGCTGCCGTCCGCATCGTAGTACAGCTTTCCGCCCTGCGTGTCGAAGATGAGGTAATCGTCTGTTTCGAGCGCAGCCGCTTTCGCGCCGACGACCACGTTCTCCGCGGTGATGCCGCCCGCGAGCGACCCGAATACCGTGGTGTCGAAGGCGAAGAAGTCCTCGGCGGCGTTGAAGTCGTTGATGGTGTCCTTGCCGCCGACGGCGAGGTTGTCGAACACGAAGACGTCGCTGCCGCCGCCGCCGTTGATCTTGTCGGCGCCTTCGCCGCCGTAGATCAGATCTGCGCCCGCGCCGGTCGTGATCGTGTCGTTGCCCGCGCCGCCGTCGATCCAGTTGTCGCCGTTGCCGGCGACGATCTTGTCGTTGCCGCTGCCTGCGAAGATGAAATCCGCGTGTGCGCCGGTGGTGATGTTGTCGTTGCCGGCACCCGATTCGACCCAGTTCACGCCGTCGCCGGCGTTGATCTTGTCGTTGCCTGCGCCGGTGTACACGTCGTCATTGCCGGCGCCGAGCGTGATCTGGGCGTTGCCCGACTCGTCGATGATGGTGTTGTCGCCGGAGTCGTCGCTGATCTTGTCATTGCCGGCGCCGCCGTCGATGTAGTCATCGCCTGTGCCACCCGTGAGCTGGTCGTTGCCGGCCCCGCCGAAGATCTCGTCGGCGCCTTCACCGCCGCTGACCTTGTCGTTGCCGGTGAAGGCGTCGAGGAAGTCGTTGCCCGCGGTGCCGGTGATGGTATCGTTGCCGGAGTACAGGCCGGCCGACAGACCCTCGAAGCCGCCGTTGGCGAGCGCGGCGCTTGTCGCTGACGCGTCGAGCTTCAGGCCGCTGGCGCTGCCTGCCGGAATCCAGGTGACGTTGCCGTTATCGACCAGGGTTCCCCACTCGACCCCGGTGATCTTGCCGGACAGCGACGGCGTGCCGCCGAGGACGTCGCCACCGATGCTGACGCTGCCCTTCAGCGTGACGTAGCTCCACTCGATGCCGACGGTGTTGGGGTCGTCGTCCTGCCAGCCCATGGTGATGGCGTTCAGCTTTCCCGATACCGTGCCGGCATCCACGTTCAACGTCATCGATCCGGCAAGGATGGTTGCCGCATAGTCATTGCCCATGACCAGCGACTTCATGGAGAAGTTGCTGACGTCGGTGATCTCGCCGAAGCTGTCGTACTGGATCTTCGCACTGCCCGAAATAGCCAGCCATGCTCCGTCCGGGGCATACAGGTCGAGGTCGGTGACGGTGGCGGAGGTCGCGCTCCAAGAAGACAGCGTGGCGTACAGTTCGGTGCCGTCCCACCAGGCTCCCCAGGAGTTGGCCGTCGGAAAGTCCCAGTCGTAGGGGGAATCGTAGAAGACGGTCGAGATCGAATCTGCGACCGACCAGGCGGCGTCGACCAGCTCAGTCGTGTAGCTCGCATAGTTGAAGCCGGCGCTGATCGTTGCCGAGGTGTCGCTGACGCTGCTGAAGCTTGCCATGGATTCCTGTCCTGTCTGGGAATGCAAAATGGTAACAATTCTATACAAATGAAATGACGATGAATGGGCCGCAAAGCCAAATTTTTCATGCCGTCCGCAAACGGTGCATGGGCCTGGGGGTAAACGGAAAGGGCTGCCCGCGGGCAGCCCTATCGCAACGACCGGGATGAGGCCGGATCAGGCGAACAGCGTCGCCTCAGCGATGAAATTGCCTGCGTCCAGGCCGGTCAGCGAGCCCTTCACGACCGCGATCTGCACCGCGGCGAATCCGGTGTCGCTACCGTCCGCGTCGTAATACAGCTTGCCGCCCTGGGTGTCGAAGATCAAGAAATCGTCGGCCTGCACGGCGGTTACCCGGTCGCCGATCACGACGTTGTCGGCTGCAATGCCGCCCGATAGCGAGGTGAACACGCTGGTATCGAAGGCGAGGAAGTCATCGGCCGCACTGAAGTCCTTGATGAGGTCCTTGCCGCCGACGGCGAGGTTGTCGAACACGAAGACGTCGCTGCCGCCGCCGCCGTTGATCTTGTCGGCCCCTTCGCCGCCGTAGATCACGTCAGCACCCGCGCCGGTGCGCAGCACGTCGTTGCCTGCGCCGCCTTCGACCCAATTCGCGCCGTCGCCTGCGACGACTTTGTCGTTGCCGCTGCCGGCGAGAATGAAGTCCGCGCCGGCCCCGGTCGCGATGTTGTCGTTGCCTGCGCCGGCGTCCACGTTGTTGTCGCCGTCGCCCGCGACAATCCTGTCGTTGCCCGCGCCCGTGGTGATGGTGTCTTTGCCCGCGCCGGTGGTGACGCGCGCGTTGCCCTCGGTGTCAATCACGGTGTTGTCGCCGGCCTCATCGACGATCTTGTCGTTGCCGGCGCCGCCGATGATGTGGTCGTTGCCGGCGCCGCCGAACAACTGGTCGTTGCCTGCGCCGCCATCGATGTGGTCGTCGCCTTCCTCGCCGAAGACCTTGTCGTTGCCGGTCGAGGCTTCGAGGAGGTCGTCACCGGCGGTGCCGTCGATCACGTCGCTGCCGGCGTACAGGCCGGCCATCAGCGAGTTGAAGCCGCCGGATTCGAGGCCGTTCAGCGTGCTTGCGGCGTCCATCTTCAGGCCGCTGAAGCTCGTGGTCGGGCTGAAGCCGAGCGGATTGCCATCGGCGTCGGTGCTCATCGTGCCCCATTCGAAGCCGGTGACCCGTCCGGTGAGCGTGCCGAGATCGGACGAGAAGGCATCACCCGTGAGCCTGACGCTGCCCCTGAGGGTCACGTACTGCCATTCGAGTGCCGGCGTGCCGGGATTGTCGGCGAGCCAGCTGAAGGTCATCGAGTTGAGCCTGCCCGACACGGCGCCGGTGTCGAGGCTCATGCGTCCGGTACCGTCGAGGATCTGGCCGATCTGGTCGTTGCCGAACATCATGCGCGTCACGCGCAGGCTGGAACTGGTGAGGTCGCCCATGGCGTTGACGGCGACGCGCCCCCCGCCCTGCAGCGAGAAGTACGAGCCGTCACCTGCGCCGAGATGCATGCCATCCATCGTGAACGAGCTGGAGCCGATCGCGCTGATGCCGATCTGCAGATGCGTGCCGTCAGCCCATTGGACCTGCATCGTTCCAACGCCGGGCGGCGTCATGGAGATCGGATCGGCAAATTGCATGGTGGTGGCCGCCTGGTCGATCGAAGTCATCGTCGACAGCAGCTCGCCAGCGTAGGCGGAAAACGTGAAGCCGGGATCGAGAACAGCCGCCGTGCTGTTCACATCAACAAATTTTGTCATTTTCGTTCCCCTTCGAAGTGGTTCGCCGGAAGGTCAATGTCCTCTTGAAGTATAGGATCCGTTAGGAAATTCTTATTCTCAAATCGGGTAAATTTGATCTGGCGCAAATTCGCGGTGGGGATGGGGAAAAGGCCCCGCTTGCTTGGAGTGAAAGGCGTAGAAGAGGTCGGGTTCGCTGACGACATACAGATTGCCGCGCTCGTCGAGCGTGAGCCCTTCGGCCTGCGGCACGCTGTCGGCGAGGCCGGCGAATCCGGCGGCGAAACTCTGGAAGCCGACGTAGCGGCCTTCGCCGTCGAGTTCGAGTGCGAGCTTCGAGGCGTCGCTGAGCAGGAGCAGATGGCCGGTGCGGGAGTCGAACTCGACCGAGGAAAAATCGCGCGCGACGAGCTTGTCGCGGACCCAGTCCTCGCGGTCGATGATCTGAATGTCGAGGCGGCCAGCAAGACTCGCGCGCAGGCCGCGGATCTCGTAGAGCTTGCGCGGCGAGTGCTCCTTGACGACGAACAGGCGGTCGCCGGTTTCGTCGTAGGCGAGGCCTTCGAAGCCGGCGTTGCCGCCCGCGCCCAGTGCGAGCGAGAGCGCGGGCAGGCCGGTGCGCGACAGCACGGCATCCGCGGCGGCCGGGACCGGTGCGACGACGACGGATTGGCGGCGCTCTTCGGCAAGCAGCAGCCGGTCGCCATCGAGCACGGCGACGCCCTCGACGTCCTGGAAGCCCTCGAGCGGATGCTGGGCGAGCACGTCGCCGTCGGCGGTCAGTGCGAGCAGCTGCGGCGGTTCATTGACGACCGCCCACAGGTGGCCGCGGCGCTCGTCCCAGGCGAGGCCCGAGAGGTTGCGCCCGACGCCGGCGACGGGGCGCGCGTCGACGTCTGCCCGATGGCCGGACAGCGATGCGGGCGCGCCCTCGGGGCGGGCCGGTTGCAGGGCCGAGATCGTCGCGGCGAAGCTGCGGTCGAGCCATCCGGCCTCCATCGGCAGGGCGAGCGCCAGCGTGGCTAGCGCGAGAATGCCGCCCCACCAGGCGGTCGCGCGCGCCGGCGGGAAGGTGCCGGGGACGGGGCCTGGGATGTGCCGGGCGAGAAGCCTTGAAGCGGAGATCATCGTGCTGCCTCGTGTGGTCGCGGATGTGGCGACGAGTCTCGCAAGGCAATGTTTCAGGCGCTTGACGACCGGGGCGCCACCGGGGGGTGCCGCACTCAGCGCGAGCGCCAGCCCCATTCGCGCGCGGGGATGCGCAGCGTGACGGGTTCGCCCGCGCCGGTCTCGGCGAAGAGCTCGAGCTCACCCGAGTCGAGGATGCGTGCGCGGGTGTCGATGACCTCGTGCACCTTCCACGGCGAGCTGGGCCGGCCGGTGAGGCGCAGTCGGGGATAATTCACGCGCAGCACGTCGGCCCACAGGTCCATCACGTCGGGGGCGAATCTGACGAGGTTCAATTCGATCTCGCGGACCATGCAGGACTCCGGGGGGTGGGGGTGGCGCGGGGCGCATGCTACCGTGTTAGGTTGTGCGCCGCTACGGCGGAGGGATGCGATGCGTTCTGTCGCGTGCGGGCGCTACAGTGCGAGGCGAATGGATTCGGTGCGGCAAGGGGAGGCCGGGACAGGCATGGAGCGTGAGGACGACGTTGCGGGCGGGCTGATGGTGATCCACGGCAATCACCCGGAGGCGCTGCGCGACGTGCTGGTCGCGTGGATGAAGCGCCATCCGCTGGCGCCGCTGGAGAACGAGCTGATCCTCGTGCAGAGCAACGGCATCGCGCAGTGGCTGAAGATGGCGCTGGCGGCCGACGAGGCGGCCGGGGGGTGCGGCATCGCGGCGGCGCTGGATGCCTTCCTGCCCTCGCGTTTCGTGTGGCAGGCATATCGCGCGGTGCTCGGGCGCGACGCGGTGCCGGAGGTGTCGCCCTTCGACAAACCCTTGCTCGTGTGGCGCCTGATGCGTCTGCTGCCGGCATTGCTCGCGCGCGGCGAGTTCGCGCCCCTCGCGCGCTTCCTGTCCGACGACGAGGACTTGCGCAAGCGCCACCAGCTCGCCGAGCGCCTCGCCGACCTTTTCGACCAGTACCAGATGTATCGCGCCGACTGGCTCGCGGCGTGGGCCGACGGGGAAGACGTGGTGCTGACCGCGCGTGGCGGGCGCGAGCCGCTGCCCGCGGCGCAGGCGTGGCAACCGGCCTTGTGGCGCGCCTTGCTGGAAGACGTCGGTCCGGCGCTCGCCGGCAGCGGGCGTGCCGCGGTGCATACGCGCTTTCTGGCGGCCGTCGCCGACATGCGGGATGCTCCACGCCCGCCCTCGCTGCCACGGCGCGTAATGGTGTTCGGGATCTCCTCGCTGCCGGCGCAGACGCTGGAAGTGCTCGCGGCGATCGCGCAGTGGAGCCAGGTGCTGCTGTGCGTGCATAACCCCTGCGAGCACTACTGGGCCGACATCGTCGCGGACAAGGACCTGCTGCGCGCGACCGCCTCGCGCCATGCGCGCCGCGCCGGGATGCCGGCGGTGCTGGCCGAGGAGGCCCTGCACCTGCACGCCCATCCGCTGCTCGCGGCCTGGGGCAAGCAGGGGCGCGATTTCATCGGCCTGCTCGACGAGCACGACGCCGGCGACGCCCGCGAGCGCTATGCGCGACGCTTCGCCGAGGTCGGCACGCGCATCGATCTCTTTGCGCCGCACGGTGACGACTGCCTGCTGCACCAGTTGCAGGACGACTTCCGCGACCTGCGCCCGCTCGCCGAGACGCGCGCGCGCTGGCCGGCGGTCGATCCCGCGACGGATGCCTCGATCCGCTTCCACGTCGCGCACGGCCCGCAGCGCGAGGTCGAGATCCTGCACGACCAGCTGCTGGCGGCCTTCAACGCCGATGAGACGCTGCGCCCGCGCGACGTGATCGTGATGGTGCCGGACATCGACGCCTACGCGCCGCACATCCAGGCGGTGTTCGGCCTGATGGACGCCGAGGATCCGCGCTTCATCCCCTTCACGGTTGCCGACCAGGGCCTGCGCCACCACGATCCGCTGCTCAATGCCGTCGAGAAGCTGCTGGGCCTGCCGCAGTCGCGCGTGGCCGTCTCCGACGTGCTCGATCTCCTCGAAGTGCCGGCGCTGCGCGCTCGCTTTGGCATCGCCGAGGACGACGTGCCGCTGCTGCACCGCTGGGTGCGCGGCGCGAACATCCGCTGGGGCCTGCACGCTGAGCAGCGCGCGAGCCTCGGCCTGCCCGACGGGGCGGAGCAGAACTCGTGGCTGTTCGGCCTGCGCCGCATGCTGCTCGGCTATGCGGTGGGCAGCGCGGGGAATGGCGCGGGGGGCGCCACTGAGGCTTGGCAGGGCATCGAGCCCTACGACGAGATCGGCGGGCTGGACGCGGGCTTGGTCGGGCCGCTCGCGACGCTGCTGGAGCGCCTCGACGCGGCCTGGCGCGGGCTGCGCGAGCCGGCCGCCGTCGCGGACTGGTGCCTGCGCCTGCGCGGCCTGCTCGCCGACTTTTTCGACCCCGCCGACGCGACCGGCGCCTATACGCTGGAACGCCTCGAAGCCGCACTGCAGGCCTGGCAGGACGCCTGCGCCGCGGCGGGGCTCACGGAGGCGCTGCCGCTGTCGGTGGTGCGCGAGCATTGGCTCGCGCAGATGGGCGATTCGGGTCTCGCGCAGCGTTTCTTCGCCGGCGCGGTGACCTTCGCGACGCTGATGCCGATGCGCGCGATCCCCTTCCGCCACGTGTGCCTGCTGGGCATGAATGACGGCGACTACCCGCGCACGCGCGTGCCGATGGACTTCGACCTGATGGGGCGCGACTGGCGCCCTGGCGACCGCTCGCGCCGCGAGGACGACCGCTACCTGTTTCTCGAGGCGCTGCTGTCGGCGCGTGAGTGCCTGCACGTGAGCTGGGTCGGGCGCAGCATCCACGACAACACCGCGCGTCCGCCCTCGGTGCTGGTCGGGCAGCTGCGCGACCACCTTGCGGCGGGTTGGCGGCTGGCGGGCGATGAAGGGGGCGAGGATTGCGGCGACAGGTTGCTTGCCGCGCTCACCGTCGAGCACCGCCTGCAGCCCTTCAGCCCGGACTATTTCCCCGCCGGCGGCACGGCCACGGCGCTGTTCACGTATGCGCGCGAGTGGCGCGAGGGGCTTGGGGCCGATGCCGCGGCGGAGGACTCCGCGCCGCTGGCCCCGCTCGACGAGAGCGAGCCGCTCACCTTGCGCGAGCTCGCCGATTTCCTCAAGGAACCGGCAAGGGTGTTCCTGCGCCGCCGCCTGGGCGTGTATTTCGAGCTGCCCGACCCGGCAGCCGAGGACCACGAACCCTTTGCGCTCGATGCGCTGCAAAACTGGCAGCTTCAGGACGAGCTGATCGGCGCCCAGCTCGACGCGCTGCGTCGCGGCGAAGAACGCGAGACAGCGCTGGAGCGGGCGCTCGCGCGCATCGAACGGCGCGGCGAACTCGCGCCGGGGCGCTTCGCAGCGCTGATGCAGGCCGAGCTCGCCGAACCGATGTCGGGCCTCTTCGAGCGCTACGCGAGGGCGCTTGCCGACTGGCCCGAGGCGATCGAGCCGGACGAGGATGTCGCCTTCGAGCACGCGGTCGGCACCGCGCGGCTCGTCCTCGCCGATCGCCTCGGCAGTCTGCGCCGCAACGCGGAGGGCGCACGCGGCCGGCTGGTGCTGGAACGCGGCAGCGTCATCGAGGACGGCAAGTACCGCCGCGACAAGCTCGTCGGACACTGGATCGCGCATGTGGCCGGACATCTCGGCGGCGTGCCGCTGACGAGCCGCATCGTCAGCAAGGCGGGCGACGCGCCGATCAACCCGCTCGCGCCGGAGGCCGCGCGGGAATACTTCCGCCACCTGCTGGAAGCCTGGCGTGCGGGGCTCGCGCGTCCGCTGCCGCTCGCGGTGAAGACCGCTTTCGCATGGATCGGCAAGGGCGGGCGCTCGGACACGCCGCTGGAAAGCGACGCCGGGCGCGAGGCGCGCATCGCCTTCGACGGCGACGGCTACAAGCGCCGGGGCGAGCGCGCGTACAGCGCCTATCTCGCGCGCACTTGGCCGGATTTCGACGCGCTGTGGGCGGACGGGGAATTTGCGCTGCTCGCCGACCGGCTGCTGCGTCCCTTGTACGACGCCGTCGGCGCCAGGGGTGGCAAGGTCGATGCCGCGCAGGGAAATGAAGCATGAGCGCCCAGATGATGTCCGAACCGCAGCAACTCGACCCGCTCGCCTTCCCGCTGCACGGCAGCCGCCTCATCGAGGCCAGCGCCGGCACCGGCAAGACCTTCACGATCGCCGCGCTGTACGTGCGCCTCGTGCTCGGCCACGGCGGCGAGGCGGCCTTCGCGCGCGCGCTGACGCCGCCCGAGATCCTCGTCGTGACCTTCACCGACGCCGCGACGCAGGAACTGCGCGACCGCATCCGCGCGCGCCTGGCCGAGGCCGCGGGCTACTTCCGCGCCGAAGCGGAGGCGGTCGACACGCTGGAGCGCGGCAAGAATTTCCTGCACGACCTGCGCGCCGACTACCCGCCCGAGGTCTGGCCCGGCTGCGCGCGCAAGCTGCAGCTCGCCGCCGAGTGGATGGACGAGGCCGCGGTGTCGACCATCCACGGCTGGTGCAAGCGCATGCTCAACGAGCACGCCTTCGACAGCGACAGCCTGTTCACGCAGCAGCTCGAAGCCGACCAGAGCGAACTGCTCGCCGAGGTCGTGCGCGACTTCTGGCGCAGCTTCTTCGTCCCCCTCGACGCGGACGCCGTCGCCGAGATCGCCGGCTGGTGGGCGACGCCGGACGCGCTGCAGGGCGAACTCGGCAAGTTGGTCGAGCATGCCGAGGCGCTCGATGAGGCGCCGGAACCGGCTGAGGCGGTTGCCGCCGCACGCGACGATAAGGCGAAGGCGCTCGCGGCACTCAAGGCGCCATGGGTGGATTGGGCTGATGAACTGCAAGAACTACTGAACGCCGCCGTTGCGGCGAAGAAGGTGAACGGCCAGAAGCTGAAGAAGGGAAATTACGACCGCTGGTTCGACGGCTTGCGTGCCTGGATCGATGATCCGACGCTGATCATGCCGGAACTCAAGACCGGCTGGACGCGCTTTACGCGCGCCGGCCTGGCCGAGGTTTGGAAGGAAGGCGATCCTCCCGATCACCCCGCGCTCGACGCGATGCTGACGCTCAAGGCCGAACTGGAAAGCCTGCCGGACGCGCGCGCCGACCTGCTGCGCTTTGCCGCGCGCTGGGTCGCCCGGCGTTTTGCGGCCGAGCAGCAGCGCCGGGCGCAGATGGGCTTCAACGATCTGCTCACGCGCCTGGCCGCGGCGCTGGGCCTGCCAAACGGCGCGCGCCTCGCCGAGGTGATCCGCCGCCAGTTTCCGGTCGCGCTGATCGACGAATTCCAGGACACCGACCCGGTCCAGTACGACATCTTCGACCGCGTCTATCGCATCGCCGACAACGCGCCGGATTCCGGCGTCGTGCTGATCGGCGACCCCAAGCAGGCGATCTACGCCTTCCGCGGCGCGGACATCTTCACCTACCTGCGCGCGCGTCGCGACGCGGGCGGGCGGCTATTCACGCTCGGGACGAACTTCCGTTCGACCGAGGCGATGGTCGCGGCCGTGAACCGCTGCTTCGCGCTGGCCGAGACGCGCGCGCAGGGGGAGGGGGCCTTCCTCTTTCGCGCCGAGGATGACAACCCCGTGCCTTTCCACGCGGTCGCAGCCAACGGGCGACGCGAACGCCTCGTCGTCGAGGGCGAGGCGGTCTCGGCACTCACCTGTTGGACCTTGGAACCGCGCGAGGCAGGCAAGGCGGTTGGCGTCACCGATTACCGCGCCCGCATGGCGGCGAGCTGCGCCGCCGAGGTCGTGCGCCTGCTGAACCTCGGCCAGCACGGGCGCGCGGGTTTTGCGCGCGAGGGGGAAGGATTCGCGCCCTTGCGCCCGGCCGACATCGCGATCCTCGTGAACAGCCGCAAGGAGGCCAACGCCGTGCGCGCCAAGCTTGCCGCGGGCGGGGTGCGCAGCGTCTATCTGTCCGACCAGGAATCCGTGTTCGCCAGCCCGCAGGCCGAGGAGCTGCAACGCTGGCTCGCCGCCTGTGCCGAACCGGACGACGACGGCCTGCTGCGCGCCGCGCTCGCAACGCCCAGCCTCGGACTCGACTGGGCAGCGCTCGACCGCCTGCGCCGCGACGAGCTCGAATGGGAAGCGCGCGTGCTGCAGTTCCGCGCCTACCGCCAGCTGTGGCGTCGGCAGGGCGTGCTGCCGATGCTGCGTCGCCTGCTGGGTGACTTCGGCGTGCCGCGGCGACTTCTCGGTGGAGGGGAGAGGGCGGAGCAGGACGGCGAGCGTGCGCTCACGGATCTCCTGCATCTGGCCGAACTGCTGCAGCACGCGAGCGTCGCGCTCGACGGCGAGCATGCGCTGATCCGTCACCTCGCGGAGCAGCGCGCCGACGCTGCGAACGGCGATGATGCGAGGAAACTGCGCCTCGAGAGCGATGCCGACCTCGTGCAGGTCGTCACCGTGCACAAGTCCAAGGGCCTCGAATACCCGCTCGTGTTCCTGCCCTTCGCCTGCGCCTATCGTCCGGTCGATCCTGCCGATCTGCCGATCAAGCTGCACGACGACGCGGGGCGCTTGCGGCTCGCGCTGGAACCTGCGGACGGCGAGGTCGCACAGGCCGACCGCGAACGCCTCGGCGAGGATCTGCGCAAGCTCTACGTCGCGCTAACGCGCGCGCGCCACGCGACCTGGATCGGCGTCGCGCCGCTCGACGGGCTGGAACGCAGCGCGCTGGGCTACCTCCTTGCGGGTGGCGCCTCGGTCGCGGTGGACGCCTTGCCCGTTGCGCTGGACGTCCTGCGCGGCGAATGCGGCCACATCGCCGTCGCACCCGCCCCGGCGCCCGCGGGCGATCGCTTCACGCCGCGCATCGCCCGCAGCGAGCTCGGCGCCGCGCGCGAGCCGCGCCGGCCGGTGCGTGAATTCTGGTGGATCGCGAGCTATTCGGCGCTGCGCACCGCGGAGGCGGAAGGCGGCGCGCGCGAGCCTGGCTCAGCCAGTGCGGACGCCGCCGCCGTACCCGCGTTTGTTCCACCACTGCCTGCCGCCGAAACCCCCGCCGAGGAGACCTTCGCCGAGGTCCTCGACGAAAGTCCGGGTGCTCCCGCTGCCCCCGGCGCGGACCAGCGCCTGCACCGTTTCGCGCGCGGTGCGGGTCCTGGCACCTTCCTGCACGAGCTCCTCGAATGGGCCGCGCGCGAAGGCTTCGGCCGTGTGCGTGCGGCGCCCGAGCGCGCCCGCGACATGATCGCGCGCCGCTGCGCCGTACGCGGCTGGAGCCACTGGACCGAGACGCTCACGCGTTGGCTGCTCGACTTCATCGCAACCCCGCTGCCCTTGCCCGACGGCGAGGCGCCGTGCCTTGCCGAGCTCGCCGGCGCCCGCCCCGAAATGGAGTTCTGGTTCGAGACCCACCGCGCCGACCTCGGCCGCCTCGATGCCCTCGTGCGCGCCCACACCCTCGCCGGCGCGCCGCGTCCGGCGCTCGCGCCGGGCCAGCTCAATGGCATGCTCAAGGGCTTCATCGATCTGGTCTTCGAACACCAGGGGCGCTATTACGTGGCCGACTACAAATCCAACTGGCTGGGGGCCGACGACGCGGCCTACACGCTTGACGCGATGCGCGACGCAGTCCTCGCGAAGCGCTACGAGCTGCAATACGTGCTCTACCTCTTCGCGCTGCACCGCCTGCTCAAGGTGCGCCTGCCGGACTACGACTACGACCGCCATGTTGGCGGCGCGGTGTACCTCTTCCTGCGCGGCAGTCACGCGCCGACCCGCGGCGTGCATGCCGAGCGTCCGCCGCGCGCGCTGATCGAGGCGCTGGATGCAGCGTTCGGACGGATCCTGGCCGGGGAGGGCGGGCAATGACGCGCAGCACCCGAGGCACCCGTCCCGGCGCGGACCGCATGGATGACCTGTTCGCGGGCATGGACGATCGCGGCGTTGCCGTTCGCAGCGACATTCCCGCGCTGCTGCGCCGCTGGGCGGAGCGTGGCTGGCTCCGCCCGCTCGACCGGGTGCTCGCCGACTTCCTGCACGACGCGGCGCCCGATGCCGCCCCCCTGCTGCTCCTCGCCGCGGCGCTCGCGAGCCACCAGCTCGGGCGCGGCCATGTGTGTCTGGATCTCGCCGCGACGCTCGCCGATCCGCGCTTCGCGCTGTCGCTGCCGCCCGAGGGGGACGACGACACGGGCTTGCCGCCGCTGCCCGACGAGGTGCTCGCGGGCGTGACGCTGGCGGACTGGATTGCGGCGCTGGCGCATCCGCTGCTCGTTGCGCAGGGCGTCGGCAACACCCCGCTCGCGCTCGTCGACACCCGCCTCTACCTGCGCCGCTACTGGCAATACGAATGCGACGTGCGTGCCGGGATCGACGCGCGCCTGGCGGCGCCGCCGCCGGAGCCCGACCCCGGCGCCTTCCGCCAGGCGCTCGACGCGCTGTTCCCGCCGCGCGCGGAGGGTGCCGTGGATTGGCAAAAGCTCGCCTGTGCGCTGGTCGCGCGCAGCGCCTTCGGCATCGTCACCGGCGGCCCCGGCACCGGCAAGACCACCACCGTCGTGCGCCTGCTTGCGCTGCTGCAGAGCCTCGCGCTCACCGGGCCGCAGGGCCGCCCGCTGCGCATCCGCCTCGCCGCGCCCACCGGCAAGGCGGCGGCGCGGCTCAACGAGTCGATCGCAGGTGCGGTCGCGCAGCTTGAGCTCGATCGCCTGCCCGGCGGCGAAGCCGTGCGCGCGACGATCCCGGTCGCCGTCGGCACGCTGCATCGTCTCCTCGGCAGCCGCCCCGACACGCGCCACTTCCGCCACGATGTGCGCAACCCGCTGGCGCTCGACGTGTTGGTCGTCGACGAGGCCTCGATGGTCGACCTCGAGATGATGGCCGCGGTGCTCGCCGCGCTCCCCGCCCATGCCCGTCTCGTGCTGCTCGGCGACAAGGATCAGCTCGCCTCGGTCGAGGCCGGCGCGGTGCTGGGCGAGCTGTGCGCCCGCGCCAGCAAGGCCCATTACACGCCGGCGACGCGCGACTGGCTCGCCGGCGTGACCGGCACGCGCGTCGACGACGCCCTCGTCGACGCGCAGGGCGAGCCGCTCGACCAAGCCGTGGCGATGCTGCGCGTGAGTCACCGCTTCACCGCCGACAGCGGCATCGGCCGCCTCGCCGAGGCCGTGAATGCCGCCGACCGGGCGGCGATGCACGCGGTGTTGAACGGATCGGGGGCGCAGCCTTGCGTCGATCTCGCGCGCTTGCGGCTCGCCGGCGACGCGGACCTGCGCGGCCTTGTGATCGACGGCGGCGCGGAGAATTTCCCCGGCGGCGGGAAGCTTGCCGGCAAGGATGTACCGTCGCCCGCGGGTTTCGGCCATTACCTGCAGGGGATGCGCGACGGACGTCCGCCGCTCGACGCCACGCAGACCGACTTCGACCGCTGGGCGCGCGCGGTGCTCGCCGCGCACGGGCATTTCCAGCTGCTGTGCGCGCTGCGCCGCGGGCCGTGGGGCGTCGCAGGGCTCAACGAACGCGTCGCGCGCATGCTGCACGCGGTGGGCCTGATCGCGGCCGATCACGGCTGGTACCCCGGCCGGCCCGTGCTCGTCACGCGCAACGACTACGGCCTGGGCCTAATGAACGGGGACGTCGGCGTCACGCTGGAACTGCCGCGTCCGGCGCCGGACGGCGGACTGCAGTGGGGCCTGCGCGTGGCCTTCCCCGCGGGCGACGGCAGCGACGGCGTGCGCTGGGTGCTGCCGAGCCGCCTGCAGGCGGTCGAGACGGTGTACGCGATGACGGTGCACAAGTCGCAGGGCTCGGAATTCACGCACGCCGCGCTGGTGCTGCCCGACACGCTGAACCCCGTCCTCACGCGCGAGCTGGTGTATACGGGCATCACCCGCGCGCGCCAGTGGCTGACGCTGGCAACGGCGGGTTCCGACCGGGTGCTGGACGAGGCCGTCGACCGGCGCGTGCTGCGCGCGAGCGGCCTGATGGCCGCCCGCCACGTCTCGTAACGTTAAGTCGTTCACGGTCCTGTGCGACGAACGCGCGCACACTGTAACGAAGTGTGTCCGGGGCATATGGCCCGTCACGTACGCTCCAGGAGTTCGCACGGTCATGGATGGGAGCCGGAAGCCTTTCAACCTGCGCAGATGGTTTTCCATCGTCAGCCTGCTGGTGACGGGAGGGGCGGCCATCGTCTCGGGTGCGATCCTGTCCCATTTCTTCGTCTCGGAAGCGATCAAGCGCGACGTGATGCTCACCACCCGTTTCATCCAGTCGATCGCGGACATCGAGTTGCGCCACGGGCACTTCGGCCTTGTCCACATTTCGCTCGGGGGCATCCTGGACAACCGCATGTCGGCCGAAGACCTCGGTCTCGAAGAAGAGAATCTTTCGCGCGCGCGTCAGGAGTTCTTTGATCACTTGGCCAATATGCCCGAGCTGTTGCTCGCGACGGTTTTTTCGCCGGACGGCCACGTGATCTGGTCCGCCAATCCCTTGCTGATCGGCAAGTCGTTTCCCAATCACCGCGACCTCCAGGAAGTGGCCGAGCGCAAGGAGTCGGTGGCGGGCGGCCACTTCAAATCGACCGCCGGCTCCAAGGTCGAGCAGCAGTTCCTGCGGCTTCCCGAGGATATCTACATCGAGAACTACGTGCCGCTGTTCGACCGCGAAGGCAAGGTCGCTTCCATCGTCGAGATCTACAAGGAGCCGCGCGACCTCATCCACTCGCTCAAGCGCGGCTACCTGCTGATCTGGCTGGCGGCGTTGCTGTCGGCGGTGGCCATCTACGTCTGCCTGCACTGGATCATCGTTCGCGCCGCGCGCCAGATCGACGCCCAGCAGCGCGAGATCGTCGACAACAAGACCCTGGTCGCGCTCGGCGAGATGTCTTCCGCGGTCGCGCACGGCCTGCGCAACCCGCTGGCGTCGATCCGATCCAGCGCCGAAGTCGCGCTTGAAATCGGCGATCCCGCGACTGCCAAGAACCTCAACGACATCGTCACCCAGGTCGATCGGCTCTCGAAATGGGTACGAGAATTGCTTCAATTTTCCAAGCCGATCAGCGACGAACGCGAGGCGGTGAAGATCGACATGGCCCTGGATAACGCGCTGTCCACCTACGAGGTGCAGATCCGCCGCGCCGGCATCGAGGTCGACTGGACGCCCGACGCGGCGCCGGCGGTCGAGGTGCAGGCGAACGGATCTTTGCTCGAGCAGGTGCTCAACAGCGTGCTGTCCAATGCCATCGAAGCCATGCCGCGCGGCGGGCGTCTCGGCGTGCGGGTCGAGCCACCCGCGCGTGGTGACGTCACGGTGAAGATTTCCGACACCGGCTGCGGGATGTCGGAAAAACAGCTTGAAATGGTCTTCAAGCCCTTCTACACGACGAAACGCAACGGTTTGGGTGTCGGTCTGGCGCTGGTACAGCGGATAATGGAGCGATTCGGCGGGACCGTCGTGCTGGAGAGCAGGGAGCAGGCGGGAACCACCGTGAGTCTGACATTCAAGGTAGCGGAGCAGGAGTAAGGAAATGCCAAACACGATCCTGGTCGTCGAAGACGACGAGATCCTGGGCGACAACATTTGCACCAGCCTCAAGCGCAATGGCTGGGACGCGCAGCTCGCGGGCTCCTCGGAAGAGGCTCTCAAGATGCTCGCGGTGCTGCATCCCGACGTGGTCCTCACCGACCTCAACCTGGCGGGCATCACCGGCATCGAGCTGATCGGCAGGGTGCGCGAAGCCGAGCCCGACGCCAAGGTCATTCTCATGACCGGGGATGGCAACGTGCAGCGCGCGGTCGAGGCGATGAAGGCCGGCGCGTACGACTACCTCACCAAACCCCTCGTGCTGGCCGAGCTCAAGCTGCTCATCGAGCGCGCCCTCAACACCCGGCGCATGGAAAGGACCTTGTCCTTCTATCAGGAGCGCGACACGCGCGACGCGGGCGTGAATGCGCTGATCGGTGCCTCGGCCCCGATGCAGGCGATGAAGAACATGATCCGCCAGCTGCTCGAAGCCGAGCAGCACATGCCCGCGAGCGAGCTGCCGGTTGTCCTCATCAACGGCGAAACCGGCACCGGCAAGGAACTCGTCGCCCGCGCCCTGCATGTCGACGGCACGCGCAGCAGTGGCCCCTTCGTCGAAGTGAACTGCGCCTCGATCCCCTCCCATCTTCTGGAGGTCGAGTTGTTCGGCCACGAGAAGGGTGCCTTCACCGACGCGCGCGACCGCCGCGCCGGCCTGGTCGAAGCGGCCGACGGTGGCACGCTGTTCCTCGACGAGATCGGCGAGATCGACCTCGCGCTGCAGGCCAAGCTGCTCAAGCTGCTGGAGGAGCGCACCATCCGGCGCCTCGGCTCGGTCAAGGAGATCAAGGTCAACCTGCGCATCATCAGCGCCACCAACCGCGACCTCGAGCAGATGGTGCGCGAAGGCAAGTTCCGCAGCGACCTGTACTTCCGCCTGCGCATCATCACGATCAAGGTGCCGCCGCTGCGCGAGCGCGGTGAGGACATCGTCACGCTGGCGAAGCACTACCTCGAACAGCACGCCCGCCGCTACGGTAAGCCGGGCCTCTTCTTCAACGACGACGCGCTCGCCGTGCTGAAGAGCTACGCCTGGCCGGGCAACGTCCGCGAGCTGCGCAACATGCTCGAGCAGACCGTGCTGCTGGCTGCCGGCAAGGCCATCACGCCCAACCAGCTGGCGATCTGCCCGGGCCTGTACGGCACCTGCGACCGTGACTTCCACTCGCTCGACTCCTACTGCATGTCGGTGCCGCCGACGGGTGTCAGCGTCCCCGAGGTCGAGCGCGACCTCGTCGTCAAGATGCTCGACAAGACCGACTGGAACGTCACCAAGTCCGCGCGCCTGCTGGGCCTCACGCGCGATATGTTGCGCTATCGCATCGAGAAGCTGGGGCTTGAGCGCCCGCGACGCTGAGGCGAGGAATACGGGAAGGGAGGGAGAGGGGGCGCGGCGCAAGCCGCGCCCTTTTTCACTGGGTACGGCTCGCCAGCTCGAAGATCGGGATGTACATCAGGATCGCGATGATGCCGATCACCGGGCCGATGAAGGTCATCAGAACAGGTTCGAAGAGGCGCACGAGCCACTCGATGAAGAGGCTCATCTCCTCGTCATGGATGGCCGCCGTGCGGTGGTCCATCATCTCGCCCAGGTTGCCGGCGTGCTCGCCCGCGCGCAGCATGCGCAGCGACACCGGGGGCGCCATGCGCTTTTCCGCCAGCACGACGCAGCGGGTGCGTCACTCCCAGCTGGTGACGTCGGCGTTCTCGCCGTCGCCACCGGGCTGGCCGTCCTTGCCCAGCGAGTACAGGTCGTACTCGCCGTGCTCGCCCGGCGCCACGTAGGCGTAATTGCGGCCCCACGGGTCCGCCGGTACCGCCTTCTGCAGGTAGGGGCCGCCCCACTTCGCTTCGTTGCCGGGGTGCGTCACCAGCGCCGCGAGGCCCTGCTCGGTCGAGGGGTAGTGGCCGGTGTCGAGGCGGTACAGGTCAAGTGCCTTCACCAGGCCTTCGATCTGCGCGCGCGCGGCCTTCACTTCCGACTTGCCGAGCTGGCTGAAGTACTTTGGTGCCACCAGGCCGGCGAGCAGGCCCAGCACGACCAGCACGACCAGCAGTTCCAGCAGCGTGAAGCCGCGCGAGGCGGTGCCCGTGAGGCGGCGGAGCATTCGACGATCATCCATGGGCTTGGTCGCTCGGTTGGTTGGGTGTCCGCCAGTGTAGGAAGAGGCTCCCGGCGGCGTCAATTTTGGCGGCAGGAAACATGCCCGTGGCGTGACGCGCGTCGCGGCGCGGGAATGCAAGGCATGGCGCTTGCGTAAACCCCGAGGTGATGGGGAATTTTCCCCAAGCAAGACACATGAAAGGGAGACGCCGCATGCCTTCGCCTGCCCCGCAGCTGCTCGCAACATACTTCGCGCTGCCGCTGGCCGCGCACGCAGACGTCCATATGCAGGTCGAGCCGGACGGCTCGGTAACGCTCACCGACGAGCCGCACCGCGGCTTCGAGCGCATCGTCGCCCCACCCGGCCTCGCGAGCGTGGGCCGGGCGCCCATTGGCGGGACGGGCATGCCGCTCGCTCGCCGTGGCGGGCGGATGTCATGACGGGTGGGGAGAGCCGCCCAAAGGTGGGGAAACGCCCCCCCGGTTCCCCGCGGCCAGGCAAAACCCTTGGACGGCGCGGGATGTGCCGAGCTCGACGAAGTTCATGAGCGTTTGTTGATGTGCCTGTCACGTGGTGACGGGCCCCCGGAAGTGGGGGGCGGAATCGGGGAAAATTGCCTGCTGTGGCGCCGGAGATCGCGAAATGCCTGAGGGACGGCAGTGCCGGAAATGCTGGCATGCGGGTTGCTCAGTGTTCCGCGGGACCTTCCCGCAACGCATCCGCCGGGCCGAACTGCCAGTGTTCCATCGGACGACGTGGTGTCAGGTAAGGGGTCTGCGGACTCCGAGCCCAACAATCTAACCCTTCGGAGATGTTGATATGGTCAAGAGCATTCGTACCTTCGTCGCCCTCGTCGCGACTCCCCTCGTCTTCGCTGTGGGCAGTGCCCACGCCGCATACACCGGAACCTGCGGAGCCGAATTCACCACGCTCGAGGGCGCGATCGCTTACGCCAAGACGTTCAAGTCGGAGAAGGACCGCACCGGCATGCTG
This sequence comes from Aromatoleum petrolei, assembly GCF_017894385.1. NCBI lineage: Bacteria > Pseudomonadati > Pseudomonadota > Betaproteobacteria > Rhodocyclales > Rhodocyclaceae > Aromatoleum > Aromatoleum petrolei. Next base: position 2,938,730 of record NZ_CP059560.1, read on the forward strand.
TCGAAGGTTTCGGGTGCGGTAATCAAGGTTGATGCGGGCAAGGTCGACGATGCGGTCACGCTGATCATCGCCGTGTCGGACAAGGCCGACGAACTCAGTTCCGCCGCAAAGCCCAAGCTGGGCATGGGCGACGCGACCAGCATCATGAACGGAGCGTACGCGACGGTCTTGTGCCTGAACCCGAACTACATTCCCTAATCCGTCGTCGCGCCGCTGATGCAGGCGCCCACATCGTCGGCGTGGGCGCGCAGAAGCGCGTGTTTCGCCCGACCGGACGCTACGTGTGCCTCGACACGATGCAAGAGCGAGGCGATGGGCTATTGTTGAAAAGAAGACGAGTGAGGACAGACCAGGCACAAGTCAGGCGCGCGCCACGGCGCAGGAGAGGAGAGGAGGGGCCGTTCGCCACGTGCTGAGCGGCCTGCGGCTCGGGGCGGTGGCTGTGTGCCTGGTCTGCACCCTCGCGCTGTCGACGCCGGCCCCTTTACAGGAGGTCGGCGTTGCCGCGCGGGGCCACGGTGCGGAGATCTCCGTCTTCCGCCTCGAACGCCATGTCGAGGACTACCTCAAGCGGCAGGCGCGCAACGACGCCGCCCATGCCGACTTCCTGCGCCACGAGCTCGCGGCGAGCCGCATGCGGCAGAACCTCCGGGGTGCGGCGAAGGTGATGGTGTCGCAGAAATTCTGAACGGGGGCCCCGGGGCTGGGGCGAGTGATCCGGGGGCGAGTGGGTTTCCCCACTTTCGGGGGCGGACGCGCCCCCCCGGGCGCCGGATCCCCCGGAAACAGGCCCGTTCAGCGGGGCGCGGACGCTGGCACAAAGCGTGCTGAACAATCGTCAATGGAGCGCCGGCATTCGGGACCGGGGCGGTGCGCAAGCGGAGACGGCCATGTCAGCCACCAGAAGAGTACTGATAGTCGAAGACGAGGACATCCTCGCGGAGAACCTCCAGGCCTACCTCCAGCGTGCCTGCTGCGAGGCCCGCGTGGCGTCCGACGGCGCGAGCGCGATCCGGCTGCTGGACGAGTTCGTGCCCGAGGTGCTGGTGCTCGACTATCGGCTCCCGGACATGTCCGGCTTCCAGGTGCTCGACACGATCCGGCGGCGCGGCGCGACCGCCAACGCCATCCTGATGACGGGGCAGCCGCGCGACGAGGTGTATGACGAGGCGGCGCGACGGGGCATCGAGCACATCCTGTTCAAGCCCTTCCCGCTCGCCGAGCTGTCGAAAGTGGTGTGCAGCATCGGGCCCGACGCGGCGACGCGCGTGGCGGGCGTGGCGGGGCAGTACGGCACGCATGCCCTGACGCATCCTGACCGGCGGCAGCATCCGAGCCACCGCTTCCCCATGCGGCTGTATGACGGAACGTGGCTGTTTGCCGACCGCCGCCATGTGCACAAGGCTCCGGATGGTCGGCAGGATGAGGGCGAACAATGACCACTGAGAGGCGCGGCAGCGCGCGCTCGGGGCGGAAAGGGCGCGCAGGGCCGTGATGAAGGGCGGGGCGGTATGCACCGAACCCGCAGCAGAGCGATGCCCAACGACAGCGGCGTGAACACGCTGGCGAACCCGGTGATCCGCGTCAGCAACAAGGCCACCATTGGCAAGTCCGAGCTGGTACTCTCGATCATCCCGCCCATCGTGCGCAACATGCCCTACCTGAACCTCTACGATATCGAGTATCCGTCGGGCACCGAAGCGGAGCCGAAGGTGCGCCCCGAGCCCATGCTGCGCATGGCCACGACCGCCCCGACCGCACTGCGCGTTATCGAAGTCACCGAGGGCGACGTGATGAATGCCGACTGCACGATCATCTCCGTCGCCCCGCGCATCGACGAGGAGAGCGGGCGCATGTTCGTCGCGCTGCCGCACTCGGTGCAGCAGGGCGCGAAGCCCTGAGGACGGACGATGCGGCGCGCGCGCGGCTTCTCCCTCGTCGAGGTCGTCATCACGGTGGCGATCGTCGCGCTGCTCGCCAGCATCGCCATGCCGCTCGCCGAGACGGTCGTGCGCCGCGGCAAGGAGCAGGAACTCAAGAGCGCGCTGTACCGCATTCGCGACGCCATCGACGCCTACAAGGCCGCGGCCGATGCCGGCCAGATCGAGAAGATGGCCGATGCCAGCGGCTACCCGCCGACGCTGCGCGTGCTGGCCGAGGGCTTGCGCGACGTGCGCGACGCCGAAGGCAAGCGTATCTACTTCCTGCGCAGCATCCCGCGCGACCCCTTTGCCGCCCCCGAGCTGCCGCCCGAGGAAACCTGGGGACTGCGCGCCTACGACAGCCCGCCCGACAACCCGCGTGTCGGCGCCGACGTCTTCGACGTCTTCTCGCTCGCCCCCGGCGAGGGCATGAACGGCGTTCCCTATCGCCAGTGGTGAGGTCCGCGATGGATATCCCGCACAAATCACACGCCGGCTTCACCCTGATCGAGCTGCTGGTCGTGCTGTCGATCATCGCGACCCTGCTGGCGATCGCCGCACCGCGCTACTTCGGCAGCCTGGAAAAATCAGAGGACACCGCGCTGCGCCAGACCCTTGCGGTGATGCGCGACGCGCTCGACCACTACTACGGTGATACCGGAGCCTATCCCGACTCGCTGCAGGCCCTTGCCGACAAGCGCTACCTGCGCAGCGTCCCCGTCGACCCCATCACGCAGCGCAACGACAGCTGGGTGATCGTGCCGCCGCCGGACGGTGTCGGCGGCGCGGTGGGTGATGTACGCAGCGGCGCCGAGGGCAACGCGCGCGACGGGACGCCCTACGTGGAGTGGTAGCCGTGGCGTCGCGGGCCAGCGAGCGCGGCTTCACCTGCATTGGCGCGCAGGTCGGCGCGAACGCCGCGCCCGCCGTGTCGCCCTTCCAGCTTACGCGCTGAGCGTGGGCCGGGCCCAAAAGCAAAAAGCCCGGCAATGCCGGGCTTCTTCATTTCGGATCCTGCCGAGGCGGATCAGAGCGGGCGGATGTTGCCGGCCTGCTTGCCCTTCGGACCCGAGGTCTCGTCGTATTGCACCTTCTGGCCTTCGGCCAGGCTGCGGAAACCGTTGCCCTGGATCGCGGAGAAGTGTGCGAAGAGGTCCTCGCCGCCGTTGTCCGGGGTGATGAAGCCGTAGCCTTTGGCGTCGTTGAACCACTTGACGGTACCAGTTGCCATTTCTGAATTTCCCAAATCAAAGTTTAAATAAGGGGCGTTTGCCCAGAGTTGCGACAATCGCTATCGGGGGGATGACGAACTGAGTACCAGAGGACTTCGAGTACGAAACGCCACGCGATGACTGATGCGCGCAAGCAGTCTGGTGAAAAACGGCGGTGCGGTCAACTACTCCGCGTGCCCCTGCGCACTTCCCTGTTCCGATCGTGTGAATTCGGTCGCAGCCGCGTGCGTGCGGACCGGCGGGGGGCGCACACGTTGATGCCATCCCGCTACAATCGCCGTCGAGGAGGATGCTATGACTATCGAATGGTGGCACTGGACCGTAATCGGCATCGCCCTGATCCTCGCCGAGCTGGCGCTGCCGTCCTTTTTTCTGATCTGGTTCGGCATCGCCGGCCTGGCGATGGCGCTCGTGCTCCTCGTCGCGCCGGCGCTGTCGCTCACCGCCCAGCTCGCGACCTGGACAGCCCTGTCGCTGGTCATGGTCGTGCTGTGGTTCCGCGTGTTCAAGCCCAGCTTTCACAAGACCCGCATCGGCACCTCCGCGGGCGAGGTCATCGGTGAAGTCGGCCTGCTCGTCGGCGCGGTCGCACCGTTCCAGCGTGGCAAGGTGCGCTTCCAGCGCCCGTTGCTGGGTGCCGAGGAGTGGGTGTGCCTCGCCGAAGATCCGATTCCCGCTGGCGAGCGCGTGCGCGTCGTCGCGGTCGAGGGCAGTTTCCTGAAAGTCGTCAAAGCCTGAGGAGATTTCATGAGCGGTAGTCTTGTATTCGTCGTCGCCCTACTCATCTTCGTCGTCGTCACGCTCGCCAAGGGCGTGCGCATCCTGCCGCAGGGCGAGGAGTGGATCGTCGAGCGCCTGGGCAAGTACCACAGCACCCTCAAACCCGGCCTCAACATCATCATTCCCTACCTCGACAATGTCGCCTACAAGCTCGTCACCAAGGACATCATCCTCGACGTGCAGGAGCAGGAGGTCATCACGCGCGACAACGCCGTGATCGTCACCAACGCCATCGCCTTCATCAAGGTCACCGATCCGGTGAAGGCGGTGTACGGCGTCACCGACTTCGCCGAGGCGATCCGCAACCTGATCATGACCACGCTGCGCTCCATCGTCGGCGAGATGGAACTCGACGAGGCGCTGTCGTCACGCGACAAGATCAAGGCGCGCCTGAGGGAGAGCATTGCCGACGAGGCGGTCGACTGGGGCCTCACCGTGAAGTCGGTGGAGATCCAGGACATCAAGCCGTCCGAATCGATGCAGCGCGCGATGGAGATGCAAGCCGCTGCGGAGCGCGAACGGAAGGCGGCGGTGACCAAGGCCGAAGGTGAGAAGCAGGCCGCGATCCTGGAGGCCGAAGCCCGCCTCGAATCCGCCAAGCGCGACGCCAATGCCCAGGTGATGCTCGCCGAAGCCTCCGCCGAGGCCATCCGCCGCGTTGCCACCGCCATCGGCGACCAGCCGGGGCCGATGATGTACATGCTCGGTGAGAAGTACATCGCCTCGATGGAGCGCATGGGCTCTTCCCAGAGTGCCAAGCTCGTCGTGCTGCCGGCCGACCTGCAGGAGACGATCAAGGGCTTGCTCGCGCGCGGCAAGGTGGCGGTCTGAGGCCCGACGGCTTCAGCGCACCGTGATCCGCTCCCGCCCCAGCCCGCTCGCCGTCAGCCACTCCAGCACCGAATCCGCCGTCACCGTGTCGATGCGGTCGGTGAAGCGGCGGGCGTTGGGGTGGTCGTCGAAGGCGATGTTTGCGCTGCCCACTCGTGCGCCGAGGCGCCGCAGCGGATCGATGCGCAGCGTGGTCGGCCGGTAGCCGCGCAGGCGCAGCCAGGCCTGCGCGCGGTCGCGGTCGGTCGCGGCGGGTTCGAGCACGTGGGCGAGGGTTTCGATCGCCCACTGGTTGCTCTGCTGGTAGCGTGTCGCCCACGGGTAGGCGAGCATGTTGTAGCGCGGCTCGTGCAGGTCGGCGACGACGAAGTTGTCGCGCAGGCGGTTCGCGAGCACCGCGCCGCTCACCGTCTCGAAGGGCACGATCGCGGCCTCGTAGTCATGCAGCTCCTCGCCGAAAAATTCCGCTAGCCCGTGGCGGAACACGCTCGCGCGGTCGCTGCCGCAGTGGTTGAGCTTGTGCACGACGCGCCAGATGCCGCGGCCGTCGGCCGTCTGCCCGTCGCGGTAGGCGAGCGCGAGGTGCGAGTAGCGCAGGCGCCATTCGCGCAGATCCTGGCCGGCGCGGGCGACGACCGCTGCGCGCGCGCCGCTGCGATCGAGCGCCTCGGCGGTGTGCGCGGCGAGTTCGAGGCTGCGGACGAACTCGTCGGTGGTCAGACGGCGTTCGGTGCAGGGGCGGCCGGCGAGCGCATCGCCGCTTGCGAAGGGCGTGGCGAGCAGGCTCACGGCCAGCAGTACCGCCGCGAGACGTGCGAACAGGCGAGGTGGTGCCGCGGCCCGTCCAGCCCGGCCCGAATTTCGCGGCAGATCGGTGCACGTCCTCATGGCGTGATCCTCTCGCTGTACAGCAGCGCCTGCCCGATCGCGTTCGGCACGAAGCACAGCGCGGTGCCGGCCGCGGACAGGATCCAGCCGGCCGACAGCGCCGTGACGGTGAGGGTGGTGCCGATCGTGATTGCGGAGGCCTCGATGCCTGCGGCGCTGATCTCGAGGCTCACGCGAGCGCCATCGGACGCGCGCTCGAGGATCCAGACCGTGCCGTGCACGGATATGTCGACCGCCGCGACCGTGAGCACTGCGCCGGCGGACAGGATCATCACCGGTGCGGCGACGACCGAGGCGAGGGGCAGCGCGAGCGAGAGCGCGGAGGCGGCGCTGGCGTCGGACGGTCCGGCATGCGCGCGGGTGGTGCGTCCAGCGAAGGCGAGGGGGGCGGTAATGAGCAGCGCGAGGGCATTGCGGCGGGAAAGGATAGTCATGAACGTCTCCGTCGGGGCGGTGGTCGGTCAGCGGGCAGGCGGCTCGTGATGGGCGCCGGCGTGCAGGGCCGTTTCGGCGCGCTCGGCCTCCCAGGCGTCGCGCAGGGTCTTCGCGAGCGTCAGCGCGCTGGAGATCAGGTACAGCCAGCTCACGCCGAGATAGGCCTTCCAGGTCGGGTGGATCTCCATGCGCCACAGCCCCCACCCGGTGAGACCCATCGCCAGCGCGAAACCACCCCACACGACGAGGCGCCACAAGGGGGAGTCGTCGCCGCGCGCCTCGCCGTCGCGCACGAACTTCGCGAGAACGAAGGCGCTGGTGAGGCAGAAGGCGTATCCCATGACCATGAAGGCGCGGTCGAGGGCAATCGCAGGCAGGGCGGCCAGGCCGCCGGCGCACAACAGGCCGGCGAGGACGAAGGAAATCCAGACTTGCGCGCGCCAGGCGCGGGTGTCGCGGCGGATGAGGGCTTGCATGGAGTGCTCCTTGGTTGGCAGGCGAGCCCATCATTCGCCGGCCCCGGTAGCGGTACAAGTTGGTCGTGCGAAGTGTGTCTGGCGTGTTCTTTGGGTATCGCCATGCGATACTTCATGACATTCGCTCGCTCCGAGAACACCATGCGGATAATCTGGCGCCACTTCCCGGACGGAACCCCGACCATGAGCACCACCGCCGACCTCGTCGCCACGCTGAAGAGCGAGCTGAAAGCCGCGGGCCTCACCTATGCCGCGCTGGCCGAGCGCCTGGGCATGGCCGAATCCAGCGTCAAGCGCATGTTCTCGGCCAGTGGCGACATGCCGCTGTCGCGCATCGACGCGATCTGCCGCGCGCTCAACCTCGACTTCGCCGACCTCGCGCGCCGCGTCGCGGAGAAGGAGCCGCTGCTCGAGGAGCTGTCGCTCGCGCAGGAGACGGCGGTCGTGAGCGATCGCCGGTTGCTGCTGGTGGCGATCTGCTGCCTCAGCCACTGGAGCGCGGAGCAGATCGTGGCGACCTACCAGATGAGCGAGGCCGAGGTCGTGAAGCAGCTCACGCACCTCGACCGGCTCGGCATCATCGACTTGCGCCCGGGCAACCGCTACCACCTCAAGGTCGCCAAGGGCTTCCGCTGGCGCCCGCACGGGCCGGTGATGCAGTACTTCCGCGGCGAGGTCATCGACGACTACTTCGCCGGCGGCTTCGACGGCGAATCCGAGATGCTGATGGTCGTGCATGGCCAGATCGGGCGCGGCCTCGCGCACTCTTTCCGCGAGCGCCTCGCACGCGTCGGTCAGGACTTCGCGCAGCAGCACATCGCCGACCAGAAGCTCGCGCCCGCCGACCGCCGCCCCTACACCCTCGTCATCGGCATGCGCTCCTGGCTGATGGCGGCATTCCGCGACCTGAAACGCCCGGACATCGCTTGGCCCGATGCACCGGGACGTTGACGCATCCCTTTGAACCTTTCCGACGACGAGATCCGACCATGCTCCGATCGCTCCTCAAACCCCTGCTGCGCGCCCTCGCGAGCCTGCTGTTCCGCGTGCGCGTGAAGGGCTCCGCGCCGGTCGACGCGGCGCGCCTGCTGGTGATCGCGAACCACGAGTCCTTCCTGGACGGCCTGCTGCTGGGCCTCTTCCTGCCGCTCGATCCGGTCTTCGTGGTGCATACCACGGTCGCGAAGAAGCGCTGGTTCCGGCTGATGCTGTCGCTGGTGGATTACCTCGCGGTCGATCCGACCAGCCCGATGGCGATGAAGAAGGTCGTGCGCCTGCTCGAATCGGGCCGACCGGTCGTGATCTTCCCCGAGGGACGCATCACCACCACCGGCAGCCTGATGAAAACCTACGACGGTCCGGCCTTCGTCGCCGCGCGCACCGGCGCGACCATCCTGCCGGTGAAGATCGACGGCGCCGCGCGCACCTACTTCTCGCGCATGGGCGGACGTTTCCCGCGCCGGCTGTTCCCGCAGCTCACGTTGAGCATCCATCCGGTCACGCGCATCGACGTGCCCGTTGCGCCGACCGCGCGCGAGCGCCGCCGCAAGGCCGGCGAGGCGATGCGCCGCATCATGCAGGAGATGATCTTCGCCAGCCGCCCGCAGCAGACCCTGTTCGAGGCGCTGCTCGACGCGGCGAGCATTCACGGCCGCTCGCGCCGCCTGGTCGAGGACCTGAAGCAGGAGGAGTATTCCTACGGCGACCTGATCAAGATGGCGCTCGCGCTGGGCCGCATCGTCGCCCGGGAGTCGGGCCGGGACGAGCACGTCGGCATCCTGCTGCCGAACCTCGCGCCGACGCTGGGCCTCGTCTTTGGCCTGACCGCCTTCCGCCGCATCCCCGCGATGCTGAATTACACGGCCGGCGCCGACGGCATGCAGGCCGCGTGCACGGCCGCGGGGATCCGCACCATCCTCACCTCGCGCGCCTTCGTCGAGCAGGCCAAGCTCGGCGACAAGCTCGCGGCGCTCGTGGTGGTGTGCCCGGACGTACGCGTGGTCTATCTCGAAGACCTGCGCGCGCAGATGGGCCTGGTCGACAAGCTGTGGCTCATGCTGTGGGCGCTGCGCTTCCCGCGCGCCGCGACGCACATCGGATCGCCCGAGGATACGGCGGTGGTGCTGTTCACCTCCGGTTCCGAGGGCAAGCCCAAGGGTGCCGTGCTGTCGCACCGCGCCTTGCTCGCGAACATTGCGCAGATCCGCGCGGTGGTTGATTTCTCGGTCGACGACAAGATCCTCAACGCGCTGCCGCTGTTCCACTCCTTCGGGCTGACTGCGGGCGGGCTGCTGCCGGTGCTCTCCGGCGCGAACGTCTTCCTTTACCCCAGCCCGCTGCACTACCGCGTGATCCCCGAGCTCGCCTACGACCGCGGCTGCAGCGTGCTGCTGGGCACCAGCACCTTCCTCGCGAACTACGCGCGCTTCGCCCACCCCTACGATTTCTACCGCCTGCGCTACGTCATCGCCGGCGCCGAGAAGCTCGCCGAGCCAGTGCGGCAGCTGTGGTTCGAGCGCTTCGGCATCCGCATCTTCGAAGGCTACGGCGCGACCGAGACCGCGCCGGTGATGGCGGTGAACACGCCGATGGCCTACCGCACGGGCACCGTCGGCCAGTTCCTGCCGGGACTGCAGGCGCGGGTCGTGCCGGTGCCGGGCATCGCCCAGGGGGGCATGCTGCACGTGTCCGGTCCCAACCTGATGAGCGGCTACCTCAAGGTCGACCAGCCGGGCGTGTTGCAGCCCTCCGCGTCGGAAGCGGGCGAGGGTTGGTACGAGACCGGCGACGTGGTCGACATCGACGAGGACGGCTTCGTGCGCATCGTCGGGCGCGTCAAGCGCTTCGCCAAGATCGCTGGCGAGATGGTGAGCCTCGAGGCAGTCGAAAAGCTCGCCGCAGCCACCGTCCCGGCGGCCCTGCACGCGGCCTCGACGCAGGCCGACGCGGCGAAGGGCGAGGCGCTGGTGCTCTTCACGAGCGACCGCGGCCTCACGCGCGAGCGCCTCCTCGCCGCGGCGCGCGAATCCGGCCTGCCCGAGCTCGCGGTGCCGCGCAAGATTGTGCCCGTGGAGGCACTGCCGCTGCTGGGTTCCGGCAAGATCGACTACGTCACGCTGAAGCACTGGGCGCAGGCCGCCTGAGTCCGACCCCTATACTTGCAGCCAATTTCCGCATCGGATCCGACATGAGCTCCCAATTCAAGCTGATGGGCGAGCGGCGCTTCCTGCCCTTCTTCCTCACGCAGTTCCTCGGCGCGTTCAACGACAACCTGTACAAGAACGCGCTCGTGGTGCTGATCACCTTCCAGGCGGCGCGCTACACGACGCTCGCGCCCGGCGTGCTGGTGAATCTCGCGGCAGGCCTCTTCATCCTGCCCTTTTTCCTGTTCTCCGCGACCTCGGGCCAGCTGGCCGACAAGTTCGAGAAGACGCGCCTGATCCGTTTCGTGAAGCTGTTCGAGATCGGCGTCATGGCGCTCGCGACGGTTGCCTTCGCGCTCGATTCGCTGGCACTGCTTTTCGCTGCGCTGTTCCTGATGGGGCTGCATTCGACGATCTTCGGCCCGGTGAAGTACGCCGTGTTGCCGGTGTATCTGCGTGAGGAGGAACTCGTCGGTGGCAACGCGCTGGTCGAGGCGGGCACCTTCATCGCGATCCTGCTCGGGACGATTGCCGGCGGCGTGACGATCGCGCTGCCGGGTGGCGCCGCCTGGCTGTCGGCGGCGGTGCTCGCGGTCGCGGTGGCGGGCTACGTGACGAGCCGCGCGATTCCCCCCGCGCCGGCGGCTGATCCGACGCTGCGCATCAACTGGAACCCGCTCACCGAGACCTGGCGCAACATCGGCTTCACGCGCGGCAACCGCACCGTGTTCCTGTCCATCCTCGGCATCTCGTGGTTCTGGTTCTACGGCGCGCTGTTCCTGTCGCAATTCCCCGGCTACGCGAAGGACGTGCTGGGCGGCGACGAACATTCGGTGACGCTGCTGCTGGCGCTGTTCTCGGTCGGCATCGGCGTCGGCTCGCTGCTGTGCGAGAAGCTCTCCGGCAAGCACGTCGAGATCGGCCTGGTGCCTTTCGGCTCGATCGGCCTGTCCGTGTTCGCGTTCGACCTGTGGTGGGTGAGCCCGGCCGCCGCGCACGCGGGTGAGGCCCTGCCGCTGGCCACGGTGCTCGCCAGCCCTGCGACTTGGCGTGCGCTCGTCGACCTCGTGATGATCGGCGTGTTCGGCGGCTTTTTCATCGTGCCGCTGTACGCGCTGGTGCAGGCCCGCTCGGAACCCGCCCACCGCTCGCGCATCATCGCCGGCAACAACATCCTCAACGCCGCCTTCATGGTGGTCGCCGCGGGGCTCGGCGCCGGCCTGCTCGCCGCAGGTGTGACGATCCCGCAGCTGATCCTCATCACCGCCATCCTCAACGCCGCGGTCGCGCTCTACATCTACACGCTGGTGCCGGAGTTCCTCGTGCGCTTCATCGTGTGGCTTTTGGTGCACACCATCTACCGGCTGCGCGTGAAAGGTGTCGAACACATCCCCGAAGAGGGGCCGGGGCTGCTCGTGGCGAACCATGTCAGCTTCGTCGATGCGCTGGTGATCATGGCCGCGTCGCGCCGCCCGATCCGCTTCGTGATGGATCACCACATCTTCCGCTGGCCGGTGCTGTCCTTCGTCTTCCGTTCGAGCCGCGCAATCCCGATCGCGCCGGCGAAGGAGGACGCTGCAATGATGGAGCGCGCCTTCGACGAGGTCGCCCGCGCGCTGGAGGCGGGTGAGCTGGTCGGCATCTTCCCGGAAGGGCGCATCACCGACGACGGCGAACTCAAGCCTTTCCGCCCGGGCATCCGCCGCATCGTCGAACGCACGCCGGTGCCCGTCGTGCCGCTCGCGCTGCGCGGCCTGTGGGGCAGCAGCTTCAGCCGCAAGGACGGACCGGCGATGAGCCGCCCCTTCCGGCGCGGCCTCTTCAGCCGCATCGAGCTGGTTGGCGGCACGTCTTTCGCGCCCGAGGCAGCCACCCCCGAAAGCCTGCAGGCGGCGGTCGCCGCCTTGCGCGGCGAGATGCGCTGATCAGTCGCGCGTGAGGAAGGCCTCGATCGCCGCCGCGACCTGCTCCGGCTGGTCGTGCTGCAGGTTGTGGCCGGACTCCGTGATCGTCACGCGCCGCAGGTCGGCGAAACACGCGAGGCGGCGTTCGATCTCCGCGGGATCGTCGGCGAAACGATCGCTCACGTAGCCCTTGTCGGCCAGCATCATCAGCACCGGCGCCTTGATCAAGCGCCAGGACGCCATCACGTCGGCCGCCTGGTAGCGCAGCGGCGAAGGCACCTTGTGCCACGGGTCGCCGGCCATCGTCACTTGGCCGTCGGGCAGCGTGCATGACACGTTGCGCGCGAGGAAGGCTGCACGCGTGTCGGAAAGCCGCGGATTGGCGAGCTGCAGCCGGCGCGCGAAGGCGTCGTGATCGCGATAGCCGCGCACCGGCTGTGCCTTGCGCAGGTTGTCGAGCCAGCCGACGAGTTGCCCCGGCGCGTCCGTGTCCTTGGTTGCGGTGAGGCCGAGGAAGTCCATCATCACGAGCTGCGCGACGCGCTCCGACCGCACGCCCGCGTAAGTCGAGGAAATCGCCGCCCCCATGCTGTGCCCGACGATGCGCGCCGGGCGCTCCGGCGAATAGTGCGCAAGCAGCGCGTCGAGGTCGCCGTAGTAGTCGGGGAACCAGTACGGGCGCCCGAGCCACTCGCTCGCGCCGTAGCCGCGCCAGTCGGGCGCGATCACGTGCCAGTCCAACGCGAGCGCATCGACGAGAAACTGGAAGGTCGCGGAGGTGTCCATCCAGCCATGCAGGAAGAACACGGCCGGGGCGTCCGCGGCGCCCCAGTGGCGGACGTTGTAGCGCAGCCCGCGGATGTCGAGCTGCTCGCGGTGGGAAGCTTTCATCCCGTTGATGATAGCAAGCCCGGCCGTGGCGCGCCGGGCCTGCGTCAAACGCCGGCGGCTCAGGCGCCGGTGACTTCGCGTGCGCTCAGCGTGTAGCGGAAGTTCGCCGGATCGAGGCTGTCGAAGCGGCCGTCGCGGTTCTCGCCCTGCGGATACATCAGGTAGGGCGTTTCCGGGCCCTCGCTGCCGGGCAGACGGATGTCGTGGCCGAAGTTGTACGCCAGCCAGTTCATCTCCCATGCCCCGAACAGCGTGTTGCGTGCCGCGACGACCTTGGGGTCGGACAGCGGCAGGCCGCCCGGCGGCTCCTCGAGCGCGACCTTGCGCACGTCGGCGGGGTCGACCGGCACCCAGCCGGCGTGCTCCAGCCACACTTCCGCGCGGCAATGTTGGGCCTTCGACACGTCGCCGCTCTTGCCCAGACTCTTGTAGCCGTAGCGCGAGTCGGCGACGCGAACGCCATACACGTCGCGCGCCGGCAGCCCCAGCGAGCGCGCGAGGCCCACGTACAGCGCGTTGAGGTCGGCGCACTTGCCCGACAGGTCGCCCGTCTCCAGCATCGCGCGGATGTCGCCCAGTCCGCAGCCGCGCGTCTTCGGGTTGCGGAAGGTGTTGTCGACGATCCAGTCGTAGATCGCGCGCGCCTTGGCCTCGTCGCTCTTCGCGCCGCGCGTGATCTCGCGCGCGGTATCGAGCACGATCCCGTCGGTCGGCAGCAGCGCGGTCGCGCGCGTGTACAGCGTGCGCTCGGCGGCAGCCAGCTTGGGCATGCGGCCGCCGTGCGCGAGGTCGACGGCCCGGTCGCGCGTCGCGCAGCGGCTGACGATTTCGAGCGCCGGCGCGGCGGTGGCGGCAGGCCAGGTAGCGTGCAGCATCGTCGCGCCATACACCGGGTCGGTCGCGACGTACATGCCGGTCGCGTTGCCGCTCCACAGGTTGCCCATCGGCCGGCTCCAGTCGCTCTGTTGCACGGTCGGCAGCGGGATCCACACCTGGATCGGGCCGTCCGTGGCGACCGGTTCGATGCGCGTGACGAGCTCGAACACCCTCCAGCCGTTTTCCGGCCGGGGCGTGAAGGCAGTTGAGACCGGGGCGGCGGCGAACGGGGCGGCGGCGTGGCTCCAAGCCGGCAGCACCAGGCCGGCGGCGATCGTCGAGGTTTTGAGAAAGTCTCTGCGGTTCATCGTGGGTCCTTTTGTCGGAATCAGGTTCTGGCCGGGCGGGAGGACTTTGTTGCGCTGCGGATGCGTTCGCGCACGCTGTCGTGGTGCCAGTCGAGTTCGCCGCGCACGCGCAGCAGGGGCTGGTGGGTGGTATCGAGCAGTACGGTCGTGGGCAGGTAGCGCACGTCCCAGGCGCGCGACACGACCTGCTCCGGATCGCTCACCAGCACGGGATCGACGAGGTGCTCGTCGAAGAAGCGGCGTACCTCGTCCGCGCGGTCGGCGACGGCAACCGTCACCAGCGCGAGGCCGGGTTCCGATTCGGCGAGGCTGACGAGGGCTGGCATCTCGGTGCGGCAGGGCTCGCACCACGTCGCCCAGAAATTCACCAGCACGGCCTTGCCGTGCAGCGGTTCCAGCGCCCGGCGCAGGGCCGGCGGGGCGGGCGGGAGCTGCGCCAGCGACTCCAGCCGGTCACCCGGCAGCGTCGTACGCGAATTGCCAGGCAAGGACAGGGCCGGCGGCGCAATGGCGGCCGCGAACAGCCCCCCGATGGAGGCGAGCATGCGCCGGCGTCCGGCACGATGCGGATCGAACATGAATCCTCTCCCGATACATGCGTGAGCCCGCGCCGAGGCGCGAGACCACATCCACCCCGGTGCGGAAGTCGCCGGGGTTTAATAGAGACGGGCGCCACGGCGCCCCGTCGAACGAACGATGCGGTACCCAGACCGCAAAACCTGCGGGCGGCCGATACACTGAACGGCCTGTGTTGCCCGAATGTGAATTATCGCACGGCGGCGAGCTGCGGGCAGGCGCGGGATGCCGTGAAGGAACGGCAGATTGCTCGAAGCGGGCAGGTCCGGCGAGGTTGTTTGGCGCGAAGTTGGAGGGAAGTATCGGTTCACACCGTTGCCGGCCGAGCCAAGGGTGGACTATTTTTTGCGTGCTAATATTCACGTTTCACGGCCAGTCGGTCGTGACATTTACGGAGAAATTCCTGTGAAGCCCTGGTTGTTGGTCGCTGTGGCCGCCTCGGTCGGCCTTGCCGCATGTTCGAAGAAAGAAGAGGCTGCCGCGCCCGCCAGCCCGGCGCCTCAGGCTGCGGCGCCCGCTGCTCCGGTGGCCGTGTCCGCAGCGACCCCGAATTCCGGCAAGGTCCTGCAACTCCTGCAGGGTGGCGGTTACACCTATGCCGAGGTGGAGCAGGGCGGCGGGGAGACGGTGTGGATCGCCGGAGGACAGATCCCGGTGCAGGTCGGCGACACCGTCCAGTGGGGCGATTCGGCCGTGATGACCAATTTCGCGTCGAAGTCGCTGGGACGTACCTTCGATCGCATCCTGTTCGTGAATGCATGGGGTCCTGCCGGCGCAGCGCCGACCGGCGTCGCGCCGCACGGCACGCAGCCGATGGCCGGGGCAGCGGTTGGGGCGCATCCGCCGATGGGTGCAGCCCAGCCGGCAGCCCAGGCCGAAGCGCCCGCCGGCAGCAGCGGCGAGGTGAAAAGCGTCCTGACCGGCGGTGGCTACACCTACCTGGAAGTGCTCCAGAACGGCAACACCGTGTGGGTTGCCGCGCCGGTCACCCAGGCGCAGGCGGGCGACAAGGTGAGCTGGGGCGATGGCATGGTGATGACGAACTTCACCAGCACCTCGCTGAACCGCAAGTTCGACCAGATCGTGTTCGCGAGCGCCGTGCGCGTGAACAAGTAAGCCCTGTAGTGGCCGGTCTGCGCCGGCTGCAGCAGTGGACAAGGGCCGCGCGCAAGCGCGGCCCTTGTCGTTTCAGCGCACCGGGATCGGCGTGCCGCGATCGACCGCGACGGCCGTGACGCTGTTCTGCGGGCTGCCTTCGATGATCTTGTCCGAGTAGGTCAGATACACCAGCACGTTGCGCTTGGCATCGACCATGCGCACGACCTGCAGGCGCTTGAACAGGATGGACTGGCGCTCGGAGAACACCTCTTCCTTGGCGGGGAGCGGTTTCACGATGCGCACCGGTCCCACCTGGCGGCAGGCGATCGAGGCCTCGGCGACGTCCTCGGCGAGCCCGAAGGCGCCCGACAGGCCGCCGGTCTTGGCGCGCGATACATAACAGGTGATGCCTTCGACGAGCGGGTCGTCGTAGGCCTCGACGACGATCTTGTGGTTCGGGCCGATCAGTTTCCAGACGGTCGACACCTCGGCCAGTGGTTCGGCGCGAGCGCCGCCGCTCGCGACGAGGCCGGCGGCGAGGAGCGCGGTGGTGAAGAGTCGATGCAGGGCGGTTTTCATGCGTGGCTACTTTCCAGGGTGTTCATCGTTCGGCGCGGCGTCCGCGGACATGCATCGAGTATAGAGCGGGAGGGCTGCGCACGGCCGTCATTCCCGAATGCGGGAATGCGTCGCTACGAGTCTCCGACTATGGGAACGCGCGGTCCCGTGACGCGTCGCGGCGGATGCTCGACCGCGTGCCGCTGCGGTGGCGGCGGGGCAGTTGACGAGGCAGAATGCGCTCCGCACGTCCGGGCAGGTGCCGCGGGTGCCGAATTTGCATGCATCGCCCGCACTCGGGCGGGGAAGTGTGAACAGATGGGAAATCGAATCTTGCGCTGTGTCGGTGGTCTCTTGATCGCGGCGGTCCTGTACGGGGGCATCCCGCATGCGGGCGCAGCCCTGAAGACGGTCGAGGTGCCACCCGCAGAGGACGAGGCAGCTGTCGCGCCCGTCTCGCCTGCGGCACCGCCGCGCGTCGTTGGTCGGCAGCGTCCGAGCGACGAGTTCTACGATCCCACGAGTCCGGCCTACGAGCGCCTGCAGCGCGCCGACGAGGCATTGGGCGACCTGCCGCGCGACCGCGACGGCAAGGTCGACTGGATGAACGCCTTGCGCCAGGGGCTGATCAAACCGCGCCAGCGCATCGACGGCAAGGACCGCGAGCCGCCGCTCGACCTCGACGTGATCCTGCGCAACACCAAGCAGATGCCCAACGTGCGCTTTCCGCACCGTGCGCATACCGAGTGGCTGGACTGCAAGAACTGCCACCCCGACCCGTTCGCGGAAAAGGCCGGTAGCACGCAGATCCGCATGGAGGACATCTTCCGCGGCCAGTTTTGCGGCAAGTGCCATGACCGCGTCGCCTTCATCACGCACCGCAACTGCTATCGCTGCCATAGCGTGAATCCGGACGGCACGCCCGCGTTGCCGCCGTCGGTGCTGCCGGTGCACCCCGCGGCCGCGCCGCCCACGCCCGCACACTGAGCGGAGGCGGCCCGCCGCTCAGGCGTTCTGCAGCGACTGCAGCACCGCCGCGCCCAGCACGGCAGAGGTCTGCGCACCCGACACGGCGAGGCGGCGGTTGAAGATGAAGAAGGGCACGCCGTTCACTCCCTGCTTCTGCAGCTGCGCGGCCATGCGCTTGACCGTCGCGGTGTCCTCGTCGCTCTCCAGGTAGGCCTCCACGTCCTCTCGCCTGTCGCCTGCCGTCTCGACGGCGATGTCGACCAGCGTCGCGATGTCGCCGATGTCGCGCCCTTGCTGGAAGTGCGCCGCGAACAGCGCCTCGCCGAGGGCATTGATGCGTGCGGAGGTGTGGCCGACCGACTGCGCACGGTAGGTCAGGCGGTGGGCGAGCAGTGTACTGGGCCGCGTGGCAATGCGGTCGAACGCGAATTGCAGGCCGTCCGGGGCAGCCGCGTCGGCGACGCGCGCGAGCACCTCGTCCGCACCGCGGCGTCCGCCGAACTTCGCCTCCAGGAAGGGCCGGTATGCCTCGCCGGCGGCGGGCGTGTCGGGATTGAGGAAGAAGGGTAGCCAGTTCACGCGCACCTCGATGTCGGGGTGGCTTTCGCGGACCTGTTCGAGGGCGCGGGCGAGACGCGTCTTTCCGAGGAAGCACCACGGGCAGACGAAGTCGGAGACGAAATCGATATCGAGAATCATGGATCGGGGGTGAGGTGAGGGGCCGGGCGTGTCGTCCGGCCGAAGGTGATGCAGGGGCCGCGCGCGGGCGCTTCAGGGCTCTTCCGGTTCCTCGCGCAGCCAGCGTGTTTCCCAGAGTGCCACATCCGGCAGGTGGCGGGAATGATTCGCCGCGGCAAGGGCGTCCAGCTCTTCGAGCAGGCTGCGCATGGCCTCGTCCGGGGCCTCGGGGAGGCGCGGCTGCAGATGCACGATCAGGTCTCCTGCCGCCTGCCCGTCGCGCCCGGGGAAACCCGCGCCGGCGACGCGGAGCGTTCGTGCCGTGGCCGTGCCGGGTTCCAGCCTGAGGGTGCGGATGCCGTCCGGCAGCGGAATCGCGAGCTCGCCGCCGGTCAGCAGGCGCGGTGCGCTCACCGGGCGCTCCAGCACCAGATTGCGGCCATCGAGGCGGTACAGTTCGTGCGGCGCGAGCCGGATGTGCAGCACGAGGTCACCGGGCGCTAGTTCGGCGGCGGCGTCGCCTGCGCCGGCCACGCGCAGTTCCTCGCCGTCCAGCATGCCTGCGGGCAGGCGCACGATCACGGGCCACAGCGTGCGCTGTCGGCCGCTGCCGTGGCAGCTCGGGCAGGCCTGCTTCGTCAGGTAACCGCGCCCCGCGCAGTGCCGGCATGGGGCGAGCCCGTGGCCGCCGGGGGTGCGCCCGGTGCCGTGGCAGCTTGCGCATAGCCGCGTGTGGCGCAGCACCTCTTCGCCGCTGCCGGCGCAGGCACTGCAGGCGTCCTCGCCGTCGAGTTCGATCGTGCGCTCGCCACCGAAGAAGGCGGCTTCGATCGTCAACGTGAGATCGTGGTGGCGGTCTGCGCCGCGCGGCGTGGTGCCGCCGGCTTGCTCGTCGCCCTCGTCCGCGTCCGGCGGGCCGTCCTCCGGGGGCGGGGACGCGAGCTCGGCGAGCAGGCTCTCGTAGGCGGCGCGCAGGGTCTTGAAGTGTTCCAGCGCGTGCGGATCGGGGTTGCGGTCGGGATGCCACAGCATCGCCAAGCGGCGGAAGGATCGCTTGATGTCGTGCGCGCTGGCGCCCGGCGCAAGGCCGAGCAGCTCGTGGGCATCCATGTCGTTCAGCGCTCCGGCAGGGGCGGCAGCGGGGCGGCGAGGCGCTCGAGCATCGCGCGCACGGCCCGGATCTGTCCGCCGTTGCGAGTCGCGTAATCCGGGTCCGCGTAACCCCACCAGTCCCAGCAGCCCTTCGGGTTGTACACCCAGCGCAGCGATCCCCAGGCGAAGCCGCTGCGCGGCCGCACCTGCGGATACAGCACGATCAGGCGATTGCTGTCGGCCCATTCATTGTAGCCGGCGCCGTCGACGAAGCGACGACCGGCTTGCGCCTCGCCCTGGCGACAGCCGTGAAAGGCCACATGCACACGGCAGCCGCCTTCGCGGCAGGCGGCGGGGATGAACACGTAGCCGCGGTCTGCAAGGCTCAGCTCGATCGGCGCGAGCTTGGTGAAGGCGTGCTGGTCGAAGGCGAGCATCTCGCCGGCGGGCGCCGTGCTGCGGGGTTCCAGCGGCCCGACGAGATGGGCGAGCAGCTCGCCTGCGGCATCGAGGTCGCCGCAGCGGTTGATGAAGGGCGGCTCGGACGTGTCGCAGGCGTTGGCTTGCGGGTCCGCGACGGACATCATCGCGTGGCCGGCCTCGCCGACCTCGACGAAGCGAATCGCATCGGCGGGCAACACGCGCCGGTAGAAATCGAGCAGGGCGTCCACCACGGGACGCTCGACGGTGCGGTCGGCGCCGCCGCTGAACACCCATACCCGGTCGTCGCTCAGGCCCGCGGGAGGGTCGATGCTGCCCGCCTCGGCCTCTTCGCGCACCCGGGCGAGCGTCTGTTCGGCGCTGGGGGTGCGCGCGCCGCTGCCGGGATTCATGCAGTTGTTGAGCGCGCGCCACATGCTGCCAGTGGCGCATTCGTACGGGCCGGCGGCGAGGACGCCCGCGCCCCTGACGAGCGCCGAATGGGCGACCTGGAACTGCACGGCCATGTAGCCACCCGAGGAGACCCCGGAGATGGTGAGCTGCTCGAGGCTGGCCCCGAGTGCCGGCAGCTGCGGATCGCCGGCAGCCGGCGCTGCGCCCGCGAGCGCGGTGAGGGCGAGGCCAGTGAGCAGGCGGGCGAAGGGGCGCAGGGGGCGTGTCATGCCGTGCACGATAGCCGAAGCGGCCGTTCAGCGGCGGTTCTCGCCGAGCCGCACGAGATCTTCACCGCGCAGGTGGGTGAGCAGCGCCTTGCCGTTTGCGTCGACGCGGAACTCGCCCCACTTCGCGCCGACGAAGTCGTCCGCGCGGCCTTCCTGGAAGAAGAAGGCATTCGGCCCGACCGTTTTGCGCCCGTCGCGCGAACGCAACTTCATCGCGATCAGTGCGGGATCATCCGGCAGGCGCTTGCCGAGTCCGGCGAGGCTGGCGCGGCCTTCTTCATCGACTGCGAGGTGGGCGTAGCGGCCTTCGCCGTCGCTGCGCAGGATCTCGTTGTCGATCGCGTAGCGCAGCGCCATGTAGTCGCCCTGCATCAGCGAGCGCGGATCGACCGGCGCGAGCTGCACCAGCACGACGCGCCCTTCGGCGAGGATGCGCTCGTTGTCGCGCACGGCGTACAGCGCCGCCGCCGTCACCAGCAGGAAGGCCGCGACCAGGGCGGCGCGCAGGGTCTTCGCGTTCATACGGTCCTCTGCATGCGGGTGCGCAGCAGGGTGCGCAATACGAGCAGCACCGCGCCGCTGGCGATCAGTGCGAGGGATTTCACCAGCAGCGTGTGCTGCAGGCTGTAATACAGCTCGCCGAGGTAGAGCGTGGCGAACACCAGCGTCATCGCGATCCAGGGGCGGTGGCTGGCGTGGAAGACGGCGAGCAGCACGGCGACTGCAACCAGCAGGCCGGGCGCGGGGTGGGCGGCGAGGGCGAACAGCAGCGCACCGGCGAGGGCCGGCAAGCGCAAGGACGGCGTGTCGCGGCACAGCCAGGCCGTCGTCGCAAGGAGCACGAGCGCGGCGCCGATGCGATACACCGGCAGCGCGAAACCGGTCTGGTAGCCGGTGAGCGCCTCTTCGAGCGCTGTCAGCGCCGAATGCGCACGGCCGTAGGGGGCGAGGATCAATGCGGCGAAGGTCAGCGCATGGGCGGCCGCCTTGATGAGCGGCGCCTGCGGATGGGCGGCCCACGCCGGGCGGGCGAGCCACAGCGCCACGGCGGCGCCGGCGAGCGCAATGCCGAAGAGCGCGAGCCCCGTACCGGCGCCGATCAGCCATGCGAGGCTGAACAGGGCAATCAGCGCGCATGCGCTGCGGTGCAGGGTCGTCGCAGGTATCGCGGCCATCACCAGGCTGGCGGCGAGCGCCGCGAGCGAGAGCACGTCCGAGCCGTCGAGCAGGTCGAGGAATCGGTCGGCGAAGGCGGAGACGAACAGCGACTGGCCGGCGAGCGAGAAGGCGAGCGCCATCTGATCGGTGAAGGGCTTGCGCTGGCGGAACAGGAAGGCGCTCGCCGCGGCCAGCAGGAGGCCGCCGATGCCGCGTGCGACGGGACCGTTGCCGAAGGCGAGGAGGGGGACGAAGAACGATGACATGATCATCGTCGCGGCGATCCACGCCGCGAAGCCGAGCAGCAGTGCAAGCCACCACGGTGCCCGCGTCGTCGCCTGCAGTGCGGCGAGACAGGCCTCGTCGATGATGCCCGCATCGCGCAGGCGCTCGGCGATCGGCGGGAACGGGGCGTTGCTCATGGCCTGCGTCCTTCGCGGTGGAGGCGGGTCAGCCAGACGCCGGCGAGGCCGGTGGTGGCGATCACGAACACCGCGACGATGTTGATCGTGACGAAGTCGGCGCTGTGCGGCAGCACGCGGATCAGCGCGGTAGTGGCGACGGAGATCGCTGCGAATGCGGTCTGCGCGAGCATCGGCACGTCGCGCCGGTACGCGAGGTAGGCATATGCGAAGGCGACCGCGACTGCGGCGAAGGCAAACCCCACGGCGTGGAAATCGGCATCCCACCAGCTCAGGCAGGCGCCGAGCGCGAGCGGCACGAGCACGCCCAAGCCGGCAACGCGGTGGATGGGGCGGCGCGGCGTGGCGAGCAGTGCATGGCCGGCGAATTCGAAAACGAGCAGCATCGCGGCGTTGAACCCGGCGATCGCGAACAGCGACTCTGCCTCGCCGAGCGCGCCGATGAAGCGCGACCACCAGGATTCCGACAGGTAGCGCAGCAGGCCGGCGTTGGCGACGACGAGCCACAGCAGCCAGCTCGCCGACGAGCGTGCGAGCAGCGCGAAGGGCGTCATCAGGGCGGTCCATGCGACGAACAGCTCCCAGACGTCGGCGCCGCTCTGGTAGGTCTGGCCGATCAGCGCCAGCAGCGCGCCGGTGGCGAGGCAGGCCGCGAGCAGCGCAGCGCGCCACGCCGTCCCGAAGGGCGGGGCGGCGAGCGCCGTGCCGGTGCACGCCGCGATCGCCGCGATCGCGATACCGAGCTTGGCGAAGCGGTGCAGGTCGTCCCAGTTGTATGCGAAGAAGAAGATCAGGCCGGCGGCGAGGAGGATGGCGCCGGCGACTGCGAGCATGCGGTCGGCGCCGCTGAGCCATTCGTCGCGCGCGGGCACGAGGGGCGAGAGCGACGCGGCCTGTTCGAGCTGCCGCGGCGTCAGGGCGCCGTCTTCGGCGAGCGCCAGCAACGTCCCGCGTTCACGGAGGTTCCAGGACATCGGCGTATCCGGGGGCGGAAAATATGCATTCTAATATCAAGGCGGCAATCGGGGGCATCCGTTCGCTCCGAGTCCCTCGTCTCGCTCGCGACTGCCTTGCCGCAGCGCGCAGGCATGCACCGCGATAGGCTCCGTCCGGACGGCATGGGTGCGCGCGGGGTTTGGCGTCGCCGCGTGCCGGCTGGCACAATCGCGGTTCCGCCCCGGTGCGTGCCGGCGGCGGATCAACCTGCGAACCACGGAGGCGCCGCTCGCGACGGAATGCGGCGCGCACATATGCCCGGTACCCTGATCATCATCACTGCGCCCTCCGGCGCCGGCAAGACGACCCTCGTGCGGGGGCTGCTCGAACGCGACCCGCAGATGCACCTGTCGGTGTCCTACACGACACGCGCGCCGCGCGCGGGCGAACAGGACGGGCGCGAATACCATTTCGTGGACGTCGAAACCTTCCGTACGCTGCGTGACCGCGGTGAGTTCCTCGAATGGGCCGAGGTGCACGGAAACTACTACGCCACTTCGAAGGTCTGGTTGAAGGAGCAGATCGCCGCCGGGCGCGACATCCTGCTCGAGATCGACTGGCAGGGCGCGCAGCAAGTGCGGCGCAGCTTCCCCGACGCGGTCGGGGTGTTCGTGCTGCCGCCCTCGGTGGATGCGCTGGAGTCGCGCCTGCGCGGGCGCGGCACCGACAGCGAGGAGGTGATCGCCCGGCGCCTGCTGGGCGCGCGCGGCGAGATGCGGCATGTGGCGGAATTCGACTACGTTATACTGAACGACGATCTGCACAACGCCATCGACGACCTCGTCGCGGTGGTGCGGGCGTCGCGGCTGCGCTACGGGCGCCAGCGTCTGCGGCACCAGCAGTATTTCGATTTTCTTGAACAGGACTGAAAAATGGCTCGTGTCACCATCGAGGATTGCCTCAAACGAATCCCCAACCGCTTCCAGTTGACCCTGGCCGCGACCTATCGTGCGCGCCAGATCACCATCGGCTCGACCCCGCAGGTCGAGATCGACAAGAGCGACAAGGACAAGCCGACCGTGATCGCACTGCGCGAAATCGCCGCCGGCAAGGTCGGCCTGGAAGTCCTCAACCGCGGACAGGCCTGATCCCCGCGCACGGGGAGCCGGGAGTCGTGCCGTCATGGAAGCCGCCGCTGCGATTCCCGCCCCCGAACCGTTCCGTCCTCCCGCGTCGAGCGTGCTGTCGCTCGACTTCGCCGAGCTCAAGGCGAAACTCGCAACCTACCTGAAACCGGAGGATGTGGGCCGCGTCGAGGCGGCCTACCATTTCGCCGCGAGCGCCCACGAGGGGCAGTTCCGCATCAGCGGCGATCCCTACATCTCGCACCCGGTCGCGGTCGCCGACATCGTCGCCGACTGGCACCTCGACCCGCAGGCCCTGATGGCCGCGCTCCTCCATGACGTCATGGAGGACACCCACATCTCCAAGCAGGAGATCGCCGAGCGCTTCGGCAAGACCACCGCCGAGCTGGTCGACGGGCTATCCAAGCTCGACAAGATCGAATTCCGCTCGCACGAGGAGGCGCAGGCCGAAAACTTCCGCAAGATGCTGCTGGCGATGGCGAGCGACCTGCGCGTGATCCTGGTCAAGCTTGCCGACCGCCTGCACAACATGCGTACGCTGCACTGCGTGCGCCCCGCCAAGCGGCGCCGCATCGCCAGCGAGACGCTGGAGATCTACGCCCCGATCGCCAACCGGCTGGGCCTCAACAACCTCTACCGCGAGCTGCAGGAACTGTCCTTCGAGCACAAGTTCCCGATGCGCTTCCGCGTGCTGTCGCGCGCGATCAAGGCCGCGCGCGGGAACCGGCGCGAGGTTGTCGGCAAGGTGCTGCAGGCGATCGAGGAACGGCTGCCGCAATGGAATCTGGCGGCCGAGGTGCGCGGGCGCGAGAAGCACCTGTTCTCGATCTACCGCAAGATGGCGGAGAAGCACCTGTCCTTCTCGCAGGTGCTGGATATCTACGGCTTCCGCGTGATCGTGCGCGACATCGCGAGCTGTTATCTCGCGCTGGGGGCGCTGCATTCGATGTACAAGCCCGTGCCGGGCAAGTTCAAGGACTACATCGCGATCCCCAAGGCGAACGGCTACCAGTCGCTGCACACGACGCTGATCGGCCCTTTCGGCACGCCCGTCGAGGTGCAGATCCGCACCGCGGAGATGCACCACATCGCCGAGAGCGGCGTCGCCTCCCACTGGCTGTACAAGGAAGACGAGAAGACGCTCACCGAGCTGCAGCAGAAGACGCATTCGTGGCTGCAATCGCTGCTGGAGCTGCAATCGACCTCGGGCGAGGCGACCGAATTCCTCGAGCACGTGAAGATCGACCTCTTCCCCGGCGAGGTGTACGTGTTCACGCCCAAGGGCCGCATCCTGTCGTTGCTCAAGGGCTCCACGCCGGTCGATTTTGCCTATGCCGTGCACACCGACATCGGCAACCGTTGCGTCGCCTGTCGCATCAACGGCGACCTGATGCCGCTGCGCACCGAGCTGCGCAACGGTGACCAGATCGAGATCATCACCGCCGCGCACGCCAACCCCAACCCCGCTTGGCTCGCCTACGTGCGCACCGGCAAGGCGCGCGCGCAGATCCGCCACTTCCTCAAGGGTGCGCAGCAGGAGGAGTCGGTGACGCTGGGCGAGCGCCTGCTCAACCAGGCCCTGCGCCCCCACGGCCTCACGCTGGGCCAGATCAGCACTTTCGCGTGGGACCGCTTCCTGCGCGACCGCAGCATGCGTTCGAAGAAGGAAGTCTTCGCCGACATCGGGCTGGGACGGCGCCTGCCGGTCATCGTCGCGCGGCGGCTGGCGCAGGCGCAGGACCTCGAATCGGGCCGTCCGGACGTCATCAAGCCCAAGCCCGCAGGGGCGATCCTGATCCGCGGCAGCGAGGGCATCGCGGTGCAGCTCGCGCGCTGCTGCCAGCCGATCCCGGGCGACCCCATTATCGGCGTGATTCGCAAGGGACAGGGGCTGGAAGTGCACCTGCACGACTGCCAGGTGGTGTCGAAGGTGCGCGGCGACCGCGGGCGCTGGGTGGATGTCGAGTGGGAGTCCGGCGAGGACCGCCTGTTCGACGTGACGATCCGCGTGCTGACCAAGAACGTGCGCGGCGTGCTCGCGCGGGTGGCCAGTTCGATCGCGGATGCGGACTGCAACATCCAGAACGTGTCGATGGACAACGAGCAGGGCGGCCTGTACACGGCGATGAATCTGACCGTGCAGGTACGCGACCGCATGCATCTCGCCAACGTGATGCGCGGCGTGCGGCGCGTGCCGGAAGTCGTGCGCATCGCGCGCATGAAGAGCGACGTGCGCGCCTGAGGCCGGCATGTCCGCAGCTCCGTCCGAGGCGGCGCACGCAGGCGACCGCCGCATCCCCGTCACGCTGCTGACCGGCTTCCTCGGTGCGGGCAAGACGACGCTGCTCAACCACCTGCTGCGCGACCCCGCGATGGCCCGCGCCGCGGTGCTGATCAACGAATTCGGCGAGGTCGCGGTCGATCACCACCTCGTCGACAAGGTCGACGAGACCCTCGTCGTGCTCGATTCCGGCTGCGTGTGCTGCAGCGTGCAGGGCGACCTCGTGAAGGCGCTCAAGAACCTCTTCATGCGCGCGCTGCGGCGCGAGATTCCCGGGCTGGAGCGTGTGCTGGTCGAAACCACGGGACTGGCCGATCCGGCGCCGGTGGTCTACACGCTGATGCAGGAGCCCTTCATCGCCGAGCGCTACCGCTGCGACGGCGTCATCACCGCCGTCGACGCGACGCACGGTCAGGGCCAGCTCGACCGCCACCGCGAGGCCGTGCGCCAGGTCGCGATGGCCGACCGCCTGCTGATGACGAAGTGCGACCTCGCCGGCGCGGACGAGCGTGCGGCGCTCGCGGCGCGGCTCGCGGCGCTGAACCCGGGCGCGCAGCAGATCGAGGTGTTCCGCGGCGAGGTGCCGGCGTCGGCGGTGTCGGGCTGCGGTCTGTACGACCCGGCGGGCAAGATCCCCGATGTCGCGCGCTGGCTCGGCGACGAGCGCGTGCGCGCGCAGGCGGCCGCGGCGCCGACATGGCGCCGGCCGGGGACGAAACCCGCGCCCGCGCAGGGGCACGAGGCCCGCCACGACGAGCAGGTCACGAGTTACGTGCTGCGCTTCGACGAGCCGCTCGACTGGCTCGGCTTTTCCGACGGGCTCGGCCTGATCCTGCAGGTGTACGGCGCGCGCATCCTGCGCATCAAGGGCCTGCTCAACGTCGCCGGCGATCCCCTGCCGCGCGTGGTGCAGTGCGTGCAGCACGTCGCCTACCCGACCAGCAGCCTACCCGCGTGGCCCGAAGGTCCGCCCTACGACGACCGCCGCAGTCGCCTCGTCTTCATCGTACGCGAGCTGCCGCGCGACGAGGTCGTGAGCATCCTGTCGAGCTTCTGCGGCCAGATCCCCGCGTAAGGATCCGGCTCGCGGTGGCAGCGGCTTCAGCCGCGAATCGGCCTTGCCGAATGCAAAACCTTCGTCTCGCAGCTGAAGCCGCTCCCATAGGGGCAATCTGCGCGCCGAGGCAGCTCACAGCTGCCGCGCCGCGAGCTCCCCGAGTGTCATCAGCGCATGCACGTGCCGGTCCGAGAAGGGATAGCAGCCCGATAGCCGGATGTGCCGCGTGTAGCGCCCGCCGGGCGAAAAGAGCTGCCCCGGCGTGATGCTGATGCCGCGCGCGAGGGCAGTGTCGAACAGGCGGTTGGAGTCGCAGCCCGCGGGCAGCTGCACCCATAGCAGGAAGCCGCCGGTCGGTCGTGTCGCCTGCGTGCCCGCCGGAAAGGCGCCGTCGATCAGGCCGCGCAGGCGCTCGACCTGTCCCGCGTAGGTGCGCCGCAGCCGGCGCAGGTGCTGCGCGTAGCCGCCGCTTTCCAGGAACACCCCCAGCGCCTCGCATAGCAGCGCGGGCTGAGACACCGACGAGCAGAACTTGAGGTCATTGAGTTCGCGGCGAAAGCGCCCGCCTTCCATCCAGCCGACGCGGAACCCCGGCGCCAGTGTCTTCGTATAGGACGCGCACACGATCACCCAGCCGTCGCGGTCGAAGGCCTTGGCGGTCGGCTGTAGCGGCGTGGCGTATTGCAGCTCGGCGTACAGCGCGTCCTCGATCACCGGCACGCGGTATTCGTTGGCGAGTTCCGCGAGGCGCTTCTTGCCTTCGACCGGCATGCTCGTGCCCAGCGGGTTGTGCACGTTGGGCATGGCCACGACCGCCTGCACGCGCCTCTCCGACAGCAGCAGTTCCAGCGCGTCGAGCGACATGCCCGACTCCGGATGCGTCGGCACTTCGATCGTCTTCAGGCCCAGGCGCTCGGCGAGCGGGATGAGGTTGAAGTAGGTGGGCGACTCCAGCGCGATCGTGTCGCCAGGACCTGTCACCGTGCGCAGCGCGAACTGCAGCGCCTCCATGCAGCCGTTGGTCAGGATGATGTTCTCTGGCTCCAGCGACATCGCCAGATCCTGCGCGTGGCGGCAGATCTCGCGCCGCAGCAGCAGCGATCCGGGCGGCAGGCAGTAGTCGGACAGCAGCTCCGGCCGCCGCCGCGCGAGGTCGGACACCAGCCGGCCCAGGCGTTCGCCCGGATAGAAATCGCTGCCCTTGGGGCAGGCGAGCGACAGGTCGATCGTGTCGGGGCTCGCCTGCGCGACGACGACGCGGCTGATCTGGTCGAGGACCTCCGCCTCCGCGGATTTCGCCGTCGTGCTGGCGGCTGCGAAGCGTGGCGCCGCCGGCGTCGGCAGGCGCGAGCGCACGAAATAGCCCGACTGCGGCCGCGCCTCGATCAGGCCGTGCGCCTCGAGCTGGCGGTAGGCGGCGAGAACGGTGTTGATGCTCAGCCCGCGGCTCTTCGCCGCCTCGCGCACCGAGGGCAGGCGCTCTCCGCTGGCGAGGCGTCCGTCCGTCATCGCGTGACGCAGCTCCAGGGCGAGCGACTGATAGAGCGGCTGGCTGTCGTCGAGCATGTCGGGACTCCGGGTGCGATGGGTGCAGTCTGTGCCCGGAATGATGGGCACAGCTGTTTATGTTGTTATCTGTAACCAGTATAAGCGACGGTTTCTGGATCTGTAACCTTCGACCGCGAACCCCTATCCTTGATGACGTGAATTCAGCCCGGAGGAGGTGCCATGTTCGATCTGCCCCTGATGACCTACGTGGTCACGATGTCCGTCACCCCCGGGCCGAACAACCTCATGCTCGCGGCGAGCGGCGTTAATTTCGGCTTCCGCCGCACGCTGCCGCACATGCTCGGCGTCAGCATCGGGCACGGCGTGCAGGTCGTGCTGGTCGCGAGCCTGCTGGCGTGGATCATGGCGTGGCTCGAAGCGCTGCGCGTGCCGCTCGTGATCGCCGGCTGTGCCTACCTGCTGTGGCTCGCGTGGCGCCAGGCGCGCGCGGGCGAGCCGGCCTCGCGCGGCCAAGCCCGTCCGCTAGGCTTCATCGGCGCCGCGCTGTTCCAGTGGGTCAATCCCAAGGCATGGATGATGGTGCTCAACGTCGCGATCCTGTTCCTGCCGCGCGACGGCGGCTGGCAGGGGGCGGCGGAGCTCGCGTGGTGGTGCGCCGCCGTGAACCTGCCCTGCATCGCGCTGTGGGCGTTCGCGGGGGACCGCATGGGGGTGATCCTGAAGAGCCCCCTTGCGCTGCGCGCTTTCAACTGGACGATGGCCGCGCTGCTCGGTGCGACCGCGGCGTGGATCCTGATCGACGAACTGCTGTCGAAGTGACGTCAAGGATTCCGGTTGTGCGCGTGCGCATTGGCGGCGGCAGGCCGGACGTCTACAATGCGTCGCCTTGTACCGGGAGAGAACAGATGGCGATGTACGAATCGGAACACACCAAGTTCATGCGCGAGTGGCTTGAGAAGCACCCCAAGGAGCTCGAGGAGCAGAAGCAGGGCCGTGCGCTGTGGTGGGACAAGCCCCAGGACGTCGCGACCCAGAAGCGCTTCGACGAGTCGCGCGTGCCGGTGAAGGCCTACTACTACGACACGCATTACTGATCCGGCACGGCTGACGCGTCCGCCGCGCGGGTCTTCGCCCGTGCCGCGTGCGTCTTGTCTTGTGGGAATCCCCCCGTTTCACCGCCCGCGTGTCACTGCCTGACTCACTGGTCCTGATCGACGTCGAAACCACCGGCGCAAATCCGCTGCGCGACCGCGTGACGGAGATCGCCGTGCTACGCGTCGAGCGTGGCGAGGTGGTCGAACGCTGGGAAACGCTGGTCAATCCCGAATGCCCGATTCCGCCGCTGATCCAGCGGCTGGTCGGCATCACCGACGCGATGGTGGCCGATGCGCCCACCTTCGCGACCATCGCAGACCAGGTGCGCGCCCGACTCGGTGGCGCTGTGTTCGTCGCGCACAACGCGCGCTTCGACTACGGCTTCATCCGCAGCGAGTTTTCGCGCATCGACCAGAGCTTCGATGCGCCGGTGCTATGCACCGTGAAGCTGTCGCGCGCTCTGTACCCGGAGCACCACCGCCACGGCCTCGACGCGTTGATCGAGCGTCACGGCTTCACCTGCGGCGCCCGCCACCGTGCCATGGGCGACACCGAGGTGCTGTGGCAGTTCGCGCGCCTGGTCACGGCTTCGTTCGCACCCGAGGTGCTGGCGCGTGCCGTCGAGCGCGCGATGAAACGTCCCGCGCGCGCCGTCGAACTGCCCGAGGGCGTGCTCGAAGGTCTGCCGGAGTCGCCCGGCCTGTATTACCTCTACGGCGACAACGACCAGCTGCTCTACCTCGGTCGCAGCGCCTGCCTGCGCGCGCGCGTGATGGAGCACTTCGCTCCCGGAGTGAAAGGCAAGGACGCGGAGCTCGCGCAGCGCGTGCGCCGTGTCGACTGGGAGGAGAGCGCCGGCGAACTCACCGCAACCCTGCAGGAGGCGGCGCTCCTGCGTCGCCGCTGCCCACAGTACAACCGCGCCGCCGGCAGTGCAGAGGTGTTCGGCCTGCAATACGTGTCGGGGCGCCGTCGCCCGCCCATCCTGCAGCGCGTGCCGCTCACCGGCAGCGATCCTGCGGCATGGAGCGACGTGCATGGCACTTTTCGCACGAAGCAGGAAGCCGACAACTTGTTGCGCGAGCTCGCGCAGGCGTATCAGTTGTGCCTCAAGCGTCTGGGGCTGGAGGGCGGCAAGGAGGGGGCGTGCGCTGCACATGCCGCGAAACGCTGCGCCGGCGTGTGCGCCGGCAAGGAAAGCATTGCGGCGCATGACGAACGCCTGCTCGGGGCGCTCGGTGCGGTGAAGCTGCGCCCCTGGTCGTGGACCGGGCCGGTGGTCGTTGCGGAACGCTGCCCGCACAGCGGCAGCGAGGCTTGGCACGTGTTCGACCGCTGGTGCCTGCTGGGTTCTGCGGACAGCCTGTCGGCGCTGGAAGCGTTAGGCGCGGAACTGCCGCCGCGCCGCTTCGATCTGGACATCTACCGCATCCTGGTGCGCTGGCTTGCCGCGGACGGCAACCGCGAGCGCGTGGAACCGTTCTCCGCCTGAGGCGAAGAATCGTCCGTCACGCCGCGATGCGCTCGAGCTGCAGGCGGTTGGTGAGGGTGATCGCGCGGCGACCGCGCGGGATGATGAAGCCGTCGCGCCGCAGCCGGTTGAGCACGCGCGAGAAGGTTTCCGGCGTCAGGTTGAGTTGTGACGCGATCGTTTGCTTGTCGCATGGAAGATGCACCTCGCCGTCATCGCTGCCGGCATGCTGCACGAGGTAGTGCGCGACGCGCTGGGTGCTGCTGCGCTGCGTGCATTGCTCCATCCCGTCGACCAGTTCGCGCATGCGCTCAGACAGTCGCGCCATCAGGGCCATCGCGAAGGCCGGCTGCGCCGACATCGCCGCCTGCAGCGCCCCGCGCTGGATGTGCAGCACCGTGCCGTTGCGCGTGGCCTGCGCCGCGAGGCTCGTACAGCTGTCGCTGAAGATGTTTTCCTCGCAAAAGGTATCGCCCGGGCCGGCAAGGCGCACGACTTTTTCCGCCCCTGCGCTGGAGATCAGGAACAACTTGATCTCGCCTTCGAGCACGAGGTACATGCCGCCCGGTTCGG
Organism: Aromatoleum petrolei; assembly: GCF_017894385.1. Taxonomy (NCBI): domain Bacteria; kingdom Pseudomonadati; phylum Pseudomonadota; class Betaproteobacteria; order Rhodocyclales; family Rhodocyclaceae; genus Aromatoleum; species Aromatoleum petrolei. Next base: position 2,970,137 of record NZ_CP059560.1, read on the forward strand.
CGCCGCGATGCATCAGGATCTCCCCGCGCGATGCGCGCAGCGAGCGTACCCCGTGCGCGAGTCGCCCGAGGGCGGCGGCATCGAGTCGATCGAAGGGCTCGAGGTGGGCGAGAATCTGAACGGTCTGAGCCTGAATCGTGTTCATGGCAGGATGCTCCCTGAGCGTCATGATGCGGGGTCTGGCCGACATTCTTCCGCAAGTGTAGATGCAGAAAACATGTTGATCCTAGTGGCATATGTCGCGTTTTGCTGCTGACTACCTCTTCAGAGGTATTGGTGGTAAGTCGAAAGTGTCGGATTTTTATGGCTTTTTTTTGAACGAGAAATATTCGGTTACGGATTGAGGTATATGGAGGTATCTCCCATGAATCCAGCGGCGGCTGCGTCCAGGCGCGGATTGCGCGGACTCATGCAGCGCATCTGGCGCATGATCGCGGGTCGTGCCGTGCTGCTGCTTCTGCTGCTGGCCTTCTTTGCGGTCGCCCTCATTGGCGTCGCCGGCATCGGCGTGTCGGTCGTCGTCGTCGAGTCGGTGCAGGGAAGCGCCAGTGCTGTGAACGTCGCGGGCAGCCTGCGCCGGCTCGCCCATCGGGCTGGCGGCTTGGCGCTGGCGCGCGGTATGGGAGCTGCGGAGCAGGGCGCTGTTCGCGATGCGGTTGCCCAGTTCGAGGCTGCGCTGGAAAGCCCCGTCATCGCCAACGTGCTCGAGCGCCAGCCGAGCAGCGTCTTCGCATCGATCTTCCGTGGGGTCGAGGCCGGTTGGACGGAACGCATTCGCCCCAACCTGCTGCACATCCCCGAGGCGCCGGCAGACGATCCGCTCGCGACGGCGCACTATCGCGCGTTGCTCGCCGACGTCGATGCGTTTGCCGAGGAGATCAATACGCTGGTGGCGGTCCTGGAGCACGAGGCCGAGTCGCGCATCGGCCAATTGCGCACGCTGCTGGGGGCGGCGTTCGTGTTGCTCGTGTTCGTCATCGCTGCGGCACTGGCCGTATTGCGTCGCGGGGTCCTCGTTCCCTTGACGGACCTGCGCGCCTGCGCGGCCCGCATTGCCCGCGGCGACTTCGGCGCGCGCAGCCGCTACACCGGGCCTGACGAACTGGGGCGGGTGGGGGATGCCTTCAATGCGATGGCCGACGAGTTGTCGGTGGCTTACCGCGAACTGGAAGCCCGAGTGCAAAAGAAGACTGCCGACCTGACCCGCAGCAACCGCGCGCTCGAACTCCTGTACTACGTGATCGCGCGCCTGTACCACGCGCCCGCCAGCAGCGAGACCTATTCCGAAACGCTGCACGACCTTGAGCAGACCCTGGGTCTCAAGGGAAGCTTCATCTGCATCGAGCCCAAGCACGGCGGGCCGGCGGCCGCGATCGCCTCGACGATGGGTGACTGCGCCGAACGCACGGCGGGCAGCGAGAATTGCGCGCGCTGCTCGGGGCGTGCGGCACCATGGAGCTACCATCGCGAGGGCGACGTCGATGTACTGATGGTGCCGCTTCGCGATGCCGAGCGGCACTACGGCATGCTGCGCCTCGCGCTGCCGCTTGGGCAGCGACTGGCGGAATGGGAGCGCGACCTGCTCGAGGCCGTGTCGCGCCACATGGGTATCGCGCTCGGCATCTCGCGCCAGAGCGAGCGCGAGCGCCTGCTCTCGCTTCAGGAAGAACGTTCGATCATCGCTCGCGAACTCCACGATTCGCTTGCGCAGTCGCTGTCCTTCATGAAGATTCAGGTAAGCCTGCTGTCCTCGGCGCTGGCCGGGCCGAAGCCGCGCGAAGACGCCGCGCCAATCCTCGGCGACCTGCGCGAGGGCATCAACGTCGCCTACCGTCAGTTGCGGGAACTGCTCACGAGCTTCCGACTGCGTATCGAGGGCGACTTCGCGCGCCTGCTCGGCAATACCGTGTCCGAATTCGCCGCACGCAGCGGCCTGCCGATCAGGCTCGAGCTCGATCTGGCGGGCGGGCATCTCAACCCGAACCAGGAAATCCATGTCCTGCACATCGTCCGCGAGGCTTTGTCCAACGCGGTGCGCCATGCGCAGGCGACCGATATCCGCGTCGCGCTCGCGCCCGGCCCCGACGGAGAGATAGAGGTCGTCGTCGAGGACGACGGTTGCGGCGTGGGGGACGGTGCGAGGGTCGCGGCGCAGCATTTCGGCCTCACAATCATGGCCGAGCGCGCGCGTGGGCTCGGCGGCTCGTTCGAAGTGCAGGACCGCCCGGGCGGTGGCACGCGCATCGTCGTGCGTTTCATGCCGGAAGCGGCAGAGATGCACCCCCAGATATCCATCGCTGTGGAAGGCAAATGAGCGAAACCCCGCAACGCGTCATTATCATCGACGACCACCCGCTGTTCCGCAAAGGCTTGATCCAACTGCTGCGCACCGTCCCCGGATTCCAGCTGGTGGCCGAAGCCGCGGACGGGAAGGAAGGTATCCGCCAGATTCTGCACCTGCGCCCCGACCTGCTCCTGCTCGACCTCAACATGAAGGACATGTCCGGGCTCGAAGTCCTGCGCTTCGTGAAGCAGGCCGATCTCGACACCCGCGTCGTGATGGTCACCGTCTCGGACGCGGCCGACGACCTCGTCGCCGCGCTGCGTGCCGGCGCCGACGGCTATCTGCTCAAGGACATGGAGCCGGAGGAGATGGTGGCGGCGCTGCACGCCGCCGCAGCCGGTCGCATCGTCGTCTCCGACGCCCTCACGCATCTGCTGGCCGCAGCCTTGCGCGATGAAAAGCGCCCGGAGAGCGCGTCGGCGGCCGGACTTACCGAGCGTGAGCAGGGCATCCTCGAGTGCATCGCCGGGGGGCTGTCGAACAAGCAGATCGCCCGGGAACTGAACATCGCGGAAGGCACCGTGAAGGTGCACGTCAAACACCTGCTGCGCAAGCTCAATTTTCGTTCGCGCGTCGAGGCCGCCGTGTGGGCGGTCGAGCACATGCGTAGCGATCGCTGATCCGGCCGCCCGAACGGCCTCAACTGAGAGCTGTTCTCATCTTGACAGCAGTCAAGGTTCGGCCAGGTGGGCACGTGTCCAATGAAAACCATGGATGTTTCAGGGTATTGCGCTCGCTTCATGTCGACCTCACGCCGCGGTTTTCTCAGGGGCCGCTTCAGTTCCGATTCCGACATGCAGCGCCCGCCCTGGGCGATCCCGGACGGCGCGTTCGAGGACGCGTGCACGCGCTGTGGAGAATGCCTGAGGGCCTGTCCCCCGGCGATTCTCGTCGCAACCGCGGGCGGCTATCCGGCTGTCGATTTCAGTCGAGGTGAATGCAGCTTCTGCGGCGACTGCGTGTCGGTCTGCAAGCCGCGCGCCCTGCAGCGGGAGGATGTCGCGGCGGTGCCGTGGCGGCTCAAGGCGGCAATCGGCGATGCCTGCCTCGCGCGACGCGGGGTGGAATGCCGCGTGTGCGGCGAGGCATGCGGCGCGGCGGCGATCCGCTTCCGGCCCAGCCTCGGTGGTGTCGCGCAGCCCCTGTTCGATGCCGCCTGCTGCACCGGCTGCGGCGGCTGCCTGGCGCCCTGTCCGGCAGGTGCCATTGCAATGAGAAATGAAGTGGAGATGTCTGAATGAAGATCGCAAGTCTCGTCGTCCGGGTCGCCCCGGAGCACATCGAGGTGCTCAAGGATGCGCTGCAGAAGATCCCGGGGGTCGAGCTGCACGGCGCCAGCGCCGAACTCGGGCGCGTCATCGTCACCGTCGAGGACGGTGAGGGGTACGCGATGACCGACTCCCTGCTGGCGGTCAACCTGGCCCCGCACGCGCTCGGCGTGACGCTGGCCTACGAATACACGGATGAAGGTTTGGACAACGAATTGGAACACCCGGAACCGATACCGGGCCTGCCGCTCGCGGTGGACCGAATCGGCAGCGCTCAGGACAAGGAGGCTTGAAATGACCATGGATAGACGCGAATTCATCAAGACCAATGCCATCGCGGCCGCCGCGGCGACCGCCGGCATCGGCATCCCGGTGGTGGCCCAGGCGCAGGCCCAGCCCGCCGGCAACGCCTCCACGAAGGTGCGCTGGGACAAGGCCGCCTGCCGCTTCTGCGGCACCGGCTGCTCGGTGCTGGTCGGCGTGCAGAACGGCCGCGTCGTCGCCACCCAGGGCGACCCCGACTCGCCTGTGAACCGCGGCCTCAACTGCATCAAGGGCTACTTCCTGTCGAAGATCATGTACGGCAACGACCGGCTGACCAAGCCCTTGCTGCGCATGAAGAACGGCAAGTACGACAAGAACGGCGAATTCGCACCGGTCAGCTGGGACCAGGCTTTCGACATCATGGCCGAGAAATGGAAGGCCGCGATCAAGCAGCACGGCGCCGATTCCGTCGCGATGTTCGGCTCCGGCCAGTGGACCATCTGGGAAGGCTATGCCGCGGCCAAGCTGCACAAGGCCGGCCTGCGCAGCAACAACCTCGACCCCAACGCGCGCCACTGCATGGCCAGCGCGGTCGCGGGTTTCATGCGTACCTTCGGCATCGACGAGCCGATGGGCTGCTACGACGACATCGAGAACGCCGACGGCTTCGTGCTGTGGGGCTCGAACATGGCCGAGATGCACCCCATCCTGTGGTCGCGCATCACCGACCGCCGCCTGTCCAAGGAAGGCAGCGAGGTGCACGTGCTGTCGACCTTCGAGCACCGCTCCTTCGAACTCGCCGACAACGGCATGATTTTCGTGCCGAACACCGATCTGGCGATCCTCAACTACATCTGCAACTACATCATCCAGAACAAGAAAGTCAACACCGAGTTCGTCAAGACGCGGGTCAACTTCAAGAAGGGCGAGACCGACATCGGATTTGGCCTGCGCCCGAACCACGCGCTCGAAGCCAATGCCACCAACAACGGCTATCCCGGCGCGGACGGCAAGCCCAAGGGCAACACCGGCGCCGCGACCGACATCAGCTTCGAGGAATTCGCCAAGTTCGTGTCCGAGTACACGGCCGAGAAGGTGTCGAAGCTCTCCGGCGTGCCCGTCGACCGCCTCGAGCGCATGGCCAAGCTCTACGCCGACCCAAAAAAGAAGGTCGTGTCCTTCTGGACCATGGGCTTCAACCAGCACACCCGCGGCACGTGGGTGAACAACATGATCTACAACGTGCACCTGCTGGTGGGCAAGATCTCCGAGCCCGGCAACAGCCCGTTCTCGCTCACCGGCCAGCCCTCGGCCTGTGGAACCGCGCGCGAGGTCGGCACCTTCTCGCATCGCCTGCCGGCCGACATGGTCGTCACCAACCCGATGCACCGGGCGATCACCGAGAAGATCTGGCAGCTGCCGGAGGGAACGATTCCCGAGAAGATCGGCTACCACGCCGTCGCCCAGAGCCGGGCGCTCAAGGACGGCAAGATCAAGTGCTACTGGACCAGCACCACCAACAACATGCAGGCCGGTCCCAACGTCAACGGCGAGGTCTATCCCGGCTGGCGCAATCCGGAAGCCTTCGTCGTCGTCTCCGACTGCTACCCGACGGTGTCCGCGCTTTCCGCCGACCTGATCCTGCCCGCCGCGATGTGGGCAGAGAAGGAGGGCGCCTTCGGCAACGCCGAGCGCCGCACGCAGTTCTGGCGCCAGCAGGTGTCCGCACCGGGCCAGGCGAAGTCCGACCTGTGGCAACTGATCGAGTTCTCCAAGCGTTTCAAGGTCGAGGACGTGTGGCCCGCCGAACTGATCGCGAAGAAGCCCGAGTACAAGGGCAAGACGCTGTTCGACGTGCTGTACAAGAACGGCTCGGTCAACAAGTTCCCCCTCGCCGACGTCGAGAAGGCCAACGCGCACGCGATCCCCGGCTACATGAACGACGAGTCCAAGGAACTCGGCTTCTACCTGCAGAAGGGTCTGTTCGAGGAATACGCCCAGTTTGGTCGCGGTCACGGCCACGACCTTGCCGACTTCGCGATGTACCACAAGGCGCGCGGCCTGCGCTGGCCGGTCGTCGAGGGCAAGGAAACCCTGTGGCGCTTCCGCGAAGGCTACGACCCCTACGTCAAGACCGGCGAGGGCGTGAAGTTCTACGGCCACAAGGACGGCAAGGCGATCATTTTCGCGCTGCCCTACCAGGATCCGCCGGAGATGCCGGACAAGGAATACGACATGTGGCTGTGTACCGGCCGCGTCCTCGAGCATTGGCACACCGGCACGATGACGCGTCGCGTGCCCGAGCTGCACCGCTCGGTGCCCGAGGCGCAGATCTTCATGCACCCGGACGACGCGACGAAACGCGGACTGCAGCGCGGCATGATGGTCAAGGTCGCTTCGCGTCGCGGCGAGATCACCGCGCGCCTGGAGACCCGCGGCCGCAACAAGCCGCCCGTCGGCCTCATCTTCATCCCGTTCTTCGACGAAGGGCGCCTGGTGAACAAGCTCACCTTGGATGCCACCTGTCCGATCTCCAAGGAAACGGACTTCAAGAAGTGCGCCGTCAAGGTGCTCAAGGTTTGACGGAATAGGGCAGCGGAGCGCGGATCATGGGTGACATGCAGGACAAGCCGGTCGGCCAGGCAGGCGCCTCGCCCCGCCGCCGCTTCCTCCGGGAAGTGGCGGGGGTGGCGGGAGGCGCCTGCCTGCTGTCGCTCGGCGTCGGCCTGTACGCGAAGCAGGCCAGCGCCCTGCCCGCGGTCGCCCTGCGCCCGCCCGGCGCACTCGCCGAAGACGACTTCCTCGCCGCCTGCGTGCGCTGCGGCCTGTGCGTGCGCGACTGTCCCTACGACACGCTGAAGCTCGCAGCGCTGGGCGAAGCCGTCCCCACCGGCACCCCCTACTTCAATGCACGCCAGATCCCGTGCGAGATGTGCGAGGACATCCCCTGCGTCGCAGCGTGCCCGACCGGCGCGCTCGACCGCAGCCTCACCGACATCGGCAAGGCGCGCATGGGCCTCGCGGTGCTGATCGACCACGAGACCTGCCTCAACTTCCTCGGCCTGCGCTGCGACGTCTGCTACCGCGTGTGCCCGGTCATCGACAAGGCGATCACCCTGGAACGCCAGCACAACCCGCGCTCCGACCGCCACGCGATGCTGCTGCCCACCGTGCACTCGGACTACTGCACGGGTTGCGGCAAATGCGAGAAGTCCTGCGTGCTGCCCGGCGAAGCGGCGATCAAGGTGCTGCCGGTCAAGCTCGCCCAAGGGTCGAAGGCCGAGCACTACCGCAAGGGCTGGGAAGAAAAAGAAGCCGCCGGCCAGTCCCTGATCGGCGAGCAGATCGAACTGCCCGCGCGTGGCCTCGAAGACAAGGCCTATGGCGACACGCGCGTGCTGCCCGGCCAGGGGCCGGTGCCGGCCACGCCCGCCCGTCCGGGCAGCGGCCTCGACTCGGGGTGGAAGCCATGAGCGCTGCCACGACCAAGACCGCACGCCCGCGCATCGGCGCCGAAGCCATCGCCGGCAAGGGCTGGCTGGGCGCGCACAACTGGCTCATCTTGCGCCGCCTGTCCCAGCTCGGCATCCTCGCGCTGTTCCTCGCCGGTCCGTGGTTCGGGGTGTGGATCGTCAAGGGCAACCTTTCGTCGAGCCTCACGCTCGACTTGCTGCCGCTCACCGATCCCTTCCTGCTCGCACAGTCGCTCGCGGCCGGAACGCTCCCCTACAAGGAGGCCCTGATCGGCGCCGGCATCGTCGTCGCCTTCTACCTCGCCGTCGGCGGCCGCGTGTTCTGCTCGTGGGTGTGCCCGATGAACCTCGTCACCGACGCCGCCGCCTGGCTGCGCCGGCGCCTCGGCCTCAAGGGCGGCAAAATCCCCTCCGGCGACACGCGCTACTGGCTGCTCGGCTTCATGCTGCTCGCCGCCTTCGCCACCGGCAGCCTCGCGTGGGAATGGGTCAATCCGGTGTCGATGCTGCATCGCGGCCTCATCTTCGGCTTCGGCCTCGCGTGGGGCATCGTCGGCGGGGTCTTCCTCTACGACCTCCTGATCGCCACGCGCGGCTGGTGCGGCCACCTCTGCCCGATGGGCGCCTTCTACAGCCTGCTCGGCAGCACCGCGCTGGTCCGCGTAAGCGCCGCACACCGCAGCGCCTGCGACGACTGCATGGACTGCTTTGCCGTCTGTCCCGAACCCCAGGTCATCCGCCCCGCCCTCAAGGCGGCCGGCCAGGATCATCCCGTCATCCTCGACCGCAACTGCACCAACTGTGGCCGTTGCATCGATGTGTGCGGCAAGAACGTTTTTCGAATCACGACCCGATTTGATAGGAGCGAGTCATGAAAAAACAGACCCGTAACCTGACGCTGGCGCTCGTTGCCGCCGTGAGTTTCGGTTTCCTCGGCGGACAGGCCGCCTTCGCCCAGCAGGTGCAGAGTCTGCGCGGCGCACCCGTCGACGCCGCCGAGCCGGTCACCCCGGCGGCGCACATCCGGCCCGACGGACCGGCCATCGCGCGCGACTACGTGCAGCAGCCGCCCTTGATTCCGCACAAGGTTGAGGGCTACGAGGTCACCAAGAATTTCAACAAGTGCATGGACTGCCACGCGTGGAGCCGCTACCAGGAGTTCAACGCGACCAAGGTCAGCCTTACCCACTTCAAGGACCGCGACGGCGGCGAACTCTCCAACATCTCGCCGCGCCGCTACTTCTGCCTGCAGTGCCACATCCCCCAGACCGACGCCAAGCCTTTGGTCGACAACAACTTCAAACGCGCCGAGGGCCTGCGCTGATCCTCGACGCCTAACGGACAGGGAACCAACATGACCCAGGACAACAACAACGCGAAGGGCAGCCTGTGGCAGCGCCTGCGTCGCCTAGCCTTCGGCGTCGTCGGCATTGCCTTCGTCGCCGGCATCATCTTCTGGGGCGGCTTCAACACGGTGCTTGAGCTCACCAACCGCGAAGCCTTCTGCATCGGCTGCCACGAGATGAAGGAAAACGTGTTCAAGGAGTACCGCAATACCATCCACTACCAGAACCGCACCGGTGTGCGTGCGACCTGCCCGGACTGCCACGTGCCCAAGGAGTGGATCCCCAAGATCATCCGCAAGATCCAGGCGTCCAACGAGGTCTTCCACCACCTCCTCGGTTCGATTGACACCCCGGAGAAGTTCAACGCCAAACGCGTCCAGCTCGCCCAGAACGAATGGCGCCGCATGAAGAAGAACAACTCGCAGGAGTGCCGCAACTGCCACAACTACGAGTACTTCGACTACTCCGTGCAGGGCCGCCGCTCGAACAAGGCGCACCAGGCCGGCTTGGCCGAAGGCAAGACTTGCATCGACTGCCACAAGGGAGTCGCCCACTCCCTGCCGCCGATCGCGCAGGACATCGGCGCCGCGCGTGAGAGCGTCGCCCCGGAGGTCTTCCATCCGCCCGCAGCGCCCGCTCAGCAGTAATACTCCCGGCGCGTGCTGGTCCCGCCGCGATTTCACCTATCCACTGGTGATATCGCGGTTTTTCCCATTTTTGGGGCTCCCGCATCGGTCCTGTCTGTGGTTAAATCCACGCCCATGCTTTATGCCAACGATCTCGCCTGCGTTAAGGGTGACCGCCCGCTGTTCCGTGGCCTTTCCCTGCGGGTCGCTCCGGGGGATCTGCTGCGCGTCGCCGGCCCCAACGGATACGGCAAGACCAGCCTGCTGCGCATCCTGTGCGGTCTCGCGATGCCAGAAAGCGGCGAAATTCGCTGGAACGACGTCCCCATCAATCGCGATCGCGAAAGCTACCATCGTTCCCTGCTGTACCTCGGCCACGCTCCCGCGCTCAACGACCTTCTCTCGCCGCTCGAAAACCTGCGCTTCGCCTGCTCCTCCGGGGGCGACAAGGTCGACGAAGACGCATGCATCGACGCGTTGGTGCGCATCGGCCTCGCCCAGCAGCTCGATCTGCCCGCCCGCGTCCTGTCGCAGGGGCAGCGCCGGCGGGTCGGCCTCGCACGCCTGTTTCTCGAAGCCGACCGCAAACTGTGGATCCTCGACGAACCTTTCACTGCGCTCGACGTTGCGGCGGTGGCCGACCTCACTGACACCCTTTCCGAACATTGCGCCGCCGGCGGCATGGTGGTGCTCACGACCCACCAGGACGCCCCCTTCGCCAAGGCCCCGACGGTGCTCGATCTTGCCGAGGTAGCCTGTTGAGTCGCGCCCTGGGTCCTTTTACCGCGGTCCTCGGCCGCGATCTCCTGCTTGCGTGGCGCGGCCGCGCCGACGTCCTCGTCACGCTTGCGTTCTTCGTCGTCGTCGTGTGTCTCTTCCCCTTCGGGGTCGGGGCCGAGCCCAACCAGCTGCGCGCCATCGCGCCGGGTGTGCTATGGGTGGCGGCCCTGCTGTCCACCCTGCTGTCTCTGCACCGCCTGTTTGCCCAGGATCACGCCGACGGCACGCTCGAACAGCTCCTGCTCACGCCCGAGCCGACCGTCCTCTGGGTCGTCGCGAAGATCAGCGCCCACTGGATCGCTACCGGTCTGCCGCTGGTTGTCGTTGCGCCCGGCCTCGCTCTGCTCTTCGACGTGGAGCAGGGGGCGCTGGGGGTGCTGATCCTGTCCCTCGCGCTCGGGACCCCGATCCTCGCGCTGCTCGGCGCGGTCGGTGCCGCGCTCACCCTCGGGCTGCGCGGTGGCGGCATGTTGCTCGCGCTGCTGGTATTGCCGCTCTTCGTGCCGGTGCTGATCTTCGGTGCGGGGGCAGTCGATGCCTACCTCTCCGGCGTTGGGGCGCAGGCACATCTTTTGCTTCTAGGTGGCGGCCTGCTGGCTACCCTGGCCCTCGCACCGCTGGCCTGTGCGGCAGCCCTCCGAATCGCGGTTGAATGATGAAAGACATGCAAAAGCCTGAACGCAGCAAGAGTATTTTCCGCTTTGCTGCTCCCCAGATGTTCTACCCGCTGGCCGGCAAGCTCGCCCCCTGGTTCGCAGGCATCTCCGCCGTTCTCGCGGCGGCTGGCCTGTGGCTGGGTTTCTTCGTCGCGCCGACCGATGCCGTGCAGGGCGACGTCTACCGCGTCATCTACATCCACGTCGCAGCGGCCTGGATGTCGATGTTCGTCTATCTCGTCATGGCCTTCTGGTCCTTCGTCGGCTTGGTCATGAACACGCGCCTGTCCTTCATCATGTCGCAGGCGCTTGCGCCCACCGGCGCCATGTTCTGCTTCGTCGCGCTGTGGACCGGTGCGCTGTGGGGCAAGCCGACCTGGGGCGCCTACTGGGTGTGGGACGCGCGCCTGACTTCCCAATTGCTGCTTCTTTTCCTGTATTTGGGATTCATGGCCCTCACACGGGCGATCGAAGACCCGCGTCGCGCCGATAAGGCCGGGGCGATCATCGCACTCGTCGGCGCGGTCAACGTGCCCATCATCTATTTCTCCGTGAAGTGGTGGAATACGCTGCATCAGGGCGCCTCCGTCAGTCTCAACAAAGCGCCTTCGATGGCAACGACCATGCTGACCGGAATGCTGGTCATGGCGCTCGCGGCATGGGCCTACACCATCGCTGTGACGCTGTGGCGCGTGCGCTCGCTGATCCTCGAACGCGAGCGCCATACCGACTGGGTTGCGGCGGAACTGAATGCGCTGGAGGGCAAGATCTGATGCAGTGGGAATCCTGGAGCGCCTTCTGGGACATGGGCGGATTCGCCTCGTTCGTGTGGGGCAGTTACGGCGTGACGCTGTTGCTCGTGGTCGGGGAACTGTTCCTCGTCGTGCGTCGTCGTAGGGATACCGTACGGCGCCTGTTGCGCCTGCGTCGAGCCAATGCGGCCGGCGCGGGCGGGCGCCGTGCTTTTGAGGAGATCGTTGAATGAAACCCCGTAGCAAACGGCTCATGCTGCTCGGCGGCGCCGTCGCACTGCTGATTGGGGCGGTGGCCCTCGTGCTCACCGCCTTCCAGGAGAACCTCGTGTTCTTCCACACCCCCACCGAGGTCGCCGAAGGCAAGGCGCCGACCGGCCGCACCTTCCGCATCGGCGGACTCGTCGAACCCGGCTCCATCAAGCGCGCGGCCGATGGCCTCACGGTGCAGTTCGCGATCACCGATACCGCGAAGGTCATCCCCGTGACCTACAAGGGCTCGCTGCCCGATCTCTTCAGCGAGGGCAAGGGCGCCGTGGTGCAGGGCAAGATGGGAGCGGACGGCCAGTTCGCCGCGTCCGAAGTGCTCGCCAAGCATGACGAGAACTACATGCCGCCGGAAGCCCAGCACGCGGTCGATCAGGCGCAGAAGACCGCCAAGACGGTGAAGCAATGATTCCCGAACTAGGGCACTTTTCCCTCATCCTCGCGCTGATCCTTGCCCTCGTGCAGGGCGTCGTTCCTCTCGTCGGCGCGAGCCGCAACCGCCTCGCGCTGATGTCCGTCGGACGTACGGCAGCACAAGGCCAGTTCCTCTTCATCGCGTTCTCCTTCGGCTGTCTCACCTGGTCCTTCATCAACAGCGACTTCTCGCTGCAACTCGCCGCCAGCAACTCGCATTCGGCGACGCCGCTGATCTACAAGATCACCGGCGTGTGGGGCAACCACGAAGGCTCGCTGCTGCTGTGGGCGATGTCCCTCGCGCTGTGGACCGTCGCCGTGACCGTGTTCAGCCGCAACCTGCCCGAAATTTTCATGGCGCGCGTGCTCGGTGTACTCGGGCTGGTCAGCAGCGGCTTCCTGCTGTTCCTGTTGGTCACGTCCAACCCGTTCGACCGCCTCCTGCCCGCCGCGCCCGACGGCCGCGACCTCAATCCGCTGTTGCAGGATCCGGGCATGATCATCCATCCGCCGCTGCTCTACATGGGCTACGTCGGTTTCTCGGTCGCCTTCGCGTTCGCAATCGCCGCGTTGCTGTCCGGCCGAATGGACGCCGCGTGGGCGCGCTGGTCGCGTCCGTGGACTACGGTCGCGTGGGTCTTCCTCACGGCGGGCATCACGATAGGCTCGGGCTGGGCCTACTACGAACTGGGTTGGGGGGGCTGGTGGTTCTGGGATCCGGTTGAGAACGCCTCCTTCATGCCGTGGCTGTTGGGCACCGCGCTGATGCACTCTCTGGCCGTTACGGAAAAGCGCGGCGCCTTTCGCAGTTGGACGGTGCTCCTCGCCATCGGGGCATTCTCGCTGTCGCTGATGGGCACCTTCCTGGTCCGTTCCGGCGTGCTGACCTCCGTGCATGCCTTCGCCACCGATCCCGCACGTGGTCTCTTCGTGCTGGCGCTGCTGGTCTTGGTGATCGGCGTTTCGCTCGCGCTGTTCGCTTGGCGTGCCCCCACCCTGGCCGGAGGCGGCAGCTTCGGGCTCGTGTCGCGCGAGGCCGCGCTGCTCGGCAACAACGTCCTGCTGTCCGTTGCCAGCGGCTCCGTGCTGCTCGGCACCCTCTATCCCCTGTTCATCGATGCGCTGAATCTCGGCAAGATCTCAGTCGGGCCGCCCTACTTCGAGACCGTGTTCGTGCCACTGATGACCCCGGTGATCGTCCTGATGATGATTGGTCCGTTCGTGCGCTGGAAGGGCGACGACGGCAACCGCATCCTGCGTAAAATCGGACCGGGCCTGGTAGCGAGCATCGTGCTTGGCATTGGCGCGGCCTACGCGATCGGACATGTCACGTGGCGCACCATCCTCGGACTGTCACTCGCGGCCTGGGTCCTGATCGGCAGCGTTCAGATCCTCTGGCAGCGCCTCTCCGATCGTGCGGGGGCAGGCACGGGGGCGCGCCTGCGCGGCATCCCCGCCGCATGGTGGGGAATGTGGCTCGCGCACCTGGGGATCGGTGTCTTCATCATCGGCGTTGCCATGGTCGGCAGCCTTAACAGCCAGATCCAGGTCAAGATGCTGGCCGGCGATACGGCGCAGCTGGCCGGCTACACCTTCACCTTCCGTGGCGTGTCCAATGCGCCCGGCCCGAACTACGCGGCGGCCCGCGCGACGATCGAGGTCAGCCGCGGCGGCGTCACGTTCGCGACGCTCACGCCCGAGAAGCGCTTCTACGAAGCGCAGGGTATGCCGATGACCGAGGCTTCGATCGATATCGGACCGCTCCGCGACGTGTACGTGAACCTCGGCGACCAGCTCGAGGATGGCGCCTGGGTCGTCGGCCTGTTTTACCGTCCGTTCATCAGCTGGATCTGGTTCGGCTGCACCCTGATGGCGCTCGGAGGCATCTTCGCCGCTGCCGACCGCCGCTATCGCCGTCTGGCCGAGCGCGAAGCCCCTGCCGGGGCGGCGCGCCAGGTTGCCTGAGAGGTTCCATGAAAGCGAAGTTCCTAGTCCCCCTCTTTATTTTCCTGCTGTTGGCCGGTTTTCTTGGTTATGGCTTGAAACTCAATCCGCGCGAGGTGCCTTCACCCCTGATCGGCAAACCGGCGCCGGCGTTCCGCGTGCCGCAGTTGCAGGCCGAGGACAAGACCATCGCTCCGGAGGATCTGAAGGGGCGTGTGTGGCTCCTCAACGTCTGGGCCTCGTGGTGCATCTCATGCCGCTACGAACATCCGGTCCTGGTGGATTTCGCCCGCAACAGCCCGGTGCCCATCATTGGCCTGAACTACAAGGAGTTGCGCGGTGACGGCGCACTCGATGTGAAGGGGCTGGATCCGGCGACCGAATTGGCCAGCGCGCGCCAGCGTGCCCGCCAGTGGCTTGTCGAGCATGGTGGCGATCCCTACACGGTGTCCGCGGTCGACCTGGATGGACGCATCGGCATCGACTACGGGGTCTACGGCGTTCCGGAAACCTTCCTGATCGACCAGCAGGGTGTGATCCGTTACAAGCACATCGGTCCGATCACCCCGGAGTCGCTGCGCGACGTGCTGGTGCCCAAGATTGCGGAGCTGCAGCGTGCGAGCTGAGCTGATGCGCCGCTTGGCGCTTGTTGCGGCCCTGTCGCTGCCCTTGGCGGCCCATGCCGGTGAAGCCGCGCCGGTCGCCGACGATCCTGCCCTCGAGGAGCGAGTGATGCGCCTGTCGCACGACCTGCGCTGCCTCGTCTGCCAGAACCAGTCGATCGCGGAGTCCAATGCTCCGCTGGCCGTCGATCTGCGCAACCAGGTGCGTGAGCAGTTCCTCGCCGGCAAGGACGAAGCGGCGGTCGTCGACTATCTCGTCGCCCGCTACGGCGATTTCGTGCTCTACCTGCCGCCGTTCAACGCGACGACGCTGCTGCTCTGGCTCGGGCCGGCGCTATTGCTCGTCGCCGGGGCCGGATGGCTCGGCTGGCGCCTGCGCAGGCGTGTGCGCGAGGCGCCGCCACCCCTGAGCGCGGAAGAGCACGCCCGCGCCGCCGCGCTGCTTGATGGCACCGCCAAACCTTCCCAGGAGTCCCGCTCGTGACCGTTTTCCTGATCCTGGCCACCTTGCTGGTGGCCGGCGCCCTGCTGCTTGTGATCCCGCCCATGCTGGGTGCGGGCGCAAAGGCGCGCGAACATGCTGCACGTCAGGAACAGGTCCGCACCGTACTGATCGTGCTGCGTGAGCAACTGGCCGAACTCGAGGCCGACCACGCCGCGGGCCGCATCGCGGATGCCGAGTACCAGCGTTCCCGCGAGGAACTCGAGCAACGCGCGCTGACGGAGGCCGGCACCACCGAGGCCGGCGTCGACGCCGCCCCCGCGCGTGCCTGGGCGCTTGGCGTGGTATTTGCAGTGCCCGTTCTCGCTGTGGCGGTGTACCTGGTCCTCGGCACGCCCGAAGGATTGGATCCCGCCAGCGCCAGGCCTGCGCCCGAGGCCGGTCATCAGATCACGCCGGAGCAGATGCAGGCCATGGTAGTCCAGCTTGCCGATCGCCTCGAGCGTCAGCCGGACGACGTGCAGGGCTGGATGATGCTCGGACGGTCGTTCGCCGTGATGCAGAATTTCCAGGGCGCGTTGGCGACCTGGGCCAAGATCGGCACGAAGATCCCGGATCATCCTGACATCCTCGCCGATTGGGCGGATCTATTGGCGGGTGCGTCCGGCCGCAAGTTCGAGGGAGACCCCGACCGACTGATCGCGCGCGCGCTGGAACTCGCGCCGAATCACGTCAAGGCGCTGGCCCTCTCCGGCACCTCTGCGTTCGTCCGTCACGACTATGCGACCGCCTCCGCGCAGTGGGAGAAGATCCTCGCCTCCCTGCAGCCCGGTGACGGTGCGTACGGCTCGATTCTGGCGAGCATCAACGAGGCTCGCGCCAAGGGAGGGATGGCCGCGCTTAGCCCGCCTGCCGGTGCGCAGATGGCGGGAATCGGCGGGGCGCCCGCGGCACGCGAGGAAGGGGCTGCCGCATCGGCACCGTTGACGCTGCGTGGTCGCCTGAGCCTGGCCCCCGAACTTGTGCAACAAGCCGGCAGCGACGCGACCGTGTTCCTGTTCGCGCGTCCGCTGCAAGGCGGAATGCCGATTGCGGCATTGCGCCTGCGTGCGGGCGAGTTGCCCGTCGAGTTCGATTTCGCCAACGCCCAGCGTATGTCGCAGGGGCCCTTGCCCGAACAGATCGCCGTCGGTGCGCGCGTCTCGAAGGGAGGAGGCGCGACTGCTGCTGCAGGCGATCTCGAGAGCCAGACCGTGCTCGTCGCGCCGGACGCCCAAGGCGTCAGTATCGTGATCGACCGCGTGCGGAAGTAAGAGCGCCGCGACCGGCCAAGCAGAAGGGCGTGGTGCCATTGGCACCACGCCCTTCTTGTTTTGAGGCGCGCTCAAGGAGGAAAATGCGTCCGCCGTGGCCCGCGCGGGTGACTCCACGGAGGGCGGCGGCTGCGACGATCGGGTCCGCAAAGATGGCGCGTGCGCCCGCTCGTTGCAGGACGTCCCAACTTGCCTCCTCCGCAGCGTTGGCAGCCCTTGCATTACGTTCTCTATCGCCTGAAACCGATTAAGGGCTATCGGTCGTGGGGTGGCATGGCGCGGGCAACTGGTCGTGGGGGCGAGCCGGTATCGCGGCAAAAAAACCGCCCCACGCAATGGGGGCGGCTCGCTGATGCAGCGGAGTGCTGCCGTCAGGCTCAGCTGGCCGGACGGATATGGGCGACGCCGCCGTAGCTGCCGATCCAGAGATCGCCTTCCTTGGTGGTCGTCATCGAGAACACCGTGTCGTTGAACAGGCCATCGGAAGACTTCATGATGCGAAATTGATCCCCTTCCTTGACCGCCAATCCATTGTTGGTGCCCACCCACAAACGATTCTGCTGGTCGCGGTGCAGCATGAAAACGTGATTGCCCGGCAGTCCTTCTACGGTCGTGTAATTGGTCCATTTCTGACCGTCGTAGTGCGCCAGGCCGCCCCCCCAAGTGCCGGACCATACCGTGCCATCCTCATCGACGACGAGCGCGATGATGTAGTTCGGGTTATATGCCTGGTCGATACCCTCGAGGCCCATTTCGCGCTTCTGCTGCGCATGGTGGAGCGATTCCTTCGCGGGGTCGCTCTTGTACGCGATGTCCTGCTTGACCTTATCGTAATCGGCACCGACTCCGCGGGAGTGGTTCCAGTTCTCCCACTTGCCATCCATGAAACGCGCCATGCCGCCTTCGGTCGCGAGCCACATTTCGCCATTCTTGCCTTCGGCGAGCCCGTAGACCCAGTCGTTGGGCAGACCGCCGCTGGTGCTTTCGACGGTGTGGAGTTCCCAGGCAGAGGGGTCCTTGAGCTTGCCGCCGCGCACGCGGTTTACGCCGGACCAGGTTGCGATCCAGATGTCGCCCGAACGCGTTTCGACGACGTCGTACACGAAGGCGTCGCCGAGCCCTTCGGGGATGTTGTAGGTTTCCCAAGCGCCCGTGTTCTCGTCCAGTATCGACATGCCGCCGCCGTACGTGCCGACGGTGATCCTCCCCTGTATCCGGCCGACATAGAACATGCCGTTCGACAGAAGGCCGCTCTGGTTGTCGAACAGCTTGTATTCGTCCGTGCGCGTGTCGTAGCGGATGACACCGCCGGAGGTCGCGACCCAGATCACGCCGTTGTCGGCGAATATCTTCTTGACGTTCTTGTTGCCGACGCGGAAATGCGTGAATTTCTCGTTCGGATCCACGCCGACCTTCCCTTCACGGACGTCCTGCGCCCCGCTTGCGGGAAGAGTGCCGGCCGGGGCGTGCGCAACCGCTGCGGGGGTCTTGCCTTGCTGCTGACCGAGCGTATAGGCGCCGGCAATCGCGACGGCGCCGACGATGGCGGCGACGGCTGCAACTTTGTAACTCATGCGAAAAACTCCATTTTAGGTTCCGGTAATCGCACGGCAGGCGGGGCCGCGTGAAGGGTCCGCCGGCGCGTCCGTCCGTGAGTTTGTCTTACTTGCCGATGACCGCGACGCCGCGGCGAGTGCCAACCCAGACATCTCCGTTGTCGGCCGCCGCAATGGTGTATACGTGCGCATCGAGCAGGCCTTCCTTGGTCGTGTACGAGCGCCAGTTCTTGCCATCGAAGCGTGATACGCCCTTGTCCGTGCCGAACCAGAACACGCCTTGCTTGTCTTGCGCGATCGAATAGACGATGTTGCCGACCAGTCCGTCCTTACTGTTGTAGTTCTTCCAGGCTTTGCCGTCGAAGCGTGCGACCCCTCCGCCCCAGGTGCCAACCCATGCATCACCCCGCGGGTCGATGTGCATGGCGAACGAATAGTTCGGATTGTAGGTCGGCTGACCGTGTTCCATCGTCGTCAGGTCATGGCGCGACCGCGTGCCGAGGCCCGTGTTGCTCGATGCGGGGAGTTGTTCGACGTTCGGTGCGCCGAGGCCGTCCTTGTGAGTCCAGGACTTCCAACTCTTGCCGTCGAACATCGAAACCCCGCCCTCAGTCGCAAACCACGCGCGCCCTTTGGCGTCGACCGCAAGGCCGTAGACCCACTCGTTGATGAGTTCCTTGACGTACTTCTTGAATTCACCGGTCTTGACGTTGTAGTGGTTTACGCCCGCCCAGGTGCCGATCCAGAGGTTACCGTCCTTGTCGTTGGCGTAAGAGTAGATCCAGTAATCGGCAAGGCCGTGCATGGGGAAGTAGGTCTTCCATTTGCCGTCCTTATACCGTGATGCACCGCCGGCGTTCGTCCCGAACCACTTGTATCCCTGCGAATCGATCCCGACGGCAAACACGTACTCGTTGGCAAGTCCGTCGGCACGCGTGAATGTGTTGCGCGGCTTGCGTGTCGAGAGATCGATTTCATGCACCCCGGTCGACGTGCCCACCCAAATGGTGTTAGTAGTCTTCTCGATGGTCAGTGCCCGAACGTACACCGTGTCTCCGACATTAAAGGTCTCGCGGACCCGGTAGTCGGCCGCGGGTGCCTGAGCGAAGGCTGATCCGGTCATGCATGTGAGGGACAGTCCGACTGCCGCGAGGGCGTGTCGCGCGTGCTGCAGGTTCAGGGTCATCGTTGAAGTGTCCGTAGGTAAGCAATTACGTCGAGGATCTGCTGGTCCCTTAGAATGCCGTTGAATGATGGCATGGTCATTTTTCCAGCCTTGATTGTTGCGAGCAACAACATGTCAGGTTGCATCAGGCGCTCGCCGCGTGAGAAATGGGGAGCATTGGGCAGGGCGCTGTGCCCTCCGGGACCGTGGCATCCGATGCAGTGCTGATTGTAGATGCGCTGACCTTCGATGACGTCGGCGGCGAGCACCGCTCCCGGCGCCAGCATCGCCACCGCGAAAATCGACGGGGCTGCGCTGCGAAGGAATTTCATTTGCGCGCTCCCCTCTTGCCGGTCCCGAGGATCGCAGCGACCCGGGCATCCCACTGATCGGCCTTCGTGCCATCGGCAGGGAAACCGAATTTCCCGCTGCGATAGCCTTGTGCGACGGCCTTCATGGCGTCGACTTCGCCGATTTCCGCAGCCTGGGTGAGCATCTCGCGGGCTTCCGCCGAATCGGGATGGTCGGCGTCGAGGCGCCTGTCCCCGCGAATGTACGCGAGGGCCAGGGTGACTATCGCGAGCCTGTGCCCCTTGCTCGCGGCCGCGCGCATCAGACGTCCCGCATCGGCCGGATCGGGGGCTTGGGCTTCGCCCGTGAAATACATCTTTGCGAGTCCGTATTGCCCATCCATGTCGCCTTGTCCGGCGGACTTCTGCAGGTACGGCAGGGCTTCGTCGTCCAATTCGGCGCTGTCGAGGATGGCGCCGTACAGCGCCTGTGCAGCGCCGTGGCCTGCGTCGGCAGCCTTCTTGAGCGGTTCCATGGCGCCGGCGACGTCGTTCAGGCGGTATGCTTCGCGCCCGCGCACGAAGTCGGCTTCGGCATCGGCACGCGCAAACGTGCAGCTTGCCAGCAAGGCTAATGTCAAAAGTGCATGGCTGAAAGCGGGAACGGCTTTCTCGGTTCCGGGAAGCTTCATCCTAGTTTCCTTGTTCGGAGTTTGGTGCACGGGCCGGGTTGGAGGTGCCGGCCTCGCTCCGGTGAATGCCAAATGCCTCGAATTCCTCGAGTTTGCGATAAAGACTAGACAAACCGATGCCTAGTTTCTGGGCGGCGGTACGTCTGTCGCTTCCGGTCTCGTCCAGCGTCCGGTAGATCACGCTCGCCTCGAACTCGCGCAATTGATCGCGCAGGCTTCGCTGGGTAGCAATGCGTGTGCCATGAACCGAACCGGGTGAAACAGTCCGCGCGATCTCGGGGGGAAGGTCATCCAGCGTGATGCAATTGTCCTCGGCAAGGATGCACGCGCGATTAATGACGTTTTCCATCTGGCGCACATTGCCTGGCCACGGATAGCCGACCAGCAGCCGCTCCACCTCGTCAGAGACGGTCATGCAGGTGGCAGCGTCGCGCTGGTCACGGGCTCGGTCCAGGACAAAGCGGATCAGAGCGCGGATGTCTTCCTTGCGCTCGCGCAGTGGCGGTATATGGATGTGGAACATGCTGAGTCGGAAGAACAGATCCTCACGGAAAGTGCCTTCCTTCACCATCTGGCTGAGATCGCGGTTGGTTGCCGCAATGATGCGGCAGTCGACGCGACGCGACTGTTCGCTGCCGACGGCGCGGATTTCCTTCTCTTCGATGGCATGCAGGAGCTTGGTCTGCATCAGCATCGGCAGTTCGCCGACCTCGTCGAGGAACAGGGTGCCGAGGTCAGCCTGCAGGAACAACCCCTTGCGGGCCTTGTCTGCGCCAGTGAATGCGCCTTTTGTATGGCCGAAAAACTCGGCCTCCATCAATGTTTCCGGGATCGCGCTGCAGTTCACCGGCAGAAACAGGTGCTCGCTTCGTCGGCTCTGTTCGTGGATCAAGCGTGCGAGCACGCCCTTGCCGGTACCGGATTCGCCGGTGATCAGCACGGTGCTGTCCGTGGGGGCCACCTTGCCGGCGAGGCGCTCCACCGCGGCCATCGACGGCGAAGTAAAGCGGAACTTGTCGGAGTCCGCCCTGGTGATTTTGCGCAGGACGCGGTTCTCCTCGCGCAAGCCGCGCAGGGCTGCGATCTGCTGCACGCGGTGCAGCATTTCTTCGACGTTGAAGGGTTTGGTCACATAGTCCGATGCGCCCAGTCGAAGCGCCTCAACGGCCGACTCCATCGATGCGAATGCGGTGACCATGATGAAGTTGGTTTCGATGCCGGATTCCTTGATCGACCGCATGAGATCGACGCCGTTTCCGTCGGGCATCTTGATGTCGCAAAGCGCCAGGTCGACGTCTCCGCGGACCAGTTTTGATGCGGCTTCTGTGCAGTTACGCGCTTCGTCCACGGAGTAGCCCGCCTGTCGGCAGGCTTCCGCGAGAATTTCCCGGACGGCGCGTTCGTCGTCGATGACCAGTATGTGCATCGAATTCCCTTGTGGTGTGAATGCTGTCCAGCTCAGTTGTCAGGTTGCCGTTTCGGGCGGGCGCAGGGGCAAGCGTATGCGCGCGGTGGCCCCCTTGCCTGGTTCCGCTTCGAGCGTCAGAGTGCCACCTGCGTCCTCGATCAACTCCCTGCTGAGTGCGAGTCCGAGGCCAGTTCCCTTGCCCGCAGGCTTGGTCGTGAAGTATTCATCGAAGACCTTTCCGAGCGTGTCGGCGTCTATGCCAGCACCATTGTCCGCGATTTCAACCAGGGCCCCATCGTCGAGTGCCTGCGTGCGCACGAGAATCTGTGCAGGGTGGTCTGCGGGCATTTCCTCAAGGGCGTCCGCGGCGTTGAAAAGCAGGTTCATGAGAACCTGCGTCAGGTGATCGCCGATTGCGCGAATCGCCGGCATTTCGGCGTCGAGCTCGGTCGTCATGGCAATGCGTCGGAAGCGCCGGTCGTAGCTGACGAACGCACAGGTATTGCTCACGAGCTCGTTGAGGCTCAGCAATTCCGGACGCTGCGGCTGGGGCCGAGTGAAGTCCGCAATCTGCCGCGTGATGGCGGAGATGCGCTTCGCCTGCTCGAGGATCAGTCCGGGGTGGCAGGACACGCCGTGATTGGGGCACTGGCTGGCTTGTTGTACCTGATTCATTGCGCTCGCCACACCGGTGATCGCCGCAATCGGATTGTTGATCTCGTGTGCCAACTGCGCTGCGAGCGAGCCGACGGCCACCATCTTCTCGCGATGGAACTGTTCGAGCCGTGCTCGCTCGATGTGGCGTTCGCGTTCGCGCAGATCTTGTTGCATGCGATTTACCGCATGCATCAGCGTGCCCAGCTCGTCATTTCGCGTGACAGGCAGAGGGGCGTCACGATTCCCATTCACGATCCCGTGTGCGTGCGCCTCCAGTTTGCGGATATCCCATGTCAGTCGGCTGAAAAAAATGGCCGTCACGGCGCCCACCAGGATCAGCCCGATAACGAGCATGGCCAAGCTGCTAAGCGTAATGCGATCGTAATTTTCTCGGTATTGGTCGAGGAGCTTCAACCGGTGTGCATGGGCATTTTTCGTTACGCCGTCCAGCTCGATGATCAATTCGTTCAGGGTCGCGCGTGCCACGCCCAGGGTGCTGAGCGTCGGCGACTGCGCCAGATCGCGCACCAGTGCGTGCAGCTTGCCCGCAAGCATCAGGACCGACGGGTGGCGGTCCTGTATCGCTTCGAGCAATGACAGGCTGGCCTCGACCTCGATCATCGACCGTATCGCCGAGGATGCCAGATCGTCATCGGAGAACGACATGTTCACGGAGAACAGCGTACGCGCCATCGAGGTGTTGATTTCGAGGAGCTGGGCTTCCGTGCGGTGGGCCTTCTCCAGTTCGTCGACGACCGTCAGGAGGTTCTGGCGCTGCGTTTCGGTGGAGACGCCGATCAGCAGCGAATATGCGACCATGAGAATGAAGGCGATGATCCCTTTGGCTCTGAGCGACAGCGAGCGCGGTTGTCGCCCGAGGTTTTCCTGCGGTCGGGATTCGTCGTCGGGCATTTCGTAGAAACCGTCTGCCGTGGTGAAGGTCGTCGTGTTCATCACATTTCTCTCGGCGCGTACCGCTTCCGTCGGAACCGTCGGGCTACACTTGACGCGCACGCACGCATTTTCTCAGATGGCGCGTTTGCCCGCACGATGGCGCGAATCGGCGGAAGCGAAAAATAAGAACACATAGTCGATGATACGTTCGCAATCGCGTCCGACGGTACAGTTATTGCGTGGGGCGATGCGCCGGGAGCGCACACCGTTGCGGCGTCCCGCATATACAGATGACTTGATGGTTGTTAGGGAGAGGGTTCTTACATGTTGCGTCGTCTTTCCTTTTGCATGATTTTGCTCACCGGAGCCGTGCATGCCGCCCCCATCGACGATGCACTTCGCCAATACGATGGTGGTCATTACGAAGTCGCGGCCAGACAGTTCGAGCCACTGGCCGAGGGCGGGAATGCCGTAGCCCAGGAAAGGCTCGCGATCATGTATTTCTACGGACGCGGAGTACCCGAGGACGAGGACAAGGCGCTGCAATGGGCCCGCCGTAGTGCGGACCAGGGAAATCTCGATGCGATGTACTTCATCGGCAACATGTACGTGTTCGGTGACAGGCTTCCCAAGTCCGTGCCGGATCCCGACCAGGAGGCGGCGCGTTGGTATTTCGAAGCTGCACGCAAGGGGCATGCCGAGGCCGAGTACGGTTTGGGCTTGTTGTTCCTGGCGGGCAAGGGCGTTGTTCAGGACCAGGAGGAGGCAATGCGCTGGATCCGCTCGGCAGCCGATAATGGTCACCCCGGTGCGCGATCCTTCCTCGGCGGATCGAAGGGGGCGGGGCATTGAGGAACGCCTCGTGGTCGCGCATACACAGGGTGGCGCGGTATTCGGCGGAGCTTGGCTTCGATTGATTTCATCGCGTTTGAACCGGAGAGGTCGATGAGCTTGCGCTGGATGATGGGTGTCGCTGCCGCAGTGTTTGCCCTGACGGTGGGGGCGCAGGCACCAGCAGAAGGAAGTGATCAGAAGAGGCGGCTCATCGAGCAGAAGATCCGCCTGGTCGATACGCTGATCAACTCTCCGGCCGCCAGAGGGGCAGCGGAAGGGCAGGAGGCGGGTTCCCGGGCGCTCATACGGCAGGGAACGCAAGCGATCGACGATGCGCGCAAGGCGCTGGCAGATTCCCGTTACGATGACGCCGCGAGGTTGGCCGACGACGCCTTGCGCGCTGTCTCGAGCGCATCAAGGCGGATGTCTCCGGGCGAAGGGGCCTTGCCCGAGAGTGCGCAGCGCAAGAACCTGCAGGATCTCGGCGATCAGGTCGCGATGTACCGCAATTCGATCGAGGAGTTGTCCCGGGATGCCCAGAAGGGCTCTGCTGCTAAGACCTTGCTCGGACACGTGGATGGGTTGGCGGCCGAGTCGCGGCAGCTCGCCGATGCGGGGCGCGTCGGCGAGGCGGGAAAGAGGATGGCTGAAGCCTACAAGCTTGCCGTGGAGGAGCTTTCGCGTTTGCGCGCGGGTCAGGAAGTCCTGCTGTCGCTGAAGTTCGATACGCCGGCGGACGAGTACGCATACGAGAAAAAGCGCTTTGCGAGCAACGAGATCATGGTTGACATGATGGTCGCTGAGGGGCGGGCCATTGGCGACAAGCGACACCTGGTCGACGGCTTTGTGGAGGAGGGACGCCGGCTTGGCGTACAGGCCGACGAGCACGCTGCAGCAGGGCAGCATGCAGAGGCGGTCAGGCTCATGGAGCAGGCCTCAGCTCAACTGATCAGAGCCCTGCAATCGATGGGCGTGCCGGTCTTTTGAACGAGGTGCGCAGAATGATGCGGAAACTGTTCGTTCTTCTCTGGGCTTTGCTGACGGTCACGGTCGCGTATGCCGGTGCGCAGCAGGGCGTTTCCCCGGGCGACATCAACGCGGCAGCCGAGCTCCGGATGCTGTCGCAACGTCTTGCCAAGTCCTATGTCCAGCTCGGTCTCGACGTTGTCCCTGCCGCAGCCCTCGAGCAACTGCGGGATTCGACGCTGCGTTTCGAGCGCAATCTCGAGCGCATGGAGATTCTCGCGAGTGCCCTTCCGTCGGTTGCGCCTGCGATCAAGCGCCTGCGCGGGGACTGGGCGGCCCTGAACACAGTAGTCGCCGAACCTGCTGACAAAACGCGTGCGCTGCTTGCGTCGCAACGCAGCCTTGACGTTCTGGACGGCGCGGAACGACTTGTCGATGCCCTGGAGGTCGCTTCGGACAACGGTGGTGCCCGCCGAATCAACCAGGCGGGAAAGCTACGCATGCTCTCGCAGCGTGTCGTCAAGGCCTACATGCTGTACTCGTGGGGTGCCGACACGGCAGCCAGCCGCCACGAGATGGAGTCCGCTGCAGACGAATTCGGGTGCGGTCTGACCACTCTCGCCGCACTGCCGGAAAATACCGCGGACGTGCGAGCCGAACTCTCGGAGATCGCGCTCCAATGGGAGTGGTTACGTACCGCGCTGTTGGTGGAGGGGGCGGGATCCTATCGGCTCGTTGTTGCGGAAGCTGCAGACTCCATCCTTGCGGCAACGGACCGCTTGGTTCGCCTGTACCAGAATTCGGAATCGCGTTGACCTACATCCGATCAATTCGCTCGAGGGGGAGACGATGGGTATTTCGCGCCGCCAATTCATCAAGTCCGCGGCATCGTCACTTGGCCTGATGGCACTCTCGCTGCGGCAGGGGATTGCAGCCGCTCCGCGGGCTGCGACGTTGCGTGCTGCTCCGGTGGATCAAGCGATTCGCGCAGGGGCGCCACGCACGAATTTCTGGGGCTTCAACGGAAGCGTGCCGGGGCCCTCGCTACGGTATCGCAAGGGCGAGACTGTGAGAATGATCTTCCAGAATGCCCTCGAGGTCGAGTCCGCCGTCCATTGGCATGGAGTCCGCGTGCCGAACGCGTTCGATGGCGTTCCCTATGTCACGCAGAATCCGGTGAAGCCGGGTGAAGAGTTCGCCTACGAGTTTGCACTCCCGGATTCAGGGACCTTCTGGTACCACCCGCATCAGTCGAGTTTCGAGCAGGTGCCGAGAGGACTATACGGCGCACTGATCATCGAGGAAGAGCGACCAATCGAGGTCGACCGCGAATTGGTCTGGTTGCTGTCCGATGTGCGGATCGGAGAGGACGGGCGGCAGATCGAGGACTTTGGCCGCATTCTGGATATCGCGAACGATGGAAGGATCGGCAATGAGGTCCTGGTTAATGGGAGGGCGGCCGGAGCGGGAAACGTGGTCGAGGTTAGAAGCGGCGAACGACTTCGCTTGCGACTCATCAATGCGGCAGCTGCCAGGATCTTTCAGCTCGAACTGCACGGCCACGCAATGCAGGTGATCGCCTACGACGGGCAGGCCGTCGAACCGCATGCGGTGGAGTCGCTGATCCTCGGGCCGGGAATGCGGGCGGATCTCGTGATCGACTGCATGCAGGCCCCTGGAAGCCGCTACCTGATGAACGACACGCATCGGCGCAGCGCGGGGCCCATCGTGTCGCTCGTCTATGGCGATGCGCGCCCGCTGCGCCGCAAGCCGCTCGGTGCACCGATCCGGCTGGCTCCCAATCGCTTGCCCGAGCCCGACCTCGCGAAGGCGACTGAGCACTACATCATGTTCCAGGGGGGGATGAGGGGCCTCCCGACGATGGGCATTGTCGACGGCAAGCCGGTTCGTTCGCACGAACTGATGGAGCGACATGGTCTGGCTTGGACGATGAATTACACGGCCCAGCACGAGCATGCACTGATGCACGAGCCATTTCTCCACCTCCGGCGAGGCGAGCACGTCGTGCTGCGCATGATCAACGAAACGGATTTCGTTCACCCCATGCATCTGCACGGCCACTTTTTCCGTGTCCTGTCCGTCGATGGGAGGAAGGAAGTCCGTCCCGTTTGGCGCGATACGGCCATCATGGGGCCGCGCCAGACCATCGACGTTGCGTTCGTCGCCGACAATCCTGGCGACTGGATGTATCACTGCCACATTCTCGACCATGCCGCGGGCGGAATGATGGGAACGATACGCGTTGCATGATGCACGCTTGGCCGATTATGGCGCGACCTCCAGCTAAGGTCTGATGGGGCCTCTTGCGGCAAAGCGGCTGCGCAACTCGCGCACCGTTGCCGGGTCGGCCCAGTCCCGCTGTCCGAGGTGACTGCCCAGGATGCGGCCGTCCGCGCCGACGTAAAGCGTCTGCGGAAGCGCAACGACTCCCAGGGCGGCCATCGCTTGGCTCGGCGAGTGCGCAATGCTCACCGGAAGGGTGAGCCCGTACTTGAGTACAAACTCACGCACTAGATTGTGATCGGTATCGATGGACAGTGCGAGCACACGGATGCCGTCGGGCGCGAGGAGGGTTTCGAGTCTCTGCAGGGAGGGCATTTCGGTGCGGCAGGGCGCGCACCACGTCGCCCACAGGTTCAGCACTGCAGGGCGTCCCTTCAGCCAGATTTGGCTGCCAATTGCCGCACCCTCAAGGTTGGTAAGCGGAAGCTCGGGCATGAATGCCGGCGTCTCCGCTGCATTCGTCGGCGCGACGTGTGGAATCAGGAGGGCTGCAAGGGCAAGCGCAGCGAGTATGGGGCGGAAAACGCCGCGTCGCACAGTTGCGAACGTCCCATGGCTCGATGGTGCCTGATCAGAATCTTGAGTCCTCATTTCGCGGCTTCCTTTCCTTTCTTGCAATTTTGGCATAGCGGCCAAGATGCTCAAGGATGGACCGGCGCGTCAGTGCAAGGACTGCGATCTCGGTGAAAATGACAACCAGCGCGACCAGATAGGCGCTCCAGACGTAAAGACCGTCCCCGCCCATTGCCCAGAAGTCGCCCCAGCTGTCCCAGTTCATGCTCGGGCACCGAAGTTCTGTACAACCCACTCGCTGTTGCGTTCACGCTTGAGTATGACGTTGCGCAGGCGCGCAAGTGTCGCAGAAACCGCGTACGCGAACAGGCCCAGGCCCATCAACAGGATCCCGGCACTGATGACCGGGCTGTCGGGGGCGGAGAGGTTTTGGGGCGGAGTGCCATACATGCTGCTCCAGCGAAACACGGAGAAGTAAAGAAGCGGTAATCCGAAGGCTCCGAGCAAGGCCAGGAGGCCGCTGGCGCGGTCTGCACGGCGGGTGTCATCGATGGCCTCCTGGAGCGCAACATATCCGAGGAAGAGGAAGAGCAGCAGAAGCTCCACGGTCAGACGCGCTTCCCATACCCACCATGCACCCCAGATCGGCTTTCCCCAGAGGGAGCCGGTCCAGAGCGCCAAGAAGGCAAACAGAGCTCCTGTCGGTGCCAGCGCCGAAGCAATCATCGACAGGAAGCGTTGCCGTCTCGCCTGACCATAGCCCGCCATGCCCGCGGTAACGAAGTAGATACCGACCGAAAGCCAGAGAGAGGGGGTATGAATGAATGCGATGCGGTAGTGCTCGTGCTGGTGCGGATCCGTCTGGGCGACGACCAGTCCGACGAACAGGCCAATCGAACACAGCACTGCGGCGGCGAGGGCAAACCATGGGCACAGGCGTCCCGCCTGGACATACCCACGCTGCGGAGTCGCTTGTGACCATGCGGTCATTGGCAGCGATTCGTCCGAGCTGAGGGTGCTGCTGAGTGCGGGCATCTTGTCGTGCGCGTTTGATGGTGGGGTCTTATGACTTAACAAGCAATCGGCATGCCGACCTGTAGTCGGCCGAAATCGGATGCAGCCCCACGTAAGGGCGTGATTCAAGGGGCACCCAAGCAGGGCTCAGGGATGACGGAGTTCCTGATTTCAAGAACTCCCTCGTCCTCGGTACGGGCCAGGAGCTGCCGTTCAGCGAGGAATGCTCAGGCACGGCAGGGAGTAGGTTTAGCCGGGTATGTAGATGCCGGAGCTGCGGATGGCCTTGACCAGTTCGCTGGTCGATTGTTCGAGCAGCTTGATGCCCGCCTCGAAATCCTTGCGCGACGCCGCCGCTTCTGCTTCGCCGCGGAGTGAGCCGGCGTTGGTGAGGAACTCGGTTACGCGCGGGCTCATCGGCGCGCCGGCGAGTTTTTCTTCGAGCAATACCTTGACGAGCATCTTGTGCGTCTCGTTGCGATCGATCTCGTAGTGGTATTCCTCTTCCTTCGATGCGAAGTTCAGCGAACGTACCAGCGTGTCGCCGGATCGCATCGAGCTGACCGATGCTTTCGCAAGAAGATACGCCTGTTCGAGAATCGTCCTGCCGGCCGCATACTGGCCGGCAGCAGCCTTGCGCTCGGAGTCGGCAATGAGAGCCTCGACCTGACGGCTGCTTTCCTGCGATTCCTTGTTGCCTTTTTCCGTTGCAATTCGTTGCTGCGCGGAGAGTAGGGCGCGGACGCTCTCGAGTTTGTTCTTGTAGTCGGTTTCCACTTTCTTGGCGGTGACACTTTCCGGCGCGGCAAGCCGTGCCGCCTCGAACATGGTCTTGCTCGCTGCCGACAGCAGGCTGGATGCCTTGGCGAGCTCGCCTGCGTCAAAGGCAGCCTTCGCCTGCGCGTACTGCTCCTTGGCCGACTGACGCTTCTCGATGGCTGGTGCTTCGCCGCTGGATTCGATCTGGCGGGCCGCAGTGGATTTTTCGATTAGTGTTCCAACCGATTCGAACCGGCGCTCGAGTTGGGCGCGGTCGGGCTCGTTGGCCTGGAGGCGCGT